>JAKFFM010000022.1:0-8470 GCA_036675075.1 Bacteroidota bacterium
TACTCTTTGGTTCTCAATTACACACCCACAAATAATAACCAGGAAGTGATCTTTATCCGGTCAATGGAAAACCTCAACCAGCTCGCGTCGTTCAGAAGACTAAGAGTGTTTACAAGTCTTGCAGGCGCGATTCCTTCACCTGTGTGGGGTTCACTGGTGATCCTTGCTTTGATCTCCGTGTTCATCACCATGATGTTTAGAATATCCAACGATAAGGTGCAGATCACGATCATGTCGCTGCACGTATCAACCATCGCTGTGATCATTTCCATCATCTATCTTCTGGACACACCTTTTCGCGGAGGTTTTAAGCTAACGCCATTTCAGTTTCAGCATCTCCTGGAGGAAGTATATCCTGTAGCGGACCTTACATCTGACAATAAGCAGAATATACGGATGTTTGCCATGAAGCGTGGAATGTAATTTGAACAGATAATTCAAAGAAGTGAAGATGAAATTAGAGCTGAAGATAGAACAGATCCACAAAGCAAACCTGAAAAGCCTGGGAAAGCTTGCATTCATTTCAGATGGCATCATGGTGCTCAAAAGACTGATCACGAACCTTACCCACGTGAATCCTGATGCGGATCTGAGTGTGGTGAAAGACTGCTCTGAACTCGACAGGAAGATTGTTATACTGAAAAAGAAAATGATCAGGCAGGATTGCAATATACTTTCCTACCTGTGCACAGGGAAGCTGGTCAGCGATGACCGTCTCAACGAAACCAAACAGAGTATACAGGAAGTGGATCAGCTCAACAGCAGGTACATGCAGCTTCGCAGGAAACTTTCGACCTTGCTGAAAAAGAAGAAATGACCTCAAGACTTTGAATTCTTCATGCATTAAATTGATTCCATAACCGGAATCAGGGAAGCATGTGAATTAATCTCAGCGAAGTCTATTCTATAAAAGATTATATTTGCACATCGTTTATGGATAAGGTCCTGCTGCTTACCCCAAAAGCATTCGACATTACAATCACTCGGCTCTGTCATGAGCTTATCGAGAATCATCATGATTTCAGTTCTTCTGCTATTATTGGATTGCAGCCAAGAGGAACCTTCCTTGCCAGAAGAATCTGTAACGAGCTGAAGAAACTGCTGGGTGACAAACCTTTGCTTCTCGGTTCTCTTGATGTGACGTTCTTCCGCGACGATATCAGAAGAAAAGATCCCATCATCCCAAGCAGCACTCAAATCGACTTTCACATCGAAAATAAAAAGGTCATACTGGTCGATGATGTGCTTTTCACCGGACGTACGATACGTTCAGGCCTGGATGCGATGCTTGGCTTCGGTAGACCAGAAAAGGTTGAGCTGCTTGTCCTCATTGACAGAAGGTATAGCAGGCATCTTCCGATACAGGCTGATTATGTTGGAAAGGAAGTGGATTCTATCGGATCAGAACGCGTGAAAGTTGAATGGAAGGAAACCGAAGGTGAAGACAAAGTGTGGTTATTAAGATCATTAGAAAATAAAAGCTGAATTATAGCATGTCCGGGTTAAGTGTCAAACATCTCTTAGGAATTAAAGATCTCACGAAAGAAGACATTGAACTCATATTCAGGACTGCGGATAATTTCAAGGATGTACTGAATCGTCCGATCAAAAAAGTTCCATCGCTTCGTGATGTAACCATAGTGAATCTCTTTTTTGAAAACTCCACCCGCACCAGGCTTTCATTTGAACTGGCTGAACGCAGGCTTTCTGCAGATGTCCTTAATTTCACTGCGAGTGCATCTTCTGTCAGCAAAGGTGAAACGCTCATTGATACTGTAAACAACATCCTCGCGATGAAAGTGGATCTGGTGGTGATGCGACATCCTAATCCGGGAGCTGGTGTTTTCCTGTCCAGGCATATCGACTCAACAATCATCAATGCCGGTGACGGTGCACATGAGCATCCTACACAGGCTCTCCTTGATGCCTTCTCAATAAGGGAAAAGCTTGGAACTGTTGAAGGAAAGAAAGTAGTGATCGTCGGTGATGTGCTTCATAGCAGGGTTGCGCTTTCAAATATCTTTTGTCTTCAGAAGCTTGGCGCTGAAGTAATGGTTTGTGGTCCAACTACTCTGATACCGCGTTATATTTCAGAGCTCGGTGTTCGTGTTGAGCATGACCTCAGGAAAGCGCTTGAATGGTGTGATGTTGCCAACATGCTGCGTATTCAGCTTGAACGGCAGGACATCCGCTTTTTCCCATCGATCAGGGAATATAGCATGATCTATGGCCTCGATAAAAAGCTGCTCGATTCATTGAATAAAAAGATCGTGATCATGCACCCGGGACCGATCAACAGGGGTGTTGAAATAACGAGCGATGTTGCTGACTCAGATCAATCGATCATTCTTGATCAGGTTGAGAATGGCGTGGCCATACGGATGGCTGTTCTTTATCTGCTTGCCGGAAAGATCGGTGAATAAGTATCTCTAGATAACTTCCTGTAATTCATTATCCTATTTTATTTTTTGGCAGAAGAATTGAGCTGCTGATCATCGTGTTGATTGGTGAAGCCGGTACTGATGATTTATACATGTTCGTTGTTGTATAAATTGTAAATCCTGATCATAATTCAGTTCAGATCATAGCTATCTGCTGAGCTTTTCAACCTATATGTTGTGTTGAACAATTAAAGCTCAGGCCATGGGAAGAATCTCTACTATTCTGATTATTCATTTGTGTTTTCTTTTTACTGCGGATAAAATCATTGCTCAATCATTTGACTGGGCGGTAAGGGCTGGAAGCTATGCCTATGATTATGGCCGCGGGATCTGCACGGATGGATCAAACAATGTTTATGTAACAGGTGAATTCGAAAACACAGGTTACTTCAATGGGATAACCATGTACAGTAGAGGCAACCACGATATTTTTGTGTCAAAATACAATGCATACGGAGGCATTCAATGGGTCAGAAGAGCAGGGGGCTATTCAGGCGATGTAGGACATGCCATCAGTGCCGACGTGAATGGAAATGTCTATGTTACCGGGGAATTCCAGTCAACTGCAGATTTCGGGCACATCACATTGTATGGTGGATACCTCAATGATATATTCGTTGCGAAGTATGATAAATACGGCAACATTCAGTGGGCGAAAAAAGCGGGCGGAAATGAGAGCGACAAAGGCCTTGGTGTTGCAGATAAATATGGAAATGTATATGTCACAGGATTCTTTCAGGGCAGCGCGACCTTTGGTTCAACGACACTTTACAGTAGTGGTGAAAAAGATGTATTCCTGGCCAAATACAACACTTATGGAACATTGTTATGGGTAAAGAAATTCGGAAGCAGTAAAAAAGATGAAGGCAGGAGCGTTGCAGTTGATCCTTCGGGAAATGTCATCGTGGCCGGCTATTTCCAGGGAACGATCGGTTTTGGATCAACATACCTCACATGCAGTGGCGATCATGATGGTTTCATTACAAAGTTTGATGGAAACGGAAATGTTATCTGGGCGAAAAAAGTATCTGGTCCATACTATGAAGTAACCAGAGGTGTAAGCGTAGATAATTATGGAAACGTATATGCAACAGGTGTTTTCTGTTATGGCGCCAGGTTCGAGAACATTCCTTTAAATCCTTATGGTCAGGGAGATGTCTTTATTCTAAGCTATTCATCATCAGGAGCTTTCAGATGGGTGAAACGTGCAGGAGGTGCTTACTATGATGAAGGGGTTGGAATTAAGGCCGAAGGCAATGGAACCGTGTATCTGACAGGAAGATTTTCAGGCAATGCGTATTTCGGAGCAACGGCGTTATATGGTGCGGATGGGGAGGAGGTCTTTACGACAGCACTCTCAACCAACGGATCCTTTCTCTGGGCGCTGAAGGCAGGTGGTTCTGCTGATCCTTACTACAGCTATGGAGAACCCGAATCAGGGCTTGCAATCACCATTGATGGTTTACGTAATGTTTACACTACAGGCGCTTACCGATCGAACATTTCCTTTGGAGGCAGATGGCTAAATCCATATTACAATACCGATATTTTCATCTCCAAGATCCGTCAATATTCATACTCTTCAAGAATGGAAGCATCCATCATGATCAAAGAAGAACGGACAGATGACATCCTGCTATCGACTGAGGCGCATGATGGCTTTAGCTATCAATGGTTCCGGAACAATGAATTAATCCAAGGTGCAACCGATACAGAACTGGCGGTGAATGAAAAAGGCTATTATTCAACGATGGTCATACATGATGCAGACACTGCCATATCAAAACTGATGCTGATCGATCCGCTGGAAATCAGGAACAGGAAGAATGAAACACCAAAGAACAATTTGCATCCAAATCCATCTTCCGGATTTATAAGTCTTGGACTTCCTGAAAGCTCTTCAATGGAAATACAACTCGTAGAGATATACAACATGACCGGTCAGATCGTGCAGAAACTGTCGCTCACACCAGATTTAAATTCAATCCAGATGACGATCGATCCAGACGTTCCTGATGGAGTTTACATTATAAAGAGCAGTTCAGCTTCAGGGGAGGTCTTTGGAAGGCTTGTTCTTAAACGAAACTAGCACTCAGGCTTTTTCAAGCAGCTTCACCTTTTCTTTCAGAATGCTTATCAGCAAATCAATTGTGTCAAGATGCGTTCTGAATGAAAGGCATGCCATGCGCAGAACGTACTTGCCATCGATGGTAGTGGCAGATATAAATACCCTGCCATCTTTCTTCACCAGGTCAAGAAGGTTCATGTTGAACTCATTGGCATCTCCGGTTTCAGGGACATACCTGTACGTTGTAACAGAAAGCTCAGGCTCCATCATGACTTCAAAGCCAGCTTTCTGGATCTCTTCATAAAAGTATTTTGTAAGAAGAAGCTTTTCCTCGAGGGCAGCCCTGAAAGGCTTTAATCCGTGAAGCATGAGAGGCAGCCACATACGCAAGCCACGGAAATGTTTTGTCAGCTCAGGAGAAAGCTCTGCAGGAGACAATTCATGTTCAGAAGGATCGTACTTCATGTAGTTTGCCTGGAATGAAAATGAAGCTTGCAGCTTTTTTCCGTCCTTAACGATGACGGCGCCTGTGCCATATGGAAGGAACAAACCCTTGTGAGGATCAAGCACAACAGAATCGGCCTGTTCGATACCTTTGAGGATCTTTTTGCCTTTTGTTGTGAGCGCGAAAAATCCGCCGTAAGCTGCATCAACATGGAACCACATGGAATATTTCTTCGCGATCGTACCAATCTTTTCAAGAGGATCTACAGCACCTACATCTGTAGTTCCTGCTGATGCGATCACCAGCCAGGGCTGAAGTCCGTTACGGATGTCAATTTTGATCTGTGTTTCCAGTTCATCCGTTTTCATCCTGAAACGTTCATCCATTGGAATGTTTCGGCGGATGCATTCTTTAAGTCCCGCAATGCGGATGGATTTGTCAAGGCAATGGTGGTATTGCGACGTGTGATAGATCACGGATTTATCAAGGTCTCTGCCTTTGATTCCGAAAGCATCCCGTGCAGTCGTGACAGCAATGAGGTTTGAAATACTTCCACCAGATGAAAGATTGCCAGCTGCTTCCTTTGGAAATCCAACCATTTCAGCCATCCAGCGAAGTAGGACATTTTCCATTCTTACAGCACCAGGTGAAGCGAAGTACATGCCTGCAAACCTGTTAAAGACATCCGCGAGGTAATCACCAGCAGCAGAATAATACAACCCACCGCCTGGAATAAACGCAAGGTATCCCGGAGAGGCAGGGTTCACGCCATTGTGATCTACATTGCGTTCGATCAGACCAAGGACATCTGAAAGTGAGCCTGGCTCTTCACTGATCAATGTTTCAGAAAGCTCTTTGCCGTTGTCTTCTTTAAATTCATATGCTTTGATCGATCCAAGATTTTCAAGGAAATCATCGGCATAACGTACCACTTTTCCAATAACCTCCTTGCGCTGATCAGCATTGGGTTCGAGGTTTCTGGAAATTTTTTCAAGTGACTTTATCTTTTTTAGAAGCTCAGGCATAGTGCAAAATAAATCATTTGCTTCTGCTGTGTAAAACTTTGTTGAAAGCGAATACCTGAATTTCGACGAATACACAAGCCAAATACGTTCATTTGTGATTGAAGCAGGATATTTCGAAAGCGTACACATGACACCTACACTCATTATTTCATGTATTGTCGGATATTTTATCATCCTGCTGTTTATCGCCTGGGTTACAGGACGAAATGCCAATTCAGAATCCTACTTCCTGGGAAATAAAGCTTCACCGTGGTATGCCGTAGCGTTCGGGATGATCGGCGATTCATTGTCGGGTGTGACCTTTATCTCAGTTCCGGGCAGGGTGCAGGCCGAGCATTTTACCTACATGCAGGTAGTTTTCGGATATTTTATTGGTTATTTTGTGATCTCCTATATCCTGTTACCGCTCTATTACAGGATGCAGCTAACATCGATCTATTCATACCTCGGTGAACGCCTGGGGATCTGGTCTCAACGCACAGGCAGCTTCTATTTTCTTCTATCAAGATTGCTCGGTGCCGCTGGCAGATTGTTTCTTGCAGCAGGTGTGCTCCAGATTTTTGTTTTCGATCAGCTCGGGATAAACTTCTATGTTACAGTAGCCTGCATCATTGTCCTGATGCTTGGTTATACATACCGAGGCGGAATTAAAACACTGGTTTGGACAGATGTGTTTCAATCGGTCTTCCTGCTGCTTGGTGTCATACTATCCATTGCTGCGATCTCAAAAGAACTCAACATGGGCTTCCTGGAAATGGAAAAAGAAGTGTTTACAGGAGAGCTTTCAACGATTTTCAACTGGGACTGGCGATCACCATCTTACTTTGTAAAGCACATCCTTGGTGGTGCATTTCTAACCATTGTTATGACAGGGCTTGATCAGAACATGATGCAGAAAAGCTTATCCTGCCGGACATTGAAAGAAGCCCAGACAAACATGAATTCGTTTTCTGTCATCGTGGTGATTGTCAATGTATTCTTTCTTTCACTTGGAGCTTTGCTGTTCATGTATATGGCAAAGAACAGCATCGATATTCCGATCGACCCGATATCAGGGAAAGCCACGACCGACAGGATCTTTCCTCACCTTGCGCTGAATTACCTTGGAATCTTTGCAGGACTGGCATTCATTACCGGTTTGACCGCCGCTACATTTTCCAGTGCAGATTCTGTGCTTACCACACTGACAACGTCGTTTTATATCGATTTACTTGGGAAGAAAGAAGCGGAAGACAAAAAAGACAAGACACTGCGTCATGCGATTCACATTGGATTTGGCGTCCTGCTGTTACTTGTGATCGTGAGCTTTGGATTGTTTGATGTGGGGCAGGGAGTGATAAACCTGATCCTTAAGGTTGCAGGCTATACTTATGGTCCGTTACTCGGATTGTTTGCTTTCGGAATACTGACACGCAAAGCGCTGATGGATCGGTATGTTCCGCTGATATGTATTTTGTCACCAATGATCACATTTGTTTTGAGTGAGTATAGCGTGATCCTGTTTAACGGGTACAAGTTTGGATTTGAGATCCTGATCGTGAATGGGATAATAACCTTTATTGGTCTGATGCTGATCAGCAGGAAACCGTCAGCGATAGTAGTAGCCTCCTAAAAGGCTGTCAGAGAGGTACCTTGCAAAGGGCATTGTGGTCTGAAATGAGTATCGTTTTCCCCGAACGTCTGTTATTGGAGTTTTAAATAACATTAGCTTGAATGCTGATAATCAGCGGTTTTAGTCATGGTTTTTTTGTAGGGTATGTTTTTTTCAGAGGAAAGAAGAAAAAGCCTTTAGCCATGTTTGGATACAGAAGTCATATCAATTACGGGGACGCTATCAGGAACGAGATCATCAACTCGATCAACAATGAGAGCTACAACAATTACTTTCCTGTTTCAAATCCTGTTGACGATGGGTGGAGGAAAGAAAAGAAGCAGAAGAAGCATCCGTTGATCCAGTTTCCTTCGAAGAGGGATGAGAACTGAGGGAAATAGTTTCGAGTTGCGAGTTTAGGACATCCCAAATGCCGGGAATATAGTACTGAACCCGTTGCAAACTGCCAACTGAAAAAAGTTTCGAGTTTCGCGTTTCTAGTTTCGAGCTTTGGAATCCGAAATGCCACAAATTAAGTACTTATCTTTTGCCAACTATCAACTGTAAACTGCCAACTGATTTAGGTTTCGAGTTTGGGAATCCGAAATGCCGGGAATAAAGTACTGTTCCGTTGTCAACTGTAAACTGTCAACTGTAAACTATCAACTGGCAACCGGGATTAAAAAACTGGCATTTTGTCAGCATTTATCTCGATGGCACCTGGTTTGACAATGCCGGTGTAAACATAATTCTACCATGGTTACAGGCAAGATAAACGTCCAGACAGAGAACATTTTTCCAATCATTAAAAAGTTTCTTTATTCAGACCATGAGATCTTTTTAAGGGAGCTTGTTTCAAACGCAGTTGATGCCACACAAAAACTTAAAACGCTATCATCA
>JAKFFM010000012.1:0-127604 GCA_036675075.1 Bacteroidota bacterium
TGAATACTCTTTTTGTTTCCTTACCTGATGCGACCAGGTACATTCCTGTCTGTAAAGGCAAATCCAGAATGATTTCTTTCTGATCAATGATCCGCTGATGATGAATCAACCTGGAGTCGAGGCTGTAAACCTTAAGCATGCCGGATGATCCAATAAAAACAACGTTTCCATTCAGCTTGACCTTTATATCAGAATGATCAACTTCAGAAATACCTGTGATCGATGATATTTCAATTTGCTTTTGGATTGTATCCCTGCAAGCCCCATTGATGGCTATAAGATCAACAGCATATACACCTGGTGCCTGATAAACATACGATCTTGAAGTATCACCCTGCACAATGTCGCCGTTCCCAAAATGCCATTCAAGATCCTGGAATGACTGCGACAAGCTTGTAAACTGAATCATCTGTCCTACCACCCCATTCGGTACATCAGTTTCGAAATCCGCCACAGGCTGACCTGATAAGCCAAGTGAGATCAATGCTTCAGTATAGATAGAATCAACCTGAAAGACTCTCAGGCTAAAACTACCTGATGGCAAACCCTGAATTGTATCACTGCCGGATGATGTCATTGATGAAGCGATGAGACTACCATTGGCATCCACGAGCTTATAAGGCAACGATTGCGATGCTGCTTTATGAAACACAAACATACCTGCAGTTCCGGTGCACGAAGGTTCAGCAAACTCTATCACCTTTGGAGGCAGATAAAAATGCAGGATGAACGATGGCAGAGAACTGTTATGTGGTGTCTGAAATGTTGCTGTATGCTGTTGAGTCTGAATGTTCGTCTTGATGCCTGTGCTTATATCCTCAAGTATGATCACCACGCCGGGCCCGAACTGTCCGGGTATTGTGGATGAGATGCTATAATTTCCTGCTGATGGTATCCTTACGAAAACAGGCACACTCTGATCTGACTCAAGATCAGCCAGTGCATTTATTGCAAGTGGTGTTCCTGCATCATCTTTTGTAAAGATCGATGGAACGGCAGACGGTGAAAACAGCTTCTGGGCATCATACCCATTGTTATATCCGCCTGAACAGCCTGGAAGAAAACGGATCACCGTTTCGTCAGAATGACTTCCATTCTGAATTCTTAACTTTATAGCATCTGTAATGGCCGGAGAACCATATCCTGTGATGGCACCGAGCATTAAAACAAACCCTATAACTAACTTTATTTTCATTGCAGACTACGGCAACAAAAGTAGTTTGCATTGTCTGCAGGCCACGATCAGAAAGGCTTTCAGCGTTGCACATGTAAGTTTTCATGGCTAAAACACTTGTACGCTTGTCTGATAAAAAATTCAAGGTATTGAAGAACAACAAGTTAAGATTTAACGTGTTCGACGAACTCACCCAAAACGTGTTATGAGGGCATCTGTAATTAAACGATCTTTTTATCCTTAATACACGAAAAAAGCAGTATACCACTCATGGATACTTACCAGACTCCTGTGAATACCTAAGGGTCTGGACTGATAACATTAAAAAAACGCAAATGAATAAAGGAAACTGATGCCTGGTTTCCTCTGGAACAAACGAGGCTGTTACCTCAGCTTGAAATCATAAACGATGGTTCCTATCTGAACTTCTGCCCCGTTTGGATCAGGGTTGAACTTGGCGGCCATCGCGGCTTTCTGAGCCCTCTTGAGAAGATAATCGTTTGTCGTGGTTGATCCTTTCACTCCTGCCTTCGCAGCGATGACATTTCCATGCTTATCTACATTTATCTCAACAACCACACGTCCTTCTTCCTGGACATTGTATTCAGGATGTGGGAGCGCTTTTGGTACACGACCTGCAAGCTTCCAGTCAGGCCCGCCCGTACCTCCGGGGCCGGCCGTGTTTCCAGTGCCTGCATTGCCATAATTGTTCGAATTAGGATCGCCATCACGTGATCCCTGGTCACCGACACCTTTATCAGATGTACCCTGTGATGTAGATCCCGTATTTCGCCCCTTGTATAAAGCTCTTGAATCAACTGTTCTTTCAGGTTCAGTCTTCTTAGGTGTTTCAGTTGTCCTGTTCTCATTCACAGGCGTAGGATCTGATTCTGACTGATTTTCATTGACCCGGATATCAGCTGTCCTCTCGTCATTTTGCGTGACAACATTTTCAGATACTGGCTGAGACATCGACGGTGTTGGTTCCACAGGCTGCGGATCGAATGTCACATCTTCCGACATGGGTTGGATATCACCTGTAGCTTCGTCAACATAACCAAGGTTTACCACCATCCCTTCCCCGCCTGATAGCGGTGGATCAGGAGGAGTAAGAACAAAATAGATCAGCAGCAGGATCAGCGCTGTATGAAACAGCAAGGTGATCAAGGCTGCTGAGAGCTTATGTCTTTTCTCGGTCGTCACTTATTTCTTGGGTGATTGCGTGGCAAGGATCATCTTGATCTTTATCCTGTTACCTATATCCAGCAGATCCACCAGATTCTGAACTGGTATCGTCTTATCTACCTTAAGGATCACTGTAGGTTCATCAATTCCCGCTGAAACCCTGAGCAGTTCTGCTTCAACGTTTTCATACAAAACAGGCTGGTTATTAATGAAGTACTGGAAATCCTGGTTGATGGACAGCGTGATCGTTCCTTTCGATACAGCCTTACCGCTTGTCGCGTTGGGCAACAAAAGCTTGATCACATTCGGACTCACCAGTGTGGAGATGATCAGAAAGAACAGCAACAGGAAGAACATGATGTCATTCAATGCTCCCGTGCTTACTTCCGAATGTATCCTTGTTCTTTTTCTAAGGTTCATGCTGCAGGTTCCTGGATCATGTCAATAAATTCGATTGCCTGAACTTCCATTTTCGAAACCGATCTGTCGATCATCATGATCAAAATGTGATGAAAGACAAACGCCACAATACCGATCAATAGTCCCGAAGCAGAAGTGATCATTTTCTCGTAAAGTCCACCGGCGATCAAACCGATACTGATGTTATCAGCTAACGCAATGTTGTAGAATATCTTAATTACACCGAAGATCGTCCCCAGGAATCCGAACATCGGCGCGATAGCGGCGACAGTACCCAGGATCCCGACATTCTTCTCCATCTTCGCAATTTCAACTTTACCTACTGATTCAATTGCGCTTTCAATTTCCGGGATAGGCTTGCCAACTCTTTTGATTCCTTTTTCAACCATTCGTGCAATAGGAGTGTCTGTATTTCTACAAAGAGCCAATGCCGCCTCTATATTTCCATGATGGATAAAATCACGAATGCTGTTCATGAAATTTTTATCCTGCCTGTTCGCTTTTTTGATTGCGAAAAAACGTTCGAAGAAAATGTAAATCGCCAATAATGAAAGTAAGGCGATAGGTATCATGATTCCACCACCTTTGATCAAAAGATCGAAAAAGGTCAGTGATTGCTGCTGAACCGGAGGAGTAACCGGAATATTTTCAGCGGCCTGAGATACAGCATTTGCTGCCTGTGTTAAGGTATCAGCGGTGGTGGTAAGGACTTGCAACAACATAAGATTGGCTTTAGTGCTAATTTAGTTCCAGAGTAGCTGTGCAATCGATAGGCAGACGTGTATTTATAAACACTAGAATGTTAGAAGCCCTGTTTTATTGCCTTTCATGAAAAATAAAAAAGGCCTCCTGGTTGCAGGAAGCCTTTTTAAAAGTCATTATGATCAGCGTATTAATAGAATTTTCCTCTGTTATCCACCACTTCAGCTTTATCTTTCAATGCTTCAAACATTTCATAATCCACTCTTGAACGGAGTGAATTAACCAACTGATTTTGGTTTGAAGTAAGATCTGCCGGTGCTGCAGGAGTGTTCAAGCTTTCCAGCTGAACAACATACACGCCAAGCTCGCCTTTGATCGGTTTTGACATTACCCCTGCTTTCATGCCGAACACATGTCCAACAACTGAAGGCTCACGTCCCTGCCCGGGAATTGTTGCAGATGCGAAGTTCTGAAGATCCACAGGAACAACCTGTGTCTTCGCGCTTGCAGCAACCTGGTCGATGCTTGTACCTGTCATTTCTGAAGTGAAACGTTGTGCCTTGAGGTCTTTACGTGCCATGTCGGTAAGCATGTCTTTCACATCTTCCATCGGGCGGTATCCTTTTTCCTTCACAGCTGTTACCATGGCAACAACATACTTATCTCCAAGTTCAAACACATTCGACACATCATTGTTTTCGGCTGTATAAGCCCAACGAATCAGTTCACGTGAATTATCCACACCAGGAAGGTTACGGTCGATCTCTTTAACGTTGTCAGCTACTCTTCTGTTCAGGCCCTGGTCAGTTACCGACTTTTTAAACGCATCAGCAGTTGTGTTCTTTCCTGCGAATTCGCTTGCCTGTGCATATACCTGCTGGAATGTTTTCGAGCTTGGAGTGTTCTTCTTCTCTACCACTGCCACACGCACTCTTTTTGTTTCAGGTCCTTTGTCCTGGATTTCGATCAGATGCACACCGAACTGAGACTGAACGATCGGCATATCACCTTTCTTTCCATAGAACACTGCATCACTGAATGGCTTAACCATCATTCCTTCTTTGAACCATCCAAGATCACCACCTTTTTCAGCTGATCCCACATCTTCAGAATTTGCCTTTGCAATGTCTTCAAACTTTTTTCCTGACTTGATCACCTTTTTCAGGCTGTCTGCCTTAGCCAGTGCTTTTGCAGTATCCGCACCGGAAATTTTAATCAGGATGTGACGTGCCTTTGCAGAATCAGCTGCATATTCTTCCCTGATAAGCTTCGCAAGCTTATATGCATCGCCTTCTTCATAAGGACCAACCACTGTTCCTACAGGAGATGAAAACAGAACAGTATCGATCTCTTTAGGAAATAATCCTGCTTTGTATGCACGGTCCATGTATGGGATGTCAGAATTCGCGGCAACAAACGATGAATCGTCCTTAGTGGCAGCGAAATCATTTTTAAGGCTTGCAAGAAAATCATAAGTAGCCTTCTTGTCCTCTTCAGATGGCTTTACATCGAAGATCACATACTCCAGGCTTCTTGAATCTTCAGTCTGTTTGAACAGGCTCTTGTTTTCATTGTATGCACGCTTTAGATCTTCATCAGTTACATTGATCGTTGAATCAGCAACTGAATCATATCTTTTCAGGACATACTTATATTTCGCTGTGTGATTATTGGCTTCCCAATCATTCTTAGCCTGGCTCTTTGTAACGTACAGACCTTTTTTAACAAGGCTGTTGTATTTGATCGTCACTCTGTTGCTCTTGATGGCTGATTCAAATGAAACCCATCTCCTGCGTGTGTCACCAGTCTGATCCTGGTCCATGTTCTTAAGGAAGCTGATCACATTTGCACGGTTAAACTGTCCTGTCTGCGGATCAGTGAAAGCCTGCTTTACAGAAGGATCGGGATCAGGACCCTGAACCATATCGAAAAGCTCATCCGTGCTGACAGCAACACCAAGACTCTTGTATTCATCTTCCATCACTTCCTGGAACAGCATCTGGTTCCATACCTGCTGACGGATCATGTCTGTTGTGTTCTCATCAGGATTCTTGCCTGAACGTTGCTTTTCGTTCTCAATTTCCTCATCAATACGCATCTGGTAATCTTCTATCTTGATCTTTTCTCCTCCGATCACACCAACAACGTTGCGGTCACCTGCGAAGAAAGATCCTCTCGACTCTAATGCACCCTGCAACACAAATAATCCAAGCGCTATCGCAAGGACTGTTACCAGAAGGGTTGATTTTTCACGAATTTTGCCTAATGTAGCCATCTACAAACAGTAATTTCTTAATTGGGGCACGAATATACGACTGTAAATCGACATATTAAAAAGCCGGGACCTGATTCTATGAACGGCTGTCCTCCAGCGGCTTACTCTTCCAGGTCCTGAAGGATTTTCATCCTGATCTTGTCAACGCGTGCATTACTCACTGCAAGAATCTCGAATTCCTTGTTGTCAACCCTCACAACTTCTCCGTTCTCAGGTATCCTCTGAATTGAATAGATCAGCATCCCCGCGAGTGTTTCGTAATCTTCTGAAACAGGCAATGAAAGGTCATATTCATCATTCAGGTATTCAATTTCCTGACGTCCGCTGAAGATATACTCATCAACTCCGATCTTCTTCTCGATCAGCTCTTCTTCATCATGCTCATCATCGATCTCTCCAAAGATCTCCTCGATGACATCTTCAATTGTAAGAAGTCCGCTTGTTCCTCCGAATTCATCTACCACCACGGCGATGCTTTTATGCTGGTTGATGAAGATCTTCAGAACATCCTTCAGCTGTAAGGTTTCCGGAACTATATTGATAGGCCACAGAATGGAGCGTATGCTCTTGGGTTTTTTGAACAGATCGTACGAATACACATAACCGATCATTCTATCGATGTTACCTTCATAAACCAGGATCTTGGAAAGTCGTGTCTCAATGAATTTATGATGAAGACTTTCAAGTGTACTGCTCACTTCGATGGCCACGACTTCGGTCCTTGGTATCATGGCATCCCGGACTTTTGAATCGGAAAAGCTCAAGGCATTCTGAAAGATCCTGATCTCATGATCGATCTCTTTTTCTTCCTCTTCAGAAGTGTCTGTAACCTGTCTCACATAATTATCAAGGTCAATCTTACCAAAGCTGATACTTTCCTTGGAGATCTTTACACCAAAGATCTTTGAGAGTATGAACTCCGATAAGGTGGTGGTGATGAACACTATCGGTGATAGTAGGTAATAAATAAGCTGGTAAGGAACGGCAAAAAATGTCAGCACCCCATTGGAGTTGATCCTGAACAATGACTTTGGAAGAAACTCTGCAGTAAAGAGAAGGATGATGGTAGAAACCAATGCAGATAAAACAAGGATGAGTGCCTTTTGTGCGGAATCACCCAGGTTAAGTGTATCAACATACCCCTGAAGAGCAGGCTCGAGAACCTGGTCCATATAGATACTGTAAATAACTATGGCGATGTTGGTACCGACAAGAGCAGTGGCAATAAACCGTGATGGATGCTTGATGAAGAATGAAAAGATGCGGGCACTGATGTTTCCTTGCTTGCTTTCGAGCTCAATACGCAGCTTGTTTGCGCTGAGGAATGCGATCTCCATTCCGGAAAGAAAAGCAGCAAAGACAAGAGTGATTAGAATGATTATCCAGGCTGACATCAGGTCAAAAGTACTAAATCACAGAGATCTTTCATTCCTCTTCTGATGACTCCCTCTGCCTTCGTCGTAAATAATAGAAAAAACCTGCGGCAACAGCGATCAGCAGGAATACATAGGAATCCTGAAGGCTTCGTGTGAATGTTATATACAGTCCGGTGATCAGCGACATGATCGCAATCAGCATCCAGGTGATCTCAAGTACACGCAGCATTATTCTTTCAGGTTTATAGTTCCTTTAATCTTCTTAATTCTGTACCTGGTGAAGTCTTCATTCGCTTCAAATCCATCACCATAAACAACTTCATCGCTTGTTGTGATCTTGACGAACTGGTCTGAATAAAGCTTTTGAGTATTCTGATCCCATACAAGATGCTCGGTGTTCAGCTTTTCACCTTTGTCATTTATCACCACGACATCCTTCTTTGCTTCCATTCTTTTTTCGTTCTCGTGGTTAACCGCATATTTCGCAGACAAAGATGAAGTCACCTTCTGATCTTCTCCATAAAAGTATGCCTTAACTCCTTTTGGGAAGAGGATATATGGCTTGTCGCCTCCAAACTTATCCAACTCCGGTGTCACGACACGGGCTTTTAAAATTGCAGAGTCGCTGTACAGGATCTCAATATTGTAAGCTGTCTGAACAGGGCCGGTATTTTTTTCTGTCAGTGTATTAACCTCCGCCGGATTATTCACGCAGGAAGAAAAGAAGAATAACAGGAGAATACTGTATGCGATCCTCATCAATCGAATTTTCGTCTCACAAACCACTTGTCACTAATGGTTACGCCAATGCGCGCGGTGATGAACCGTTCCCGTGTGAGGCCATTGTTAAGAGATCCTCTTTCACCCAGAGCAACCGAAGCTTCAATGATCGGAATTGGACCGTTGGCGTAAGCACGACGTAACGGGATACCCCATCCAAGAGTCAGTGCATATTCCGTGATCTCTACGTTATTGATCCTTAAGCCAACATTTCTATAGTACCCGCCAAATCTGTATTTGCTTTGTGAGAAGAACTTGTTTGAGGTTGCATCAGGATGCAGCTGAAAGCCAAGCGATGCTCTCCAGCCATCAGTGAGTGAATCAGAACCAGAGAACGTTGCTTCACCATTTTCAAGGATGGTATCTCGAGCTTCGAACGTGCGAAACTTCGACCATTGCCTGTAGGAGAAATCCGCCACGGTTGTCCACTTGCCTTTGTTGATGGCTATTCCAACCGATCCTCCCTGTGGAGAATAAAATGTTCCGGGGATCGGACCTACATTTTCTTTTACAACCGGTGTGGCGGTTCCTGAAGAAGCAAAATGGTATGTTGTCATGGAAGTCTCGCCATTTACCAACATTGCCGGCTCATAAGTAACAGCAAGTGCAAGACGGGTTCCATGAATGGATTTTGAGATCCTGTTACTTAGGCGCATCAACGAATCAGGGATCGTATCGCGATAGCCAGTCCGAAGTATGGTTTTAAAATGTGCTCCGGCCTTGTAAGTAAAACCCGAAACCTTTGTATAAACTGCTCTGCTTACATTCAGTCCGGCAGGATCATCAACGATCCTTACATCACGCTGCCGCTGAATGTTTCCGAAGATGTATGATCCTTCCACACCGAATGCGAACTTTCCAACACCTATGCCTGTTGCAAGGAAGGCTTTGTTCGTTCCGCCTGAATCAACATTATGAAAGTTAATACGTCCATAACCGTCAATATTAACAGTGTCATTCTGATTCACAGCGACACCGGTATAAGGAGTAAGACCAAAGCTAACGCCTGTGCGCTTTTTGATCGGTAATCCAAAAACAAGGTGATCAAGGTTGGTGTTGCTTTTATATCCTGAACCACGCTGATCCTGTATAAATAAATTTCGTGTTGCAACTGATCCTTCAAACGTTGCATATTGCAAGCCTGCAAGCCCGGCAGGATTTAACAGGTTCACGTGAAGATTGCTGTCGAGCGCTGATCCTCCGAATCCGAATCCTGTATTATAGTTCAGTCCTGGAAGATAAGTTTCTCCCAACCCATAAGCTGAGTATGGAGAGCTCGCGACCGACTGTCCATAACCTGTAAAGCCAGAGAAAAGACAATAGAAAAAAACGAGTGTTGAAATTGATCGTAAAGCAGGCATTGGTTTCTCAGGCATTCAGTAGCAGGATATGATTCAATCCCTTCAGCACCAGATCAGGGTCTGCAAAGATGCCATTTTTTAAGGCCTTTTCAAAGTGTGATGAAAAGCCGCCGGTGAGGTACACGTTCAGCTCAGGATATTCCTTTTTGTAATGATCGATCATCCCTGAAAGCTCAGCAGCAGAGCCATTCAGTACACCAGATAATATGGATTCGTTTGTTGAAGTGCCGGTGACATGGTGAAAATCATTATCATATTTTAACAAAGGCAGATTCGCGGTATATTCATTCAATGCTTTGAAACGGAGATCCAGCCCGGGAGTGATGGCGCCACCAATGAACAGGTTTCCTGTAAGGACAATAGAGTAAGTAAAGCAGGTCCCGCAATCAACAACCAAAGAATTGCCACCTGGGTTTAGCACTGAAACAGCTGCAGACACGGCGATCCGGTCATAACCTGCAGTGCCGTTGTAATTGATTGAAACAGGCAATTTGAGCTCAGGCGTCAGATCAACAACAATGGAGTTATTTTTTGCGACTGAGCGGATGTTTTGATAGTCCCCCGCCACTGAAGAGATGATTGTGTGACTAATTTCAGGGTAAGTATGATAAATTTCTGTGAGCGCCTGTTCAGGCAGATTGACGTAGGCTCCTTTGGAAATGAGCTTATTATTATGAAAGACACCGGACTTAACCCGTGAATTTCCGATATCGATGGCAAGTGTTAACAAAATGAAATTTTTCAAATGTGAAAATAATCATTTATATTTGCGCTCCTCAAAAACGGAATCGTTGTTTTTGGAACGGAGGTGCGGTAGCTCAGTTGGTAGAGCAAAGGACTGAAAATCCTTGTGTCGGGGGTTCGATTCCCTCCCACACCACAAAAAAAGAAAGCCTGCAATTTTTTTTGCAGGCTTTCTTTTTTTTGGCTTTTTAAGCCTTTCTCATTCTGCTGTTATCTCGAATTTCCTCTAATCCATTTCTCTTTTTTGTAAACTCAAGTTTCCACAGATTTATTCCTCTTTTCCTCATCTCTTGTCAGTCTATTGATTTAATGGCTTAATTTTTACATCACCTTTCGTTCATTTATTCCAAATGAAAAAGTCATTCATCCTCATGCTAATGTTGCTTGCTTCCCGCGTTGTTGCACAGGATACAGCAATATTTATACGCGCAGGCTTCAGCATTGCTTCAGGACACTTTGTACAAAATGTTCAGGGCAGAATTATCCTTGCTGATTCAAAACGAAACAATGTCATTGTTGACAATGCAGAATTCAGGTATGATGGAACAACTACAGGTGTTGTCGGAATGTTTGGATACCAGCGAAACCGGTTATATCTCATGGCTGGTGTCAAGAACTTTGTTTTAACTCCAGACCGTGCAGATGCAAATTTTGAGATCGACAACCTGGGTATTTCTGATCCGATCAGCTATGGTCTTGGAACAGTACGTGTCGAATATGATTTGCTTGAACACCGGTTATTCTACCTGTCACCAATGATCGGACTCAACTATATTTTCACTTATGATGGTAATCGTGATTATTTTGAGGACGGTAAGCGTGACATCAGTTATTCTGCTGGTATCACTGCTGGTGTTGAAGTAAAACGATTTAAATTCTTTGTCACACCTTTGATCAACAAGGTGGGTGTTTCAAAAAGCATATTCTTTGACACTTTCCGGGACGAAGGAATTGAGCTGGGAATCTTTGTGAATCTCCTGTCGCTCGAGAAATGAGTTCAAAATAAATCCTGCAGACAACAGCCTGCAGGATCATTTAAAAGATACCATTTTATTTTCTATCATACAGATAGTGTTCCACCTGACGGGATGAGCTTCCGACATGTTTAACAGCATCCCGAAGCTCATCTTCGCTGCAATGGAACTTACTGCACCAATACCTTACTTCATAGCTTTCGCTTGTATTGATCTTCGAGCTATCCTGGTAATTTCTTTTGCTTTTGTCATCACTCATGGCCTTCCCTTTTTGGTTTATATGATATAAATCCAACATTTAAGCCACTTTGCACGTAGATATACTCTAAAACAGTTGTAAATCCAGCATTTTGAGTAAAATCTACCCCAAAAACCATGACAATCAACACATTCATGTTTATAAGTATGTGGAAGTCATTCAAAATCAGGGTAAATGCAGGATAAATTTGTCTGAACCCGTAAAAACCCTGCAAACATGAATCCTGAGCAAAAAACCAACGGCACCACGTTCTTTTTTATTTTGATCGTAGTTATGTATCTCCTGGTATATGGAGGCTTTTATCTATTTTCCCTCTAGAAGAATATAAAACTTAAAACTGCTTGTTATCTTTGCCAGCCAGGCGCTGTTAGCTCAGTTGGTTTAGAGCATTACCTTGACAGGGTAGGGGTCAGTGGTTCGAATCCACTACAGCGCACTCCTTTCCAAATTCCCTGTCTCATTCCAAAATATTAAAGCGATTTAAGCTTAACCGCATCATTTCCATTCTGCCTTTGAACAGGCCAAAAAGCTATTCTGATAACAATCCGGAAAGTCATTCAACAGTAGAATGCTTCATATCCTCTCTCACTCTTTCACGAGAATAATTACCTGTTTATATTCATCTGATCCTTTAAATTCTTTGTTCTTTTTACATACTAATTCTTCGATTTAATGGCATCATAATTTCTACCTATCCGGTAATACCCGTCTTATGGAAATTGGTGCAGAAGATCACCCCGACTCAGTTGACTTTTACAAAGAGATCCTGAAAGTTCTCGCTGATAATAATATCCGCTATATGGTTGGCGGAACATTCGCCTTAAAAATGTACACCGGCATCCTCGGTAGCCCGAAGGACATGGACATATTTTGTCTGCCTGAAGATTTCTCAAAGATCCTGCATGCTTTCGCCGACAATGGGTTTGAAACAGAATACACTGACGCACGATGGCTTGGCAAGATCCATAAAGGAAATCGTTATACGGACATTATATTCAGCAGTGTTAATCAAAGCTTCATCATTGACGAAGACTGGTATAAATTCGGAACCCAAAGTGAACTCTTCGGATTCCCTGTCTTATACATTCCAGCAGAAGAACTGCTCTGGTCAAAGATGTTTGTTCAGAACAGGGAACGGTATGATGGTGCTGACATCAATCATTTGCTGCTGAGGTATGGCACTAAGCTCGATTGGGACAGGCTTTGGAAGAGAGTCGAACCTTACTGGCTAATCTTTTACACTCACCTGCTACTCTTTCGTTTCATCTATCCTTCGGAAAAAAACATCGTTCCCGACTGGCTTATTAAAACCCTTACTGAACGGCAAGCCCAGGAAGATGCTCTGCCTCCACCTCAGGAAAAGATCTGCAGAGGTCCGCTAATTGATCAGACTCAATATCGAATTGACATCATTGACTGGGGATTTAAATCATTTACAATTAAGACGATATGAAGATTGCTGCACTAGGTGACATCCACGTAAGAGAAAATGATCATGGCAAGTGGCATGACCTGTTTAGAAAGTTATCGGATGAGGCTGACCTGATCCTGCTTTGCGGTGACCTCACGGATACAGGTACTCTTGCTGAAGCAGAAACACTGGCAACAGAATTAAAAGCATGCACTAAACCTGTCTTTGCAGTGCTTGGCAATCATGATTATGAGCACAACCTTCATGTTGAAATAAAAAAATTGCTTTCCAATGAATGGGTCACAATTCTCGATGGTGAGTCTGCTGTGTTCGAGGATATAGGCATTGCAGGTGTTAAAGGATTTGGAGGAGGCTTTGGTCATTTCATGCTTCCACGTTGGGGCGAGCAAATGAACAAAGAGTTCGTAAATGAAACAGTGCGTGAGGCGCTGCTGCTTGATTCAGCCCTCGCCAAGCTGGACTCTGACAACACAGGTCTCAAAAAACTTGTGATCATGCATTATGCTCCAATCCAGGAAACGATAGAAGGCGAGCCTCCTGAGATCCATGCGTTCCTTGGTTGCTCAAGACTTTCAGAACCAATCAACAGCCGTGATGTTACTGCTGTATTCCACGGTCACGCACATTCAGGTAAGCTTCATGGGAAAACCACAGCGGGCATTGATGTTTACAATGTATCCATCCAGGTGCTTAAAAAAGAAGGTCTAGAAAAACCATACTTCATTCTTGATCTGTGATGAATTTTTCATCAAGCAATGTCCTCAGCAGACCCCGCACTTCTTTGTAAGACCTTACGGTATATCTTGCAAGCGATACATTGCTGCCCACTTTAACTGTCACCGAATTTTTCCCAAGTACACCGAACATATCTTCATCCGTCCAATCATCTCCTGCAGCAAAGATAAATGACTTGTCAGGCAGATCCTTTAAGAAGGAAAGACATGCTCTTCCTTTGTTGACTTCGGCATTCTTTACTTCAACTACCATCTCTCCATCGAGCACTTTTAAATTCTTACCTGCTGTGATGTGGCGAAGGTGATTGATCAATTCTCTTGAACGGTGCAGGCCAAGGCGTGAATCAGCTTTCCTGTAATGCCATGCGAGTGAATGTGTTTTTTCTTCAATGAATGTTCCAGCGGTCCAGTCAGTGAACTGCTTTAACACTTCAACCACATCTGCTTTCCATTCATCTGCTACCTCTGCCAGGTCGGACCATGCACCCTGCCGCTTGACAACACATCCGTGCTCGGCAACAAGATCAATTTCCAACTTTCCAAACCACTTGTCAAGCTGCTCTCTGTTTCGGCCACTTACGATAACGACTTTATTTTCCTTGGTCTTCGAAAGCTTCTCAATAAGCTTCAACAATGTCTTATCCGGAACTGCTTTTTCAGGACTGTCTTTAAAGCCAGTAAGCGTTCCATCATAATCAAGAAAAAAGATCCTGTCTGGCTTAATGCCATATTCTTTTCTGATCTCTTTGATCACCTGTCTGTCAACAAGCCTTGTCTTCAAAGCACGTTGCTTTTCTGCAGCGAAGTCTAACCTGTTCAGGAAGAACTTAACCCATGTATTCACGTCAGACCTCTTGATGTTTGCGATCATGCGCTTCATGCGTTCTTTCTTTTCATTATCAGGAAGTGACAACGCGAAGTGGATCGAATCTCTTAGTTCATTATGATCATATGGATTTATAATGATGGCTTCAGGAAGCTCATTGGATGCACCTGCCAGCAAGCTTAACACAAGTGATCCAGGCTGATCTCCTCTGGAAATCACGTATTCCTTGGCAACCAGGTTCATACCATCACGAAGTGGTGTGACCATGGCAACATCAGCAAGACGGTAAAAGCCAACAAGATTTTCAAATGTGAACGAACGATAGAAATAATAAACAGGAACCCAGTTCAATGTTCCGTAATCACTATTAATTTCTCCAACGATCCTGTTTATCTCTTCTTTCAGATCAGCATATTGCTTCACTGAATCTCTTGATGGAACAAGGATTTGGATAAGACTGACCTTCTCTCGCCACTCAGGATACTTCCCAAGGAATGACTGAAATGCTTTTAAACGCGCAGTGATCCCTTTCGTGTAATCAAGCCGGTCAACGGACAGGATCATTTTCTGATCACCAACAGATTTCCTGATCTTCTCTTCGAATGCTTTCACCTGTGAGCTCATTGCGGCACGTTCGAACATCTCTGCATTTATGCCCATTGGAAACACATCGCAAATGATCGCCCTGCCATCGACTTCAAGAGTTCCCCCCAGGTGATTCAATCCGAGAACACGACTGAGAGAGTCAAGGAAGTACTGCAGGTAATCATAAGTGTGAAAGCCGATAAGATCCGCACCGATCAGGCCATGCAGGATCTCAGCATGCCATGGGATCTGCCTGAAGATCTCATAGCTCGGAAACGGTATATGGAGAAAAAATCCAATCTGGCATTTCTTCAGCTTCTGTCTTAACAGCGATGGTAAAAGAAGTAGATGGTAATCGTGTATCCATATCGTATCTCCTGAGCGCGCATGTTTGAGAATCTCCGTGCAATACTTTTGATTCACCTTGACATAAGACTCCCAGAAAGCCTGGTTATAAATGGAGAATTGCGTGAAGTAATGAAAGTTAGGCCAGATGGTTTCATTGCTGAAGCCTTCATAAAAATCCTTGATTTCCGTGCGTGAAAGGTAAACAGGAATTAGTCCCTGCTTCCTAAGCTCCTGCGTAAGATTCGCTTTATCTTTTTCTTTGTCAATGATCGTCCCTGGCCAGCCGATCCACTTCCAGTTCTTATCACCTACAGAACTTAATCCTGTTGCTAACCCACCTTCGCTTTTTTTAAAAATGTACTTTTCTCCTTTTCTTGAAATCTTTACAGGAAGTCTGTTCGAAACAATGATAACTGCCATACAGTAGTTTAAAAAATAGCGGGAAACGCTCCCGCTATTTTACTGTATGCCGAAAAACAATTAATGTACCCTTAATGAATGACGTTCAGTCATTGATGCCGCTCCAATTTCAAAGGCTCCTAAAACGAGATGCGGTAGAAAAACGACATCATTGAAGCCAAAGATCCATGGAGATGCAGCAAGGAACAATCCTCCGAGTATATCCAGTGTAAGGTGAACAGGCATCGGGATCATGTCAGCTAACCCAAGCTCATAGCCTGTGAGCACGCTGTAAAGGATCACAAAGATCCCTGAATACATCATCACACGCTGTTCAGCGCTTCCCGTTTCAAAGCCAAGCAAAAAAGGCAGTAGGATGAGTAATATACCCATCCCATAATCCAGCATACCATGAACAAATGTGCTAATTGGTTTCATAATTTTCCGGGCTTTGGTCCATGGTATTAAGTATAAATACCATGCCCAGGAAAAGCTCGTAAATCACTGCATTTCAGCAAACAATAGATTTTTTTTAACACAATAAAATCATGCGGGTATTCATATACTCATAGAGTAAGGATAAATCCCCTGCTACCCGCATTGTGACATCAGGCAGCTTTTGCACTTCACGCAGCCTTCTTCGTAGATCAATCCTTCCGGATCCCCACATTCGGGACATTCACGTGAGGCCAGCGGAGTGCCTGAAGGAATAAACTGCCTGAGAGCACGTTCAACTCCGTTTCTCCAGGTATTGATGCTGGCGTTCTGAAAATCAAGATGTGAAACCAGGTCAATCAATTGAGGTAAAGGCATTCCATGACGCAGTATCCCTGAGATCAATTTCGCATAGTTCCAGTATTCTTTGTTGAAGATCCTTGATAACCCTTCAATCTGCACGACATTTCCATGTACATCAGTGTACTGAAAATCATAACGCTTTACACCACCTGCCATTCGTTGTTTAACGATTCTGCCTACTTTCACATCTTTCGGAACACTGAACGATAATTCTTCTTTTCCAGTGAAGATCTCATAAGGCCGGCCTTCAAGAATACCAATAAATGCAATCCATTCTTCATCCTGGTTCTTAAATCTGATCACGCGGGCATCAAGCACCATTGGACGTTTGGGAGCGATCGTCTCTTTAAATGATGAAGCTGTATCGCGTGATTCATTATCTGAAACAAGCACGCCTGTACGGCTTCCTTCGCGGTAAACAGTGATGCCTTTTAAACCGAGCTTCCAGGCTCCAAGGTAAATGGAGGATACAACATCAACTGGTACTTCTGCAGGTAAATTAATTGTCGAGCTGATTGAATGTGTCACATATTTCTGAACCACAGCCTGTATGTTCAACCGGTCTTTCCAGTTAACCTCAGATGCCGTTGAATGTTCGTATGGATTCTCTTTAATTCTTTTATCAGGATCCAGCTCACTCCATTTCTTATATCCATGATGAAGCACAACATGTTCCTGCCATCGATCACCTGATGCATCTATAAAATCCGCTTCGCTGCCATTCATGGAGGGATCGACTTTTCTTCTTCGTTTGTAGCGTAGCATAAAGACAGGTTCAATTCCTGAAGATGTACCAGCCATGATACTCAATGATCCTGTAGGTGCAACCGTACTCAATGAAATGTTCCGTCTGCCATACTTCATCATCCGTTCAAAAACTTCAGGAAACTCATGTTGCATCATCAGGATAAACTCAGATCTCTTTTCAATCTCATGATCAAAATCATGAAAGGCTCCGCGTTCTATTGCCAAATCAATTGAGCTGTCGAATTCAGCTTTACATTTAGTTCGCATCACCTCATCAATAAAGTTTATTGATTCAGTCTCACCGAATTTATATCCGGTTGCTGCAAGCATATCAGCCAGCGCGGTGAATCCAAGGCCAGTCCTGCGTCCTCTTGCTCCCATTTCTTTAAGGAGCTTCCATGTTCTGATCTCCGGATCTTTTATATGATCAGGCTCCGGGTCATTCATGACCTTGTCTAGAATCCTGTCGATGGCTTCCAGTTCAAGATCAACAAGATCATCCATCAACCTTTGCCCTTCATAGCAAACAGAGTAGAAAAGCTCATGATCAAATGAAGCGCCCGATGTAAATGGGTTATTCACGAAGCTTAAAAGATTGATCGCAATTAACCGGCAACTGTCTCCTCCCTGCATGGCAATTTCGGAGCATGGATTTGTTGATACATTCTTAAACCCAGGGTAAATCGACGATGTAGAATACTTATGCTGACGATCCCAGAAAATCAGACCTGGCTCAGCAGAACGATGAGCACTAACAATGATCAGATTCCACAGGTGTTTCGCTCTTACTTTCTTTAAAATCTTCGGTGCATCTGATTCCACAGGCCATTTAAGAATGAACTCTTCATCATGCTCAACAGCATGCATAAATTCGTCAGTAAGCTTCACAGAAATATTTGCTCCAGTGATCCGGTTAAGATCCTGCTTTGAACGGATGAAATCTTCAATATCAGGATGAGCAATATCCATAGTGATCATAAGCGCTCCTCTTCGGCCATGCTGAGCAACTTCACGTGTAGTGTCTGAGAACCGGTCCATGAATGTCACCGCACCACTGGTCGTTCCTGCAGCATTATGCACACGCTGCCCTGCCGGACGTAAAGTAGAGATATCGATACCTACCCCGCATCTCCTTTTGAACAGTTGAGCCATCTGCTGGTCAGTATAGAAGATCCCTCCGTAAGAATCGTAAATTTCAGGAAGCACGACACAGTTTGACAATGACGCTGTTATGTAAGGATTTCCAAGGACAGACATTACACTTCCCTGAGGGATCAGGTATTTGAAGTCTTTCAATAAATCATAAACAGATTGCTGGTTCAGAGCATGACGTTTTTTTCCATAATCTGAAAGACCTTCATGAGCAACCTTTCTGTACTTATTTTCTATTCGTGCAAACTCTATTGCCATCCTGCGATGCATATCATCGGGAGTATATTCCCTGTAACGTTCATTCATGTCCCTGAGCGCATATTTAGTCACCCAGGTTGAAGCAGCAAGCTCATCTCCCTGGAAATAATCCAGTGTTGCTTTATACACTTCATCGAATGAATATCCTTCCGGCATTATACAGTATTGAATAAATGGAACCGTGCTTGCATGTCTGATCGCTAATCACAACTACCTTTAAGAACTCAAATCAAATACAATGACAATCTGTATCATAGGCTGTGGAAATATGGGTTTAGTTTACGCCCGATCATTTTTAAAATACGACATCATAAAAAAAGAGGAGCTGCTTCTTGTTGAAAAGAGTGAAGAACGAAGACGGTCATTGGAAGCGCTGAACATTGCTGAAGTCGTGCTTCCTACAGATGATCGTATAAAATCTGCTTCTGTTATCATCCTGGCCGTTAAGCCACAGGATTTTCCAGAACTTGCCAAAACCCTCAACGGAAGGCTCTCCCCGGAAAGCCTGGTTATTTCTATCATGGCAGGAAGAACAATTCCCTCAATCGAAAAGCAGCTTTCACATACCAAAGTTGTTCGTGCCATGCCGAACTCTCCTGTTGAAATCGGGATGGGGATCACAGGCTATTGTGTTGGATCAGGTGTGGATACCGACTCTATGCTGAAGGCGGAAAAACTACTTTCAACCACAGGTAGAACAGTTTATCTGTACAAGGAGGAGATGCTTGATACCGTTACTGCAATCAGCGGAAGCGGCCCGGCTTACTTCTTTTATTTTGTCCAGTGTATGATCGAAGCAGGGAAAAAAATGGGACTCGATGATGCCATGTCAACCATTCTTGTTAAGCAGACCATGTTAGGTTCTTTTCACCTGATCAACAATGCGGATAAGAGCCTGGATGAGCTGATTTCTGCCGTATCATCCAAAGGAGGAACTACAGAAGCTGCCTTTAATGTATTCAGGGAAAATCATTTCACCGACACAATAATTGATGCATTGAAAAGTGCAGAACAGCGGGCGAGAGATCTGAGTAATTGACGGTAAATAATTTATTGCAGTCATCCAATTAAATTTCCTAAATGGCCCTGATGGTACGGTTTTTCCGCTATTATCAGTAAAAATGCTGTCATGGAAAATGTAAATAAAATTAATCCGGTATGGCGAAATGCATTTATTTACGGAGGCATTGCAGCTGTACTATTCATAATCTGGTTCTTTATCATGAGAGCATTTGGCTTACATGATAATTTCAGGTTACGTTATCTGAACTTCCCGATTCTTTTTACGTGTGCTTTTTTATGTTTGAAGAAGCTTCACAGGAACCGGAACTTTGAAGTTCCTTATCTCACCGGTCTTGCGCAGTCAATGCTGATTGCGGGTGTAGCATCGGTGCTGTTTGGAGTCTTCATGTTCTTTTATCTGTCATTTTTCGACCATGCATTAATGAACCACATTGCAGCGAACGCTCCGTTCGGGTGGCTGATGTCACCAATGAACATGGCGTTCTGGGTTGGTCATGAACTGTTCGGTATCCAGGTGTTGTTTTCTATCATCGTGATGGAATATTTCAAGCTGGTTCGAAACAGGAAAGGCCGCCTGTTGAATAAGAACATGGCAACCTTTGCCGAACGGCCAAAGAGAAAGCTATGGGGTATTATTTATCTCGCGATTGGTATCATTGCAATGATCATCACATTTGCTTCACTGGTAAATCCTGAAACCTATCCACACATTTCTGGTTGGTTAAGGATCGACTCCAATCATTTATGGAGGATCAGCTGGGCACCGATCATTGCCAGCCTGTTCATATCTCTGGGGATCATTAAGCTCTCAGAATTTAACAGACGAAAGTGGGTCGGATAACCGGATAAATGAACTTTGAAAAAGTGCGGAGCATGACTCCGCATTTTTTATGTCTTTCCGGGAAAGTGAAACTTGAAAGGAAGTACAAAAGAAGCTGATACAAGTTTCCGGATCTCACGCCCTGAATATTTCAGCACGGAGAACCTGATCTCTATGAACAGAGCCAGCAGCGATGAAGCAACCAGGAAGGTATATCCTGCAACAAAATAGGACACACTGCCTAACATGGAAATGCTGCCTGTACCGGGGCCAACGATCATCAACAGGATCATAGCGAGCAACAGAAGGAAATATGAAATCCCGGGAAACACCAGAGGAATCATCAGAACAGTCCTTCGTATTGTAAAGCTCCGTTTCAGGAGACTAAAATAGCACCTGATCTGATCCAGAATCCCATATGCCTGGCCATGAGTCGATTCAGTCTGAACCAGCACTTCAGGCACATATTCCATCAATGGCCTTTTGTTTTTGTCTATGCGGGTGGATGCAAGTACATAAAGCAGCTGCCTGACCGGATCATTTGAATTACCTGGAAACCCACCTGCGAGCAGGATATCCTTTCTTCCTATCATGCCTGTTCCCGCACAGAATGCTTCAATGGCAAGCACCGAATTTCCTCCGGCACCATGCAGCACAAAGTTTCTGATGTTGCGAAGAGCACCGGTGCTTCGTGCATCATCCACCGGTCTTACACGCACCGCCGCTGACGAAGCTGTAAGCTCACCAAACCTTTCAAGGAATGGTTTCAGCAGCTTCACGATCGAATCCCTGTAAAGAAAAGCCGGCTTAGTTAAAAGGCAAACATACTGGCCATTCGAACAATTCAGTCCTGTATTAAGCGCATCTCCGATACTTCCGGAAACTTTCTCAACCACAACCAGCTTTCTGAATCCAGGCCGGTCAGACCTGAATACTTTGTAATCTCCTCTGACAGGAATTACCGCTGGCTTTTTTAGCTCTGCCTTAAGAAGAAATTCTTTTTTCAACTCGGATATAAGCAGGTTGCTTCTGTCCAGAACCAGTATCAGCTCATAGCTGCCATACTGAAGCGCCATTAATGAGAACACCCGCTCAACTGAAGGCACCGCATCATTCGTAAGAATAAGAGACACCTTGGGAATAAATGGAGAATGCAGGATATCAAGGATCTCATCATTCGTAACCTTGTCATACCTTTTCATAAGTACGCGAATGATCCTGCTTAGAAACAACAGGCATATCACACTATAAAGGCCAAGCAGTAAAATGGTGCTGGTAGGATTCATTGTTTAGGATCTATGTCCACTAGGCAAATTCCATTCCCGCTTTAGTTCATGAATGGTGGATAAAAATTAAACTGCATGGTTTGCCATTCACATAGCTTTCCATCCAGCTCCCTGATGTCCTTGCCTTCTCCGTAACTCTTCAGCAATTTTCTGATCCTGATGTTATTTAAAGGGTCCTTGCACGGGAACATGCTCTTCAGCATAAATACATTGGCTTCTGATGGGAATTGTTCGGCAATGCTGATCACTTCGCTTTCTATCTTCACTGAGTCGGAAAGAAAAAACAACAGAAGTGAGTGATGCTGCACCAGGTTAAACCGCCTGATCAGCCTTAGTACAAATAGCTTGCATGCCTCGTCTTTAAGATGTATTGGAAATTGCTCGTCGAAGAGATTGAACTTGCTTGTCTTGTTAAGCTTCTCGATAACCAGTAGCTGATCCCACTCTGAAAGTGTACCAAGCTGGTCATTGATCGCCCAGAACAATTTAATATCTCCTTTACCCAGTATGTATAACAAAAGCTCTCTCCTGCTCTGTCCTTTTGAAACAGAGAGCAGACGGATCATGCTATCAAAATCATCAGCGGCACCAAACTGCAGCAGCTGCTTAAAATATCTCATATCGCCTGTCTGCATGAAACGTTCGAACCGATCATCTTCCAGACCTGATTCTTTGAAGAGAAACTTGAGCCGGTCTGTTTCCTCGCCGCTAAAATTCACAGAAAGGCTGCTAAGGATAAACGCGATCGAATCCGCACATGCTTTTGAACGTGACACAGCGACCTTGAGCTCTGCAACACGCTTGTAATTCTCAAGAAAGATGATGTCTGTAACGATGGGAAGAAATCTTCTCTGGTGATGATCTTTGGTGATCGCATTTCTTCGCCTGCTCCTGCGAAATATGGCCAGGAACAACACTCCGCAAACGATCAGCAATACATTAAAGATCGTAAGGAACAGACCGTTAACCAGGTCAGCATCGCTTAGCAGGAGTTTTTCCATCTCACTTTATTTGCGGCCCCTGCGAAACCTGCAGACGCTGCTTTATGATCTTATTTATTCTTAGCAGAAGTTCATTCGGGCTGAAAGGCTTTGTCACAAAGTCATCAACACCCAGCCTGAAAGCTTCTGCCATTGTTGCATCGAGTCCTATTGCACTTAAGATGATCACGGGTGTATTATTACCAAGCTCTGTTTTAGCGATCTTAAGGATCTCCAGGCCATTCATGAAAGGCATCAATACGTCTGTAACAACCAGCTCTGGCTTTTCCGCAATGAGCAGCTCGATACCCTGATTACCGTTTGTTGCACAGATCACATCAAAGCCATCCTTCTTAAGTCTGAACTCCATTGCATCCCTGAAAACGATATCGTCATCAGCAAGTAATATCTTATAGGGCTTATTCATTACATGATGTAATTCAAATTGTTTGCCGTTTGAACTTTCATTAAATCGTAACTTTGGAAGGATGAAAAAAAGGACTGCTTTAATTACAGGTGCCTCAAGCGGAATTGGTCGTGAGCTGGCTTTTTTACTTGCTGAAGAAGGTTATGACCTTGTCCTTATTGCCAGAAGACCAGCGCTTTTAGACGATTTGAGAACAGCGATTGAAGCTTCATTCAAAGTTTCTGTCTATGCATTAAGCAAAGATCTTTCCCTTGTTTCATCATCAGAAGATATTTTAAAGGACTTAACCGGTAGAAATATTTTTCCTGAGATCCTGATTAACAATGCTGGTTTCGGACTTTATGGGGAATTCATTGAAACAGAGTGGGCAAAGGAAAAGATGATGATCGACCTGAATGTTTCAGCATTGGTTCATCTCACAAAGCTTTTTCTCCCGGGAATGATCAGCAACAGATCAGGAAGGATTATGAATGTTGCTTCCACTGCCGCATTTCAGCCAGGTCCGAATATGGCTGTTTATTTCGCTTCAAAGGCCTTTGTGCTTTCTTTTTCAGAAGCCATCGCAGAAGAGCTTTCAGGCAGCGGAGTTACCGTGACTGCCTTATGCCCGGGTCCTACTTCATCGGAGTTTTCAGAGGTGGCTTCTATGAAGAATTCAAATTTGTTCAAAGGAAATATTCCTACTGCAAGGGAAGTTGCCCTATTCGGATTTAAGGCCATGATGAAGGGTCAACGTGTTGCCATTCATGGAACCGGAAATACGATCATGGTCAATGCTGTGCGGTTTACTCCGCGAAGACTCGTTACACGGATCGTAAAATACCTGCAAGGAAAACCGAAGAATGACTAAAGGTGCCTCAAGACCTCTTTTCCTTTTTTACCTGCTTGTAGTATATGTACTACTGCAGTTCAGCTGGTGGACCTACCTCATCATTGATCTGAACAACCAGGTTTACAAAGAACGTTTCCAGGCTACAGAACAGAATGTAGTTGTTGACCAGCAAAAATCTGTTCTTCATAAAAAATGGCTGATGATCGGCGGGGAAGCTTTTGTGTTTTTCACGCTGCTTCTTACCGGAATGTACATGGTTAGAAAATCTCTTCAAAAGGAAGGCATGGTAATCAGGCAACAAAAGAACTTTCTACTGTCGGTAACGCATGAGTTGAAATCACCTCTTGCATCAGTGAGACTCCAGGCAGAGACTTTAAAAAAACACCAGCTCTCACGGGAAAAGCAGGAACAGGTTATATCCAGCACATTACAGGATATTGACCGGCTCGATCAGCTCGTTGAGAACATCCTGCTTGTTACAAGGATTGATAATCCAAATTTCCCTGTAGCTTGTGTGGAAGTGAATCTGTCAGATTACATCCTTGAATGTACCCGCAACTTTAAAACGCTGTTCACAGATGCGTTAGTCAATACACAGGTAACAGAAGGCCTATATGCATGCATTGATCCGTTGCTGTTCAGGTCAATCATCCTGAATCTTCTCGAAAATGCCTACAAGTATGGATCTAAGGAGATCGGTGTGGAAGTGCTTGAAAAAGGCAACCGTGTTTCGATCATGATAAGTGATCATGGTCCCGGGATCCCTTCAGAAGAACGAGAGAACATCTTCAGGATATTTTACCGCATCGGCAATGAAGAAACCCGTAAAAGCCGCGGAACAGGCCTCGGGCTGTATATTGTCAAAACAATTGTAGAACGTCACAACGGAACAATCATCATCAGAGACAACAGCCCAAAAGGAACTGTCTTTGAAATAAATCTACCTGAACATGTCTGAAAAAGTAGCTTTGATCATCCTTGATGGATGGGGAATAGGAGACCGTTCTTCATCTGATGCAATCGCCAATGCCAACACGCCATTCTTTAATTCCCTTATTAAAAAGTATCCTCATGCAAGTCTGAAAACATCCGGTGAAGATGTAGGACTTCCTGCAGGACAGATGGGTAATTCAGAAGTCGGACATCTGAATATAGGCGCAGGAAGAGTTGTTTACCAGGATCTGGTGAAGATCAATCTTGAGGTAAGGGATAATAAGATCGATGACAACAGTACATGGAAAGCAACGCTCGCCTACTGCAAGGGAAATGACAAGCCTTTACATCTGATGGGATTGCTCTCGGATGGCGGAGTGCACTCTCATGAAGACCACCTGCATGCCTTGATAAGAAAAGCATCCGAAGCTGGCGTGAATAAAATTTATGTTCATTGCTTTACAGATGGAAGAGATACTGATCCCAAAGGTGGAGCTGAATATTTGAGGAAGCTTTCTGCTGTATGTAATAAAACAAATGCAACGATCGCGACCATCATCGGAAGGTATTACGCAATGGATCGTGACAAGCGGTGGGAACGAATCAAGCTGGCTTATGACCTGCTTATCCATGGCAAGGGCGAAGTGTTCAATAACCCTGTAGAGGCACTTGAAGCATCATATAAAAATGATATTACAGATGAGTTTGTAAAGCCTGTGATCATTGAATCATCTTCAACTATTAAAGAAGGCGATGCGGTGGTATGCTTTAACTTTCGCACGGACAGATGCCGCGAGATCACTACTGTGCTGACGCAGAAGAACATGCCTGAATATGACATGAAAACGCTGCATCTGTATTATGTCACCATGACCAATTACGATGACACATTCAAAAATGTGAAGGTGATGTATGACAAAGACAACCTTTCCAAAACACTTGGGGAGGTGATCGCGGAACATGGCAGAAAGCAGATCAGGATAGCGGAGACAGAAAAGTATCCTCATGTGACCTTCTTCTTCAGCGGAGGAAGAGAAGCTGAATTTTCCGAAGAGAAAAGATTGCTCGTTCCATCACCCAAAGTTGCAACGTATGATCTTCAGCCAGAGATGAGCGCTATTGAGCTTACACAAACCATCCTTCCGGAAATAGAAAAAACCACTGCAGACTTTATCTGCCTTAATTTTGCCAACCCAGATATGGTGGGGCATACAGGTGTATTCTCCGCTGTCATCAAAGCGGTTGAAACAGTCGATAGCTGCCTTGAAAAAATCGTGACATCCGGCGTCAAGAATGATTACTCATTCATCATCATTGCGGATCATGGAAATGCTGACTTCATGATCAATGAGGATGGAACTCCAAACACAGCGCATACAACGAACCTTGTTCCATGTATACTGATAGATAAGAAAAGAAAAGTAGTACGTGATGGAAGACTGGCTGATATCGCACCCACGATTCTTACACTTATGAATATCCCTCAGCCTTCAGAAATGACCGGCAGAAGCCTTGTGGACTGATTACTTAACGATCGTCACATGTCCTTTGTAAACATGTGGCTCATCGAAAACATCGGTAAGGAATAACCTATAGACATAGACATCTTCCTGAACGAAGCGTCCGTTGTACTTACCATCCCATCCTTCTCCAAGTGCTCCCTGGAAGATCCTTTCTCCCCAGCGGTTATAAATATCCAGCTGCAGCGTTTTTGCACCGATTACCTCTGGAAGGAACACATCGTTTCGTCCATCGCCATTCGGAGAGAATGCATTTGCAATATAGAATCTGAAGATCGGAGGAATCCTCACAAACCGCTCCATGGTATCCGTACACCCTTCAGCAGAATAAACGATCTGAAGAATCCTGTATGTTCCTGTATCGGCATATGTGTAAGAGGTATCACATACAGTCGATATAAGGCCGGCGCCAAAATCAATGCTGCACTGTATTCCGTAGCTGGACTGATCTGTGACCAGAACAGTAGGATCGGTTTCGAGCGAGGTTAAGGAGTCGATGGTGAAACCGGCAACAGGACTTTGATGCACCGTGATTGCTGATGCTTTTGTCATTGACAAGGTATCCACGCATCCGCTGTCAGTCCGGATCGTCAGTGATACATCATAAATACCAGCATTAAGATAAACGTGTTCCGGGTCTGGCAGCGATGATGTCGTACCGTCACCAAAATCCCAGTGATAAATAATCTCCGTTGCGGCAAATGACTGATCATCCAACCGGACTGTAAATGGAGAACAACCTGTACCATCAGCTGTAAAGTCAATTGCAGGCATCGGAAATACATACACCGTTTTCATCACGGACTTATTACATCCGTTCTCATAAGCATACAATGTAACCGGATATTCACCCGGTCCTGAATAGGTTACAGGAACAGGATCCCGCAGAATCGAAGTGTCTGGTGATGCTGTTGATCCAAAAGACCAGAGAAAGTTTGTCAATGGACTATATGTTCCGCCAAGGTCAAAGGTGAAAACATTTCCATTTATGCATTGCTGGTAATCATCAACAAATATTTCCGGAGATAAAAGAGGATAAATATAAAACAGCATGGTGGCCGTATCGTAACACAACCCTTCGTTTGATGCAATGAGTGTCACTGTATAGCTGCCACTGTCGCTATATGTGTAAACAGGTTCGAATTTAAATGAAGTATCATTCGATGTAGGGGTAACTCCAAAGTCCCATGACCATGCATCGGAGAACTGACTTGAATTTCCAAAGGCATACTGAAAGCCATTGCAGAACACATCCTGGGTATCTATCAGAGCCACGGGTTCATCAAGTACACGCACATTATGAGTGACTGAATCATTGCAGCCATATTGACTGATCATGAGCTTGACTTCCTTCACACCCGGGGTCGAGAATGTAATGCCAGACACATTCACTCCGCTTGCAGAAACAGGATTGCCGGTTGATCCGAAATCCCATAACACCTGTGCTCCAGCCTGGAACACGCCCTGAGCCTGGAATGCAAATGAATTCGTCCCGAAGCATTGCTTGTCAGGAACTGTGAACAAGGGCTCTAGCTCAGGGAAAACATGCACAGGAAGATTTGTTGTATCAAAGCAAATACCCTGGTTTGATGTGATCAGCTGAACATTGTAATACCCTGTATCTGCATAAGTGTATGAAGGATCAGCGATGCCTGAGGTGTCACTTGTGATTTGACCAACACCAAAATCCCACAGGTAAGTTGTTGAATTCGAACTTCCATTGATAAACTGAAAATTAAATCCTCCGCAATAAGGAGGCTGCGGAAGTATTGATGCCAATGGATCTGCGAGAACCTCTATCTGTTTTATTACAGTTTCCATACATGTTCGTTGTGTTACATGCAGGGAGACAGTGTAAACACCAGGTTGTCCGAACGAGATGCCTGAGGGATCTTCCGCGCTTGATGTTTGCGGTGTTGCGTTAGAACCAAAATTCCAGCTGAATAATGCTTCCGGACCATAGTAGGTACCTCCGGCTTCAAATGAAAATGAATTTGCTGAAAGGCATTGAGTCAGCGGAGGAGAGAAGTCAGGCTGGAGTTCCGTGATCACATGAACAACAACTGTATCAGAATCACGACAGAAGTTGTTTTCTGCTGTGAGAAGGACATAGTAATACCCGGTATCGGAATAAGTATGTTGTGGCGCTGCAAGGTTGCTGGTATTCGATGAGGATGAAGGCTCGCCAAAATCCCAGGTAAAGCTGGAGGCGTTTTGGCTAAAGTTTGTGAACTCGATCAAAGGTCCTCCGCAATAGGTTGATACGACATCTGCATCCGGAACTGGAAGTGCTCCGACTTCGATCTGGTGTATGACAGGTTCACTGCAACCATACTGTGATACAGTAAGCACCACATTGTAAATTCCCGGTGAAGAGAAAGTTATATTCGAAGGTGATTGCACTGTGGAAGTTTGTGGTGTTGCAGCGGCTCCAAAGTTCCAGAAAAATGTTGCATCTGTCGTATATGCACCACCGGCCGAAAAATCATAACTGTTCCCTCTGATGCATTGTGCAGGTGGTGAAACGAATTCAGGCTCCAGCAGAGGATATACACGAACCTGTTCATACGCTGTATCGGCACATGGAAGTCCGGGATTAGCAATCAATGTAACAGTGTATGTTCCGCTGTCAGGATAAGCGAAGGTTGGTGTGTTAAAGTTCGAGGTGTCATTGTCTGCAGTTGGTACACCAAAATCCCAGAAAAAGCTCGAAGCATTCACGCTGTTATTTCCATAGCTCACGATATAACCGTTGCAGTACAAGGTCTGCGTCGGTATGGCAGCTACGATATTCGTCACGCATGATACCACATTAAATTGAAAGTCACGCTTATTCACGCTGATCAATTGTCCATTCCGGTATTCAGAAACACATACAGCAACGACCCATTGACCAAGCTGATTCGGTGTTCCAGTGAGCATGCCTGTCTGGGGATCAATCGACAGTGCAGGGTTTGCACTCAGAGGATAACTTCCTGAATAGCCACTTGCATAGTTCACAAACGGATAGGGTGGTGCATCAGGCGAAGAAGGACAATTCGAAAGAAGGACTCCGGGTGAATAGTATGGACAGGCATTGGTTGCGCCATGAAACGCATCACAAAGTGAATACACAAGAGAGTCACCATCAAGATCCGTTGCTGAATGATCGAAAACAAGAGGCACATTCGCACAGATGAAGATGGGCGGAAAATTATTGTATCGTGGGCTGTTATTGATGGCTGTTGTAGTCCTCGGAGGAACGAAAACAGTGTACGTTGCGCCCATATTTCCGGGACTGACAATATTCACTATACCTGCATTTCGACAACAACGCTGATACACCAGGTGATATCCTGTGCTATTCAAAGGAAGTGTCACAACTGTTTCATACACTGCCTGCATCACGCAAACGTTGGCTGGAGGCTGGTAACATGCATAATTTAAACCCGGTGGCACAGGTGTCTCACCTGGAAAATCAACAGCAATGCTATCTACGAGCACGTTATTGCCATTAAAAACATATAAGCCGAGAGGTGAAGTGACAGATCCTATCGGGTCACCATCAAAGTTAATCCCGTTACAGTCCCGATATAATTTAAGTGTGACCTTGTACAGATCGCCACCCAGGTAATCATAATAGATCTCCCCGCCAACAATGTGAGACGCCCTGGAAGAAAAAGACAGGAGCATCGCCATGAAAGCAATAAAAACAACCGCATGTCGCCGGAGCCAATTCACCTTATATCAAATATAACACTTCAGGCTGATTTACAGATGCTGTATGGGCTGCGCTTACAATTATCAGACAAAACCCTGTGCTTTTTTTACATTTGCGATTCATACTGATCATGAAAGCTACACTTCAATCTTACATCGATTCCAATAAAGAGCGCTTTGTCTCTGAACTTATTGATCTTCTAAAGATCCCATCCATCAGCGCTGATCCTGCCTACGCTTCAGAAGTTGCAAAAACAGCAGAGGCCGTTCGTTTAAGACTAGACGAGGCGGGAATAGAAAACACACGTATTTACGCAACAGGAGGTCATCCCCTCGTTTATGGCGAAAAGATCATTGATCCCACCCTTCCTACGGTTGTAGTATATGGCCATTATGATGTTCAGCCGGCGGATCCTATCGACCTGTGGATCACTCCGCCATTTGAGCCTTCCGTAAGGGACGGAAAAATTTATGCACGTGGGGCCTGTGATGACAAAGGCCAGATGTATATGCATGTGAAAGCTGTTGAGGCGATGGTCAAGACTAACACGCTTCCATGCAATGTAAAATTCATGATCGAAGGTGAAGAGGAAGTAGGATCTGCGAACCTTGGGCCTTTTCTTGAAAAAAACAAAGACCTGTTCAGTGGCGATGTGATCCTGATCTCAGATACGAGCATGCTGGCAAATGACACTCCGAGCGTGACAGTCGGCCTTCGCGGGCTTGCTTACCTCGAAGTGGAAGTTACAGGTCCTAACCGTGACTTGCATTCTGGTCTGTATGGTGGAGCTGTTCCAAATCCGATCAACGTCCTTTGTGAGATGATCGCTTCCCTGAAAGATGAAAAAAAGCGCATCACTGTTAAAGGATTTTATGATGATGTGATTGAGCTGACAAAGGAAGAACGTGAAGAAATGGCAAGGGCACCTTTCAGTCTTGATCAATATAAAAAGTCGATAGGCATTTCAGATATTGTTGGTGAAGAAGGATATACAACGATGGAAAGAAGCTGGATCCGTCCTACACTGGATGTTAACGGGATCTGGGGAGGCTATACGGGTGAAGGCTCCAAGACCGTGATCCCATCAAAGGCTTATGCAAAGATCTCCATGAGGCTTGTTCCCGGACAATCATCTGAAAAGATCATGAAGCTCTTTAAAGCACACTTTGAATCGATCGCTCCTCCATCCGTTACTGTGCTGGTGAAGCCTCATCATGGCGGTGATCCTTTTCTAACACCTATGTCATCACCTGCATACAAAGCTGCAAGCATGGCGATGGAAGAAAGCTTTGGTAAACGTCCTGTTCCGATAAGAAGCGGAGGAAGCGTACCGATTGTCTCATTATTTCAGACCATCCTCGGGCTCGACTCCATTCTTCTGGGCTTTGGACTGGACACGGATGCCATCCATTCACCCAACGAACATTATGGGTTATTCAACTACTACAAAGGCATTGAAACGATCCCATTATTCTACAAACACTTTACTGAGCAGAAGAAATCATGAACATACTGAAAGCAGGTTATTCATTCATTCTGATCCTTGCAGTAACATCGCTGGTATCATGCGGTGAGATCAAGGATGTAGAGTTCGGTAAAATTGAACAGGCAAGGATCCTGAATGCCAATATCAAGGCGCTCGAAGCTGAGTTTATGGTTCAGATAAAAAATCCTAACAACTTCGGATTTACGGTCACAAAAAGTGATCTTGACCTGAGCATCAACGGCAAAAAACTTGGCAAGGTGAAATTGAAGAACAATGTTCACATCAAGGCAAACAGCAATGAGGCACAAACCTTTACGATCACATCTGATCTGTCTGAATCCGGAGCCGGCGGCTTACCTGCCCTGATGAGCATTATACAAAGCCGATCACCACGCATAAGGTTGCAGGGGCATCTTAAAGTTCGCTCATTCCTGTTCTTCAGCAAAAAGATTCCGGTGGATGTTGAACAGGCCATTCCGCTCGGGAAATAGTTAGAAGATCTTTCTATCAAGCAGGACAGGATATCCGAATAATCCTTTACGGGTTGTAAAGCGAACAAACATTTCCTTCGGTGGCTTTTCAAACTCTTCCTGCTCAAACCGCCTCATTCCAGGATCGTCTGCAAATGCGCTGTCCTTGAATGTAATGATGATATTTCCAACCGCATAATCCACTGTTTCTATCTTGTGATCAACAGTTCGCTCTCCTTCAGATGGGATAAAGAAATTAAGCGCGAGGAAGAGTGACATAAGGATCAATGAAGAACCAAAGAAAATATACAGTGCAGTGATCAGGTAATTCTTACAGATCCTCTGTACAAATCTGAATTGCAAAGCAGAAAGAAGTAAAAGAAGACCATAGATATTAAACAACGAATCCAGACTGATGACGGTTCTGTTCGAAAGCAGAATGGTAACAGGAAGGCCAACGATCACCCCGGCAAGAATGAAGTATAAAAAAATGGAGCTGTTTTTATCACTTGCCATAACTTTATAAATATACTAGATAAATTATTTCAGGGTATTATCCTTGATGAATCCTAACATTCACATGATCAAGCTATGAGCAAGAAAGAACCTAATGACCTTATACATTCCAGTAGTCCTTACCTGTTGCAACATGCCTACAATCCTGTAAAATGGCAGGCATGGTCCGATACGCTGATTGAAAAGGCAGTGAAAGAGCAAAAGCTTCTTCTTATAAGCATCGGCTATTCGGCGTGTCACTGGTGTCATGTAATGGAAAGAGAAAGCTTTGAAAGTCATGAAGTGGCGCGCCTCATGAATGAAAACTTCATCTGCATCAAAGTGGATCGTGAAGAACGTCCTGACATTGACCAGGTATATATGCTTGCCGTGCAGCTTATGACAGGACGAGGAGGATGGCCACTGAATTGTTTTGCCCTGCCCGACGGACGTCCGTTTTATGGAGGCACATACTTTCCAAGGGAGCAATGGAAGAATGTCCTGACAAATATTAAAAGCCTCTGGGAGAATGAGAAAGACAGAGTCTATGATTATGCAGACAAGCTCCTGGAAGGAATGCAGATCTCAGAGATCGCGAAACCTGAAGAGCACCTCACCGGAGAATTCAATGACCTTAAAAACACAGTGGAAGCATGGATCAAAAGAAGTGATCACAAGTTCGGAGGGCCTGACAGAGCTCCCAAGTTCCCTCTCCCGGTGAACTATAGTTTCCTGCTCCATTATAATCATTACAGACAGAGTAAGGAAATAGAAAAGCACATCCGGCTCACCTTGAATAAAATTGCTGCAGGTGGTATCTATGACCAGACCGGCGGTGGATTCGCACGCTACTCTACAGACATCAACTGGAAAGTTCCACACTTTGAAAAAATGCTGTATGACAATGCACAGCTTGTTTCATTGTACTCAAAAGCATACCTGGTTTATAAAGACAAAAGATATAAGGAGATTGTTGAGCAAACACTTGAATTCATAGAACGTGAATTTACAGGTCAGCACGGAGAATTTTATTCCGCTCTTGATGCTGACTCAGAATATGAAGAAGGCAAGTTCTATATATGGACGCATGCAGAACTTAAGAAACTTCTGAAAGATGATTACGAATTCTTCGCCTCTGTATATGATCTCTCTGAGGATGCGACCTGGGAAAACGATCACCTCATCCTTATGAGGAAAGACATGAGCTATCAGGAAGACACCGAAGCAAGGATCCGAAGCATCAATAAAAAGCTTCTTGCTGAACGTGAGAAACGTGTTCGTCCGGGTTTGGATGATAAAGCGCTGACCTCATGGAATGCCATGATGATCACGGGATATCTGGATGCTTACATTGCTACAGGGAATCACCGATACCTTGATGCAGCAAAGCGGAATCATCAGTTCATCATGCAGCATATGATCGATGAAGATCAAAGCCTGCTTCATGCGTACAGATCAGGTAAAAGCTCCGTGCACGGATTTCTTGAAGACTATGCGTTTATGATCAGCGCATTGATCAAACTTTATGAATGTACCTTCAACGAAGAATACCTTGAACAGGCAAATCGATTGACGGCCATCTCCTTGAACGAATTTTATGATGATGTATCTTCAACATTCTATTTTACATCGAAGAGCAAATCCTCATTGATCGTAAGAAAGCCAGAGATCAATGACAATGTTGTTCCATCATCAGGAGCAGTAATGGCACACAACCTTTTCAGGATGGCACATTTATTTTCGGATGAACATTACAGAGCGATCGCTGAAAAACTTGCCGTGACATTCAAACCAATGTTCATCAACTATCCGGAAGGATACGCTCATTGGGGAGAGCTCCTGATCAACTTCATGCAGCCGCATTACGAGATCATTGTGACAGGAAAAGATGCAGAGAAAAATTCAGCTTCTCTGCACGAACATCCTTATCCTTCCAGGGTTGTGATGAAAGGTCATACGAACAGCATCCTTCCGTCTGCAAAAGAAAAGCCCGATACAAAAGAAAAGACACAGATCTTCGTTTGTTCAGGAAAGGTTTGTCAGGCGCCGGTATCAACAGCAGCACAAGCATTAACATTGCTTGTTTGAAATCTTCTCCTGCATCCTGAAAATAAACCCGGGAAACCGAAGTAATTTTGTATCAGTGATGATGAGGGCTTTCATTTTTCTTCTGCTAGTCAGTAACTGCTTGCATGCACAGCTGATCCGTTTCGACACTGAAAACATCGCGACAGATGACAGGTACTTCAGTCCGGGGTTTCTTCGTGTCAATAACATCAGGAACGCTACGGTTGAATTCTCAAGGAAAGAGGAAGGCGAACGGATTGAAAACCTCCTTAAGCGCTGGATCTATTTCTTTGATCAGGAAGGTCGTGTAAGCAGGATCATCAAAGTGGATAATCCGATGCATCTGAAACCTGACAGCTCCTTCGTTTATTACTACTACACACCACAAGGTAATATCAGGATCCGAAGGACACTCCACCATGGTCAGTATAAAGGAGAATACTTCGAACATGATTCATTGGGTAGAATACTAAAGATTGTGGTCACCAGAGAAAATAACTTTGGAAGCACAGCTGAAAATTTTAAACCCGCGCAACAGGAGATACAGTTCCTTGAAACATATCAGTATGAACGGCTCACAAAGGAACAGGAAAAGACCAGGGTGATGAATGATAATGGCATAGTTTACAAGGAAGGCATGAAGTATTATAATGGCCCATACCTTATTGAAAAAGACATGCGCTATGTGATCACAGGGCTCAGACAAAATGAAAAGTTCGACTATGATTCGAAACAGCGTATATCAAAGTACACCTATTTTACCGATGCCGCTGGTGATCTCAAGGAAGCCAAGGCAGCCACATATGACGAAGCTACGGGCAACCTGAAGATCCTTGATCTGTTTAAGAACGGTGAACATACAAACCAGGTTTTTTATTTTTATGACAAGAAGAACCTGTTGCTTGAAGGAGAAGTTAATAAGGAGCTTAAGACGGGTGTCTTACACCTTAGAAACTACAAGTTCAACTCCCTGAAGGAAGAACCGAGCCCTTCCCGGCAATAAAATCTTTCAGGTAGAATGGTTCAAATGTCTCCATGACTTCAAATGATTGTTCATGGTACTTGTCATCGGCAAGCTTACACATCGCTGCAGCTGAAGGATAAACATCGCCGATAAAAACGGCATTCCTGTGTGCAATTTCACTTCTGCATTTTAAGGCCCCATCACCGAAGAACATCACCTTTCCTTTCTCAAGATGATCTTTAAAGCTCTCAGAATGTATGACAAGCGCATTAACATGCAGAAGTTCTTCCAGCGCATTAGAATACAAAGCACAATACACTTCCATTCTTCTTGCATCGATCATCGGGCAAAAAGAAATTTCAGCTTCTCCTGTATCGAGCTTCGCCTGAAAGGCCATTGCATACAACGTGTCTATACTGATCAATGGTTTCCCCGTTGCCATGCAGATCCCTTTCGCTGCTGAAACTCCGATACGAAGTCCGGTATATGAACCAGGACCTTTTGACACTGCGACTGCATCGATGGCCTGGTAGGAAACACCTCCTTCAACAAGAACACTGTCAATGAACAGGGTGATGTTCTCAGCATGTGAGTATCCATTGTTCAGTTCCCTGAGTGCTTTTACTTTTCCATCAACGGAAAGCGCTACTGAACAATTCGTCGTACTTGTTTCTATGCAAACGATCGTTGCCATTAGTTTTTGGATTCCTTTCGGCGTCGGTACATCTCTTCTTTGTCGATCACTTCGATCTTTGAGCTGTCTTTTAAGGATCTCGAAATCGCACTGTAAGGCCCTGATATCACCTGGTCGTTCTCATTCAATCCACTGATGATCTGTATGTAATTATTGTCCTGGATCCCGCTTACAACCTTTCTCTTCACAGCAAATCCATCATTTACAACAAATACGATTTCTTCTGGCTTCTGGTATTTCTCATGTGTCTGCGCGGATTCATCCTTTGGTTTTTCAGCTTCAAGTATCTTGCTTGAATCGATCCTTGTTGTCACTGCCTGAATAGGAACAGACAATGCGCGGTAAACGGTATTGGTCCGTATGTCCACTGTAGCTGACATCCCTGGCCTGAAAGGTGAATAGTTTGGTTCAACGGCAGGAATGAGATCAGTATAAGAATCACGGATGATCCGCACCTTCACAGGAAAGTTGGTCACCTGGTCAGCTGATGTAGCTCCTGTGGTATTCGCTGAGTTCGCGATCTCTGTAACAACTCCCATGAACTTTCTTTCAAGGTATGCATCCACTTCGATTTCAGCTGTATCATGCAACCTGATGCGGACAATGTCGTTCTCGTTCACATCCACACTAACCTCCATTTCATTCAGGTTGGCGATACGCATGATCTCCGTGCCAGCCATCTGTGAAGTACCCACTACCCTTTCACCATTCTCTACATTCAGCTTGCTTACTTTACCATCAACCGGTGCATAGATCGATGTCCGTTTTAAATTATCATTCGCCTCATTGAGCGAAGCTTCTGCATTCTTAACATTAAACTGTGAAGCCATGACACTTTGCTCTGCAGCTTCAACATCAGCCTTTGATGACTCATACGTGGCCTTCGCTGCATCGAAATCAGCCTGTGAAATGGCTTTCTCTTCATACAGCTTTTTGTTCCTGTTGAATGATGCCTCTGCATTGGCAAACTGCGCTTTGATCTGTGACAGTCTTGCTTTCGAGTTTGCAAGGTTTGCCTTTGAAGTATTCACGGCAGCAGCCATCTTGTCAAGGTTTGATAAATAGATGTCTGGATTGATCTTACAGAGAAGGTCACCCTTTTTCACCTGGTCACCTTCTTTCACATGAAGTTCGATGATCTGGCCCGAAACATCAGGACTGATCTTCACTTCCACTTCCGGCTGGATCTTACCACTGGCAGAAACTGTTTCTATGATCGTTCGCTTCTCTACTTTTTCAGCAGTCACTTCTTCAATGACTCCCTTTCCTACCCAACCTGCTTTTTTACCAATGATGGCGAACACAAGAAGTACTGCCATAATGATAAGGAGGTAACGCAATGTTTTATTTTTCATGATCAGAATGTCAGTGGTTTACCTTGATAAAAATCAAGCACTTTTAATTTGAATATGTATTCGTATTTAGCCTGCAGAAGATCTGATTCAGCCTTCGCCAACCTGGTCTTACCGGTATTGTAATCAAAGGAATTGATCACACCGACATCATAACGCTGCTGCGTATAACGGAAGCTTTCCAGCATCGCCTCAAGGGCCTTGTTGGCTGAATTGTATTTCTTTAATGCGCCTGATGCATCGAGATAGGCTTTCTGAACTTCTTTTCGAAGATCGAGCTTTGACTGTTCAAGTGTGAGCTCGCTGCTTTCCGTTTCAATTTTTGCACGCCTGATCGCTGACCTGTTCTGAAACCCATTCATCAGGGGAACTGTAAGCCTGAACCCTACTGACCTGTTAAAGTTATCAGCGATCTGATCAGAAAACTCCCTGCCCTTATAAGTATAATCAAATGCCGGTGCCAGCACAGGATCTCCGGAAGCAGTGATACCTGTCGTATCGAACCCTGCAAGTGAAACCTGATCGATCTCCTTGTTTGCGCCTGAGTAACCGGTACCCATCGATGCAAACAGAGATAAACGTGGACTGATCCCTCCTCTTGCAACCTGCAATCCTTTAAAGCTGCTTTTTACTTTCAACTCCGCGCTTTTTACCTGTGGCATGCCTGTGATCGCTGCCTGGTAAGTTTGCTCAGCAGAAACTTCAGGTCCCTGTGCAGGTATCTCGATCAAAGGAACCTGGATTCTGAATGTCGAGAAATCCTCAAGGTTCATCAGCTGTGCGAGATCAAGAGAAGAAAGCTGAAGCTGATTTTCCATAGAGATGAGATTCAGCTCCTCTGAGGCTTGCTGTGCCTGGATGTCATATAAGTTCCCTATCGCAAGCGATCCTGCATCCACCAGCTTTCTTGTACGCGCTACCTGCTGTTCGGTAAGCAGAAGCTGCTTGCGGGCATTGAGGACAAGCTCTGTATTAAATATGATCTGCAGGTATGCCGAGGCGACAGATAAGGAAATATCATTCTCGGTTTTCTTTATGTCATGCAATACAGCCTGGTAAAAAATGCGTGCCTGAGAAATTGAGTTGATGTTCCTGAAGCCTGAAAACAAGGTGAGGTTCGATGCGATGGAAAAATTTTGTGAAAGTACCTTGTCGTTGGCGAAGGTATTGGTAAAAGGATCGATCGTCTTACCAAAATTATATACATGGGATGCGGAACCGTTCAGGTCGGGCAATGCGATCCCGATGTTTTGAATCACCTGTGTCCGTGCAGATTCAGCATTGAGCCGGGCTTGCTGAACTCTGATGTTGCTCTGGATGGCCTGCTGAATACATTCCTGCAAGGTCCATTCTTTAGCTGAAGCTGTCTGAGCATGAATACCCAGGCTGCATGCCATGAGCATTAAAAATAGAAGCACCTTTTTCATTGATGCCGCAAAGTTAGAAATTAATCAGCGTTTCGGTGGATCGTACGGACCTGGCTTATAATGGAAAAGCAGGTTGATCCACATGCTGCGGGAAAGCCTGAAAGTGAGCGGGAAAATTGCAGTCAGCACCAGGGCATTGACCACAAGATATGTCAGGATATCAAAGGTTTGAAAGCCAAAAAAGTAAATCAGGAAGATTAATATGCTGATAGTTACTGAAAATCCATAGGCCGAATACATTGCTCCATAATAGAATCCTGTTTCCGGCTCAAACCTGAACCCACATACGTCGCAGTTGCGATGCATGTCAAACAGGTATCGCAGTTTATATGGGTTCTTATGGATAAAAAGGTCGCCTTCATGACAGATCGGACATTTCTGATTGACGATGGCGTAAACCTTTGTTTTCTTAAAATTCATAAATCATTTTCCCCACAAAGATACAGCCCGGATTCTGGTTATTACCTTTGCAGATTCAAATTTCAGCATGATATCAGTCAGTCAGGTTACAGTTAGTTTCGGGGGAGGGAGTCTTTTCGAAGATATTTCGTTTTTGATCAATCCGCGTGATCGTATTGGACTGGCTGGGAAAAACGGCGCTGGAAAATCCACACTGCTTAAGATCCTTGCGGGACAGCAAAAGCCTGAAAGCGGTACGATCTCCATGCCTGGGAGCTGTACGGTTGGGTACTTACCCCAGGATATGGTTCATAAGAATGGCAAGACGGTGTACGATGAGACTTCCGAAGCGTTCAGTGAACTGAAGCGTCTTGAACGCAAGATCGCGGACCTGAGCCAGGCCATGTCTGAGCGTACTGATTATGAATCTGAATCATACATGCAGCTTATCACAGATCTGCATGAATCTGAAGAGCGGTTTTCACTTGTTGGCGGATACACGATGCAGGCGGATATTGAAACAGTGCTCCTGGGACTGGGCTTCATGCGTACAGATTTCACAAGGCTCACCAATGACTTCAGCGGAGGCTGGCGAATGCGTATCGAGCTTGCAAAGATCCTTCTTCAGAAACCGGAAGTGATGCTGCTTGATGAACCAACAAATCACCTTGACATCGAGTCGATCCAATGGCTGGAAGATTTCCTGAAAAATTATGCAGGAGCTATCGTGCTTGTATCACATGACAAGGCATTTCTTGATGCGATCACGACAAGAACTATCGAGATCTCCATGGGCCAGATCTTTGATTACAAAGCGAACTACTCCAAATACCTTGAGCTCCGAAAAGAACGTCGTGAACAACAGGAAGCAGCTGCAAAGAACCAGGAGAAATACATTGAGCATACAGAAGAGCTGATCAATAAGTTCCGCGCAAAGAAAAACAAAGCGGCTTTCGCGCAAAGTCTCATCAAGAAGCTTGACAAGCTTGAGAAGATCGAAGTGGATGATGAAGATACCTCAACCATCCGTTTCCGTTTTCCTCCGGCACCGAGGTCAGGAAAGGTTGTTCTTGAAGCAGCTGATCTTGGCAAATCGTATGGCGACAAAGTAATCTTTGACCATGTGAACTTCGCGATAGAACGTGGTGAGAAGATCGCGTTCGTCGGAAAGAATGGTGAAGGAAAGTCTACCCTTGTGAGGATCATCACAGAAGGCGAAACACATCGTGGCAAGCTTCAGCCAGGCTATAATGTCTCCATTGGTTACTATGCACAGAACCAGGCGGAAAAGCTTGATCCCGAAAAAACAGTTTTTGAAACGATCGATGATGAGGCACAAGGTGATATGCGAAAGAATGTCCGCAACCTGCTTGGGTCATTTCTCTTTTCAGGTGATACTGTAGAGAAGAAAGTGAAGGTGCTGTCAGGTGGTGAACGTGCGAGGCTGGCATTGTGCAAGCTCATCCTTCAGCCACATAACATGCTGATACTGGATGAACCGACGAACCACCTTGACATACGGTCGAAAGAGGTGCTTAAAAAATCGCTCCTTGAGTATGACGGATCACTGATCATCGTTTCTCATGACCGTGACTTTTTGAAAGGACTCACTCAGAAGGTCTTTGAGTTCACCAATAAAACCGTGAAGGAACATATCGGCGACATCTATGATCTGATCCAGCTGAAAAAGCTGAACATCGATGAGAAGAAAAAAGCGGCCGAGGCTATACAGGAAGCACCAAAGGCAGTGAATGTTTCCAATGAAAAGAAACGTGAGCAAGACAAGGAGATCAAGCGTCTTCAGTCAAACATCAATAAATCAGAAAAAGAGATCAGCCGACTTGAAGCCGAAATGCTGCAGATGGACGAACAGCTGATGGATCCTGAAAAGTATAAAGAAGCTGTAAAGGACAAGGACATCTTTTCAAAATACGAGCAAGTCAAAAGAGACCTTGAAAAAGAAATGGAAAACTGGGAATCACTGAACCTGCAGCTCGAAAAGGTCAGAAACTGATGATCATTTCATGATCTGCAAAAGGTCATTCTCAAGCGTGCTATGAACAGACTCAGTAATACGTCCCGCTTCCACTCCATTCTTAAGCACGATGAATGTTGGAACGTTTGTGATCTTGTATGTTTTTTCCAGACCCTGGCTTGACTGCTTCTCCTCATCAAGCAGATAAAGTGAAATGTCTGATCTGGAAATATTCACATGATCAGAACATTTGTAAAGTTTAGGAAGCAGGTTCTGTGTATCATCACACCATACACCACCAAAAACAAGCAGCTTGTATTCAGAAGGCAGGGACATCATGGAATCGATGACCAGCTTGTCCGGCTCATATGATCTGTAGTTCGTGCCGAACCAGGAATACTCATTGTTATTCTCAATGCTGTCGATATCTGTGAATCCTGTATGATTCTGGGCAAAACCATTCAGTGTGATCATTAGAAACAGGATAAGGGTTGAAGTTTTCATTTTCGATTCTTTTTGATCTTTCGGAAACAATCAGTTGTATGGTCGTCGATCATTCCAACTGCCTGCATGAATGCGTAACAGATGGTGGACCCGACAAATTTGAAGCCACGCCGGGAAAGGTCTTTACTCATTGCATCGGATTCAGGACTCGAAGCAGGAACTTGCCTTATTGACTCCCAATTGTTTACGATCGTTTTTCCCTTGGTAAACTGCCAGATGTATTTATCAAAAGAACCGAATTCCTTCTGTATTTCCAGAAAAGATTTCGCGTTTGTTATGGCCGCATTTATCTTCAACCTGTTACGTATTATTCCCGAATCGGCCATCAGGTCTTCAATCTTTTCATCACTGTATGCGGCGATCTTCTTAGGGTTGAACTGGTCAAAGGCTTCCCTGAAGTTTTCTCTTTTTCTTAAAATAGTTAACCAGCTTAAACCGGCCTGAAAAGTATCAAGAAGTATTGCTTCAAAAAGCTTCCTGTCATCATGAACAGGAAATCCCCACTCATGGTCATGGTATTCAATGTAAAGAGGATCATCTTTCTTTACCCAGGCACAACGGATTCTTTCCTTCATCACTGCTGCGTTCTGGTGAAGTCTTTATCAACGACAATAATTAAATCAGCAAGTCCCAGATGCTCTTTTTCAAGAGCATTCACCGATTCCTGCTCAACAACCGAAATCACGATAGTTGACAAAGAAGGATCATACTTTTTAACATACCAGGCAGTGCCTTCACCATAGTTTGAATGGTAAGCTCCATTGTAATGAATAAATGTATGGCCTTTTGTAAAGTTTCTGACGATCGAATGTCCCATCATAGCATCTTTCAAAGCCTGCGAGAGCGGAAGGTTGGCACCACCATGACCGGCACCGGAAAAAATCTCCTTGTATGTTTTCAGTTCCGCATCATATGGAAAAGGTAAAGGAGGCAGGTATGCTTTCGCAGAAGAGCTTAAGCTGTCGAGTGAATTTAAACCTTTCAAATAAACCATGCTCGCATACCTTCTGGGAACATTCGTAGCGATGAACTCTATATCAGAAGATTTACAGAACTCGACCAGAGGCTTGTAGTCTGTTTTATAATTCGGCCAAAGCTTGCATTCAGCATTAAACGATTTTTCGGAGATCTTTCCATTCAGGTATTCATTCAGAACGATCTGGTCATCCGCTTCGAACATTTCCGCGCCAGCGATGACTTTGTTTGATTTCACTTTGGCAAGCCCTTTCAGCAGTTCAAATTCGAGCCAGTGTGCCACCGCATTATCATGCAGCTCACCAAAGAACACGACATCCGAACCACCGCAGCGCTTTACAAGCTCATCATAAGAAACAGGTTTACCAGATGATGTATAGATTCCATAGGCATCAGGTTGCGCATGAACAATAAAGGATAAAGAAATAAGGATGCTAAAAAGAACTTTGGAAAACATGAGGATTATTTTGATTAGAATAAAAGTAAAAAACCGCCAGGTTAAACTGACGGTTTTTAAATTTCAGGATAGGATGATTTTAATCTTCAATGGGTTCGGCCATTAAAACTTCTTCGATGTTTACGCGGCTACCGTTGAGGTAATCTAAGTTTTTTTCACCGGCCTTCACAAGCTCCGCATAGCTGACGAAGTAAAAATCTACTCCTGCATCCTTTTTCCACATGACACCATAAATTTCTTTACCTGAACGTAACTTAAATTTACAATGCCTGTTCATGATGTTTTGGATCTCTCTTTTGTCCATTATCGGTTTTTGTATCATACATATATAACGAATTCTATCTTCGGTCGTTACGCAGAGTTTTCAACAGAAAGTCGTTGCCTGTTAATTACTTGCTGCTATTTTGGAGGAACCTGCTAGGAATCAGCACAGATCATTTTAAAAAATGATTTTCTTCCCTTCTTCTGATCCTGAAAGATTACCAGAAGTTTAGAAGAAAAGACGATAAGTACTTAGATAATTATCGGTATGCAGGACAGATCTCGCTATCAACATGCTCTTCTTTCCCTTTGCATAACTTAATGCCCAGGATGATTTCATGCGAGTTTGAACTGGCAACCCGAACTTTGGATGTTGTAAAGTCGAAAGCATATCCTACACTGAACACTTTACCAAGTCCTAACCGAACCAGCGCACAGACAGCATCACGATTTCTATAGCTCAGCCCAATAGCAAACTTGTTCCTGTAATCATACATGGCATTCAGGTCAACAGCAACCGGAGCAAGAGGAACGAACTTTACATTGATCGATGGAATAAATGAATGACGCCTGGTTATTGAAAGTATCCGATAGCCGTAGGTGAGGTAGAAATGTTGCCTCAGGCGGTTATCATATCCGAACACATCAGTTAGCTTGTTTCCTACTGCATTCTTGATAGACAATCCTGCATACAGGTTTTTTGAGTAAAGCCATATTCCGGGATTCAGATCCGGATAAAGTATCGCAGAGCCGTTGGAGATCGCGTTATCTACACCATCATACAGATGCAGTGAACTGAAATCAAGCTGGTACTGCATGATTCCTGCGTGTACACCTACCGCTCCCCATAGCTCCCGGGTGATCTGCTTATGATATGAATACGAGAAATATGCTGTCTGTCTTCTCGACGGCGGAGTTTCATCATTCTCCAGGTATGCACCGACAGCATGCTTGCCTTTTCTATATCCTTTCTTTTTATTGGGGATGAACATGCAGAAGCTTCCAAACTGTGTTGTTGGTGCACCTTCAAAGCCAACCCATTGCGATCGGTACCCGGCCTTTACTTCAACACAGGCGCTTTGTGGAACCGCAGCAGGATTCAGCACAAACTGATTCAACATATAGTTTGAATACTGCGCCAGCTGCTGGCCATAGCTAAATTTAGCCGCCAGTAAAAGAGCCGTAAATACCAGCAGCTTTCTCATTTTATAATAATTAATGACCCTGTAAGATAATTGGTTGCATCCTCAACCGGCACATTCAGGTTGATCACAAAATAATAGCTGCCTGCAGGAAGTGCGACACCAAGATGTGTTCCATCCCATTCATCCCCGGATTCATATCCTTCTGAATGAAATACACGCTGCCCCCATCTTGTATAAACATCAACAACACAATCATCATAAAAATCCAGGTTCCTGATCTTCCAGACATCATTTGCTCCATCTCCATTTGGTGTAAATGCATTGGGCACCGGAACGATCAAAGGAGCCACTTTCACTTTGACTTCGTCTTCACAGGTGCATCCATTCGCTGTCACTACATGCATGGTATATACCTGGTCTTTCGTAGGGCTCACTTCAGGATTCGTGATTGTTGAATCACTGAGACCGACCGTCGGACTCCATAGAATATCACCTTCTGTTGCAGTACCCTGGAGATTCACCGCAGCTCCCTGGTACTTGATCACATCTTCACCTGCATCGCATGTGATCGCTCCTGTTGTGGATACTGCAAAAACTTTCTCAAGCTCACAACCATTTGCATCACGAATTGTCAGAGTATGCGCGGCTGCAGCAATTCCAGGAAACACAGCCGCGTTCTGAAAGCTTCCTCCATCAACTGAATAGCTGTAAGGCTGTTGCCCTCCTTCAACACTTACTACAGTTGCTGATCCAAATGAAGTACCTGAACAATTCACAGGAACTGTTGTCACCTCCGCATCAGTCACGGGATTAATTTCAGAGATCACAACAGGTAAAGAATCCCGGCATCCATTAGCAGCAGTTGTGATCAAGGTATATTGACCTGCTGGAAGGAAGCTGAATGTACCTCCGGCCTGGGATCCCGAAGCAGGCACAAGTGCATAGCTGTAAGGCGAGACGGCCAAGGAAGATGTTGAAATAATCTTTCCCTGTGAAGCGCTGCATAAGGTATTTAGTGTTGAAGCTGCAGTGACAGGATTGTCGGTTGGAATGATCACATGAACTTTGAAAACGCAGGAAGGATCAGATGCATCATGTATTATAAACTCATAAGTGCCCGCAGATAGTCCTGTGAATAAGGAATCCGACTGACTCACTGTATCCAGAGAAAACACATAAGGCCTCACACCTCCTGAAACATTCGTCAGCTGCACACTACCTGTTGCCTGGTTACAGGAAGAAGGTTGTATAATCGCCTCGGCGGAAGTGATGGTGGGAGATACCAAAGTCACGTTAAAAAGCGTATCACATCCGCTGCTGAATTTCACACTCACTGAATACACTCCGGAGGACAGACCGTTGAACGTCCCTGAAGACTGAAGCTGTCCTCCGTTAAGCGAATACATGCTTCCAGACGATGCAAGCACCTGTATTGATCCGTCGTTCATGGCACAACCAGAAGGCTGGGTGACATTGACATTTACTATCTGCTGAACTGCCTGACCAGAAACGGAAATATCGAATGTGGCCTGACCTGCGGGTGGAGAGCTTCCTTTTCCATCCACAATGATCCAGTAGGTTGTGTTAGGCTGAAGTGCCTGAAGGGCCAATGATGATGATGATGAAATTGTATTCAGGCATCCTGCGACAGAATACGTTGAATAATCACATGGTATTGATGCAGAAATAACAGCCACCTGCAAGGTATCATCACCGTTTATGCTGTTGATGTTTCCAATTGTGACATCAGCAGAACCTCCTGCATCGTTTGTATGAAAGCTGAACCAGACGGTATTGTTCACACCAAAGCAGAGTGCACCTGAACCATCACAAGGTCCGTCTTCGGAATCACACGATGAAGTTGCATTGATGTTTGATGATTGATAAATCTGTCCTGCACACAACTTCGTCGCATTTACACAGAAGTCGTTCTGCTGACTGAAAGCTGCATAATAAAACACGAGGAATATGAAAGACAGCAGTCGGCTCATTTACTTTTTGTAGAAATGCATTTCACTGATCATTTCCCATACACCATGAGGAACCATGAACCTAAGGTCCTTCTTTTTTTTGATGCCATCACGGATCATCGTTGATGAAACTTCCATGAGTGGCGCATCAACGATGTGAACATTTTCATGTGAGGAAAGTGCCCCCGGATCAACGCCTGGTCTTGGATATATATAAATCTCATGGTTCTCCAGGATCATCTCATAATTTTTCCATTTTGTCAGGCTACCCAGGTTGTCGGCTCCCATGATCAAAGAGAATGCTCGTTTCGGAAATTTTTCTTTCAGGTAAGTCAACGTATCAATCGTATAGGAAGGAACAGGCATCTTTAATTCGATGTCGCTCACCTTTAGCCTGGGATGATCGCCAATAGCGGCATTCAACAGCATCACGCGATGATTTGCCGCAAGCAGAGATTGTTTTTTTTTAAAAGGGCTTTGAGGACTTGGAACAAACCAGAGGCTTTCAAGGTCGGTGAACTCAACCATGTAGTTGGCAATCACGAGATGGCCGACATGAACAGGATTGAATGAACCAAAGAAAAGCCCGGTCTTCATTGCGACAGGAATGCTTTAACCAGCTCTTCCGCCTTTCTCAATGCCTGCTCGAGGTTGTGGTTGTGAAGCACGACATCGAACTCATTGGATGTCTTCAGCTCATGTTCCGCTTTACCGATCCTTCTTGCAATGCTTTCAGGTGTTTCAGTTTCTCTCAGGCGCAGTCGTTCCTCAAGGCTTTCAATGGAGGGAGGCATGACGAAGATCGACAGCGCTTTTTCACCAAATTGCTTTTTCAATGCGAGGCCACCCATCACATCAACATCAAAGATCACATGATGCCCGTTTTGCCAGATGCGCTCGATCTCTGACCGGAGTGTTCCATAAAAATTATCGTGATAAACTTCTTCCCATTCTACAAACTCATTGTTCATGATCTTCTTTCTGAAGTCATCAACACTGAGAAAATAATAGTCCACTCCATGCACTTCACCTCTTCGCTTACTGCGGCTGCAAGCACTTACAGAAAACTCAAGGTTAAGATCCCTTGTAAGAAGATAGTTTACAATGGTCGTTTTTCCCGCGCCAGAGGGAGCGGAAAAAATGATCAGCTTGCCACCTTTCGAATCCATCAAAGAATGTTATTAAGCTGTTCCTTAATTTTCTCAAGCTCATCTTTCATCTGAACTACTTTTTTCTGCATTTCAGCGTGATTGGCTTTTGAACCGATGGTATTGATCTCCCTTCCCATTTCCTGCGATATAAAGCCAAGCTTTCTGCCTGAACCATCTTCATCAGATGTCTTGCTGAAATAATCACAATGTGTCTTGAGTCTTGTTTTCTCTTCGGTAATGTCGAGCTTTTCGATATAGAAGATCAGCTCCTGTTCAAACCTGTCATGATCGATCTTTTCTTTGCCGACATGCTCTTCGATAGCTTTCATTAATCGTGCACGGACATTATCCGTTCGTTCATTTTCAAAAGGCTCGATCTCGTTCAGGTAATTCATGATCAGCTGAACACGTGAAAGCATATCCTTCTTCAGCGTAGCACCTTCTGTTTTTCGGAAATCATCGAAAGAACCAGCTGCTTCATTTACCAGTTCCTTTAGCATCAGCACTTCATCCTCGGATGCCGAAACAGACGATGTTGTGACAACCTCAGGCATCCTGAACACCAACGCAAGCAGATCATTTTCTTTTTCATTCAGCTCTGTAGAAAGCTGCCTGAGCTCTGAATAATAATACTTTACAAGCTCTTTATCAATGCGGGTTTCCGGCTTTGAATCCGCGGTGTTGTCTAAGCTTACAGAAATATCTGCCTTACCTCTCTGAATGAGGGCAGTGGCAAGAGATCTGAAATCTGCTTCAACCTCCCTGTATGCGGAAGGGATCCTTAAATTAAGATCAAGCTGGCGGCTATTCAGCGATCGTATCTCGACAGTAAACTTTTTACCATTCATTTCACGGCTTGCTTTACCGTAACCAGTCATTGACCTCATATGCAATAAGAGAATAAGCCTTAAAATTACGAATGTTATTTATTCGCACCAGCAGGTTTGCTGACCAAATACACACCAAGGAAAATGAAGAGCGCTGCAGCGAGTTTCGGAAAGGTCAGAAAATCCTTGCCATATAAAAGCGCGATCGCTGTGGCAACGAACGGCTGCAGGTAGATATATGCACTCACAACCGGTGCACTCAGTGCCCTCAATGCATATGTATTCAACAGGTATGCAATGAATGTCGTGGCAAAAACTACAAATATCACGACGATCCATGCTGTGCTGTCAAAGGTGCTCCATTTTACCACAGAAAGCTCTTCCCATCCGAATGGAATAACATACAGGAATCCAAACAGGAAGCACCATTTGACAACTGTAAGCGTATGATACTTTTTCATGTATGGTTTCACGAGAACAAGATAAACACCCCAGCTCGCACTGTTCGCAAGGATCATAAGATCACCTGTCCAATGAGCAGTACCTGTTTTCTGCATGCCGCTTACAAGCAAGGCTGCAGCACCGGCGAATCCAATGGCAACACCAATGATCCTGGTTACCGTGATCTTTTCCTTAAGTATGATCATTGCCGCAATCAATACCAGGATGGGATTGCTGACCATCATGATCGATGCATTGATCGGAGATGTTAGATTAAGTCCTTTGAAGAACAGCAGCTGATTGATGGCCACACCAAACAAGCCAAGTACAGCAAAAAAGCCAATGTCTTTAAGAGATGCCTTTTCCCTGACAATCATTGAAGCGACGAGCCAATACAGTAACAGTGCACCTCCAATCCTTAACAGGATAAATCCTGCAGGCTGAATATGTGATGGCATCAGTATCTTTGCAATACTGAAATTGGCGCCGTAGATGATGTTTGTTGCAAGTAAGGCAAGGTGCGCCTTGATGGTGTTATTCACTTCAATGCATTCTTCAGCTGTTCCACCACACCTTTCGTATTCCCGATGAAGATCTCGTTTCCAACAATTGCAACAGGCCTTTTCAAAAATGTATATTCACTCAGAATAAGATCCCTGAAATCTTTTTCAACAAGGTCTTCCTTGTCAAGGCCCATAGACCTGTATTTCATCGCCTTTCTGCTGAACAGAGCTTCATAGGAACCTGCCATTTTCTTCATCAGATCGAGCTGTGATGCCGTGATCTTATCTGTCTTGATATCCTGTAGTTCAACCTCACTTCCAGGTTTTATATCCATCAGGATCTTTTGACAGGTGCTACATGTTGAAAGGTACCAGATCTTCTTCATTTTTTCCGGCATCTAAAACAGGTGCTGAAAATCAGAGAGGACATCCATAATTTTCAGGTATCTTAAATGCGACGTAAAATTAGAAAACAAATGTCAAAAGATGTTAGCCTGGCTGAAGCCCAGGGAAAGGTTGATGAATGGATCAGGACAATTGGTGTCAGGTATTTTTCAGAGTTGACCAACATGGCCATACTGACAGAAGAAGTTGGTGAAGTGGCACGAATCATAGCACGCACGTATGGCGATCAGTCACTCAGAAAAGATGAGGTTAAAAAAGAGCTGGGTGATGAACTTGCAGATGTGCTTTTTGTATTGCTGTGCCTGGCAAACCAGACTGGAGTTGATATGAATGAGGCATTCCTGAAGAACCTGGAAAAAAAGACAAGCAGAGATTCAGAACGTCACAAAGAGAACCCCAGGTTAAAGTGAATCAGTCCAGCTGATACCCGAGCTTCCGGAGCTGTTCCATCACATCGTCGTATGTACGTGCGCCACTTGCAAGAAGAAATAACTTTTTATCCTTTTCAAGTACAAGTGCAGGGAATCCTGAGATACCAAGGTTTGCGGTGACTTCGAACTCATCCTCCATAAGCTGCTTCATTTTGTCGGAGTTGTAAAGCTCCATGAACTCAGTGAAGTCAATACCGTAAGACTCCACAATTCCTCTGTAGCTTTCCGTAACACCAGGTCTTTTTCCTTCGTTACTAATGAGGCTTACAAATTTTCCTGCAAGCTCAACATCGTGGTCTTTCACCAGGTGTTTCATGATAACGAAAGCCAGCGATGGCGGCTCGGAACCAAACCAGACATCCTCCTGGTCAAGCAGGTCGAGGAAAGGCTGTCCAAATTGAACATTACAATGCCTTTCCACTGTTTTGTATGCGCCTTTGATGTAGGCAGACATCTCGCTTAATGGCTGTGCACTTGAATTCCTGATCATCCCGCCTGTAAGTGCAGCGAATTGAAATTTATCGCCTAATTCCTCATTCAGCCTTTTAACCACAGGAGAGAATCCATAGCACCATCCGCAAAGAGGATCGAAAAAATAGTAGATCCTGTCCTTCATAAAAACCCGATGCTTTTATAAAAATCTTTTCCCTTTGTAAGAAGCTGATCGATCTGATCTAAAAGCAACGGATCATCTTTTTTAATGTGAAAGCATGATTTCCCTTTAAGGCATTTCTTTAAAGGATCATGTACAACATCTAAATGCTCCGGATGTGTGTAAACAGGGAAGTAATAGAAGCCAATGAAATTCTTTTGTCTGACAACTGAGGCAAAGAACATCCCATCAAAAACTCTGTTCAGATAGTTCACTTTTTTCGTTCCAGCCATTTCAATACAGCCATCTTTCTGCCTTACTGAAAATCCATCGGAATGTCTTGAAAGGACATCACTTACTTTCCGGAATAAATTATCGAGGTCAATTTTGTCAAATGCAGCCACTTCATTGCAAATTCAGGGAACCAGGCTGTAAAGATACTCAATGCGGGTGTATGACGATCTTATGGTGGTAGAGAGCCTGATTACTGGAGCCAATGACAAGGTAAGTTCCAGGCAGAAATTCATTGGAAGAATCTTCAGCATAAAAATACCCGGGCTCGCTGAAGTTTATTTTAAGCTTTCCGAATTCTGTATCATTCACAATACCAGTAACAATGGCGAGGATCTCTTCAGAATGCTTTAAATTTCTTGCCTGATCAGATTCGATATCGACAACCCACAGCTTTTTATGATAGACTTCATTTTTACTGGAAGATGTCACCAGGTATAATCCAGGCAAGATCTCCTGATTCCGGGAAACAGCAATGATCGTATCGCCATGCATCTCCAGTATCCGGAACTTCCCGTAGCCTTCAACAGAGTTTGTCTTTAAGCCAACCACCAGTGATTTTTCATCTCCGGATATTGATTCATTCCCGGCCTTGACCACAAGAGAAAATCCAATGATTATCAGAAATATATGCAGCGCTTTCATTCAACATTTTTTACAAAAACTAAATTATACCTTTCTGTTTCTCATGAGAATACAAAACACCAGGATATTTAAATTTTCATCCTATCACCTTCAGGTAATTAATCTTCTGATTTAAACAGATCCGGAATATCAAATCTTAAATTTTCAACTCAATTTTTAAGCTCCGAAAAGAATGAGTATCTTAAAGCATATAAAAGGAACAGAATGAGGGGAATATTGCTTGTTGTGCTGATGGTTGCAGGATTTGCTGTGCGTTCGCAGCAGTCTGACACCCTGCAGCAGGGCAAGGCAAGCTACTATGCCTCAAAGTTCAATGGACGCAGGACTTCCAGTGGTGAGGTGTTTAGAAATGACAGTCTGACTGCAGCTCACAAGACACTACCTTTCGGCACAAAAGTCAAAGTAACCAGCATCCATGCAGGAACCAGTGTTGTTGTAAGGATCAACGACCGGCTTCCAAAAACCTCCAAACGCATTATTGACCTCTCTCAAACCGCAGCTGCCCAACTGGGCATGATCAAAAAAGGACTGGATTTTGTGATAGTTGAAGTGGTAAAGGATTAACCATCAATCCCGATCCGCCCAAACCTGTAGAAGAGCAAGCGAATACCTGAGTTGTATCAGAAGAAGGTAAGATGAGGTTTGTGTTGACAATACTATTCACATGGATGGCTGCACAGTCTTTTGCCCAGGTTCCTGAGGCTGCAGACCGATCTATGGTTCTTACAGGTACGATCCATCCCCTGAAGACAATTGTCGAGCAAAAGCCAATCCCTCTGACGAATTTCAACGGCGCTAATGTGGAATGGTCCAAGCGTGTGTGGCGAAAGATCGATTTGCGTGAAAAGATCAATCATATCTACTATTACCCATTGCAGAAGTCATCTGAACGTGAGAGCCTGATACAGGCTTTGATGCGGGGAGTGCTGGAAGAAGAGATGATCGATGCCTATGAAGATGATGGATTTAAAATTCCGAAGTCAAAGCAGCAGATCCTCGCTGAACTATCGAGGACCGATACGAACTATGTGGATGATCCCGATAAGCCGGGCCAGGTAAAACCAGTCGTATATAAAAATGAGTTTAATACAGCTTCGATCAAGCAATACTTTGTGAAAGAAGACTGGTATTACGACAAAGACAGGCAGCAGCTTCATGTGCGCATCAAAGCGATCGCACCAGTGCAGGAAGTCCTCGAATCGAATGGAACTCTGAAAGGCTACAAGATCCTGTTCTGGGTGTATTATCCGCAGGCACGTTATACCCTGGCATCAACAGAAGCATTTAACAGGCATAACGATGCAGCTCGTCTTTCTTTCGATGACATGTTCATCAAGCGATTTTTCAGCAGCTATATTTACAAAGAGCTAGACCTCGACGAAAAAATGCTCAACGAATTCGAAGAAGGAATTGAAGCGCTGGTAGAAAGTGAGAAGATCAAAGAGGAGATCCTGAGCTATGAGCGAAGTCTTTGGGAATTTTAAAAGCCCCGGCTTACTTCACTGCACCGTGCTTGATCTCATCTACAACTCCCGGATCCAGAAGTGTAGATGTATCACCCAGGTTGGTCATATCACCTTCAGCGATTTTTCTGAGAATCCTTCGCATGATCTTTCCTGATCGTGTTTTCGGTAAGCCACCAACAATCTGGATCTTATCAGGCTTTGCGATAGGTCCTATTGACCTTGAAACAATCGCGTTAATTTCCTGCCTTAAGAGATCATCCGTTTTTGCTTTATTCGTGCAGATGACAAACGCATAGATGCCCTGCCCTTTAATATCATGAGGAAAACCAACAACGGCGCTCTCCACAACATCGATGTGTTCATTGATCGCATTCTCTACTTCAGCGGTACCGATCCGATGCCCTGAGATGTTCATGACATCATCCACTCTGCCTGTGATCCTGTAATAACCATTCTCATCACGCTTGCAACCATCACCCGTGAAATACAAATTCGGATACGTGGCAAAATAATTCTGCTTGCAACGATCGTGATCTCCATAGGTCGTTCGAATAATGGATGGCCATGGAAACTTCATGCAGAGATTTCCTTCTACATTGTTTCCTTCAATCTCTTTTCCATGACTGTCCACAAGTATAGGCTGTACACCAGGCAAAGGAAGCGTCGCGTAAGAAGGCTTCAATGGTGTGATCCCTGCAAGTGGTGAGATCAGAATTCCTCCTGTTTCTGTCTGCCACCAGGTATCAACGATGGGGCACTTTCCTTTTCCTACGTGTTCATTGAACCATGCCCAAGCTTCTTCATTGATAGGCTCTCCGACACTTCCTAAAATACGCAGTGATGAAAGGTCATGGCCTTTAACATACTCGGTACCGGAGGCCTGTAAAGACCTTATCGCTGTTGGTGCGGTGTAGAAGATATTCACTTTATGTTTGTCGATGACTTCCCAGAATCTTGAAGGATCAGGATAAGTAGGTATCCCTTCAAACATGAGCGTTTTTGCACCTGAAAGCAAAGGACCATATACGATATAACTGTGCCCTGTCACCCAACCGATATCCGCAGTGCACCAGTAAACATCACCAGGTTCATATTGAAAAACATTTTCAAATGTGTACTGGCAAAACACCATGTATCCAGCACAAGTGTGAACAACACCTTTCGGTTTTCCTGTTGAGCCTGAAGTGTACAGAATGAACAGCATGTCTTCCCCATCCATCTCTTCTGCAGCACAATCATCGCTTTGCTGTGGAACGATGTCATGCCACCAGATATCCCTGCCTTCCACCATATTGATCACATCACCGGTCCTTTTAAGCACAATTGCATTTTTCACAGAAGGACAGATCTCCAGCGCTTCATCCACAATGCTTTTTATTTCGATCTTTTTTGAACCTCTAAAGCTGCCGTCTGATGTAAGTATCAGCTTACATTCACTGTCTTCGACCCTGCCTGCAAGTGAGTTGGCTGAAAAGCCCGCGAATACAACAGAATGAACCGCTCCTATTCTTGCACATGCCAGTAATGAAACAGCAAGCTCCGGAACCATCGGCATATAAATGCAAACGCGGTCTCCCTTTTTAATGCCAAGTGATTTCATTGCGTTTGCCAGCTGACAAACCTTTCCGTGAAGTTCCCTGTATGATATCGTAACAGAGGCTTCAGATGGATCGTTCGCTTCCCAGATGATCGCTGGTTCATTACCCTTATCCTGGAGGTGCCTGTCAAGACAATTCTCTGTAATGTTCATCTTACCATTTACAAACCACTTCACATCAGGCTCCTCAAAATTCCAGTTGAGCACACTGTCCCATTTCTTTTTCCAGGTAAATGTATCAGCCACTTCCGCCCAGAAGGTTTCCGGGGATTCCACACTTTTTCTGTACGTCTCTTTGTACTCTTCGAACGTCCTGATTTTTTTCATCGCATTATTTTTTATACCTGAGATCAGCTGCCTGTATCGTATGTTTCCAAAGCGGCTTATTGTTTCTGTCGAACACTTCTATCAATAACATCCTGTTCTTTTTTTCACCGGTCACGGAGACTTTTGAATAATTGTTTTCAGAGATCAATGATCCTTTCACGCGATACGGATTCTCAAACTCCACATCCTTTTCAGTGAGGCGATATACCCCTGAACTTAAAGGTGAACAAGTGAATTCATAGAATGGATAACTTTTTTCTCGATCGATCTTCAGGAGCTCTGACATGTGCCTGTCGCCTGATAAAAAGACCACACCTTCGATCTTATGATCATCGAGAAATGACATTAATTCGTTGTATTCATTCCGAAATCCATACAGACACTCATACGGTGATACGGGATTCAGAACCTGCCCGCCTGATACAACAAACTTGAATGTTGCACGACTCATCAGTATCGCATCTTTAAGCCATGTAAGTTGTTTTGCACCAAACATCACCTTATCCGGATTCGGCCTGCCATCCACACTGTCGATCATACCATTTGCGGAGCGGAACCAGCGATCATCCAGAATAAAAAAATCGCAGTCACTCCAGGTGAATTTAGAATAGATCCCTTCGCCATGTTCACCATAGGTATTATTTCCCCACCAGGATGTAAAGAGCTTTCGTGATTCATCCTTCAGGCCAAATGACCTATTCCCATCATTTGGTCCGTAATCATGATCATCCCAGAGTGCATAGTTTGGACGAACTGCAAGAAGAGCCTTTAATTCAGGAGTGCGTCTGTCTTTGGAATACCTGTAAGCAAGACCGCTCGCAGATGAATAATCCACCTCTCTGAAATAGAGGTTATCACCTCCCCAAAGATTGAAATCTGCTTTTGCTTTAGCCATTGATTCAAAGATCTGCAGTGACTGACCATAATTTTTTCCTGGCCTGTCATAAAGGCTGTCGTTGATATACGCACATGATCCGAAGATGAACGACATATCAGGAGCTGGCTTTCTCCATTCCCAGAGATCTTTTGTTGTAAATAATGAAGGAACATCCAAGCTGACTTTTTTCCCATCGAGGATGATCTCGTATGCATAACGCGTGTTGATTTCAAGCTCAGGAAGGATAAAAGACAGCGAAATATGCCCGGATGCGTGTTCAATTTTTTTTGTTATTCCTGACTTTTTTGATTTATCACCTGACTCGGGCCAGTACTGTATCGTGGCAACATCAACGGTTGAATCCACGGCGATCCAGATCAGGGCTTCACGGTGCTCTACATACCCGATCATAGGTCCTGATTCAAGCCCTTGTGAAAAAGCCTTAACTGAAAACATCAGAAAAAGTGAAACTGCAAGAATTCTCAGAATGCTCATCTTATCAAAGGTAACGAGGGTAATAGGAAAAAAAAATGCCCGTCGGTTAAACGGGCATTATTATGAGATTCATTGTATGATCACCATTTAAGCAGCCAGGCGAAGATCAGTGGAGCGACAATGGTAGCATCAGATTCCACAATGAAGCGTGGTGTCTCGTCACTTAATTTACCCCATGTGATCTTTTCATTCGGAACTGCACCGCTGTATGAGCCATAGCTTGTTGTCGAGTCAGAGATCTGGCAGAAGTATGCCCAGAAAGGTGTTTCCTCTCTTTTTAGATCCTGCTGAAGCATCGGAACAACGCAGATAGGGAAATCTCCGGCAATACCACCACCGATCTGGAAGAAGCCAATGCCCTGACCTCCCGAATTAGCTGTGTACCAGTCTGCCAGGAATGTCATGTATTCGATACCACCCTTCATTGTAGTTGGAATAAGCTCACCAGTTACACAGTATGAAGCGAAGATATTTCCTAATGTAGAGTCTTCCCATCCCGGACAGATGATTGGCAGGTTCTTTTTAGCAGCAGCAAGAAGCCAGCTGTTCTTTTCATCGATCTGGTAATACTGCTCCAGGGTTCCATCAAGCAAAAGCCTGTAGAAGTATTCGTGTGGAAGGTATCGCTCACCTTTATCGTTCGCGTCTTTCCAGAGTTTGTAAATATGACTTTCAATTCTTCTGATCGCTTCTTCTTCTGGGATACATGTATCTGTAACCCTGTTAAATCCACCTTCGAGAAGCTTCCATTCATCTGCAGGGCTCAGGTCACGGTAATTCGGAACACGCGCATAATGGTCATGTGCAACCAGGTTAAACACATCTTCTTCAAGGTTCGCTCCTGTACAGCTGATGATATGCACTTTGTCCTGGCGGATAAGTTCAGCCAGCGACTTTCCAAGTTCTGCCGTACTCATTGCTCCTGCAAGTGAAACGAGCATCTTGCCGCCTTTTTCAAGATGCGTCTCATATCCTTTCGCTGCATCCATCAATGCTGCCGCGTTAAAATGAAGGAAATGATTTTCTATAAAATTCGAAACTGGTCCTCTGTTCATCATTAAAAATTTAGCCGCAAAAGTAGCAATTTACCCCGGAGGGTATAACACTTCACAATAGAAATGATTCCAAAGCCCGCATAAATCCTGATGGATTTTCAGCATGAACCCAATGACCCGCATCTTCAATTTCAGAAAATACGGCTGAGGGAAATTTTTTGCGAAGCTCATTCTTGTCATCTTCGATCACATAACGGGATCGTGCACCATGCAGAAAGAGCGCCGGTGCATGACATGTGTTTTTTATGCTGATCTCCTGTGCGATGTTTCCAACTTGCTTAGAGATCGTATCGATATTGAATCTCCAGGCAAGCTTGTCGTCACTTTCCCAATAAAGATTCTTCAGGAGAAATTGCCGTGTTCCCGGATCATCAAGATAGAATGCGATGATCTCTTCAGCTTCTTTTCGTGTGCTGATGGTATCCAGATGAACAGCTCCTATCGCGTTCAGTACATCGGTTGGAGGAGAATATCTTCTCATGGCAATATCAACCACAATGATTTTTTCAAGCGCCTCACAAAAGTGATCTGCAAATGTCATGGCTGTCTTGCCTCCCATTGAATGTCCCATCAGTATTGTTTTACTGATGCCCTCATCATCCAGCAGCTCTTTAACATCAGCAGCCATAAGTTCATAGTTCCACTCAATGCTGTGAGGTGAATGCCCATGATTTCTCAGATCCACAAGATATACCGTGTATTTTTCAGAGAGCTTTTTTCCAACGGTCTGCCAGTTATCTGACATTCCAAACAATCCATGGAGGATCACGAAAGGAGCTCCTTCACCATACTTTCTGAAATGCAGTTTCATGACCTTACATTTTTTAATTCCCTCTTGTACATCTGAATTGTATTCTCAAGTCCATAATACAATGCATCACTGATGAGGGCATGTCCTATGGATACTTCTTTAAGCCAGGGAATATGGGTTGAAAAGAAGTTCAGGTTCTTCAGGCTTAAATCATGCCCGGCATTTATTCCAAGACCAAGTTCGTTCGCTTTTTGCGCAGCTGCCACGTAAGGTGCGATCGCTGCTTCAGATGAGGCCGAATATTCTGAGGCATATGCTTCAGTATATAGCTCGATGCGGTCCGTGCCGGTCTCAGGTGCTCTACCGATATTATCCAGATCTGTATCAACAAAAATGGAGACCCTGATACCTTCCTTTTTGAATTCGGATATCACCTTCTTCAGGAAAAGAAGATTTTTATTTATGTTCCATCCCGCATTTGAAGTAAGAACATCCGGAGGATCAGGCACTAAGGTTACCTGTGCAGGATGAACTTCAAGCACCATCCTGATGAAATCTTCTGAAGGATACCCCTCAATATTGAATTCTGTTGTCAATACAGGCTTCAGATCGTAAACATCCTGGTAACGGATATGTCTTTCATCCGGCCTTGGGTGTACTGTTATACCTTCAGCACCGAATCGTTCGCAATCGAGAGCCACCTGAACAACATCAGGCACATTGCCACCTCTGGAGTTTCTCAACGTGGCAACTTTATTGATATTTACGCTTAATACAGGGTTGTTTTTCATTTCTGTAAAGCTAAAAATTATCCTAATTTTGTACCCGAATGATCGCCAGAGACCTGATTACAGAAGAGATACCACCGTTAAAAACCTCGGACACCGGTATCAGGGCGTTGAGCTGGATGGATGAACTAAAAGTTTCACATCTTCCGATCGTAAACAACAATGATTTTCTTGGGTTGATTTCAGATACCGACATCCTGGATCTGAACAAGCCCGAAGAGCCAATTGGAAATCACAGGCTTTCTCTTGTAAGGCCTTTTGTTACCGAAGATGAACATGTGTTTGAAGTGCTGAAGCTTATCCAGAACATGAAGCTTACACTGATCCCGGTTCTGGCGCATGACAACTCCTACCTTGGCGTGATCACACTGCCTTCACTGATCGAAAAGTTCGCTGAGATCGGATCTGTCAGTGAACCAGGAGGCATCATTATTCTTGAAGTCAATCACAATGATTACAGCCTTGCTGAGATCTCACAGATTGTCGAATCGAATGATGGAAAGATCCTGAGCCTTTACATCACATCACAAAGCGATTCAAAAAAGCTGGAGATCACTTTGAAGATCAACAAGCGGGATCTTTCGGGAATTATGCAGACCTTCAATCGGTATGACTATGAAGTGAAAGCGACATTCTACCAGAAGGAATTCAACGAAGACGTGAAGGACCGTTTCGATTCCTTCATGAATTATATCAACATGTAATCCTGATGAGGATAGCAGTTTACGGTAAAAATCTCCGGACAGAAAATATTGAACCTATCCAGGAGCTGATCAGCGGTTTTGAAAAACGGCATGCAACCGTTCTGCTTCATTCCAATTTTAAATCTTCATTACCACAGCTTGAATCTAAAGCAGGCTATTTCAGCACATATAAAGACCTTGAAGGAAAGATCGACTTTCTTTTCAGCGTTGGAGGAGACGGAACATTCCTAGACACAATTCTCCTTGTGAGGGATTCCGGGATACCGGTCATTGGTATCAACACTGGCAGACTAGGCTTTCTCGCCAACATCGCACGTGATGAAATTGAGAAAGCCATCGATTGCCTGTACAATAATGAATTCAGTCTGGACAAACGAAGCATGATCAGACTGAACACATCGAACAATCTCTTTGGAGAGACCAACTATGCTCTGAATGAGCTGACGGTATTGAAGAAAGATTCATCATCCATGATCACGATCCATGCATTTGTGAATGATGAATACCTGAACTCATACTGGGCAGATGGTCTGATATTATCTACACCCACAGGATCCACTGCATACTCACTAAGCTGTGGAGGTCCGATTTTATCACCTGATTCAGAGAACTTCATACTTACACCCATTGCGCCACACAACCTGAACGTGAGGCCTGTTGTTTTACCAGATACCTGCAGGATAAAGCTCAAGGTAGAAGGAAGAAGCGATCAATATCTCGTATCACTTGATTCACGCACCGATACGATCCTTTCAGAAACAGAGCTCTTCATTGAAAAAAGTACATGCTCGCTGAACATGGTGCGGTTTGAGTTCAGCAGCTTTCTCACAACCATCCGGAACAAGCTGATGTGGGGGCTTGACAGAAGAAACTGACATTTAACAACTTTTATCCGGTCACGGATAGTCATCTTCTTATATTTACCTGAACAATATTTGCAGGTTATTCCGTTAACTATTTACCCAAAAAGGAACGTGACGCTTATGAACGCCAGCCGTACTCTCATCCTGTTGATGTTGCTCGTACCTGTGCTGTCATATTCCCAAAAAACACTGAAAACTTCCGAAGCAGGCTTTTTTGCAGGAGGATCCTATTATCTGGGAGATCTTAATCCGCGCGGACATTTCAAATTCACCCAGCCAGCATTCGGGTTGTTTTACAGATACAATTTCAACCCACGCTACTCATTCAAGCTGGGAGCTTACTATGGTAAAGTAACCGCATCAGACAGCAAAAGCAATAACATCATACAGCGTCAGCGGGGATTATCATTCAGATCACAGATCCTTGAAATTTCACCGCAGTTCGAGTTGAACTTCCTGCCTTACGCCATGGGAGATCCAAAGAAACCATTCACTCCATACATCTTTGCAGGGCTTTCCCTGTTTCACTTTAATCCGCAGGGAAATGCAGGAGACAGGTGGTATGATCTTCAGCCAATAGGAACAGAGGGACAGGGCACATTAGCATACAAGCGAAAATCATATTCCACTACCAGGTTTAGCTTTCCATTTGGAATTGGCGTTAAATACAGCTTTCGTGAGCGGTTTGGCCTCGGTGCCGAATGGGGACTCAGGCAGAGCAACACAGATTACATCGATGACGTAAGCGGCATATATGCTGATGCTGCTTTGATCTATGCTGAAAAAGGTGCTGCTGCCGCTGCGTTGAGTGATCCATATTACACAATGGAAGACATTCCGAATACAGGAAGGCAGCGCGGTAACTCTAAAAACAAAGATCTCTATTCATTCACAGGTGTGTGGTTAAGCATCCGGCTGGGCAGCCTTCACCAGAAATGTGATGCTTATTGATTACTTTTGGACAAAATTTGAAGGAATGTCGTTGAAAGACCAGCTGGATCGTACGAAAACACCCAGGCATGTTGCTGTTATTATGGATGGCAATGGGCGATGGGCCAAGCAGCAGGGCAAGGCCAGGATCTTCGGCCATGAGCAGGGAGTGCAGTCGGTTCGTGATACCGTTGAAGCTGCCGCAGAAATCGGTGTGAAGTATCTTACTCTTTATGCCTTCTCGACGGAGAACTGGAATCGTCCTGAAGCTGAAGTCAACGGACTCATGGAGCTTCTCGTTTCCGCAATTCACCAGGAAACGAAAACATTAATGAAGAATAATATCAGGCTGAAGACCATTGGCAATACTGAACAGCTTCCTGAAAGCTGCAGGAAAGAACTTGCCGAAGCCATACAGACTACAGCGGGTAACACTCATATGACACTGATCCTGGCACTGAGCTACAGCTCACGCTGGGAGATCACTGAAGCAGTGAAACAAATTGCTTCCAAAGTGAAGGCAGGCGAGATCAACGAGCAGGATATTAATGACCAGCTTGTTTCAGATCACCTTTGCACCGCCGGAATACCTGACCCTGAGTTAATGATCAGGACCAGTGGAGAAGAACGAATCAGCAATTACCTGCTTTGGCAGCTTGCATACTCTGAATTGTATTTCACCGAAACCTTATGGCCGGAATTCAGAAAAGAGAATTTTTTTGAAGCCATACACGATTATCAGAAGAGAGAACGAAGATTTGGAAAAACAAGTGAACAACTCATCAACGGCTGATATGCTGAAAAGACTTCTGCCCGTTCTCGTCCTTTTTTTCCTGGCTTTCAACCTAAAGGCACAAACCGTGATCACCTCAGACACGGCAACAACAATAGACTATACCTATCCGAAGGATTATAAGATAGGAGGTATTACAGTGACAGGCGCAGAGCATCTCGACAAGAATGTGCTCATCATGCTTTCAGGTTTTGTGATCGGTGAAACGATAACCATTCCCGGTGAGAAGTTTAGTGAAGCGATCAAAAACCTTTGGAAACAAGGTCTCTTCGCAGATGTCGAAATAAAGATCAAGAAAATCACAGGAAACGATGTCTTCCTGGACATCAAGGTGGAAGAGCGTCCCAGGCTTTCAAAGTTTTCTTTCAAAGGAATCAAAAAGCATGAGGCAGATGACCTGAGAGAGAAGATCAAGCTGATGAAAGGTAAAGTGGTTACCGATAATCTTATCCTGACCACACAAAATAAGATCAAGGAACATTTCGTAGATAATGGTTACCTGAACGCTGAAGTTGTGGTTACACAGAAAGCCGACTCAGCACAGGCAAATTCCGTCATCCTTTTTATCGATATCAGCAAAAAGAAGAAAGTTAAGATCAAGGATATTTACATTCATGGCAACGAAGCATTGAGCGATGGAAAGCTGAGAAGAGCAATGAAAGATACCAAGCAGAAACGCTGGTACACCATCTTCAACTCATCAAAATACCTCGAGGAGAATTTTGAAAAAGATAAAGCGAAGATCCTCTCGAAATATTATGCGAAAGGATATAGAGATGCGAGCATTGCGAAGGATACAGTTTACAAGGTTGAACCGAACAGGCTGACTATTGAGCTTACTGTTGATGAAGGCCCGAAATATTATTTCAGGAACATTACCTGGCTGGGCAACACAAAGCATTCAAGCGAAGAATTATCACGTGTACTTGGGATTAAAAAAGGTGACGTATTCGACCAGACAAAGCTTGAAACACGTTTGTTCATGAACCAGGAAGGTGGCAACGATGTATCATCACTTTATATGGATGATGGCTATCTGTTCTTCCAGGTTACTCCTGTAGAAGTTCAGGTTGAAAATGATTCGATCGATTTTGAGATGAGGATCTATGAAGGCAAGCAGGCCCGCATCAACAAGGTCACTATCAACGGAAATACAAAAACCAATGATCGTGTGATCATGCGTGAGATAAGGACCAGGCCAGGACAGCTGTTTTCACGCGCCGACATTATCCGTACCCAGCGCGAGCTTGCACAGCTCAGGTACTTCAATCCTGAAAAGCTTGGAGTGAACCCTGTACCAAACCCATCAGAAGGTACTGTTGACATCGAATATACAGTTGAAGAATCTCCATCAGATCAGCTTGAACTTTCAGGCGGCTGGGGTGGCGGTAGAATTGTCGGAACACTGGGTGTGTCCTTCAATAACTTTGCTGCCAGGAACATTTTTAAAGGAAGTGCGTGGAGGCCATTACCTTCCGGAGATGGACAATCTTTGAGCCTTCGTGCACAGTCGAATGGGTTGTACTATCAATCGATTAACGGAAGCTTTGTAGAACCATGGCTTGGAGGAAAGCGGCCTAATTCATTAAGCATCTCATCTTATTACTCCATCTTCTCGAATGCACAATCCGGAGAAGCTGAACAATCATTAAAGATCTTTGGAAACTCTGTAGGATTAGGAAGGCGTCTTAAAGTGCCGGATGACTTCTTTACACTTTACCAGGATGTAAATTATCAGCACTACATCGTAAACAATTATGCTGGTTATCTGTTTACAAAAGGAAAGTCGAACAACCTGAGCTACCGTTTCAATCTTTCAAGGAATTCTGTAGATCAGCCTATTTTTCCAAGATCAGGATCACAGGTTACATTCTCTTTGCAGCTAACACCTCCATATTCGTATTTCAGAAAAGATTCACTTGGCAATTCACCTGACTATACTGGACTCAGTGACCAGGAGAAATACAGATGGATCGAATACCATAAATGGAAGTTCACAACGCAATGGTTCACACCAATCTTTGGAAAGAAAAATCCATTGGTGCTGATGACAAAGGCAGGATTCGGGTTCCTTGGACATTATAATAATTCACTTGGCGCGCCACCATTTGAACGTTTCTACCTTGGAGGTAGCGGACTTACCGGGTACAGCCAGCTGGATGGAAGAGAAATTATCGCATTGAGAGGATATAGTGATGGTTCTCTTTCTTCCTCTTCCGGTGCTACGTTCATTACAAAATATACAGCTGAGCTCAGATATCCTATCTCACTGAATCCACAGGCAACAATTTATGGCTTGACATTTGTAGAGGCGGGTAATTCATGGGACACATTCAAAAGGTACAATCCTTTTGATGTCAAGCGTTCAGCAGGAGTTGGCGTAAGAGTTTTCCTTCCAATGTTTGGATTGCTTGGACTCGATTACGGCTGGAGGCTTGATGATTCTCCGTATGATATTAACATGGAACGATCGCAGTTCCACTTTACTATCGGCGCGAACATCGGTGACCTGTAAGTAATTAATTATTATTTTCGCTTGCTTTTTAAAGCAGGCATAAAACCGAAACAAAATGAAAAAGACACTCTTGTTCCTATTCATGCTTCTTGCATCTGCAGGAATGACCTATGCCCAGAAGTATGCTTACGTTGACACACAGTACATTCTAAACAACATTCCAGAGTACAAGACAGCTCAGTCGCAGCTTGATAACATCTCAGTGACCTGGCAGAAAGAAATCGAAGCCAAGTATGCGGAGATCGACAAAATGTATAAAGCATTCCAGGCAGAGCAGATCCTTTTAACGGAAGACATGAAGAAGAAAAGAGAAGATGAGATCATTGCCAAAGAGAAGGAAGCCAAAGAAATGCAGAAGCAGCGTTTTGGTGTTGATGGTGACCTCTTCAAGAAAAGACAGGAACTTGTAAAACCTATCCAGGACAAGATCTACAACGCAATAAAAACGATGGCAGAATCTGGCTCTTATGCTGTGATCTTTGATAAGTCAAGCGACCTGAGCATGCTTTATGCAAATCCTAAATACGACAAAAGTGACGATGTGTTGACTGCTATGGGGTACAAGCCAGGAAGTAGCGGAAAGACAGAAACAAAATCTACCGGCACTCCACAAAAAAAGTAAATCCAAAGAATCCAATTAACTGAAATGAAAACAATTAAGCTCGCTGTTTTAACCTTAATGCTTGGAGCAACATCTGCTTTCGCGCAGAAGTACGCTCACCTGAACTCTAACGATCTATTACTTGCAATGCCTGAAAGAAAGCAGGCAGAAACATCCCTACAGGATTATGCAAAGCAGCTTGATAATCAGATCAAGACAATGTCTGCTGAATATGATAACAAGGTACAGGAGTATCAAAAGCAGGAAGCTGTGATGACTGACCTTATCAAGCAGGATAAAGTAAAAGAGATCAACGACCTTGAAGAGAGGATCAAGACTTTCCAGGGAACCGCGCAGGAATCTCTTCAGAAGAAAGAGCAGGAGCTGATGCAGCCTATGATCGCAAAAGCAAAAAAGGCGATTGAAGATGTTGCAAAAGAAGGTGGATATAAATATGTATTTGACACCAGCGCCGGAATGCTACTCTATTCGGATCCTTCTGAAGACATCCTTGGAGCTGTTAAAAAGAAGATGGGTCTGACAGATACACCGGCTGTGAAGGATACTCCAAAAACAACCCCTAAGAAATAAACAGACATCCCCTTCTGAAACGGAAGGGGATTTTTTTTGTGAGCAAAATCAAACATAAACCATCTGACCCAATCGGCATCTTTGATTCCGGAATTGGTGGACTTACTGTAGCCGCAGCGATCCATAAAGCGCTGCCTTCAGAAAAACTTATCTATTTCGGAGACACGGCTCACCTTCCTTATGGTGACAAATCGCCTGACTCCATAAAGTACTACAGCATCCGAATTGCAGACTTTCTGCTTGAACATAAAGCAAAGTGCATTGTAATAGCATGCAACACGGCATCGGCTATTGCCTACGAAGCAGTGAAGAAACATGTCAATGGAAAAGTTCCTGTTGTAAGCGTCATCGAGCCAACTGTTGAGATCATCCACAACAATTTTAGCCAGGGCAAGATCGGTGTAATCGGCACAAAAGGAACCATCCGCTCCGATGTGTACAGAAAAAAGATCCAGGATAAAAACGAAAAGCTGAATGTTGTATCACTTGCAACACCTCTGCTGGCGCCAATGATCGAAGAAGGCTTTTTCAATAACCGGATCAGTAAAACAGTCATTGACTCTTATCTCTCAAGACCCAAGCTGAAAAAGATCGACGCACTTATTCTTGCATGCACGCATTACCCTTTGATAAAAAAAGAAATTTCATCATTCTATTCAAAGGGAACCATGATCATCGACTCGGCAGAAGCTGTTGCGGAAAAGGTAAGAGAGATCCTGGAAGAAAATGACCTGATGAATACAGGCAAGAAATCCACACGTCATTTCTTTGTTTCAGACTTCACGCAATCATTCCAGGAAAGCACAAAGATTTTCTTTAAAGGTCCGATCGAGCTAAAGCATTATCCTATCTGGGATAATGAATAACATCGTCTTAAATCACACACTTCTATCAGAAATCCCGATAACTCCTGAACAGGTTTGTCCGGATGCCTGCGAATACAAAGACCGTTCTGTTCGTGTATGTGGAAGGGCTGGAATACTTCTCGAACCTCGTCGTGAGCTCTGCATAAATAGATAAGTTCGTAACCGGGTTGGCTACATACTCGATACTGTTCTTCACATATGTAACCTGTCTGTATGCTAATGGATTCGAGGCAAGTGAAGCTGGACCTGTAAGCACAGTATCGCTTGTAAATACCGAGCCACCAATGAACTGAACCTTTCCGGTGGATACATGAGATGACAAGATCAGTCCTTTGATCAGCTTAAACGATGCTGAAGCCACCACTTCATTTACCGCACTTCCCCAGGTATGGGCGAGCGGCTGATTATAATGTGTGTATGACTGAAATGAATTCGCAGAAGTATATGTGAATGGCTCCACGGCATTGTATTCTCCTCTCAGTACCATGAAGCTGTTCTGAAATGTGGCACCTGCCTGATAGCCGGTTTTACTTACAGTTGGCAATGATCCGTCATTCACCAGCTGTCCGTATATCGTAACATACTTAACTGGCCGGATCGTAAATGTCGCGCCAGTCAAAACGTTATGCTTTGAATGATTTAACCCATATGAAATGGAATTCGCAAAAATGAGCGGATTCACAAAATTGAACTCTTCAGGCTTCCCTGGAGTTTCCGCATTGAAAATGGTTCCTTCAAAAAGTCCAAACTCAAAGAATGGCAGTGGCTTAAAGGACAGCAAATGAAATGTTGCGGGCTTTTTTCTGAAGACAGGCTCTGTGAATGGAGTCGTAGGAATCTTTCCACCTTTCATGATCATCAGGGACGAATAGATCACGTCATACTTGATCCATTTGTACTGGAATGATGGCTTGATGTAGGGATAATTAAATGCATTGTCAGACAAGAGCAATGAACGATATCCTTCTCCAACAAAATGCTTTCCGTGTCCCATCTGAAGGTTGAAGAGTTTCGATGGTGTCCATGAAATGTAACCGGATCCAAATGCATAATCATAACCGGATACTTTAAAAGGCTTTGCCCTTCCGTACCCTGGCACTGATTCAAGTGACTTCACTGTGGCTGAAATATAGGCCGGGAAAAATGTTTGTGATTCCAGGAAGGTTGTTTCAAAAGAAAATCGTTCGGTAATGTCTCCCCTTACGGCCAGCCCGCGTGAATTCGTAAAGAGCTTTGAATTTTTATCTGCAAGAATGCCTTTTCCTGAACCAACATCGATCAATGGATCAATTGAAAGCTTAAGATCTCCGGTATCAATAACAATGAACGATTCACTTAAGAGCTTACGAACAAACCAGGATGTTTTACCTTTGTTTTTATTGAACGCAATGGAGTCATAATTCAATGACCTAACCCTTGAATCAAGCAAGGGTTTCAGTGAAGTGAACGCGTTCTTATCAGAACTTATCTCATAGAGATATTGAATATCACTTACAGGAGTTAATGGAATATTGAGCTGCTGAGCCTGAGAAGCCACATAAGAAAAAAGGAAGGCAACAATAAAGCAGCACTTTTTTATCACGCGAGCACACCGTTAGACAGGACCTCTTCGTACACACTACGAATGCCATCTTCCAGCCCGATCCTCGCTTTCCAGCCAAGTGAATGAAGTTTTGAAACATCCATAAGTTTCCTTGGAGTTCCATCGGGTTTTGAACTGTCGAATACAAGCTCTCCTTCAAATCCAACCACCTTTTTCACGAGCAGTGCGAGGTCCCTAATGGAGATATCTTCACCCACACCAACATTCAGAAACAGTTCTTCATTGTAGTTCTGCATCAGGAAATAACAGGCATCGGCAAGGTCATCCACATGCAGAAACTCTCTTAAAGGTGTACCACTGCCCCATACCGTTACTGTCGGCTTTCCATTTTCCTTTGCTTCATGGAACTTCCTGATAAGCGCGGGAAGAACGTGTGAATTATTCAGGTCGTAATTGTCATTGGGACCATACAGGTTGGTAGGCATCACAGAAATATAATTTGCACCATATTGTCTGCGGTATGATTCACACATCTTAATGCCTGCGATCTTTGCAATGGCATAAGGTTCATTCGTCTGTTCGAGCAATCCTGTCAGCAGGTATTCTTCCTTCAGAGGCTGCGGAGCCATCTTGGGATAAATGCAGCTGGAGCCAAGGAATAACAGCTTCTTCACCTGGTTCTTCCATGAATGATGAATCACGTTATTCTGGATCATCAGGTTATCATAAAGAAATTCTGCCCTGTAAATATTATTGGCATTGATGCCACCAACCTTCGCTGCAGAAAGAAAAACATAATGCGGCTTTTCTTCTTCGAAAAACTCTTTCACTGCTGACTGATCACGAAGATCAAGCTGCGAAGATGTCCGAGTTACAAAGTTGGTATATCCTTCTCTTTCGAGCTTTCTCACGATCGCGGAGCCAACCATGCCACGGTGACCAGCGATGTAAATTTTTGAATCCTTATTCATGGAAGTTAAAGATGTCATGTCCTCCTTCAAGAAGGTACTTGTCCTTTTCAAAAAGCTTCATGTCTGATTGCACCATCTCCCTGCATAAGTCTGCCACTGTATATTTTGGCTCCCAACCCAGCTTCTTCTTCGCTTTCGAAGCATCACCCACAAGAAGGTCAACCTCTGTAGGCCTGAAATATCTTGGATCGATCTCTACGATGACCTTCCCGTTCTCTTTATTGATACCTTTTTCATCTACGCCTTCACCCTTCCATTCAATATTGATTCCTACTTCCTGGAAAGCCATCTCAATGAATTTTCTTACAGAGATCTTCTTGCCTGTTGCAAGTACATAATCATCCGGTTCATCCTGCTGGAGCATCAGGTACATACCTTCTACATAATCTTTCGCATGACCCCAGTCACGTTCAGCATCGATATTCCCCATGAACAGTTTATCCTGCAGACCTAACTTGATCTTCGCCGCACCACGGGTGATCTTTCTTGTAACGAAGGTTTCTCCGCGTACAGGACTCTCGTGATTAAAGAGGATCCCATTGCAAGCATAAAATCCATAGGCTTCCCTGTAGTTTTTAGTGATCCAGTAGGCATAAAGCTTGGCCACACCATAAGGGCTTCTTGGATAAAAAGGTGTTGTCTCTGTCTGTGGTATCTCCTGTACCAGTCCATAAAGCTCTGAAGTTGAAGCCTGGTAGATGCGTGTCTTGTCTTTCAGATTGAGGATCCTTATCGCCTCGAGCAACCTTAATGTTCCCACTGCATCTGCATTCGCAGTATATTCAGGAGTTTCGAATGACACCTTCACATGCGATTGTGCAGCAAGGTTATAGATCTCATCCGGCTGAACTTCCTGCACGATCCTGATCAGGTTTGTTGAATCTGTCAAATCTCCATAATGCAGGAAAAAATTAACCTTGTTCTCATGTGTGTCCTTATACAGATGGTCAACCCTGTCTGTATTGAAGAGTGAACTTCTTCTCTTAACTCCATGAACAATATATCCTTTACTCAACAGGAGTTCGGCCAGATATGCTCCGTCCTGTCCTGTAACTCCGGTCAATAGCGCTACTTTACTCATTATTCGATCTTATGAACTATATACAATAATAGGGAAATTCTACAGATATTCTTCTTTACATGCTATGAATGAAGGGTTAAGCAGCGAAGGTTTGTTATACTTTAGCTCCTTTCGGGAGTCCGCATCAATCACCGTAAATCCGGTTTCTTTAACGATTGCATGACCCGCTGCTGTATCCCATTCCATGGATGGCCTGAACCTTGGATAATACAATGCTCTGCCTTCTGCTAACCATCCAAACTTCAATGCAGATCCTGCTGTAATAAGCTGAGGATCTTCACCATGCTTTTGAGTTACACGCTGCATGAATGCATCCATTTGAGCTGATGAGCCAGAGCTTCTGTTCACTGCAATAGTGAGTGGCTTGCTTTCAGCGTCTGTCAGCTGAGTAGCATCTTTCAGTATTGATGGGATGTCATAACCTTCAACTGATGCAAGCATGTATGCTCCCTGCCGGTATTCGGAAAAATATAGCTTGCCCGATACCGGCAGATATAATATTCCCATCACAGGTCCGAGTGCCTTGTCAACAAGAGCTATGTTCACTGTGAACTCATCATTCCTCTTGATAAATTGTTTTGTTCCGTCAAGTGGATCAACAAGCCAGAATGTTTCCCAATCCTTTCGTTCATTGTAAGGAAGGTGTTCGCTTTCTTCACTCAGTATCGGGATGCCTGATGTTTCAAGTATTCTAAGGATCTTTTCGTTGCTGTTCTTATCTGCAAGCGTAACAGGAGAAGCATCTGGTTTTATTTCAACGCTGAATGATCCGCTATAAACAGAACATATCTCCTTACCTCCGGCAATGGCAGCTTCAATTGCCAGGGATACAGGACGATTCAATTAATAACCTGCTTTTGCGCCACCGATATTCTCAATCGGATGCCAGGTTGTTTTTATCTCCTGAAGATCCATCAGCATATAAGGATCACCCTGAATTCTTTTTTCTGCATCAGCATCCCAGCTCACGAATCTTTTCAGGTTCGTTGTGGTAAGCTCCTCTGCTTTAATCCTAAGCTCGTTGTTGTTTCGCGCCCATACCAACGCATTGATGTCCATATGGGATGCAAACTGATCAGCAAGCTCTTTCAGATCTCCCGTGAGAATATTTACCACACCGCCCGGAACATCAGAACTGTTCACTACTTCAGCGAATGTTACTGATGGCAGAGGCTTTGAATTTGAAGCAAGCACAATGCAGGTATTTCCTCCTGCGATCACTGGAGCGATCACAGATACAAGTCCTGAAAGGCCGGTTTGTTCAGGTGCGATAATGCCCACGACTCCTGTAGGCTCTGGTGTTGAGAAGTTGAAGAATGACCCTGAAACAGGATTCACTGAACTGAAGACCTGCTGAAATTTATCACACCATCCTGCATAGTACACAAGTGTATCAATGCCTGCATGAACCTCTTCTGTCGCCCTGGCAGCAGTTAGTCCATGCAGCTTAAGTTCTGCAACGAACTGATCTTTTCTGCCTTCAAGCATCTCCGCAATGCGGTATAAGATCTGCGAACGATTGTAAGCCGTCTTCGCTGCCCATCCGCCAAATGCTCCTCGAGCGGCAACCACTGCGTTTCTAAGATCCTTCCTTGATGAAAGACACATGTTCGCGATCACTTTTCCTTTCGCCTCAATAGCATAATATCTTCCAGATTCTGTACGGGGAAACTGTCCTCCGATATAGATCTTGTATGTTTTCTGAATATCCAGTCTTTCCATGTTACCTAAGATTTAAATAAGGAAGCAATCCGTGCAAACCTCCTTCACGTCCTACACCACTTTCTTTATATCCGCCGAATGGCGAGGCCGGATCAAATTTGTTATATGTATTTGCCCACACCACGCCTGCTCTCAGCTTTGTTGTAAGGTTGAAGATCCTCGATCCTTTGTCTGTCCAGACACCGGCCGATAATCCATAAGGCGTATTGTTTGCCTTCTCTATCACCTCGTCAACAGTTCGGAAAGTCTGTATGGATAATACAGGTCCAAAGATCTCTTCCTGGGCAAGCCTGCTGGACTGAGGAACCTGAAAGAATATTGTTGGCCTGCACCAATACCCTTTTGATGGTACGCTGCATGAAGACTGATACATCTCAAGCCCTTCCTCCTGTCCATGCTTTATAAATTCATTGATCCTTTCCAGCTGAGGAGCTGAATTGATCGCTCCGATATCTGTGTTCTTGTCGAGCGGATCTCCAACGATCAATGTTTCCATCCTGTCACGAAGCTTCTGAAGAACAAGTGGTGCTACACTTTCCTGTACAAACAGCCTTGAACCTGCACAGCATACATGTCCCTGGTTAAAGAAAATACCATTCACGATACCTTCTACTGCCTGATCAATTGGTGCATCTTCAAAAATGATGTTTGCAGCTTTTCCACCTAATTCAAGAGTCACTTTCTTGCTTGTTCCTGCAATTGCCTTACGGATAAGCTTTCCGACATCGGTGCTTCCTGTGAAAGCGATCTTGTCAATGCCTTTGCTGTTTACGAGTGCAGCACCGGTCTGACCAGCACCTGTAACAATATTCACCACACCTTCCGGCAATCCACAGTCGCGGATCACTTCAGCCAGCTTAAGGGCTGTGAGAGAAGTTGTTTCCGCTGGCTTAAGCACAACGGTATTACCTGCAGCAAGTGCTGGTGCGATCTTCCAGGCAGCCATCAGCAATGGAAAATTCCATGGAATGATCTGTCCTGCAACTCCTACTGGAGAAACCGTTTTACCGGGGAATGCATATTCGAGTTTATCTGCCCAACCAGCATAGTAAAAAAAATGAGCGGCTGCAAGCGGAACATCAATGTCGCGTGATTCACGGATTGCTTTTCCACCGTCCAGTGTTTCAATCACAGAAAACTCACGTGCCCGTTCCTGGATCATTCTCGCGATCCGATAAATGTACTTGCCTCTTTCGGATGGCTTGATCTTGCTCCATTTTGCAAATGCCTTTCTCGCCGATGCAACCGCAGCTTCAACATCCGCAGGGCTGGCTTCAGCAATATTTGATAGCACCTGCTCTGTCGCAGGATTCACACTCGGGAAATATTTCTTTGAAGAAGGCTCTACAAACTTTCCGTTAATGAACAGACCATACCGGTCTTCAAGTTTTATATGACCGATGCTTTCGGGTGATGGCGCATATTCCCAACCACCGCTAAGCTGCAGCTTTCCTGAATTGATTTTCTCTACCTGTTTTTCCATATCAGTCTTTAGAAATATAATCGTTGCTGAAATAAACTCCACGTGCTTCTTTTTCCAGCTGCATCACAATGTCATTTGCAAGACTGCTTGCACCGAACCGGAACCAGTGGTTGCTCAACCAGGAATTGCCCAGGGTTTCCCTGACCATGACAAGGTATTGTAAAGCACCCTTTGCAGTAGAGATCCCTCCCGCCGGCTTCATGCCAACCATGATGCCTGTCTGATAATAATAATCCCTGATTGCTTCAAGCATTACAAGCACCACCGGCTGAGTTGCGGCAGGTGAGATCTTGCCTGTTGATGTTTTTATAAAATCTGCCCCAGCCCGAATTGCCAGGTCAGAAGCACGTCTTACATTATCAAGGGTTGAAAGCTCTCCTGTTTCCAGGATCACCTTTAGGCGTGCCTGTCCGCAAGCTTCTTTTATTGCAGCGATCTCATCAAATACATAACTGTAATTTCCTTTTAGAAATTCACCGCGTGAGATCACCATATCAATTTCATCCGCACCTTCTTCGACTGCAAACCGTGTATCTTCCAGCTTGATCGCAAGTGTTGAATTTCCTGATGGAAATGCAGTTGCCACTGAAGCGACTTTAACATCAGAGTTTCCTAATGCCTTGCGCGCGCTGCGAACATGATTTGGATATACACATACAGCTGCAACTGTTGGCAACCCAGGCAACTGGTCATGTACATGAATTGCTTTATAGCACATCTGACGTATCTTGCCTTCTGTGTCCTTTCCTTCCAGGGTTGTAAGATCGATCATGTTCAGGGCCAGTTTAAGTCCCTTCACTTTCGATTCCTTTTTAATACTTCGTGAGTTAAGCCTTGCTACCCTCTCTTCAACACCTACCTGGTCGATGTGACTTTTCGTAAAGAATTGTTCCATTTATCCTGCTTGTCTAACAAATTTAACCATTTTTCCGCTGTAATCCAGCTGTTTCAACCGTTCAGGAAGAAGGATATACATTTTTTTGAATAGCTTTAAATTCAAAGAAACTTCCCTATGTCTGCTTCAGGACTTGTTGTATGGATGACCGGCCTTTCCGGATCTGGCAAATCGACGCTGGCTCACAAGCTTTGTGACAAGCTGAAAAAAGAAGATATCCGTGCGGTTATTCTTGATGGAGACACACTGAGAGCCGGGTTGAACAAGGATCTTGGATTCTCTGACGATGACAGGAAAGAGAATATTCGCCGGACTGCTGAAGTCGCCAAACTTCTTTCACATAACGGCATCGTCGTGATCGCCGCGCTCATCACCCCATTTCAGTCTTTGCGTGATCTCGCAAAAGATGTAATTGGTGACGAATATTTTGAAGTCTTTATTCATGCATCACTTGAGACATGCGAGAAAAGGGATGTGAAAGGTCTTTACAAAAAAGCGAGAACCGGTGCGCTTTCATCATTCACCGGCATCAGCAGTGGTTTTGAACCGCCGTTAAATCCTGACCTGATCATTCATACTGAACAACTTAATGAATCTGAATCGCTGGAATCGCTGTATGCTGCTGTTTCCGGGCGAATCTACCTATAACTAAATGAAATCATTTCTTTCCTTATTCTTCATTCTATACTTTACAACATTCTCTTCATTCCTTGTACAGGCCCAAAAAGGCTCTTCTTTTTACCTGGTTGATGATCTTGACCTTACAAAGCTTTCGAAGGATGACAAGTTCCTGCTTGACTCGCTGCTTCCTGTTTATCATAAAGCGTCACACGATACAGATAAGATCAATGTGATTGGGAGAATTGTTGAGTCATGCAATGATGAAGCTGTTTGGCCTTTATATAACAAGCTCATGGAGAAATACACCCGTGAACAGCTTTCAAAAAAAACGAATTCCAAATCAGAACAAAACTTCTATCGATCCAAGCTTGCAGATGCCATAAACAACTTTGGCTTTTTAAAGATCAATGAAGGTGAAGTGGATGGCGCGCTTGCGGACTTTTCCAAAAGCTTTGAGATCCAGAAAGAAGCCAACAACAAGCGGGGCATGGCACATAGTCTCAGCAACATGGGCTATGTCTATAAAAATAAAGGTGACATTCTTAAGGCCCTGGATTCATATGATCAGGCGTTGAAATACAGTGAAGAAGCTGGTGATAAAAAAGGCGTAGCGAATCTTCATAACAACATTGGCTTACTTTACAAAACACAGGGTGAGACAGAAAAGGCACTTGAAAATTACCTCAGAAGCCTTTCATTATGGAAGTCGCTGAACAACACCGCAGGTATGTCTGCAGCACTGAATAACCTCGCATTTATTTACAGCCTTAAAGGCGACATGAGCACTGCGCTCAGCTATTACCGTCAGTCGCTGCAGTATGATGCTGAAAACGGCGATAATCTTGGTTACGCAAATTCTCTGAACAACATTGGTCTTATCTATGAAAAGACAGGACGAAGCGACAGTGCGGTTTACTTCTATACAACAAGCCTTGGGATATTCGAACAGATCAAATCAAAGAAAGGCCTGAGCGAAGTGCTTACCAACCTCGCCAAGGTGTTTTACGACAAAGGTGAGATGGCTAAGTCGGAAGAACACTGCCTACGTGCTCTCGCAATTGCAAGGGAGCTTGGATACCCCGTTTTGATCAGCGATGCCGCTTCACTGATGTATGATATTTATAAAGTCAAAAAAGAATGGAAGAAAGCAACAGAGATGCAGGATCTTTTTTCCATGATGAAGGATAGCATCCTAAACAACGAAACACAAAAAGCTGTAATGAGACAACAGCTTAGATACCAGTTTGAGAAGAAGGAAGCAATAGCATCCATGGAAAGACAAAAACAGCAGATCGTTGTTCAGGAAGAAAAGAAACGTCAGAGGATCCTTACAGGCTCCATTGCCTTCGGGCTGTTCCTGATGATCATTTTTGCCGGCTTTATCTATAACAGGTACCGCATTTCCAAAAGACAACAGGACATCATCGCACGGCAGAAGCAACAGGTCGATCTAGCTTATGATCAATTAAGTGAAAAGAACCGGGAGATCATTGACAGCATTCATTATGCGAAACGGATACAGACCGCATTGCTTAAGGAACAGGACCATGTAAGCATTCATCTGCCGGAACATTTTATTTTATTCAAACCAAAGGACATTGTATCAGGAGACTTTTACTGGAGCTATGAACGGGAAGGCTTCTGGTATGTCGCTGCAGGAGACTGCACAGGCCATGGTGTCCCAGGTGCCTTTCTTACCATGCTGGGCACAGCTTTTCTGAATGAGATTGTAAATTCCAAAGAGCTCTTATCACCTGCTGAAATATTGAACAGGCTCCGTGATAAAATTGTAAAGGAGCTCAGCCAGTCATCAGCAAACGATGCAACATATGATCATTCACTCGTTAAAGATGGAATGGACATGTCTCTTCTGATGCTTGATCTATCAACAGGATCCGCAGAATGGTCAGGAGCGAATAATGGCTTGCTGATCTTCAAAAAAGGAAGTGATGAAACTACAAAGGCTTACAAACGCGAGTCACTCAAAGACGGATCAACCTTGCTGCACATTCAGCCAGACAAGCAGCCAATAGGCTATTATCATAATGCCAGCCCATTCACGAACCATAAATTACAGTTTTCAAAAGGAGATACCTGCTACCTTTTTACAGATGGGTATGCTGATCAGTTCGGAGGACCACAAGGCAAAAAGATGAAATTTAAAGCAGTGCAGCAAATGCTTGTTGATCACCAGGCATATTCACTTCGTGAACAAAAGGAAATGCTATCGGCAACGTTCGACAAGTGGAAAGGATCACTCGAGCAGGTGGATGATGTGACAATGATCGGAGTGAGAATATAAGAAAGCTTAAACCTATTGATTTGCGATCCTGGAATAATAAGCTGCTTTATCCGGATTACCATGAGTAAGGAAATAGTGTGCGAGACCCATGGCGAGCGTTTTATTCCCCGGTGATACACTCAATGCTTTCTCCCACCATCCAATGGCAGTAGTTGTATCCAGTTTAGATAGAAACAGGTGGCCCATGCTGATGTAAGGAAGATCCGTTCCTGAAAATTTGGATATCGCTGTAGTGTTTATTTTGATCGCATCTTCAAGCCGACCAGACTTATTATAAAGCTGTGCAAGATTTGTATAAGCCATCTGGAAGTTCACAGAATCTTTCCTGATCAGCTTTTCATATTCCGCGATTGATTCATGTTGCCTTCCGGCTTTTTCAAGCGCAAATGCCAGGTTGAAGGAAGCTTGTTTGAATTCAGGATCCTTCGATATGGCTTTTATGAGGTATGGTATTCCTGCCTGATAATCCTGGTAGAAATTACAATAAACAGAACCAAGGCTGTTGTTGGCTGCTGCGAAATCAGGATAAATGGTGATCGCCTTTTTGTAATAGGAAACAGCATCGCTTATCATCTGCTGCCTCTTGTGCTGATCTTTTTCAGACATTGCATTCATGACGAGCTGAGATGCAAGGAGGTCATGTGCTTTGGCGCTTCGTTCCTGGTTAACTATGTCAGTTATGTACAATGTAAGATGATCTTTCCAGGCAGGATTTCGTGCAATGGTCTTACCACTCCAGAGAATTAGAATGACCAGTGAAGTCCATACAAATCCGCCAGGAATCTTTATTAGCGAAGTATCATGAGAATTGAAAGGCACCTTGAAAAATCTGAATAACAGGTAAACAAGCACAATTGCAAATCCGAGAGAAGGTACAAACAGAAAACGTTCCGCTACGATTCCAACAACAGGCACTGCAAGATTGGAATAGATAGAAATTGTACAGAAGAAATAGAGAATGGCAAATGAAAGAAGTTGTTTCTTTTTCAGATTCATCAATGCCCAGCAACCAGCAGCAGCTAAAATGACCAGCGTAAATATTGATGCAAGGTTTGTCCAGTCAGCAAGTGGTATCATATCAAACCCATAATAATTCACTAAAGGATGTGGAATGATCAGCAGTTTTAAATAAAAGAAAAGTGAATAAAAGGCCGTAGCAGTTTTCACAGCAATGTCATCTGTAAAAAACAATGGGTTCTCATAATAGTCCAATGTCCGAACAGATTCCGGAAGCTTAATTTTCACAAGGATGAAAAACAAACCAAGGAATGTGATGAGCGTTCCGAGGCTAATGGCTACACGCTTTAACTCATGTTTCATAAAGAACCACGATATCAGCGGCAATACCGCAATAAATGTGATTGCATCTGCTTTAGAAAAATAGGCCAGGAGAAAAAAGAAGACCATGATCAAAAGGTTCCTGATCTTTCCATCTGCATTAAACTTCAGGTAATACTTTATCATCAGGATGCAGCCAAGAAAGCTCAGTAACTGATCCCGGTTCTTAAGACTGGCAACCACTTCAGTATGTACAGGATGCGCAAGGAAAAGCAGGGCGACGAGAAATGGAAACAGAGGATTATAATTTGCCAGAAGCGACACAAGCACTTTGTATAGTACAATACATCCTATTGCATAAAGCAGAAGATTGATGAGATGACTGATGTGAGGATTCTCTCCGAAGAACTGATGCTCTATGGCAAATGTTGCTTTTACAATTGGACGATATCCATAATTTGATCTTGCATTTGATCCTTCAGTGTACCTGGTTGTGAAGATTTCTTTTAGCCCGTCGAAGCCTTTCGAAGCCACTGAATTTTTGTACGTGACAAACTCATCATCCAGGGCATACTTGTTACTGATCGTATTTCCATAAAGGATGAACGAAAGAACCAACAGTAAAATCGTGCATCGTCGCTGAAAAATGCTTCCATTTGACGATTGTTGACTAATTTTTTTTGATCCGTTTTTATCCTTCAACGTATGTTATTAATACTCAAATATATACTAGAAACAGAATTCTTGCCTAATATTTTCTAAAAAACCAGCACGATTTACTAGTGTAAATTATCAACTACTTATTAATCAACAGCGTAAATACGAGCGATTTGAAAAAAAGTGCAATTTAGCACTTTACGGATACTATGAAAAAGACACTTTTATTAGCACTAAGCTATTTGGTATGGGCTGGTCAGTTACCAGCTCAATTGATCCAGTCAGGCGGTAAGGTGTATTATGACTCTACGCAAGTACTGTCTAAGGTGGCTGGTCAGCAACCTACTGTTCAGAACGGATCAGGTTCATTAGGCCAGATATATAACAACTCTGCTTGTGGGTTGAACTATGTGCAGACATCGGTCATGCTAACAACAAGGTATTCACCACCGGGACTAGGACTTCCTGCTACCATCAGCATGTCAGGAGTACCATGTACCGCGCAGGTATTGCAGGCATATATCTGGTGGACGACATCAGGATCAGCGCTGACAGGATCAGTTACGATCACTAATCCATCAGGCGGAACAGCTGTAATCGCAGCAACACTTGCTGGATCAGGTCCTGCGAAATGCTGGGCTGAAGTTGGGACGCGCACATTCCGAGCTGATGTTACATCCATGGTCACTGGAAATGGTAACTACACGTTCAACCTTTCAAATGGTGCAACAGAAGCAGATGGCGCCACTATGATGATCATCTATCGTGACCTCACAGCCACTTACAGAGGGTCACTTGTCCTCAACGATGGATGTATCGTGAACAACTCGGGAGGAAGTGTATCACAGACAATGACGGGAATCAATGCCTGCGGACCAAGCACAGCTGCAAGAGCATTTGTAATTGCATCAGATCTTCAGCCGAACGCGGCAGCAAATCATACTACTACACTGAATGGCTTGAATTACACCATGCCATCAACATTCTGGAATTATGATGTAACGAATACGACAGTCCTTGCAGGCCAGAATAACGCAACGTTTGGTATTAGCACTTCCAGTGATTGCTATGCAATGGCGGTAATGGGACTTTACTTTCAAACGCTCACATGTGTGACATGTACTCCATCATCTGCACTTTCCGTTTCACCAAGCCAGACCAATGTAACCTGCTATGGTGGATCGAACGGCAGTGCTACTGTAAGTGTTACAGGAGGTGGTTCACCTTATACATATAGTTGGTCACCATCAGGAGGAACCGGAGCAACAACAAGTGGTCTTGCAGCCGGCTCTTATACTTGTTACATCACAGATGTCACCGGATGTAACACCACCTCACAATCCTTTACAATCACCCAACCTCCGGCCATAACAGCATCACAGTCACAAACCAATGTAACCTGTAACGGAGGATCTAATGCCACGGCAACGGTAAGTGCCTCCGGAGGAACTGGAGCTCTTACATACACCTGGTCGCCTTCAGGAGGCAACGGATCAACCGCAACAGGTCTTTCCCAGGGGAGTTACACCTGCACCATCTCCGATGCGAACGGATGTTCCGTTACCAGAAGCTTTACGATTACTGAACCAGGAGCTTTAACTGCAACTACATCGCAAACAAACGTTACATGTAATGGAGGCACGAATGGCTCGGCAACAGTCTCTGCATCCGGAGGTACCGGTACCTATACATATGCCTGGTCACCATCAGGAGGAACAGCAGCTACCGCAAGCAACCTGGGACAAGGCAGCTATACTTGCACAATCACAGATGCCAACGGATGTTCGATCACACGCTCGTTCACAATCACCCAGCCAACAGCTCTCACTGCCTCTCAATCGCAGGTCAATGTAAGCTGCGGAGGAAATAATGACGGATCTGCGACTGTAACTGCATCAGGTGGAACAGGGACGCTTACCTACTCATGGTCTCCATCGGGAGGATCATCTTCAACAGCAAGTGGTCTTGGCCAGGGAAGCTATACATGTACCATCACGGATGCAAATGGTTGTTCAATCACAAGGTCATTCACGATAACAGAGAACTCTCCGATCAACGTAACGCAATCACAAACTAACGTAACATGCAACGGTGGAACAACCGGATCTGCAACAGTCAGCGCAAGCGGTGGGGTAGGTTCACTAACTTATTCATGGTCCCCGGTAACAGGTACAACTTCATCCATCTCCGGAATCGGACAGGGCACTTATGTGTGTACAATAACGGATGCTAACGGATGCTTTGTTACGAGCACATTTAACATTTCCGAACCAGCAGCACTTACCTCTACTGAATCACAGACCAATGTCACCTGCAACAATGGAACAAATGGTACAGCAACAGTTTCCGTGTCAGGTGGTACAGGAACCTATACTTATTCATGGTCACCTTCAGGTGGCACTGGCGCAACAGCAACTAGTCTTGCACAGGGATCATACAACTGCACGATCACGGATGCTAACGGATGTTCCATCACCAGATCATTTACAATCACCCAGCCGGCGGCATTAACTTCTACACAATCACAAACCAACCTTACATGTAATGGAAGCGCCGATGGAACGGCAACAGTTACAGCATCGGGTGGAACAGGAACCCTGACTTATTCATGGTCACCATCAGGTGGTACATCTTCAACTGCCAGTGGCCTTTCACAAGGAAACTATGTGTGTACAGTTACAGATGCTAACGGATGCTTTATCACAGCAAACTTTACACTAACCGAACCTCCTGCCATCGTATTAACGCAGTCACAAACCAACCTGACGTGTAACAGTGCCGCTAATGGAACTGCAACCGTCACTGCATCCGGAGGAACAGGTACACTCACCTATTCATGGTCACCAACCGGCGGAAACGGCACCACAGCATCAGGATTATCACAGGGTAGCTACACCTGCACCATAACTGATGCGACAGGATGCACTGCTACAGCCAACTTCACAATCACTGAACCTGCAGCATTAAATGTAACATTCACCACAACTGGCTCGACATGTTCAGCAAGCGATGGATCAGCAACCGCGAATGTTACAGGGGGTACTGGATCCTATACCTATTCATGGTCAACAGGAGGTACTGCAGCAACAGAAACGGGACTTGCTGCGGGTGTTTATAATGTTACAGTCACGGATGCAAATGGATGTAATACAACCCAGAATGTCACTGTAAATTCTGTTGGTGCTGTGCTCGTCGTGACTCCTGCACAAATAAACCTGACATGTAACAGCAGCAATGACGGAGCAGCTTCAGTAGCAGTTACGGGAGGCGCACCAGCATATACTTACTCCTGGTCAACATCTGCTGTAAACAATGATACAGTTACCGGACTGGCTGCCGGAATACACAACTGCACAATTACAGATCAGAATGGATGCTCTGTTTCTCATTCATTTACCATCACTGAACCTTCGGCATTGACGACAAGCTATGCACAAACCAATGTAAGCTGTAATGCTGCTGCAGATGGAACAATCAAAGCAACCGTCACCGGCGGAACAGCATCTTACACTTATTCGTGGTCAACGACTGCAACAACGGATTCAATATCAAATCTTGGAGCTGGGACATATACATGCGAGATCACGGATGCCAATGGATGCAGCGTAATTGACAACATTACGATCACTGAACCACAGGTGCTTGCTTCGATCAACAGCCAGACAAATGTAAGCTGCAACGGAATGAACAATGGTACAGCTACATTGCAGGTTACCGGTGGTACAGGAGCATATACGTATGTCTGGGGTCATTCAGGTGACACCACTGCATTTGTTGATTCGCTGGCAGCCGGAACATATACCTGCACAGTAACAGATTCCAACAACTGTGTTATCGTAAATTCATTTACCATTACTGAGCCTCCGGTGCTTGCCATCACACTTGCTTCAACCAATGCATTGTGTTTTGGTGCTGCGGATGGTACTGCGGATGTAACTGTTACCGGAGGTACACCTGCATATACCTATTCATGGATGCCTTCAGGTGGAACATCACCATCTGCTACAGGTTTGATTGCAGGAACATACACTGTTCTTGTGGCAGATGCCAATGCCTGTTTCGTAATCGACTCTGTGATCATTACAGAGCCTCCTGCTATTACAGCCGTAACCAGCAAAACAGATGTTACCTGCTCAACGATCTGCAACGGAACAGTAACTGCACAGGCATCCGGCGGATCCGGAACACTAACCTACTTATGGACACCGGGGAATTTTACAACTCAGACGATTTCAAATCAGTGTACAGGAATTTATACTTGTGAAATAAGAGACAGTCTGAATTGCTCTATCCAGGTGACTGATACGATCATACAGCTTCCAACAGTATCGGCAACAATCAGCACATCTGCGAATGTCAGCTGTAATGCAGGAGCAGATGGATCAGCGACAGTTGCAGTAACGGGAGGACTAGGAGGAACATACACGTATCTATGGACGCCCGGAGCATTTACAACTGCAAGCGCTAGCAACCTTTCAGCAGGCACATATTCGGTGATCGCTGAAGATTCAATTGGCTGCCGTGACACTGTTGAAGTGATCATTACAGAACCGAATGCACTGACGGCTCTTGTGACAGGCGACACCTTGGTTTGTTCAGGTGCAAACGCACAGCTTTCATCCACGGTGACTGGTGGAACAACACCATATACTTATCTATGGAGTGATGGTACTACAGGCAACAACGCGAATGTCGTTCCAACTGCGACAACTTCTTATTCAGTCCTGGTGACAGATGCCTATGGATGTTTTATACAATCACAAAACTTCACAGTAGATATCCCTGCACCACTTGTAGCGGTAATGTCCCTTGCGGATTCATTATGTCCGGGCGAGTCTGCAGAGCTGATGGCTACGGTTACTGGTGGAATGATGCCTTATGCATACAGCTGGAATAACGGTGCAGGAACGAATCCAGGTCCTGTGGTCGTTACACCTGGCAGTACGACAAACTATATCTGCAACATTTCAGATATGTGTACCACTGCATTAACGGATTCGGTTGAGATCGTTGTACATCCGCAACCAGTTGCTTCTATCTCAATTGGAACAACAACTGCCAACATCGGAGTTCCGGTTCAGTTTACATGCACAGGATCAAATGCAACACAATGGTTCTGGGATTTTGGCGATGACTTCAGCTCTGACAAGGAAAATCCATTACACACCTACATGATCGACGGTGAGTATAAGATCTATCTTGAAGTAACAAGCGCTGCAGGATGTAAGGATACTGTGACCTATTCATTCCTGAACGTCATCCAGGAAACCGGAATTCCAAATGTGTTCTCACCGAATGGTGACGGACAGAATGATGTATTCTACATACGTAACAGTGAAGTTGAACTTTTTGAGATCAACATTTTCGACCGCTGGGGTAAAGTGATCTTTAACTCTTCCACACCATTTGTATACTGGGATGGGTACACCGGAACAGGGCTTCAGTGTTCAGATGGCACATACTACTATGTCCTGCGATCCACACTGAAAACAGGTGAAGCAACTACGATCACTGGTTTTGTAACATTGGTACGCTGATCTCATAAAGCCAAAAAAAAGAGCGCTACATTCAGTTGCGCTCTTTTTTTTAATTCAATTACTTCTTATTTCAATTGCTCAAGAACTTCCTCTTTCCCTATATAGCCTTCATTAGACCAGATAACTTTATTGTTTTTATAAAGATGCAATGTCGGGAGAACTTCAATCTTCATCTGCTTTGCAAGCTGTTCATTTTTGTCAACATTGATTCTTACAACTTTCACCGTAGATGACATATCATGTTCAATCTGTTCAAGATATGGCTTCATCTTTTTACATGGAGCACACCAGTCTGCATAATAATCTACAAGAACCAGCTTTTCAGATGCAATGATCTTTTCAAAATCAGTCAGACTCATTCCATTTGAAGGAGCATTACTGCCTGAAACTACAGGAAGGTCAGCTGCACGCCACTTCATGATACCACCATCAAGCTCGTACACTTTGGTAAAGCCTGCGTCTCGCATATGAGAAGCAGCTGACGAGCTTCTTCCTCCGCTGAGGCAATAAACAAATACAGGGGCAGTGCGTTCGAGTTTTGTAATTCTATCATTAAAGCCATCTGAATTCCAATCAATGTTCACTGCATTTTCAATGTGACCAGCACTGAATTCATCAGGAGTTCTAACATCCACGACAATGGCATCAGCATATTCTGCTATTCCTGAATTAAATTCACTGGCTGTCAGATCAGTCTTATTCCCGGTGCCCTGGCCATTGGTACAACCGTTAAACAATACAAGGCTGCTAAAAGCTATAAGAATAATTTTTCTCATCATCTAAAAAATTTCATTTGTAAGGATAACGTGTGATGTGTCTTCTTTAATCTGTTTGATAACCATGACAAAGGTAGCTACCTGATCTTTGACTGTGAAGTTGACCCAGCTTCTTTCATTGTACACAGTTGTAAAAACAGTCAGCACACAATATACGCTGTAACATTACAAAGCTACAGAGGATACATCGGGAACAATGTGACGAAAGTTACCGTTGATCAGCAAAATAATGCTATTGCATAATATGTAACCTGGCTGAAGTTTCCCATAGGGAATGAAAAAAGCCCGGCAGAGGCACTACCGGGCTTTTATTAATGAGACAACTGATTATTTACTCAACTCTTCTTTAACGATGTAGGAGATCATTTTGCCTTCAGCTTTTCCTGCAAGTTGTTTTGTTGCAACACCCATCACCTTGCCCATATCTGCAGGTGATGATGCACCAGTTGTGGTGATGATCTTTTTGATTTCAGCTCTTACCTCATCTTCAGACATCTGTTTAGGAAGGTATTCCTCGATAACGGCAGCCTGGAACAATTCAGCTTCTGCCAGATCCATCCTTTGCTGTCCTTTATAGATATCCGCAGTCTCTTTTCTCTGCTTCACCATCTTCATGAGCTCCTTTGTTTCTGATTCATCAGTAAGCCCAGCCGGAGAGGTTTTCAGGAGTAAGATGGCCGACTTGACAGCCCGCAATGCTTCCAGTTTTTTAGCATCCTTAGCCAGCATAGCGGCCTTGATGTCAGCATTGATTTTTTCTTCCAGTGCCATAATTAATCTACTGCGTCGTGAAGGAATGAATTGTTTGGTCTGATCTCAGTTTTGTTATCCTCACCGCCAGTCAGGGTATATTTCGATACCTGTGATTCTGAAGAATGAGGAACATTATCAAGATGTATATTTTTACGCTTGTATGCAGGTTCATTTTCAAGCTCAGAAATTCCATTAGGAGATTTCATTTTAAGGCTTAGCTGCTTCAGACGCATAACTCTTTCAGATGATCTGCGCATCTGCTCTTCAAAGCTCACAGGAGCATCATCAGATTGTTCAGAAGCATCTTCAGACGATGAAGTCATCACAGGCTCAGAAGTGGCAGCAACAGTCTCAGTACGGCTGATCTCGAATTCAATGCTTACCTGATCGGCAGCAGGAATTTTAACATCCTCTTCGAGTTTATGAACGATCTTGATCTCATCCTGAGCAACAGGCTCCGGAGACACAGCAGGTACAGATGGTGCAGCAGCAACAGGTGTAACGCTTACCGGGGCAGGTTCCTGCTTCTCATTGTTCAGCACGTGAACGATCTTCTCTGGCTTTCTGTTGATCTCAACACCAACATCCACTTTGCTCTGGAAGCTGGTGGCAATCACAGTCACACAGATCTTTTCACCCAGTGACTCATCATTGCATGTACCCATGATCACGTTCGCGCTGTCACCAGCCTCATCCTGGATGTAGTCGGAGATCTCACCAAACTCGTCCATTGTGATCTCACTTGTTCCGCTGGTGATATATAGCAGCACCTGGCATGCACCCTTGATGGTGTTATCATTCAGAAGCGGTGAGCAAAGCGCCTGTTCAGCAGCACGGATCGCACGGCTCTCACCTTCAGCGATACCTGCACCCATGATAGCGGCACCACCGTCTTTCATGATCGTATGTATGTCATTGAAATCGACATTGATCTGTCCAGGATTTGTTATGATCTCAGAGATTCCTTTTGCAGCGGTTGTCAGGATATCATCAGCATGACCGAAAGCTTCTGTGAGTGGCTTGTTTCCATGCATTTCACGTAGCTTGTCGTTTGAGATAACAAGGACCGTATCAACATTTTTGCGCAGCTCTTCAAGTCCATCATATGCCTGGTTTCTTCTCTTCTTTCCTTCGAACTGGAAAGGAACGGTTACGATACCAACAGTCAGGATTCCCATTTCCCTTGCTGTGGCAGCGATTACCGGAGCAGCACCAGTGCCTGTTCCACCACCCATACCAGCGGTGATGAACACCATTTTTGTATTGTTTGAAAGGATCTCCCTGATCTCCGTGATTGTTTCAATGGCCGCGTTTCTTCCAACTTCAGGAATGGCACCTGCGCCAAGGCCTTGTGTAAGGCTCGCTCCAAGCTGAATTTTAAGAGGCACAGGACTTTTATCAAGTGCCTGCTGGTCTGTGTTGCAGATCATAAAATCCACACCTTTGATACCTTGCCTGAACATGTGGTTAACGGCATTTCCGCCACCGCCACCAACTCCGATCACTTTAATTATCGAAGCATATTCTTTGGGAATTTCAAAATTCATCATTTTGCTGAGCTTTATTATTGATTATTTAAGGTCTTTATCATCAAAGAAGCTTACGATCCTTTCAAAGAAGCTTCCTCTTGTTTTTGTTGAATGCGTAGTGATGGTTGGAGTCTGCACCTCATCCTTCACTTCTTTAGGTGTACGTTTTTCTGCAGCTTCAAGTCCTCGGATCACAAGTCCAACACCAGTTGCATACATCGGGCTGCTTACATCCTCAGCACCTTTTGCAAGATGTTCATTTGGATATCCAATGCGTGTATCCATTCCAGTGATGTATTCAAAGAGCTGTGTAACATGCTTCAGCATTGCTCCACCACCTGTCACCACAATACCTGCGATCAGCTTTTTTTCGTATCCTGAATTCTTGATCTCATAATACACATGCTCAATGATCTCTTCCATTCTTGCTTCAATGATATGAGCCAGATTCTTCACAGAGATTTCCTTAGGCTCTCTTCCGCGAAGACCTGGAATTGAAACAATTTCGTTTTCCTGGTTTTCACTTGCCAGCGATGAACCGAACTTTACTTTGAGCAGCTCTGCCTGGTTACGAATGATCGTACATCCTTCCTTGATATCATCAGTAATCACATTACCGCCGAAAGGAATCACCGCTGTATGTCTGATGATGCCATCCTGAAATATTGCCACATCGGTTGTACCACCTCCAATATCCACAAGCACAACACCAGCTTCTTTTTCCTCATGACTCAGCACCGCATCACTTGAAGCAAGTGGCTCCAATGTAAGCTCTGCCACTTCGAGTCCTGCTTTCTTCACACATTTTATCAGGTTGCTGGCAGCAGCAACATGTCCTGTAATGATGTGAAAGTTTGCTTCAAGTCTGATCCCCGACATACCGATAGGATCTTTAATGCCCTGTTCGTTATCGACAATATATTCCTGTGGAAGGACATGAATGATCTCTTCACCAGGTTGCATAACGAGCTTGTACATGTTATCAATCAGCGCATCGATATCTTTCTGTGAGATCTCCTCATCAAGACTTTGTCTTGTATGTATGCCACGATGCTGAAGACTTTTAATATGCTGACCTGCGATACCTACGTTCACTACACGTATGTTGACACCAGACTTAGCTTCAGCTTCTTCCTTGGCTGCTTTGATAGACTGTACAGTCTTTTCAATATTTGAAACAACCCCGCGGGTAACACCAACAGATTCAGAACGCCCCATCCCCAGGATCTCGATCTTTCCATGCTCGTTCCTGCGGCCAACAAGTGCTGCAATCTTGGTTGTCCCTATATCAAGGCCTACAACGATTTCTGAGGATTCCATTTTTTAGTTTGCTTTGCTACAGACGACCTGGTTGCGGTATTTTAAGTTTATAATGCTGTAAGTATTCCAGCCTTTCTTTGTCAATCCTTCTTGGTAAAAGACGTATAGTTTTTTAAACTTTTCTTCCAGGTTCTCAGAGTCGCCCAGTATTATTTTGTGATTACCAACTCTTGGTGTTATCACGATTTCTTCTCCAACTGTAACTCCAACTATTTGGGCATTCCAAAATTCGTCAGCAACGATGTACTTTGCAAGGGAAAACACATCATCAAGCGATGTAGTTTTAAACAGGCTATCGTTAATAACGTCATTCGAGAAATCAGTTTCGTAGTTTGCTCCATACGTTTCACGAATGTCTCCGTCAAACACTGGCACATGCGCTGTAAACCTTGGCGACAAAGGCATCAGGAAGCCTTCTGAGTCGATATAATAGCTTTCATTTGTTTTTGTAATGATGCGTGCAATTGGCTTTCTCTGGTTGATGTAAATGCTGATGTCTCCATTCACATGTTCGAACACTTCAGCTGAATCAATGGATGGATGTGTGTTAAGCACTGCTTCTATCTTTGGAATATTGATTGACCACAATGGCTGATTGATCAGTGAATCACCATTGTCTTTGATCATCTGAATTATGTCTTCACGTTCTACAAAGTAATTCTCATCATCATTGTTGATGACCACTTCGATGTTCCTGCACTTCACGAGTTTGTGCTCTCTTTCAGAAAACGCAAGGCTCACGAACAATCCTGAAAGAAACAGGATCCACAACGCTGCCGGTAAGATCTTCTTCATCGCTTGCCCTCCAGAATTTTTGTAATCGGCTCTACCAGAAGATCTATATCTCCTGCACCCATTGTAAGCAATACTTCAAAACTGTTCTGTCCAACATAGTTCAACAGCTCTTCTTTCGACATCACCACTTTTTTCCCTGATGTGATTCCGTTTAATAACATCGCTGAACTTACTCCTTCAATAGGCAGCTCACGTGCAGGATAAATATCAAGAAGGATCACTTCATCCAGCAACGACAACGCTTGCATGAATTCACGATCGAAGTCACGAGTGCGTGTGTATAGATGTGGCTGAAATATTCCGGTGATCACTTTGTCTGGGAATATCTGTTTCACTGAGCTGATGAAAGCTGTCAGTTCTGCAGGATGATGCGCATAGTCATCGATCAGGATCGTTCCTTTCTTCAGATGATATTCGAATCTTCTCTTAACACCAGTGAATGTCTTCAGTGCTTTACCGATAGTTGATTGATCGATATTAACCAGCTCAGCGGCAGCGATTGCAGCTGTTGCATTCTCAACATTATGTATTCCCGGAATACCAAGCTCATAGTCATGAGTGCCCTTTGCTGATCTGAATGTAAACTTTGTACTGAATGCTTCCGGTCTGAGGTTGTAGCTCGTATAGTCTGCCTGTCCTTCTATTGAATACTTACAGGCATCTTTATCGAACACAGCTGCAATTGAATCTGAAACGATCAACGTTCCGTCTTTCTTCACACGTTCAGCGAATTCCTGGTAGGAAGATGTGACGCTCTTTGAGTCACCATAGATATCAAGATGATCTGCATCAACAGATGTGATCACGGCAATGTCAGGATGCAGCGTAAGAAACGATCTGTCAAACTCATCCGCTTCTACGACAACATATTCATTTTTTTCTCCCAGGAGAAAATTGGTATTATAATTTGCAGAGATGCCCCCAAGGAATGCTGCCATATCATAACCTGCGGTTTTCAGGATATGCGCGACAAGCGTGGTAGTGGTTGTCTTGCCATGTGTGCCTCCAATGGCGATGGTAAATGAACCTTCCGTGATCATTCCAAGCACCTCTGATCTTTTATACAAACGGGAATTCATTGATCTGAAGTAGTTCAGCTCTTTATGGTCACGTGGAATTGCGGGAGTGTGAATCAGGAGCAGCTCATCAGGAGATGCACTCTTAACTTCCGCAGGAATCATGTTAACATCATCCATGTAATGGACATGAATTCCTTCTTCAGTCAATTCTTTTGTTAAGGCAGATTCGGTTCGGTCATATCCTGAAACCTGCTTACCCATCCTGTTGAAATAACGTGCAAGTCCAGACATCCCGATTCCTCCGATGCCCAGCAGATACACATATTTCACATGACCGAACGACTTCATTTTTTCACAAGCTTTATCACTTCATGAGCAATCACATTGGCTGAATCAGGCATTGCCAGTGCAGCTATATTTCTGCTTAACTTATTCATCAGCTCTTCATCCTTCATGAGTGCAAGCACCTCTGATTCGAGGGTGTTTCTTGCATTCATATCCTTTACTAAAATGGCAGCGTGATGATTTACCAGTGCCATGGCGTTTTTTGTCTGATGATCTTCAGCAACATTGGGAGATGGAACCAGGATTGAAGGTTTCTGAACAATACATAATTCAGAAACAGAACTTGCGCCAGCTCTTGATACTACAGCGTCAGACACCGCATATGCATAATCCATCTGCTGAATAAAGTCGAACACTTTTACATTTTCATTCTTTTCAGCGATCGCTTTTGCCGTTTGAAAAAAAGATTTACCTGTTTGCCATACAATCTGGATTCCGGTAGCTGTGAGGGTATCAGCACATGCCGCAATGCTCTCATTGATTGTCCTTGCACCAAGACTGCCTCCGATCACAAGCAATGTCTTCTTACCTGGTTTCAGGCTGAAGAGCTCCAATGCCCTTTCTTTTTTACCTGATAACTGAAGGATATCTTGTCTGACCGGGTTGCCTGTGAAGATTACTTTCTCTTTAGGGAAAAAGCGTTCCATGCCATCGTATGCCACACAGATCTTATCCACCCTGCTGGCAAGCATCTTATTTGTTATTCCCGGAAACGAGTTCTGCTCCTGAATAAGTGCAGGAACGTTCATTGAGGTTGCAGCAAAAAGCAACGGGCCACTTGCATAACCTCCAACGCCTATCACTACATCAGGCTTGAACTCACGGATTATCGACCTTGAACGCATCACACTTGATATCACTTTAAAAGGGAACGCAAGGTTCTTCAATGTCAGTTTCCGCTGAAGTCCGCTGATCCACAGCCCCTCGATCCTGTATCCTGCAGCAGGTACCTTTTCCATCTCCATTCTTCCTTCAGCTCCAACGAACAGTATCTCAATATCCCTGACATTCGACTTCAATGCATTCGCAATTGCAATTGCGGGAAAAATATGTCCCCCGGTACCTCCACCACTCACGATCACTTTTACCATTACGCAGGTTGATTAACAGGTTCGGGATCTTCTTCCACTTCACGGCTTACGCTCAGGATCATTCCAATGGCTATACTCGTAAACCAGATTGATGTACCTCCCATGCTGATCAATGGAAGCGGCTGTCCGGTCACCGGGAACAAGTTCACAGCGACTGCCATGTTTATCATTGCCTGAAAGACCAAACTGAATGTTAAACCAATGGCCAGCAATCCTCCAAAAGTCTTGTTGCTTCTGCGCACGATCCTTGTGCCCCTGAAAAGCAGTACGACATAAAGGAACAGAACGGCGATGCCTCCTATGATCAATCCATATTCTTCTATAAGGATTGCATATATAAAATCCGATGATGCCTGCGGAAGGAAATTCCGTTGAGTGCTTTTCCCAGGACCTTTGCCAATGATCCCACCCGTGGCGATGGCAATCTTGGCCTGTTCTGCCTGGTAGTTGCTGTCACTGTCACCTTCACGGAAATTTTCAATCCTCGCTTTCCATGTTGAAACCCTGTTATTGATATTCGGGAATGCAAAGACAAGCAGAATGAATAATGTAAGAGCGACGAGTCCTGCTCCAACAAGAACCAGAATGTATTTAATGTTCACTCTTCCAATAAACATCAAGACCAGTGAAGTACAGAAAAGCACCGCGGCGGTTGAGAAGTTTGCAGGAAGGATGAGTCCACAGATCACCAGGATATGAAGGACAATGGGTAAAAACGTTTTCTTAAAGTCTTTTATCTGATCCTGTTTTACAGATAGCTGCCTTGCGATGTACATGATGAGCGCAAGTTTTGCAAAGTCGGAAGTCTGGAAAGTCAATCCGGTACCTGGGATCTCCAGCCACCTGCTTGCGTCACCTGCACTCACTCCTCTGATCAGTGTAAAGAGTAACAGTGGCATCGCGATGTAAACCATGAACTGCGACAACCTCGAATAGAATGAAAACTTCACCTTATGAATAAAGAAGGTGATGAGCAAACCTCCGATCAGGATCCGGGAATGCTTCAAAAGATAAAACAGCGTATTGCCACCCTGGTACCTGTAAGCAAGCGCGCCGGAGCTGCTGTACACCACAAGCACAGAGAATATGGAAAGCAGTAGAACTACCATCCAAATGACCCTGTCGCCTTTTATATATTGAAAGAGTGTTGTCAATGTCTTATAGCTCCCTTACTGCTTTTTTAAATTGTTCGCCACGGTCTTCGTACCCTTCGAACATATCATAGCTCGGACAGGCAGGAGAAAGCAATACAACATCGCCTGCTCTTGCAGCAATCTTCGCCATCTGTACAGACTCTTTTGCAGATCCTGCATCAATGATCATCATAGGAACTTCAAAACGGAAAGCATCGAAAAGCTTATTGTTGTTGGTTCCAAGACACACGATCGCCTTTACCTTTTCCTTCACAATATCCTTCAGCATCAGGTAATCGTTCCCTTTATCAACACCACCAACGATCCAGATCACCGGGCTTTTCATCTGCTCAAGTGCATAGAATGTTGAATCAACATCACACGAACGTGAATCATTAATATAATCGACACCGTCAACTTCAGCCACCAGTTCAAGCCTGTGGCTCAGCTTCTGGTTGGAGTTCATTGATTCCCTGACAATCTCCTTGCGGACATCAAGCATCTTTTTAAGCTGATCGGTTTTAGCTCCTGTTAACTTTTCCATGTGGTTTTCAGTTAAGTTATTTTATAATGAACGAACTGCTGTTTTGAACTGCCTGCCTCTGTCTTCATAATTTTCAAACAGATCAAAGCTTGCACATGCCGGCGACAACAAAACAGTATCACCCTGCTTGCCGAGGTAGTACGCTCTCTTTACCGCCTCTTCTGCAGAACCTGTATCAACGATCGTTTCAATAATGTCTGAAAAAGCCTGATGGATCTTTTCATTTTCCTTACCAAGACAGATGATCGCTTTAACCTTGTCTTTCACAAGATCACGCAGCTGTTCGTAGTCATTGCCTTTATCGACACCACCAACGATCCAGATCACCGGGTTACTCATGCTTTCCAGCGCATACCAGGTAGAATTCACATTGGTTGCTTTAGAATCATTGATGAATTCGATGCCATGGACTTTAGTAACATACTCAAGACGATGCTCAATGTTTTCAAAATCCGAAAGACTTTCGCGGATCACATCCTTACGTATTTCCAGAACACGTGCTGCAACGCCGGCAGCCATAGAATTGTAAGCGTTGTGTTTACCTTGAAGAGCGAGGCTTTCTATTGACATATCTGTTTGGTTATCGTTGTTTATGAAAATTATTCGTTGATCTTTAACATATGCTCCCTGTTCGACTTCACGGACAAGAGATACAGGATACTTCGTTGCTTTAATGATCCTCTTCTCCACCTCTTCCTTTGTTACGGGGTCATCGATACAGAAGATGAACGCGTCGTTCTCTGTCTGGTTATTAATGATCCTGAACTTGGAATCAATGTATTTTGAGAAATCATACTCATACCTGTCAAGATGATCAGGTGTAATGTTGGTGAGGATCGCAATGTCTGCCTTGAACTGGTACATGCCATCAAGCTGAAAACTGCTCAGCTCAAGCACATAGTAATCGTAATCTCCCTCTGCCACCTGCATGGCGAAGCTCTTTCCTACATTTCCTCCGAGCCCTACTTTGAATCCCGCTTTCTGAAGAATATGATATGTCAGCAGTGTTGTTGTCGTCTTTCCATTGCTTCCCGTGATACAGATCATTTTTGCATTGGTAAACCTTGATGCAAATTCGATCTCAGAAACAACAGGAATCTCCTTTTTTCTTAGCGCCTTTATCAATGGAGCCTTATCAGGTATGCCCGGACTTTTTACAACTTCTGTAGCATTAAAGATCTTCTCTTCAGTATGCGTTCCTTCCTCGTATTCAATCCCCTCTTCAACAAGGATCTTTCTGTATCTTTCTTTAATGCTTCCACCGTCAGAAAGGAATACATCATACCCCTGGCGCTTACCAAGTACCGCAGCACCCGTACCGCTTTCGCCGGCACCAAGTATGACAAGTCTGCCTTTCATCGAAGCTTCAGGGTTACCACTGTTAATATTGCAAGCATGATCCCGATGATCCAGAAACGTGTCACGATCTTCGATTCATTCATTCCAAGCTTTTGGTAGTGATGATGCAATGGAGACATCTTAAAAATCCTTCTTCCTTCACCATATTTCCTTTTCGTGTATTTGAAGTAGCTCACCTGAAGCATGACGGAAAGATTCTCCACAAGGAAGATCCCGCAAAGAATAGGTATCAATAATTCCTTCCTGATTGCCAATGCGAATACCGCGATGATGCCACCAAGAGCAAGGCTTCCTGTATCTCCCATAAAGACCTGCGCAGGATAAGAGTTGTACCATAGGAAGCCAACACATGCCCCAACAAATGCCCCTATGAAGATCACAAGCTCACCCGTATTGGGGATGTACATGATGTTGAGGTAATTCGCGAAGACGGTATTACCAGACACATAAGCGAAGATGGCAAGCGTAACTCCTATGATCGCCGATGTGCCCGTGGCGAGTCCATCAATTCCATCGGTTATATTCGCTCCGTTTGAAACAGCAGTGACAATGAATATAACGATCGGTATATAGATCAGCCATGCGAAATCCCTGGCATTTTCCCCGGCCCAGGAGATCAGGTCGGCATAATCGAATTCATTATTCTTTACAAAAGGTATAGTCGTTTTGGTTGACTTGACTTCCTCTTTTGAATAATGCGGGAGGTTCTTCGGGTTCAGTTCATCTGCTTCAAAAACATCGTCATTCATCACCACTTCCTGTTCGTTGTGGATCTTCTCCTTAATGACAATGTTATCATTGAAATATAACGTAGCACCAACGATCAATCCGATCCCTACCTGGCCAATGATCTTGAACTTCCCTTTTAGTCCCTCTTTGTCTTTCTTGAACACCTTGATGTAGTCATCGAGAAACCCGATAAGTCCAAGCCAAATCGTAGAGACGATCATAAGGACGATATATACATTCAGGAGTTTTGCAAAAAGCAGCGTTGGAATCAGGATCGCAGAAAGGATGATCAGTCCACCCATTGTTGGAGTGCCCTGCTTTTCCTTTTGTCCTTCAAGACCGAGGTCACGTACAGTTTCACCCACCTGCTTCTTTCGGAGGTAGTTGATGATCCGCTTACCAAGCAACAATGAAATGATAAGTGAAGTAATGATCGCGAGCGCTGCACGGAACGAGATGTACTGAAACACCCCAAGGCCTGGGATATCAAAGTTTCTGTGCAGGTAATCGAAAAAGTAAAACAGCATCAGCCCTGAGTATTAAAAACCTCTGTTAATTCTTTCATGTCATCAAATGGATGTTTCACCCCATTGATCTCCTGATATTTTTCATGGCCCTTACCTGCAACAAGAATGATGTCTCCTGGTTTGGCCAGAGCGAAGGCGGTTCTGATCGCTTCTCTCCTGTCCGTGATCTTCAATGATGATCTTAATGCTTCTGCAGAAAGTCCGGCCTGCATGTCTTTCAGGATCTTTTCAGGATCTTCCGATCTTGGATTATCGCTTGTAAGGATCACCTTGTCACTCATTGACGCGGCAATCTTCGCCATTTCAGGACGCTTCGCTGCATCCCTGTCACCTCCGCATCCAACCACTGAAATGATCGTTTCTTTTCCGCCTCTTAATTCCTGGATTGTTTTGAGCACGTTCACCAGTGCATCCGGAGTATGCGCATAGTCCACAATTCCAGTGATTCCCTGCGATGACCTTATATACTGGAAACGGCCTTCAACGGGCTTAAGCGAACTAAGCTCGGTAAGCAGCGCGATCTTATCCTGCTTTAACAAAGTGGCAATAGCATAAGACAGCAACACATTGTATGCATTGAAGTTGCCTATGAGTCGTACCCAGATCTCTTTACCATCCAGGTTCAGCAGCATCCCGTTGAACTGCTTTTCAATGATCTTGCATTTGTAGTCTGCGGATGATTTCAGCGCATAGGTTTTCTTTGAAGCCCTGGTATTCTGCACCATGATCTTTGCTCTTGGATCATCAATGTTGATCAGTGCAAAGGCATCCGAATCAAGGTTATCAAAGAAGGTCTTTTTTGCTTTTATATAATTATCAAAAGTCTCGTGGTAATCAAGATGGTCATGTGTGATGTTCGTGAAAGCTGCTCCTGTAAAATGAAGTCCTGCGATCCGCTTTTGAACAACCGCATGAGAGCTTACTTCCATGAAGCAATAAGTACATCCTGCATCGACCATCTTTCGAAGAAGCTTATTCAGCTGTACAGGATCAGGCGTAGTATGTGTTGAGACAACTTCTTCCTTATCGATGTAATTCCGAATTGTTGAAAGAAGGCCTACTTTATTTCCGAGTGCCCTGAATAACTGATACAACAGCGTGACAGTCGTTGTCTTTCCATTTGTACCTGTGATCCCGATGAGCTTCAGTTGACCTGAAGGCTCCTCATAAAAGTTTGAAGCAATGATACCAAGTGCATAAGCGCAGTCGCCAACACGTATATATGTTACTTTAGGATCTGTCTCAGCAGGCAGTGTTTCACAAACGATGGCGAGAGCACCTTTGCGGATCACATCTGAGATGTAATCATGCCCATCAGTTTTAGTGCCCTTCAATGCCACGAACATTCCCTGGCTCATGACATTTCTTGAGTCCGATGTCACATCAGAGATTGCCACATTGGTTGAACCGATCACCTCGATGATACCTGCCTTGTATAATATGTCGCTTAACAGTTTGATCACAGCAGCTCAAGTATTATTTCAGAACCCTTGGAAACAGTCGTTCCAGAGGCAATGCTTTGTCTTATTATCTTCCCTCTTCCGTGGATCTTTACAGAAAGTCCTTTATTCTCAAGAATGAACAGCGCATCTTTAAGCGACATGCCGGTAACATCTGGAATGATATGCTCTTTCACATTATACTTCCTAACCGAGACAGAATTCTTTCTGGAATCAGCGACCATCCAGTCACCACTTCCATTCACGGCTTTCCTGATGCTTAGCTTTTCAAGGATGATATCTGCTTCCTTCGCGTTTCCTTTTAAAACGTACGGTGGAAATTTCGCAAGGGAATCTGTTTTTACTTCATGCTTTATATCAAGGCTTGTAGAATAAACCCTGTCTGCGATTTCTCTGAAGATCGGACCAGCTACTGCATTTCCGTAATACACATTGTTTGAAGGTGCACTCACCACGACGATGCATGAATACTTTGGGTTATCTGCAGGAAAGTAACCTGTGAATGACGCACGATAGATCACTTTTGAATTCTTATCACGGTAGCTTCCATTCATTGCAACCTGTGCAGTCCCGGTTTTTCCGGCGATCTTATACACGGAGTTTTTCAGGTTCGTTGCAGTTCCCGTCTCCACCACACCTTCAAGCATTTTTCTGGCTTTCCTTACTGTTTCCTTGGAGCAGATGGATTCATTGATGATCGTAGGAGCGAAAACTTTTTCAACTTTCCCTTTACGGCGAATCTCTTTTACAAACTGTGGCTTCACCATCACACCGTCGTTTGCCACAGCATTATAAAATGTGAGGATCTGTAAAGGAGTAAGCTGGGTTTCATAGCCTATCGACATCCATGGGAGTGTGGTACCAGACCAGTCTTTATCTTTTGGACTTTTAATTCGTGGCATACCTTCTCCTGCAAGGTCGATGTTGAGCGGTGTGTGAAGATTCATCTTGAACAGACGATCCACAAAGCGCTGCGGATTCTTCGCGTAGAACTTGTTCACGATCTTTGAGATGGCCACATTGGAAGAAACCTCGAAGCTTCTTTTCAGGCTGATCCTTCCGAAACCACCATCATGGCTGTCTTTCATCACACGGTCATGAAATCTTACCGTACCATTTTCTGTATTGATGGTATCATCAAGATCAGCATAACCATCTTCCATCACAGCGATCACCGAAGCAAGCTTGAATGTGGATCCTGGCTCAACAGATTCACCGATCACATAGTTATACAGCTCATGGTATTCACCAGAATCTTTTCGTGTAAGATTCACAATGGCTCTGATCTCACCTGTGCTGACCTCCATAAGCGCAAGAGAACCATGATCAGCATTGTGCTTTCGTAACTGATTCAGTAATGCATCATGCGCGACATCCTGAATATTCACATCGATGGTTGTATAGATGTCACTTCCGTCTTTAGGCTCTATTTCATTGTCATCATGTATCGGTCTGGTGATCCCTCCTGCAAGCTTCTGAACAGTGATCTTGCCATCAATCCCTTTCAGGTAGTTGTTATAAGCACCTTCTATTCCTACGGGCTTAATACCTGCACGCTGACTTCCCAGTGTACGGCTTGCTAGCTCCCTGAAAGGAAATTCACGTTTGTTGATCTGCTCAGCGATCAGGCCGCCTTTGTATTTTCCAAGCCTGTACAGGGGAAAGCGACGAAGCTCCTGGAGCTGATTAAATCGGACACCTTTAGCAATGAAATGATAACGTTCACCCTTTCTTCTTGCCGTCCGAAGCTCTTTTACAAATTCTTTTTTTGTTTTTGACGGGAACATTTTGCTCAGGCCTATCGCAAGTGAATCAATGTTTTCATCAAAACGTTCACGCGTAATGCCTGACGCGAGCATATCCATATGCACATCGTAGATGGGGACCGATGTTGCCAGCAGGCTACCATCACGGGCGAAGATGTTACCCCTTACAGCTTCAATCGCTCTGTATGCCGTAGTCATCTGCTTCGCTTTCTGCTTCCATACCTCACCCTGGAATACCTGGATCTGGATGACACGGCCAATCACCGCGACACCAAAGAGCCCGATGAAAATGTACACCAGGTAAACCCTCCAGAGTATGTCCTTTTTTATATCCACTACCTGCTTTTCGTTGTATTCGTTGAATCGTTCATCACAAGCTTCACAGGAGGAACCAGCGATTCCTTGATCCCGAAAGGGAGGCTTGCTTTTGCAACTTCACTCTGCTTGCTGATGAACATGAGGTCAGACTTGCTTGTAATGTATTCCGACCGCAGCTCCTTGATCTGGTTTGTTACAGTATTGATATCTCTTACTGTTCTTTCAGCATAATATGTATTCGCGATATAGAACAGACCAAGCACCATCATGTAAAGAATGAATGGAAGCTGCTGAACGATCTCCTCTCTGGTAAGAAAGTTTCCGGTAACGACCGTCGAGATGCCCTTGCCAATCTTGTTCTCCTTTTTGGGAGCTTTAGATACAGCTGGTTCAGCCACAACTTTTTTTTCTTCTTTTACTTTGAAGTCGTTCATTACAGTTTTTCAGCTATTCGCATTCTTGCACTCCTTGCACGGTTGTTCTCCTCTATTTCCTTTTCACCAGGCAACACCGGCTTCTTAGTGATCAATTTGAAAGGGACAAGCAAGTTTCCATAAAAATCCTTTTCACCCTCGCCTTCAAACTTTCCGCTCCTCATGAAGTTCTTGACAAGCCTGTCTTCAAGAGAATGATAGGATATCACGACCAGTCTTCCTCCAGGCTTCAGCATTTCCTCTGACTGCTTCAAAAATTCCTTCAATACATCAAGCTCCTGGTTCACTTCAATCCTTAATGCCTGGTAGAGCTTTGCGTAAAACTGATTCTCCTTCCAGCTATCAGTGAACCTCCTGACAACATTCTTCAGTTGCTCAGAGGTCATGATCTTTTCCTTGTCCCTTGCCTCAACAATTGCCTTTGCAATGGCAAAAGGCCTTTCAAGTTCACCGTAAACAGCGAGGATCATCCTTAGATCTTCCTCCTTGTATGTGTTGATGATCTCAGCCGCCGTTTTGCCAGAGGAAGGATTCATTCTCATATCAAGAGGTCCTTCAAACCTTGTTGAAAATCCTCTTTCAGGAACATCAAACTGATGCGATGAAACACCGAGATCAGCAAGGATGCCATCGACTTCCGTAAGCTTGTGCAGCTTAAGGAAGTTCTTCATGAACCTGAAGTTCTGCCTTACGAAAAGGAACCTTTTGTCATCCGGTTTATTCTTTTCAGCATCAGGGTCCTGGTCGAAGCCAACCACTTTGCCATCTGGTCCAAGCCTTTTGAGGATCTCACGTGTATGGCCACCTCCACCGAAGGTGACGTCCACATAAACCCCTGCAGGTTTCAGAGAAAGCGCATCAATGCTCTCATGTAAAAGAACTGGGTTATGATACTCCATCTTCCGCTTTGCCTTCCTTGTTCTTATTCCCCATTACTTTTTCAGCAAGGGTTGCAAAACTGTCAGGGTCGTACGCGTTCATCACTTCATCATACATTGCCGCAGACCATATTTCTATTTTATTCAGGCTTGCAGTAAGCACTACATCCTTTTCAATTTTTGCATAGTCAAGAAGGCGTTTCGGGATCAGGATTCTGTTCGTCGAATCCATTTCCACCTGCACAGCGCCATTGTTGTATTGCCTGATAAAATCATCATTCTCTTTTGTGAACCTGTTCAGCTTTGAAAGGTCCTTTACAAGCTCATCCCAGGAATCCATCGGGTTCAACACAAGGCACTTTCTGAATACACTCCGGTTCACTACAAACTTTTCTTTCAGGTGCGCAGGGAATTGCTTCAAAAGCCCGGTTGGCAGCATCATCCGGCCTTTTGCATCGATCTTACAGTCGAATTCACCTATATAGTTTGTCATCAGAATACTCTGTGTGCAGGGTAAAATTAAAAAGAAAACTTCCACATTCCACCACTTTTTACCACTTTTGTTGAAAACTTTAAGATTTCGAAGCTCATTACCCCACCCGGTTAAAAAGCGCTTACTAAACCGTAATTTTGGAACTATGCAGGATGAGAAGCCACCGGTAATTGATCTGGAACAGGTGATCGCGGCAAAAAACCCTAAGCTTTTAAGGTGGTTGCCCGGATTCATTATCAGATATATCAAGAGGAAAATTCACCAGGATGAGATGAATGAGTTTCTGAAATGGAACTACAAGAAGTATGGATTGGATTTTTCCGAGGCCGTTTTAACCGACTTCAATATTACCCTTCATGTGATCGGAGAGGAGAATGTTCCATCTGAAGGCGGATGCATCATCGCAGGAAATCATCCTCTCGGTGGGTTTGATGGACTTGCGCTGATCAACGTTGTTGGGAAATTGAGAAAGAAGAAGGATGTTAAATTCATTGTAAATGACATCCTGTTAAACATTAAAAACCTGGCGCCGGTTTTTGTGCCGGTGAATAAGCACGGGAAGAACACTTCAGAAGTATTGAGCAGAGTGGATGAGGCATACAGCTCAGATGAAGCTGTGATCATTTTCCCTGCAGGACTGGTTTCGAGGAAACAGAGCGGCGGTATCCAGGATCTTCCATGGAAAAAGAGCTTTATCATGCAGGCAAAGAAGCGAAACCGTGACGTAGTGCCCGTCTTCATAGGCGGAAAGAACTCATCATTCTTTTACAATTTCGCGCGAGTGAGAAAGTGGCTGGGCATTAAAGCCAACATTGAAATGTTTTTTTTACCTGATGAGATGTTCAGGCAACGAAATAAGACCATAACGATTATCTTTGGAAAGCGCATTCCTTTCGAGCATTTTGACAAATCAAAATCAGATCAGGAATGGTCAGAATTTGTGAGAGACACAGTTTACAACCTTGGGAAATCCCACCAGACGAATAACTCTTAAAAGCAATGGAAGAGATCATACAGCCAGTGGAAAGGGAATTGCTTCTAAAGGAGTTGACACAAGCCCGTTTTATAAGGAGAACCAATAACGGACAGAACGTTATCTATATCATTACACATCACGATTCTCCGAATGTTATGAAGGAGATTGGCAGAGTGCGGGAGATCGCTTTCCGCGCTGCCGGAGGAGGCACAGGCAATCCACTTGACATTGATGAATACGATACGCAGGACACGCCTTACAAGCAGCTGATCGTATGGAACAATGAAGACCAGGAAATTGTTGGTGGCTACAGATACATCAAATGCGCGGACATCCTTAAAAACTCCGATGAGCATGGCCTGGCCACTTCACATTTATTTACATTCAGCGACACCTTTAAGGAAAAATACCTTCCATATACAATTGAGTTAGGCAGATCTTTCGTTCAGCCAAAATATCAGCCGAGCGTCGATAACCGAAAAGGACTGTTCTCTCTTGATAACCTCTGGGATGGCCTGGGCGCACTGGTTGTTGACAATCCTGATATCAGGTACTTTTTTGGAAAGGTAACGATGTACACAGACTTCAACCAGGAGGCCAGGGACTATATACTTTCCTTCATGAACTATTATTTCCCTGACCCGGAAAAGCTTGTCACTCCGCATAACAGCATTTCAATTGTTCATGACACCCATGATTTCATCGCATCTCTTAAGGGGCAGTCATACAAGGATGGACACAAGATCCTTAACCAGAAAGTCAGGGAGCTTGGAGAAAACATTCCGCCTCTTGTGAATGCTTACATGAACCTCTCATCAACAATGAAGAGCTTCGGCACCGCGATCAACGATGAATTCGGTGACGTTGAAGAAACAGGCATCCTGGTAACCATTGATGATATTTATCCTTCAAAAAAGGAAAGACATATTCTCACTTACCTTTCTGATAAAGGGAAAGCCTGATGCAGGTTCATAAAGCAGAATACCTTTCATCAGCTGTAAAGCTTGAAGATTGTCCAAAACCTGTACATCCTGAATATGCATTCATTGGTCGTTCAAATGTAGGCAAGTCCTCATTGATCAATATGCTTACCGATAACAAGTCTCTTGCGCACATCTCTTCCACTCCAGGTAAAACAAAAACAATCAATCACTTTCTGATCGATGACCGTTGGTTCATTGCCGATCTTCCGGGATATGGATACGCAAGAGTTTCCCAGGTAGAGCGTGCGAAATGGGAAAAGATGATCCGCAACTATTTTTCAAAGCGCGAGAATCTTGCTTGTGTGTTCGTCCTTTTTGATATCAGGGTGAGCCCACAGAAGAATGACATGGAGTTCATCGAATGGCTGGGCAAAAATGGAGTTCCTTTTGTGATCGTATTCACGAAGGCAGACAAAATATCTCAGAGAGAACGTGAGGTCAGCGTAAAGGTTTATAAGACCAGGATCCTCGAAAGCTGGGAAGAAGTGCCGCAGCTTTTTATCACCTCAGCTGAAAAAAAACTTGGACGTGATGCTATGCTGGAATTTATTGACTCTGTTAATAAGCAGCTAAGCTGATCACTTTACAAGCGTGATGTATCCTGTCATTTCAGGATATTCTGTTGTTGCAGATCTCGCTTTCAGGATATAGTAGTACGTTCCGTCCGAAACCTGCACACCAGCCATTGACCTGCCATCCCATGCAATTTCAGGATCGGATGCTTCAAACACTTTCAGCCCCCAGCGATCCCAGATCTGAATATGGATCTGATCGATGCCTTCATTACGAATATGAAACACATCATTTGATCCATCGTTATTTGGTGTGAAGACATTCGGGACATATAGCCCTTCGCAATTTGTAAGGATGAACGCATCATTTGTAAAATCACTCCATCCTCCTCGCTTCATTGAATTAAGTGAAGCAACGGTGGTTCCTTCTTTCACATGATCCATGTCTTTCCATTTAAGGTTTTCGGTCATCCATTGTGCACAGCCGAGGTAATTCCCATCATTGGCCTCATCAAAGAAAACAGAGAGATCTCCGGAAGTGCTGCCTGCCGTTCTTGTTACATAATGGAAGTATTTCTCATTCAGCTTGCTATCGTCGCAGAAAGAAAACTGCTCGATCTGAGATCTGCTGCGGGATTCAGTCCCTGCATCAACATTGGCCATTCGTACAGCAAATGTATTCGATCCTGAAAGCCTGTCCAGCTCAATTGGCCTGTAACGAAGTGTTCCATCACTTGAACCAACCGGAAAAAGATAAGGCCCGTTCTCATTGGTGTTCCTTGTAAGTCGTCCGTTGCCAAGGCTGCTGACAAATCCTTCGGTACCAGAAGTTGTCGAGTTAACGACTGCCAGAGCAGAAGGATTCAGCACATTCATTGAGAAAAGGTTTGTTGCAAGCTCTCTGTCATTCAGTGTAAGTACACCTGTTGAATCAATGTATGAATCAAGAGTCTGAGATTTTACTCTGTCGGTTCCCGAGCCTGAGCCTGTTAGCGTCAGGTTGTGAAATTTGGTCACAGATGAACCTGAAATATATTGAACACGGTCACCATTCAGTTCTACCGTGCTGTTATTCTGAACAAAGAATGCATTGTTGATCCAGTCCTGCTCGACCCTGTATGTACCGCTGCCTTTTACAACAGAGCCATTGCTGATGGTAAACGTTCCCGGATCAGGGTTGGTAGCGATGGTGACAGTTGCATCCTGGCTATTGGTGAATGTTGAGGAATTATCAATGACGGCGCCTCCGTTAATCTGCACAACAGCTCCATTACCAACAAAAACTTCAGCGTTGTTGCTGTAAAAAACCGTCTGACCAACTGCAAATTGACTTGCAAAGCAAACAGTCAGGAGTAAAAAGGACTTTTTCATGATTCAGCTCTTATAAGCAAAAATAGAAAAATATCCATTGGTTCAAAGCTATTTACGGTCCAGACCCAATTTTGAGCCAAGAGATTTTGCAAACTCTTTCAGACCCGCAGCAGCTTCTTCTTCACCGGTTGACCGAGCAAGGGTGTCGCTCATCGACAATAGCGTCTGGTAGAAAAACTGCTTCATATCATCCACGAGCATGTCCTTTGTCCACAGGTCTATCCTCAGTGTGTTGTTTTCTTCCTTATCCCACACGGATACCATGATGGCTTTTGCTTCAGCCGGCTTGTCCATTCCTGCATCTTCAGCAGTCCATTCGATCTTTTCAGGAAGCTTGTTTTCATCGAGCTCAACACTGAAGTTTATATCTGACCTTTTCATTATTTCATTGGTTTATATCCCGAAGAATTCAGGATCATTCTTGAATCTTTTAGCTTTAGCAATCCCTCTAATGTGGTTTCAGGATGTTTTTTCATGTAAGCATCCACGATCCGGTAGCCGATCCACACCACTGTTCTTCCGGGCGAATCCTTTGGCATCCCAGGGCTGAAGGGCGCTTCATTCAGATACTTTGTATTCTCTGAAAAGTTCGTGTTGAACAGCAATTTTCGGTCGATCATGAATGTCCAGATCCTCTTTTCATTCTTCTCCATCCATAGAAGCTGCCCGGATGAAAAGCCTGTTCTGATCGAATCTTCCTTTTCCGGAAAGAGCTTTCTCATGGCATACATTACCTTGCCTTCATGCACCATGGCGTTCAGGAGCTCGGTGCTTTTATCTTCATTCTGAAATTCAGTTGTGATCCACGCACGCATCATATCCGTTGCAATGTATTCACGCTCCATGAAAGGCATTTTGAACTGCGGAAACTGGAGAAGTCCATAATAGCGGTAATCTTTCCCCATGTACATGTCAAGCCCTACCCCAACAAAGCTTTCACCAACCGCTACCGCATAGTTGAATCCTGATACAAACGAGACCACCGATGGAATTTTCTTGCCTGGAAAATAATGTGAATAATACGTAAATGATTCAGACAAGTCCTTCTCCACATCCTGCAGGGAAGCATATTTCTGCTGGGTTTCCTCATACACCTTTCTGACTTCACCATCAGCAACAAAATGTGCGAGATTGATGACAAATGCGGAGTCTTCAGGGTTGCCGATGTTCAGCATCTGTCCAAATCTGACAAGAAATTCAGGATATTTCTTTTGAAGAGAAGCAAGATCATTCTTCATTTGATCTGGCGTCATTGAAAAGACATCCTGCTCAAATCGTTTGACACTTACCTGCTGCTGTTTATCTTCATGGACCTTTGGAGGTTTCTCTTTTGCTTCATTACAGGCTGAATGAAAAAAAAGCGAGCATACAACCACATAATAAAGAATCAACCTCATTGGTGAAAATGTTTTAATATTGCACCACAAAACCGCGCAAAACTATGAAAAAGATCCTATCTATATTCTTCCTGCTAGGCATCGCTACTCCCTCGTTCGCACAGGAAGAGACAAAATCAGAGACCAAAGGTTTCAGCTTTGGACTAAAGGCCGCTCCAGGCATCGGTTGGTTTAAGCCGGAAACCCAGAAGCAGACAAGCAATGGTGCAAAATTCAACTTCAGCTATGGCATCATGACTGAATTCAACTTCACCGACAATTATTCCCTGGCCACAGGACTTGAAATTAATCATATTAAAGGATCTACACGTCAAACCAACGTATTGGGTGAGGTTTCAAATACAACAAAGATCCAGTACCTGATGTTGCCTTTGACCATTAAAATGAAAACCAAGGAGATCGGCGCGATGAAGTACTTCGGTCAGTTCGGACTTGGAAGCAGCTATGCATTGAAGAGTAAGGCAGATATCACGACCAATTACAGCGGAGTCGTTACTACCCAGAATGATCTTGCAGCGGATACCAGCATTGCCATGATCAAGGAATCTTTATTGATCGGCCTTGGAGTTGAATACAACCTCGTTGGTTCTACTTCTGCAGTTTTCAGTGTCATGTATGATAACGGGTTCACCAACCTGAACAGCAAAGATGTGAGAAGGTCCTTATCGTATCCTGGGAAGCTTACCAATAAAGCAATTGTAGCTACCATTGGAATTCTATTCTGATACATTGTTAAAATGAATGATATTTGATTCCCGGTCAACCACCGGGAATTTTTATTTTACATCGTTATGAAGATCTGTATAGCACAGCTTAATTTTTTAGTAGGAGATTATAAGGGCAATGCACAAAAAATCATTCTCTCGATAAAGGAAGCAAAGGGAGAGTCAGCTGATCTTATTGTATTTCCTGAACTTGCTGTCTGCGGTTATCCTCCTCTTGACCTTCTCACCTACCCCAACTTCGTTGATCATTGTGAAGAGACGATCATGGAGATCGCGAAAGAGTGTCATGGAATTGCTGCCATCGTTGGATGTCCCAGCCGCAATCCCGACATCATGGGAAAAAATATTTTTAATTCCGCCTTCTTTCTTGAAGATGGAAAAGTGAAACAGGTGGTGCACAAGGCACTGCTTCCAACTTATGACGTTTTTGATGAATACAGGTATTTCGAACCATTCCGGGAGTTTAATACAGTAACATATAAGAACACCAGGATTGCACTTACAATCTGCGAAGACCTGTGGGATGTGGAAGAAGACCTGATGTACACCGTTTGTCCGATGGATGTGCTTTACGATCAAAAACCGGATATCATGATCAACATTGCAGCATCGCCCTTTTCGTATATGCAGCCCGAAAAGCGAAAGTCTGTGCTGAAAAAGAATGTACTGAAATATTCGCTTCCGTTGTTTTATGTGAATCATGCCGGGGCACAGACAGAGATGATCTTTGACGGAGGTTCAATGGTGATCAATAAAGATGGAAAGGTCGTAAGAGAGCTTGATTACTTTAAGGAAAGCCTGTCATACACAAGCATCAGCGACATAGCCTCATTACCCGAACGTGAAAATTCATGGAGCAAAGAAGAGCTGATTGTTGAAGCGCTCATCACAGGGATCAGGGATTTCTTTTCCAAGCTTGGATTTAAGAAAGCAACACTTGGTCTTTCAGGTGGAGTAGATTCTGCCATTGTACTTACGTTAGCAGTAAAGGCTCTTGGCCCTGATAATGTTATTCCTGTAATGATGCCGTCTCCCTATTCTTCTGATCATTCAATTTCAGATTCAGTTCAATTGTGCAAGAACCTTGGATGTACATTCAAGCACATTCAGATTGGAAGCGTATTTGGGTCAATGCTTGATACCTTGAAAGTTGAGTTTGAAGGCACTGCGGAAGGCGTGACCGAAGAAAACCTCCAGGCTCGTCTTCGCGGAGTGATCCTTATGGCACTGACGAACAAGTTTGGATACATTCTTCTTAACACCTCAAACAAGAGCGAGGTTGCTGTAGGCTATGGAACCTTATATGGCGATATGTGCGGAGGTTTATCGGTGATCGGGGATGTCTATAAAACCGAGGTGTATTCCGTCTGCAGATTTATTAATCGCGACCAGGAAATCATCCCTGAGAATATTCTCACCAAGGCACCTTCAGCTGAATTACGACCGGGGCAGAAAGATTCTGACTCACTTCCTGATTATGACATTCTGGATAAGCTGCTATATCAGTTTATTGAAATGCACAACAGTCCTGATGAATTAAGGAAGAAAGGATTTCCAGATGAGCTTGTATCCAAGGTGGTCAGGCTGGTGAACCTAAATGAATACAAGAGGTTTCAGGCACCACCAATTCTTCGGGTGTCACCGAAAGCCTTTGGAATGGGCCGGAGAATGCCACTTGTAGGAAGATACTTTTGATTAATTTCAACTTCTCAAAATTTAAAGTGAAGCTTCTCTACCTGATATTAATTCTTTTCGGATGGTCACTGCATGCTCATGCTACCAGTCAGGAACGATATACCATCACAGAGTACACAACATTTTTGAATGAAAGCGACACACTGATCACCAACAGCATTCTGAAAGAGAAGGATGCCAGAACCGCTCTTGTTCTTTGCGTTTTGCTTGGGCCATTGGGGGTTCACAGACTTTATCTTGGGACACAAAAAACAACGGTGGTAGCGTATGTTCTGACAGCTGCAGGATTTGGAGTACTATGGGTGACAGATACGATCCTTCTCACCGGTGCTGTGTTTAAAAAGGATGTTTCCAGGTATTCAGGAAACCGGCATTTCTTTCTCTGGAATAATTAATCAAAGGCATTTTCATGATTTTATTAATTTTACGCAAAATATAATTGAATGATCATGAAAGGGTTGATGACACTGGTTTTAAGCTTACTGACCATTTCCTGTGTATTCGCACAGGATAAGCTTTACAAAAAAGATGGTAATTGCGTTCATTGTAAAATTGATGAAGTCAATGATGACTATGTAAAATACAAAAAGACCGATAACCTCACAGGTCCTTCTTATACTGTGAAAGTGGCGGACATTACGAAGATCACGTTTGAAAACGGAAGCGAAGAAATCTTCAATAAAACGGAAGAAAACCAGGAAGAACAAGAAAAGCAAAACGGATTTGACCGTAACAACGAAGAGTTTGTAAACTATGCCACAGCACTTGCAAAAACAACCGGAGATGCCCTCGTAAAGCGTTGTGCAAACAATGTGGACAATTCAACTACAGAAGTTTATTATGATTCTGTAATCAAAGATCCGGTCACTGGTGAAATTCTTATTCCGATCAGAATTAGCTGGGATAAAGGGTGGACCAATGAAAAAAGATGGATTAAAGGATCTATCAAGGTTGCGGCAAACGGAACAAAAACATGGACCTATCAGTCAGATAGCGGAATCATCTTTTCAGGATGCGCCAAAATGTTTACATTTCAATAAAATATGAACTTTTTTTATTTAAAAATTAAATAGTTACTTTGCAATTCCCAAACTCAAAAAAAACATGAAAAAAATTGTATTAGCTGCAGCTGCAATCGCTGTTGTTTCTTTATCAAGCTGTAACCAGCGTCTGATCGACTTTACAGTAATCAGCTCTAAAAACGTTACACTAAGATTACCTGATGATGCAAAAGGCCCACGTTCTTCTGGTAAGGACATGAAGTTCTGCGGAAGACCTGAACTTAAGGCTGCTGTGGATAAAGCTATTGAAAACGCTGGTCCAGGTTATGACGCTCTTATCGACGGTGTTGTTTACCAGAGAAGTGAAGTTTTCAGAGCAGGATGGGTTGTTGAAGGAACACCAATCAAAACTTCTAAGATCAAGTAATTATCATACTTGCATTAAAAGAAAGGGGAACCATGTGTTCCCCTTTTTTTATTTAAGGTCCCAGATCATGATCGTTTTGTCAACTGATCCCGAATAAAGATATTTCCCATCCTTATCGATGGCTAAAGTAACAACTGCTGCATTGTGTCCTTCGAGTTTCCTCGTCAGGCTTTGAGCTTTTAAATCCCACACAAGTATATTCTTTTCAATATCGCCTGTTACAATGGTATTGCCATCAGGTGAAACAGCCACGGATATCAAACCGGCTTCGCTTCCTTTAAGCGTTGCGGTATTCTTAAAGGTTAGCATGTCCCAAACTTTAATCGTTTTATCAAGGCTCACAGAGACCAGGTACTTATTATCTGCAGTCAAAGCCACAGCATAGATCCAGTCATCATGTCCGGCAAGCTTTTGGATCATCTGGCCAGTCTTCACATCCCAGATCTTCAAAAGATTGTCATGTCCTGCACTAACGAGCAAGCTTGAATTGGCTGTGAATAGAGCCTGATCTACCCACACTTCCTGTTCACAGACAAACTTTTTCTTTAATGTCTGTGCATCAATGAGCATGAGTGAATTATCACGCCAGCTGCTTGTAGCGATGAACTTTCCATCGGGAGAATATTCAGCCGACTCAACAAAAGAGGTATGCAGATCCTTTTTCTTCTTTACTTTTTTCAGGTCTGATGTTCTCAGAACAAGAAGGTCCTCATACATCCCACAGCTTAACATCTGTCCATCCGGAGAATAATGCAAGGCGCTAACAGATGATGGAAAGTCTGTTTTTATTTTTTCAACCGATCTGCTTTCAAGGTTCCAGATCCTCACTGATTGATCTTTTGCACCTGATGCAAGGTATTTTCCATCAGGCGAGAGATCAATGCAATTCACTGCTCCGGAATGTCCCAGTAATGTAGCAACAGGTTGAGCGATCACTTCATGTCCGAACATGATCAATACCAAAAGGAATATTGAAGTAAGATTAAAATGTTTTTCCATCTCTAAGCATAAAGTCTTTTACCAATGAATTGAATTCGCGCAATACCTGTTCATTACGGCTGTTAACAAGATACTCAAGCTGATTGACACCACCTGTATAAAAGAGAAGGAACAACTTTACGCCTGCTGTTGCTGCTGTAAAATAATTCATCATTAGTACATTATATCCAATAAATCCAAGGGAAGCTACCTGAAGGCCGATGTTGACAAATGCCTTTCCGGGATATCCTGAATAAAACAAACCAGCACCAGGCAGAAACATGGAAAGCTTCCTTGCTTTAGCCAATCGCTTTATCTCTGGCTCTGAATCATCATACAGTTCATCGATCGCTGACATGACTGATGCAATTGAATCCGCAGGCAATGTAAGCTTCCCTGCATATTGCTTCAGTTTTGATTTAGCCTGGCTGAACTCTCCAATACTATTTAGAACAAGTGCATGGAGAAACAAAGATGAATGGGATGTCGCTGTTTCATGAGCTATTGAAAATGACTCAGACAAAAGAAGGTCCGCTGATTTGCCATGACCTTGCAGAAAGCTTACAAGCGACGACTGATATAACACCTCGATCTGCATGGAATCGGTAAGCAGGTTTCGATCAATCCTTCTGAATGTTCTTTCAGCAAGCATGTACTCACCCGCATGCTTGAAACACATAGCCCGGTTGAAGACATACGTTTGTTTAAGAGTGTCATCAACATCATCAAACACTGCCTTCTCCCACAACGTAGCTGCATGCAAATAATCAGACTCCTGCTCAAGCTTTAAGGCCTGGCTGGCATAGTCACCTGCAGATTGCCCTTTACTTAAAAAAGGCATCAACAGGAACACGAAGCCCAACAGTAATGTTGTGCTTTTGCTCAAGCTGTTTCTCATTCCATACGGTTTGAACACTTAATACACTTCCCCAGATATTTCCTACATAAAACACGCTGAACAATCCACCAAAGATCAGGGTTTGCGGATGTGTCAGCCCATGATTTCGCCAGTTCTCATAAACAATGCCTCCGAGAGCTGCCACCCGGATCAATGCAGCCAATCCCTGGGCCCGATTGCCCGCATAGAACTTCCCGCTGCCGGGAACAATCGCCGACAGTGTTCCTGCAACAACAGGTGATTTCCGTTTCATGTTAAGATATAGAGGAGCGGTTGACAATAAAGTTTGCTGTTCTGCTCTTAGTACATCATGATCACTGTTAAACTTGCGTGATGTAGAATAGTAGGCTTCCTTATTTTTTTTCAGAACACCAATGCCTGCCTTTTCGAAAAGAAGCAGCTGGTTGATTTCATGATTACTGCTTTCATAGGTTGAATCAAGAATCGCGAGAGCTGAATCAAGTTCTGCCTTTTCCATTTTCTCGAGGTAGGAATAGAACCTGCTTTTATAATAAAATCCTGATTCCGGACTTACTTTCATCAGGTATGGTGCCCCGGATTTTGAATCAAGGTGGCATAACCAACCAGTTACAAAGAGAAGGCTGTCTCGCTGATCATTTGTGAGCGATGTATCAGACAGTATCGTATTACTGTACTCTTTCACCTCATCCATTGAACCTACAGAACTCAAATGAAGGATAAAGTCGATGTTGCGATTGACACCTGCATTTTGAGCACTGACATGTAACCCGGAAAGAAAGACAAACAGGACAATTAGATACTTCACTTTCTCAGCCTGTATGTTTCCATTGGATCAATGATCTTTTTGTCAGGCCCGATCATCAGTTCATGAATGTCTGCACCAGCCATTTTATTGCAACGCATCATTCTGTCTGAAGCGAGTGCCACACCTTTGATCAAGCCATAACTTGCAATTGCCTGTCTTGCAAAATTTGAACAGCTGATCTCGTATGGACACTCTGCAGAGATCTGTCTTGAGATAACAGACTGGTAGAAGAAAAGTGAGCCCGCAAAAAGATGAGCAAGTGGATTATATTTTATCAACACTCGCTTTTCATTTTTTAAAAGGTAGGATACTTTCGTCTCTGACTTATCAGCATTGTCAAGCATCCGCAATAAAGCGACATCTCCTGCATTTTGTGCAAAGGCCACTTGAAAACAGCTCAGCAATCCGAGAAGAAATAAAACGCGCATCAGGCTATAATAACGTCGTGCAAAATTAATGATTATAGTTCGATTAAGCTCCGAATCACCTGATAGAGCGAGCGAAGAAAGAAAATAACTACCTTTAACACGAACAATCCACACTATGAAATTCAATTTCTTTTTCCTCTTGGGGTGCCTGCTTATTTTCAGCGCATGTCAAACAATAAGGCTAGAGAAACGCCAGTATAATGATGGCTACTATTTATCCGTAAACAAGGATAAGCAGCCTGAAGCATCTGCTAATGATGTCACGGAAAAGAAAGCAGATGTAGAGCCAATGGATAAAATTGAATCTTCGTTGTCTGTAACTGAAAACCTGGAAATCCCTGCAACTGTTCCTGAAGTAAAAGAATATTCAGAGCCAGTGAAGCAACATGTTGAAGTCAGGGAACTTACCAAAGAAAATTCACAAACTACATTCTTTAAAAGAAAAAAAGAAACGTCAATAAGCAGCCCGGCCTCACCGGCTTACGAGCAGGGTGCAGTTTTCGTAGCGGCGATTATCGCTTTCCTTCTCATAGTTGGCTTTATTTTATTCATCGCTTTTGCTCCATTTGATATAGCGATATTTCTGATTTCCCTTTTTATCCTTCTTCTCCTACTTGCACTTGTTGCTGCAATTGCATTGGGCGGCAGCAATTCTTCTTCGCTTTTTCCTCTGTTAGGGGCTGGCAGCGGAGCAATCTCCGTGTTAGGAGCCGTTCTATATATAATCCTGGTTGCCTTTTCAGGACCGTAACGTGCTGAAGCTTATTTCTTTACTTTTTTCATTTCTGATTGTTACTTCGGTCATTGCGCAGGATGTGCGTGACAGGGAGACCATTGAAGAATTGTATCACGCCACTTTGCATTACAACAGCGCGAGGGCTGATTCAATCCTGAAAAAAATGAGTAATGGATCAGCTGCAGCGTCCCTGGCCAAAGCAAATTACTATTGGTGGCGAATTGTTTCCGGCGACCGGGTGACTGAAAATTCAAAGCGCTATTCCGAATGTGTCGATGCTGCATTAAAGCAGCTTCCGGCTTCAAAAGTATCCGGCCTGACTCATGAAGAACTGTATTCTTACATCATTGCATACGCATACAAGGCAAGGCTTGAAGGATTAAGTAAGAACTATATCCGTGGAATGGTTCATATCAATAATTGTGTGAACTACATTGAAGCCAGTCTCGGTAAAGAGGAGAAGTTTCCACTGTTCACACTTACTTCAGGATTATATCATTATTACATTTCAACGGCTGGCAAGACACATCCTTATCTTCTTCCTTATCTGATCTTTCTTCCTGGTGGCGATGAAGCTACAGGACTAAAATTTTTATCCAGCGCTGCGCAAAACAGGGATATCGCATTAAGCACAGAAGCTAATTATTTTCTGATGAAGATCTACCTTGAAAAGAATGAGCTGGAAAAAGCATTGAAGCATTGTAAATCACTGCTTGCTGTATATCCTGAAAATCTTCTTTACATGTATTACCATTTTAAGGTGATCCTGGAGTGGAAAGGAGAAGAAGAAGCTCGTCCCTCACTGATCCGGTTAAAGCATGCTGAAGCTGCCCATACGCTATCTGGCGGAAAACAAAGCAGTTACTTCTATTCTCTCGCAAAAGATGATCTAAAGAGCCATTCTATCACCAAACGAAGCAACTGAACACTTACATTTGCCGGTGATTTTTGAAAACAATCGAAATGAAAAAGATACTCTTATCAATTACAGCGGCGACGCTATTGCTTTCCAGCTGTACAACGTTGAACAAATCAATGAGGGAACCTGAAAGTCATGTTCAGTTCCACAAGTCGGATTTCACATTTTCTGAACAGGTTTCAGGACAGGCAACATCAACCCGCATTTTCGGAATCGACTTTGAAAGATTATTCCAGAAGAATACCGGAACAGCTGATGGTGGCGGTGCAGGTGTTACTCTTGCAAGCATTCCTGTGATCGGCAATGTTGTTGAAGACAAAACAGCAAATTATGCCTTATACGATATGATGGAAAAAAACAAAGGCTACGATGTCGTATTCTATCCTCAGTATGAAAAAAAGGTAACACGTCCTATCGGAATTCCTATCTATACTGTGATTGAAGTAAAGGCAACAGCTCGTCTGGCGAAAATAGGCAAATAGGCCTTAAATTATTTTTGAAGAAGGATGGGTTCTGAAAAGAATTCATCCTTTTTTTATGGATGTAAAACTCAACTCAAGAAGACAGCCGATAACAACTAATGCTAAAGGAACAGAAGTAATTAATGGGGAAGGTTTGATCAGGAAATAGTCCAGGTGCTTTTACCTTTGAGCAGTGCATCAAGATCTCCGTCACCTTTCACCTCACGTGCATTTACGATCTGCTCCGACATTCCCGTTTCATACGTTGGTCTGTCATTTACATAAATGATCCCAAACGGACGAGGAAGTCTGTTCTCTGCTTTTGCATCATCAAAGAAACGTGACAGGATCGTTGCTTTTACCTGGTCTTTTTCATCGTGAATCCAAAGATCATTTTCACTGACATTTGAAAGATCAACAACAACAGGCTTGAATCCATCCAGCATGATCCCTTTCTCGGAATTCTGTCCAAAGATCAACGGCTTACCATCTTCTACAAAAATGGTCTCCAGTTTCTTTGATGCTTTTTCAGTGTAGATCTCAAATGCACCATCATTAAACACATTGCAATTCTGATAGATCTCGAGAAACGATGCTCCTTTATGTTGATGAGCTCTTTTAAGGATCGTCCTGAGATGTACAGGATCTCTGTCCATTGAACGTGCTACGAAAGAACCTTCCGTTCCTAATGCGAATGCGAGTGGATTGAAAGGATGATCCACAGACCCCACAGGCGTTGACTTTGTTACCGCACCTGTCGGAGACGTTGGAGAATACTGGCCTTTTGTCAATCCATAAATTTCGTTGTTGAACATGAGGATATTGACATCGAAGTTTCGCCTCAGAAGATGAGCGAGGTGATTACCACCGATTGAAAGAGCGTCTCCATCACCCGTAATGATCCATACACTAAGCTCCGGTCTTGCAGCTTTTAATCCACTCGCTATTGTCGTTGCACGTCCATGAATACTGTGCATTCCGAATGTATCCATGTAATATGGAAAACGGGAAGAGCAACCGATGCCTGAAATGAATACGATCTCCTCCTTTTTCAATCCAAGCTCAGGAACAACTGTCTGAACCTGCTTAAGGATCGAGTAATCACCACAGCCAGGGCACCATCTTACCTCCTGGTCTGTAACCAGGTCTTTAGACGTAAAGCCAGCTATTTCTTTCAATTCTGAGATCATTTCAACACTTCTTTAACCTTTAATTTAATTTCATTCACTGTGAAAGGCACACCTTTGATCTTATTAAACGGGATCGCATCTACAAGGTATTTCTCACGGATTAGTTTTACCAGCTGTCCATTGTTAATTTCAGGAACGATCACCTTTTCATAACGCTGCATCAATGCATGCAGGTTCTTTGGAAAAGGATGAATGTATTTAACATGTGCATGCGCGACATCCACTCCTTCAGCAATGAGCTCCCTGACAGCTGTTTTCAGAGCTCCGTAGGTTGATCCCCATCCGAGGATAAGCAGCTTTCCTTTTTCAGGACCATTATCTATTACCTGGTCAGGAATGTATTCGGCGATCTTCTCAATTCGCTTTGCACGCATCTTCACCATGAATTCATGGTTCTCCGGGTCATAGGAAATATTTCCGGTCTCGTTCTCTTTTTCAAGTCCGCCAAGCCTGTGCTCAAGTCCTTTTGTTCCAGGTATCGCCCAGGGCCTCACGAGTTTTTCATTCCGTTTATATGGAAGAAACTTTTCTCCTTCACCTTCACGCTTTGCGAAAGAAACATTGATTTCCGGAAGATCCTTTGAAACAGGAAACTTCCATGGTTCTGAACCATTTGCAATGTATCCGTCGGTTAACAGAAAGACAGGAGTCATATGTTCAACTGCGATACGGCAAGCCTCCATGGCCATGGTAAAACAATCAGAAGGTGACATTGCTGCAATCACAGGCAGTGGTGCTTCGCCATTTCGTCCGTAAACAGCCTGTAAAAGATCGGCCTGTTCCGTTTTAGTAGGTAATCCTGTTGAAGGGCCACCACGTTGCACATTGACAATGACAAGAGGCAGCTCAAGCATGATGGCAAGTCCGATAGCTTCTGTTTTAAGGGCAATGCCGGGTCCGGATGAAGCAGTGACACCAAGGCTTCCACCGAATGATGCACCAATCGCTGACCCGATGGCTGCTATCTCATCCTCTGCCTGGAATGTTCGTACGCCAAAATTTTTATGTCGGGATAATTCATGCAGTATGTCTGACGCAGGCGTTATCGGATATGTGCCATAGAAAAGCTCAAGTCCAGATTTTTTAGCCGCTGCGATAAGTCCGAATGCCGTAGCCTGGTTTCCCATGATGTTCCTGTACTCACCAGAAGAAAGCTTTGCAGGCTTCACTTCATAGCGTGTCATGAACGTTTCACTTGTTTCACCGTAGTGATATCCGGCCTTTAATATTTTGATGTTGGCCTCAAGGATCTGCTCTTTCTTACGGAATTTTTCTTTGAGGAATTGGATCGTATGCTCAAGAGACCTGTTATACATCCAGTACACAAATCCAAGCACGAACATATTTTTACTTCTGTCTGCTTCTTTTGTTCCCAGGCCTGAACCTGCAAGTGCTGCACGGGTCATCTTGGTCACGTCGATCTCGATCACGCGGAATGCGCTGAGGCTGCCATTTTTCAACGGATTCACATCATCGGGATAATTTGCGAGCTTCAGATTTTTTGCGTCAAACCCATCTGAATTCACAATGATCGTACCGGCAGACTTAAGCTTTGAAAGGTTCGCTTTCAGCGCAGCGGCATTCATCACCACGAGCACATCGGCTTCATCGCCCGGGCTAAAGATCTCTACACTTCCGAAATGAAGCTGAAATCCTGACACACCAGCCAGGGTACCCTGCGGGGCACGTATCTCAGCCGGAAAGTTTGGAAACGTGCTGATATCGTTTCCGAATAAAGCCGCAGTGTCAGTGAACTGGCTACCCGTTAACTGGATACCATCTCCTGAATCTCCGGCAAATAAGATCGTTACTTCCTTTTTTTCCTGTATCGTTGACATTCACTGATTCCTTCTATATGATAAACGGAAGGAGCGTTATTTAATTTCCGGTTTACTTATTGAAAAAGAACAAAAGCAGATACGAATCCGTCAGCTTTAACGTTACTGGACCGCTTCAACAGCGCGAACTTCAGGAGCAACACGTTTCACGGCTTCTTCAACACCTGCTTTTAGAGTCATCATACTCATTGAGCATGAACTGCAGGCACCATGAAGCTTGACCTTCACGATCATATCATCTGTAAGTTCAACAAGAGAGAGATCACCTCCATCCGCTTCAAGGTATGGCCTTAACTGTGTTAAAGCTTCTTCGATCCTGATGATCAGCTTGTCTCTTTGCTCTGTCATGTTAGTTCGCTACTACACTGTTTGTTGAGGCATTTTTTATAGCCACCTGCTGCGCTACATTCTTTGCTAATTCAAGGAATGCCTTAGCCTGAGGAGTGTTTTCCTGAAGCACTGCCGGACGACCTGCATCACCGGCTTCACAGATGCTCTGAACAATTGGAACTTCACCGAGCAATGGAATATCAAGCTGGTCAGCCATTTCTTTTGCACCGTTCTTTCCGAAAATGTAATATTTATTTTCAGGCAGTTCAGCAGGTGTAAAGTATGACATGTTCTCTACCAGACCGAGTACATTGGTTTTTATTGCAGGCATTCTGAACATTGCAACAGCCTTTCTGGCATCAGCCAGCGCAACCTGCTGCGGAGTACTTACAATGACAGCTCCTGTAAGAGGAATGGATGTAACAAGGCTCAGGTGGATATCACCTGTTCCCGGGGGAAGATCAACAATAAGATAATCAAGATCGCCCCATTCAACATCACGGAACATCTGCGTAAGCGCTTTAACAGCCATAGGACCTCTCCAGGCAACGGCCTGATCAGTACCAGCGAAAAAGCCGATAGACAGCAGCTTTACGCCATAGCTTTCAACAGGAACCATTAATGATTTTCCGTCCTTCTTGATCATTCCGGGCTTTTCATCAAGCACATCGAACATCAGCGGAACAGATGGTCCATAAATATCGGCATCCAAAAGACCAACTTTAGCACCCATCAATGCAAGACCACATGCAAGGTTTGAAGCGATCGTTGACTTTCCAACACCGCCTTTGCCTGACGCAATTGCAATGACATTCTTCACACCTGAAAGCATGACATTGTCATCTTCTCTCTTCGAAGTGACATTTGAGGTCATGTTCACTTCGACCTCAGCATCCTTGCTGACGAAATGTTTTATGGCGTTCACACAGGCACGATGGATCATCTCTTTCATCGGGCATGCAGGGGTAGTTAGAACAACTGAAAATGAAACTCTGTTTCCTTCAATATAAATATCCTTTATCATCCCTAATGTGACGAGATCTTTTTTAAGATCCGGATCATCTACATATCTTAGGGCATCAAGGACTTTCTCTTCTGTTATCATGGCGTTTTCTCCTTATGCAAATATACGAAAAATAAGGGGTGGATTGGTGACATATATCACCTAAAGCTCCTTCAAAGGATCCCAGAAAACATGATCAAAATCAACAATTTTATCATCTAAAACCTTAACTCCTTCCTTTTCAAGAAGCGCCTGCATTGTGTCGGGTTCAGGAAAGTGATGTTTACCTGTGAGTAATCCGTTCCTGTTGACCACACGATGAGCCGGGACAGGCGGATATTGTCCATGAGCATCATTCATTGCATATCCTACCATTCTGCTGGATCTGGCGACTCCTAAGGCTTTCGCAATAGCTCCGAATGAAGTTACACGGCCATAGGGTATCAGCCTGACGATTTCATATACCTGCTCAAAAAAATCCTTACCGTATTGCATCCAGCGTAAACTTTACATAGGAGATCTTGTGTCCTGCCGCAGTGAACTTTTCTTCGTAGTATGTTTTGATCATTGTAAGGTATTCAGGTCTTTCAGAAGGGTTGATGTAAAGGTCAGGACTGCTGTCAAGCAAGGTCAGACCAAGTTCTTTGATCACCTCAAGCGTGTATTCATAAAAGCCTGCATTATCTGTTTTAAGGTTGACGATTCCTCCCACTTTCAGCACATTCCTGTACCGGTTAAGAAATACCGGTGAAGTGAGTCGCTTTCGTTCACGAGGCTTTTGTGGCTGTGGATCAGGGAAGGTTATCCAGATCTCGCTCACTTCACCAGGCGCAAAGATCGATTCGATATTGTCAATTCTGGTTCGCACAAAAGCAACGTTCTTCATTCCTGCATCGAATGCAGTTTTTGCTCCTCTCCAGATCCTGTTTCCTTTCAGATCAAGACCGATAAAATTCTTTTCCGGAAAACGTGTCGCAAGACCTACTGTATATTCTCCTTTACCGCATCCCAACTCAGCAATGACCGGATGATCATTCTTAAAATATTCAGTTCCCCACCTGCCTTTGAGTGAAAGGTCTGCGATGTCAGGTCCCTGCCGTGGATGATGGATCACATTAGGGAATGTCTTGATCTCTGCGAACCGCTGAAGCTTTCGTTTTGCCAATGCTTTTTATTTTTTTGCAAAGGTAAAACGTAAGGAAGACAAACCGGATATGTTCAAACCACATTGTCACTGATTTCTCATTTTGTGTCTCCGAATCTTACAAGCATGTTTTTAATCGAGCGTGGTGAATGAATAAATCAGGTCATGCAATGAAGATTCATATGTAGTATTACAAGAACACCTGGAATAGTACCTGATTTCATAGGCGGAGCTTGAATGGGCACAATGCTTGAATGGGTCAGCAATGTTTAAACTCTCTGGATAGAGCAACGCTCTAATGTGTGGAAAGGAACTTCGGGTTTGAGAGTTACTGTAAGTTTCAAAACATTATTTACTAATCTTTTGAAAACTGATCTTATGAAAAAAAAACTACTTTTTCTTAGTCTGCTCTGTGTATTCACAGGCTTGTTTGCACAGACACCGGTCGCGAGTGTCACCTCGGGGGCAACATCGTTTTGCTATGGAGGGTCGGCCGTACTGCATTCCAGCATTGCGACAGGTATAAGGTGGTACCGGAATGGTTCACCAACAGCAGCGACAACTCAAAATTACACTGTTACCTCAGAAGGCACTTATACTGTGATGTATAATGGCAATAATTCAAATGCCATAAATATCACAGTGAATCCGTTACCAACTGCAGGCATAGCACCAGCAGGCACAAATAACAAAATCTACATCTGTCAGGGAAGCAGCCAGCTTCTGGGTGCCAGTGATGCTGGTCCTGGAGGAAGCTACCTTTGGTCTACAGGAGCTACAACAAGAACAATCTCTGTGAGTACAGCTGGAATTTATTGGGTTACCGTAACAAACGGTAATGGATGCTCAAAAACTTCCGCTGAAAAGACTGTCTATGTTGCACCATATCCTGCATCAGTGAGTATTGCGGCTAACGGATCAACAGCGATATGTGCCGGAGGTAGTGTGGTGCTCAGTGCTGGTACGGCCCAAGGCTATCAATGGTTCAGAAACAATATTTTAATCAGCGGTGCGACATCATCAACTTATACAGCTACAGCAGCTGGAAATTACAGTGTAAAAGCTTTGAGCGGTACATGTTATTCAAATCACTCAAACTACATCAATGTAACAGTTTATTCATTACCTCTTGCCTCAATAAGTCCTTCAGGCACTGTATCCATTTGTCAGAATGGTGTTGCAACGCTTTCTGCTAATTCTGCAGGCATAGGTGGATCCTACTTATGGTCCACTGGTGAGACAACACAATCAATCAATGTAAGTACATCAGGATCATACACTGTTCAAATAACCAATTACCGTGGATGTTCAAAGACATCTGCTGCAACCGTTGTTGATGTTGCAGATGCGCCTGTCATTAGTGCCAGCGGCCCGGTTCGCTTCTGCCCTGGAGGATCAGTAACACTGACATGCTCTCCTGCATCAGCCTATATCTGGTCAAATGGAGACACTACCCAGTCGATCACTGTTTCAGATGCAGCTGTTTATTCAGTAATAGCTATTGACAACAACCGATGTGAAGGCACCTCGAACACCATTGAAGTTGTTAATTACCCAGAGCCAATCGTTGATGCCGGCCCTGATCAATTCATCTACACTGGCTTCGGGCCATCTCAGGCACATCTTCAGTCTTCCGTCGTATGCCAGGGAACTCCTGCATACCTGTGGTCAACATCTGAAGTTACGCCAGATATCACCGTGGCTCCTGCAACAACCAACTGCTATTACCTGAATGTGACGAATGAGAACAACTGTTCAAAGATCGATTCAGTCATGGTAAATGTCCTGGATATCAGCTGTGGAAACAACGGTGATAAAGTGGTGATCTGCCATGATGGACAGCCACTTTGCGTATCCCCATCAGCTGTCCCATCGCATCTTGAGCATGGTGATGCCCTGGGTGCATGTTCAACATCTTCAGCAAGATTCAGCCAGGTTTCATATAATGGATCGATGGAAAGCTTTGATACACACGAACTACTCGCAGCATTCCCAAATCCCTTCAATTCATCCACTATGCTGAACTATGAGCTTCATGAAGATGCACATGTGAAAATCGAAGTGTATAACCTTCTTGGTTCACTTGTAAAAGTTATCACTGATGGCTATGAAAAGGCAGGACAACATTCGGTTGCACTTGACCTGAATGATTTGGCGGCCGAAGATGGAGTTTACTTTATCAAGTTCCATCAGGGTTCAGAACAATCCATCATCAGGGTTGTCAAGAATGGAAAATAATCCAGCTGTATTTTAAAATAGAAAGAGCCGTCACTGATACAATGACGGCTCTTTCTATTTTTATTGAATTACTTCTTTCTGAAGAAGATCTGAATAGGCACTCCTGTGAACTCAAAATTTTCTCTCAGCTTGTTCTCAATGAATCTCTTATAAGGATCATTGATATACTGGGGAAGGTTACAGAAGAACGCGAATGATGGCGCATGTGTAGGAAGCTGCGTGGCAAACTTGATCCTGATGTATTTCCCTTTTATCGCTGGAGGAGGATTTGATTCAATGATCGGAAGCATCACTTCATTAAGCCTGGAAGTCTTGACTCTTCTCGTCCTGTTCTCAAATACTTTAACAGCTTCTTCAAGTGCTTTAAGTATCCGCTGCTTTGTAAGTGCAGAAATAAAAAGAATCGGAACATCTTTAAACGGCGCGATCTTCTGGCGAATGACTTCCTCATAAGCCTTGATGCTGTTGTTTCCTTTTTCTTCAATAAGATCCCACTTGTTCACCAGGATGATCACACCTTTCCTGTTTCTTTCAGCAAGATGGAAAATGTTCATGTCCTGGCTTTCGAATCCCAGTGTTGCATCGAGCATAAGCAAGCACACATCACAATCTTCCACAGCACGGATAGAACGCATGACAGAGTAAAATTCAACATCTTCATGGACCTTGCTTTTCTTACGAACTCCGGCAGTATCAACCAGGTAGAAGTCGTGATTGAACTTCGTATAGCGTGTATGGATCGTATCACGCGTTGTACCCGATATTGGGGTAACGATATTTCTTTCAGTACCTAAAAGCGCATTGAGGAACGAAGACTTTCCCACATTTGGCCTTCCAACGATGGCGAATTTAGGAATGTCAATAACCTCTTCTTCCACCGGCTCCGGCAGATGCCTTACCACTTCATCCAACAGTTCGCCGGTTCCGCTACCATTCATTGACGAGATGGAATACACTTCACCTAGTCCAAGGGCATAAAATTCTGAAGACAACGTGATGCGGTCGTTATTATCCACTTTATTCGAAACAACGAATACATCCTTTTTAGATTTTCTGAGAAGCTGCGCAACGACCTTATCCATCTCTGTCAGTCCGATGGTAACATCAAGAACAAACAGGATCACATTCGCTTCTTCAATGGCAAGTTCAACCTGCTTCCTGATTTCACCTTCAAAAACATCTTCAGAACCATGGATGTATCCACCTGTGTCGATGACAGTAAACTCTCTTCCATTCCACTCAGACTTCCCATAATGACGGTCACGCGTAACCCCGGCCATTTCATCGACAATCGCCTTTCGGCTGTCGGTTAGCCTGTTAAACAGCGTGGATTTCCCCACATTAGGTCGTCCTACAATTGCAACAATAGCACTCATTTATTTTTCTTCCTCAATTTGAATCATATCCGTACCTGCGTAGTTGCGAGTCACGGTTTCTCCAGTCTTTATCCACTTTCACGAAGAGCTCCAGGAAGACTTTCTTACCAAGGAACTGCTCCATATCTTTTCTTGCCTCAGTACCCACTTTCTTAAGGGACTTCCCCTGGTGTCCTATGATGATTCCTTTTTGGGAATCACGTTCAACCATGATATTGGCAGCTATTTTAACTATATTCTCTTCATCCTTAAATGATTCCACCACCACCTCGGATGAATATGGGATCTCTTTCTGATAATAGAGCAGGATCTTCTCACGAATGATCTCTGAAACAAAAAACTTCTCCGGCTTGTCTGTTAAAGCGTCCTTGTCAAAGAATGGCGCGCTTACAGGCAGAAGGCTGATGATTCTGTCAAAAAGGTAACTGATATTAAACGCATTTAGTGCCGATGCAGGAATAATTTCCGCAGAAGGCAGAAGCTGCTGCCAGCGCTGATTAGTTTCTTCCAGCTTTTTCTGATCAGCCAGATCGATCTTGTTGATGACTACGAGCACCTTATCACCAAAGCCATTCAGCTTCGCCAGGAATTCCTCTGTAACATGCTCCTCGTCAGTTATATCAACAACAAAAAGCACAATATCCGCATCCTTTAAAGCAGACGAAACGAATTTCATCATCGCTTCATGAAGCTTATAATGCGGAGTCAGTATGCCCGGAGTATCTGAATAGACAATCTGAAAATCGTCACCATTCACGATTCCCATGATACGATGCCTGGTTGTTTGAGCTTTTGAGGTGATGATCGAAAGCCGTTCACCAACAAGCGCGTTCATAAGGGTAGATTTCCCGGCATTGGGCCTACCTAAAATATTGACAAAGCCCGCTTTGTGTTCCACCGGTAAATTTTATTTGCACCGCAAAGAAACAAAATATATATTTGCACCGCAATTACAGGGAACACCGAACCCTGAGAGATTAAGAAAAACGTTCTAAAAATATATTGCGGGGTAGAGCAGTCCGGTAGCTCGTTGGGCTCATAACCCAAAGGTCATTGGTTCGAATCCAATCCCCGCTACTACAACCCCTGGAAGCATACAGCCTTCAGGGGTTTTTGATTTTTATTCCATCATCATCTCCCTCGCATTTTTAAAATGCTGATTCAAATTAATGGCGATGAATTACGATGTGAAATGCCCCGCTAGCAATCACATTCTGGTTTAGTTTTCACTCAGGATTATTCTTGCCACTTACTTTTTTCAAGGTTTACACCTATTGCCAATTCAACATCTCCAATGTATCTTGCATGACAGTTTAACTAAAATCTGTACAACATGAAAATCAAGACCATACTCATCATTACCGCATCATTACTTGCAGTTGGCGCATTCATAGGCATGCATTCAGGAAGCTGCCCGATGAAAAATTCCAAGCCATGTGAGTGGTTCAGTAAGTAAAAATTGTCTGATCAACTTAGTTGAAGGGAGGCCACAAGCTTCCCTTTTTTTATTGATGATCCTCTCTTATGTGATTTCATCTTTACAAAAACCCATTTCAGAACATTCTTTTATCACGTTGAAAATCCTCCATTGACTTGATTCATGTTCATACGCCTTTTGCATTGAATCTATTATAAG
>JAKFFM010000027.1:0-38446 GCA_036675075.1 Bacteroidota bacterium
GCAGTTCCGCCATGACAACAACGTGCTGTTAGCTGCTGGCATACGGATCATTCATAGAGACCGAACATGGCAGGAATGGAATGAATTCAATCGATCACCTGATACATGCCTGAAATTAAAGAATGGAAGGCCGCAGTTAGGGAATGAGTACCAGGAAAGTTCCGAGGGTGGGCTGGCAGCTAACTTGTTTATTCCAGCATTTAAAACATCCAAGGCCCCTCTTTAGGGCGGGGTATGAGAGTAAAAATTGCCAACATCCAAAGTTACTCGTTTGAATATTATATATCGAACAATTATCCCTTTAATAAATCCCAATTCTTTTATAATGAATTAAAGCCCTTTCTTAATTCCATTCCTAACAATCCCCTTCCCCTCACCTCGTCAGCACGATATAATCCTTGATCAACGTTTTAAAAAAGCTGACCTTATCGGTTTCAATCTTCGTTACGCCTACGATCGGAGCGACTTTACGAAACAGCATATCCAGTGCTTCTTCATGCGCCGTGTTGGAATACATGTTCTGACGATCGATGGTTTCTTTGATGATCAGCATCTCCTCTTCTGTGAGCCTGGTGGCATGCACATACACGGGCTGGTAACTGTCCATCGTCGCGAGCTTGAGGATCTCATTCAGTGTCAGGTTCAGTGTGATGGTATTTCTGATCACCACGGTATTCGAGATCATATCTCCTGTCCTTTGCGCTTTCCCTGTTGAGGTAACCAGAAAGGTCGCCAGCATCCCCGATGAAAAATAAATGTCAATGATGCGAAACATCCACCTTCCGAAATAATCTCCAAAGGATGGTGGTTCTCCATCCAACCGCATGACTTTAATCTTTAAGATCTTCTTGCCGATCGTTATCCCGGAAAAAAAGAATTCATTCCACAAGGTATAGGTAGATAAAACCAATCCGAACACGAGGTAGTAAATCATGTCTCCTGTGTTGCTGTCTTCAAAATAATTGAAATTGTACAACGCGACTCCAGCAAGCAGGATGATCACAAAATCGATCACAAAGGCTGAGGTTCTCTCAATCCATGTTGCTGTATCATATTCGATACTGACCTTTTGAGCTGTAAGGATCTGAATTTTCGGCATTAAACATTAACTTTACCGCTTACCATCCGGCATGCGGGAAACACGCTTCATTAGCCAAAATAAGAAAAATTGGGAGGAGTTTGAATCGCTCCTCGAAGCGCGTGATAAAGATCCTGAAAAGCTTTCTGACTTATTCGTGCAGATCACAGATGATCTTGCCTATGCCCGGACTCATTATCCGAATCGCGCGATCCGTGTTTACCTGAACAACCTTGCGAGGAAGATCTTCTCTGCGGTTTACATCCGGAGGAAAACAAACAATGTCCTGAATGGTTTCATCACTTTCTTTAAAGAGGATGTGCCTGCACTGGTATGGAAAGCAAGGTATGAAATGCTGGTATGCCTGGTGATCTTTATTCTTTCTTTCACTGCAGGAGTTATTTCAAGCCGGCATGATGTCGATTTTCCTATTTACATCCTTGGGCCTGAATATGTGGCCATGACAGAAAAGAACATTTATGCCGGTGATCCTATGGCAGTTTATAAGCAGCAGCATGAAGCGACCATGTTCATGGGGATATCATACAACAACCTTTTTGTTTCATTTCGTGTCTATGCCTATGGAATCCTGTTTGGCATTGGCTCTATCGCCATGCTCATCTACAATGGCATCATGGTGGGCACCTTCCAGTACTTCTTTGTACCTCGTGGTGTCTTCGCTGAATCGTTCGCAACGATCTGGCTTCATGGTGTACCGGAGATCTTCGCGATCATCTTTTCTGCAGGTGCTGGCTTAAGACTCGCACGAGGCCTCATCTTTCCGGATACCTATTCAAGGCTCCAGTCTTTCCAGAATTCCGCATGGGAAAGTCTCCGGCTGATGTTATGCATCATTCCTGTTTTCCTCTTCGCTGCGTTTATCGAAGGCTTCGTAACGAGGTACACAGAATTGCCCTTGTACGGTCGTCTGATCTTCATTGCACTGAACTTTATCCTCATCGTTGCCTACTTCATCTTCTACCCGCTCAGCAAGACGCGTAAAGGTTCTTTAAAGGAAATTCCTAATGTGAAAGTCATCTCCGCAACGTCGTTCAATTACAGGCCGGGTGGAATTTATTCTTCCGCTGACATCATTAAGGGTGCTTTATCGTACACTGGCGCAAACCTTAAATGGATGATCAGGTTTGGAATTCTTGCAGCATCGCTGGTCACTGTCTGCCTGTATCTTTTCCCTGCGACCGTCACTTTCGCAAGGATCTATGACGAAGTTTCCTACCTCCTGTTTCAAAAGATCCGGATGATTGCTGACTATAGCATCCCATACATGTTCGTATTTAATTCAATACTCTTTACCTGCCTTACCGTATTATCCATCCGAAGAATAAAAACACACTTCACTATTTCCAATACAACGCTTGATGTTAAGCAGGTCGTTCTCGCCCTGGTATCAGTGACTGCATTGAACTTACTGTTCTATATGGATGTTCCTGCTCTCGCCTTCCTGATCTGGTCTGTTGCATTTCCGGTAACGATCATCTTTAATTACTTCATCTCGTGCAACACGCCTATCGATGAAGCGCTCAACAACGCGGTGCTTCTGCCATTCACAAGCATCATGCGTTTTCTTTCATCCCTGTTTATCATCTATGTTCTCTACCTCATCTTCGCAACCCTGATCAACTCACCGCTCTTTTATTTCTACCAGGAAATCGTAAGCTGGAATTTCGATTCGCCTTCGATGGATAAGAACGGTGTGCTTTTCAGCTACATTACAAACCTTTTCGCCGCTTACCTCTTTGCTCCTTTTATGATCGCTGGTGTGATCCTGATGCTGTTATCACTGCACGAGATCCGGTCAGCATCTCAGCTTAAGCTCCGAATCAATTCGATCAAAGGAAAGTGAAGACATCCCGGATCATATTATTTTTTCTCCTGGCGATGTGTTCATTCATGCCTGGATCTGAAGTGCATGCTGCTGACACCACGACGCTGAACCACACGAAATGGAAGGAGCTTTCTGAATCTCTTGATTATACTGAAAAGCAGGAAACAGAAAAAGAGAAAACAGATCATCTGGATTTTGAAACTCCGAAGCTGCCCATAAATTCCGGGGTTCTCAAAGCTTCATTGTTTATCCTGATCCTTGCATTCATCATCTTTATTCTTTACAAGCTTGAAATCATCTCACTGGTCAGATCGCGCTTCTCTAAAAAAGAAAAGATCCATGACAGCGCAGATCATGAAGAAGATTCTGCACTTACTCCAAGCCAGGAGCTGTTCAGCGAAGCGATGAAAGAAAAGGACCACAGGCTTTCACTTAGGCTCATCTACCTTGCCTGCCTGCATTACCTGGCCGAGTCGGATATCCTCAAGCTTGGAAAAGATATCACGAACGCCACATATGTTCGTAAACTCACCGGTCATAAAACACAGGATGATTTTAGAGGCATCGTTCGTGTTCATGAGCTGACCTGGTTTGGCGATAAGAAGATCTCTGAAGAAGAATACCAGACGATCGTCGTGAAAGCACAACACCTACTGTCTAATTCCGGCATCAGATGAAAAACACTGGAATCATTTTAAAGATCGGTATTCCCGTGCTGCTTATCGCGGTCATCTTTTATCTCTATTTCTCAAATCAAAGCCGGCATAACTGGATCGAGAACTATAAATATGGCAGCAAGGAACCTTATGGATGCTATGTGATCTCTGAAATGCTACGCTCACAGGACAATGCCAGCTTCAGCCTGCTGGAACGGTCAGGCACTTCTACTCTTCCTGCCTTGAATACAACCGGCAACACGTACATCTTCATTGGTGAAAACCTTTTTCTTTCTGATGCTGAGCAGGATTCATTACTTCGTTTCGCCGCGAAAGGAAATCATGTATTCATCTCTTCAAAGCAGGTTCCTTCGGAAATATTGAATACACTCTTTAACGAGTCAGGATGCAATTATGAAGATGTATATGCTGAATACGCTGAAAACATAAAGGAAACAGAGACATTCAATTTTTACGATTCTTCATTACACACAAAAAATGGATTTCAATATACTTACCGCTACCGTAATGAAGAAGTAGAATATAACTGGCAGGTGATCGATGGCAGCTATTTCTGCGACAGTTCCAAAACGATCTCACTGATCTCCTATGCTGGTGATAACTATGTAAATTGTTTTATCTCTGATTATGGTGATGGATCAATTACCATCCATACGAATCCTGTCATGTTCACAAACCTGATGATGAAAGAGGCTTCGCATTTTGACTATGCTGACAGGCTCTTTTCTTATATCCCGCTGAGATCCATTATCTGGGATGAGACAAGCAAGTTCCCCTATTCAGAAAAAAGTGACCCGGCTTATTCAACACCTCTGAAATACATACTTTCACAGCCAGCATTGAAAGCAGGTTGGTACACGCTGCTTATACTTGCGGCTTTGTATATTCTCTTCAGAGCAAAACGAAGAGTCAAAGTCATCCCGGTCATTGAGCCTAAAACGAACAACGCACTTTCATTTCTGAGGTCCGTATCGATGCTGTTCCAGCACTCAAATGATCATAAAAAGATGGCTGAAATGAAGATGAAATTCTTCCTGGCATTCCTGCGCGACAGGTACAATTATACCGCTGACACGCTTCAGAGACCAGACTTTTACGAAAGCCTGAGTGCACGTGCGGGTGTCGATAAAAGCCTCGTGACAACCATCTTTTCTGAATACAAATCCATCAGCACGATGAAAGACATCCCGTCATTTCGTCTTGAAGACTTTAACAAACTAATTCATATTTTCTATGTCAGATGCAGCTAACAACATGAACCCGGCGCTTGATGCGGAACTGGAGAAACTTTGTATCCTCACCGAAAAAGCAAGGAAGGAGTTTCAGCAGATCATTGTTGGACAGGATGATTTAACCAACCTGATGCTGGCAGGGCTTCTTACGCACGGACACATCCTGCTCGAAGGAGTGCCAGGCATCGCAAAAACGCTCAGCGCCAAGATCTTTTCCAGGATCATTTCATGTTCATTCTCCAGGATCCAGTTCACACCAGACCTGATGCCTTCAGATGTTACAGGAACATCCGTGTTCAATATGAAGAGCTCGGAATTTATGTTTAACAGAGGTCCTGTGTTTGCAAACATTGTACTCATCGATGAGATCAACCGTGCACCGGCAAAGACCCAGGCAGCCTTGTTCGAAGTCATGGAAGAAAGACAGATCACCATCGATGGGAAAACCTACCCGATGGAATATCCGTTTCTCGTTGTCGCGACACAAAATCCTATTGAACAGGAAGGTACCTACCGCATGCCTGAAGCCCAGCTTGACCGGTTTCTCTTCAAGATAAAGCTTGACTATCCAACACTTGAGGAAGAAACAAGGATCCTCGAACGCTTCAGCGAAAAGCAGAATGATGTCTTCCTTAAAGAAGTCGAACCTGTTTTCTCAAAAGAAGAGCTGCGTGCATGCATGGACACGATTGAAAAGGTTCATGTAAAACCGGAGCTGATCAGCTACATCGCACAGATCGTTCATTCAACAAGAAATCATCCGGACCTCTTCCTGGGCGCATCACCACGCGCATCCCTCGCTATCCTGCGTGCATCGAAAGCCATTGCGGCAATGAACGGAAGAGACTTCGTGGTTCCTGATGACATCCGCACGGTGACAAGTCCTGTTCTTAATCATCGCATCAGCCTCACTGCAGAAAAAGAAATGGAAGGGGAAATTCCAGAGAATGTAGTCAATGCCATCATCAAAAAAATTGAAGTGCCTAAGTGAGACTAACCGGATCCATCTACCTGTCATCAAGGTTCTTCCTTATCGGCGGAACTGGCGCGGCATTGCTATTCATCAGCTATGGACTTCCATTCCTTCTCCTGCCTGCCATTCTTACTGAGATCCTGCTGGTTGGACTAACTGTCTATGAGATCACATTGCTGTATGGAAAACGCTCACCTGTCACCGGCAAACGAAATACGACACCGATCTGGTCGCTGGGTTCAGAATCAGAAGTAAGCTACACACTCATCAACCAGACATCCTCAAAATTCCACGTCACGCTCACTGATGAGATCCCAGAACAGTTCCAGGAACGAGATCACAAACGGTCGTTTACATTATTGCCATCAGCAGAGATCAGTGAAAGGATCACATTACGTCCGCTTACACGAGGCAGGTACTGTTTTGGGAAAACCTGGTTGTTCCTTTCAACTTCATTAAAGCTGGTGGAGCGCCGTATTGCTGTCGCAGATGATCTTACCGTTCAGGTTTATCCTTCCATCGAACAGATGAAAAAACTTGAGCTTGCAAGCTTCAACAAACCAGGAGGCACACCCGGAGCCAGGAAGATCAGAAGGTTTGGAAACACGCAGGAGTTTGAGCAGATCAAAGCGTATGCGATCGGTGATGACCAGAAACGAATCAACTGGCGATCGACAGGAAAGCGTGCAGAGATCATGGTGAACCAGTACCAGGAAGAGCGTTCGCAGCAGATCTATTGTGTCATTGATAAAAGCCGTGTCATGGATTTCGTTTCCAATGGACTTACTTTGCTTGATTATTCGATCAACGCCGCGCTCATTCTTTCAAACATCGCTTTGCAAAAGCAGGATAAGGCAGGACTGATCACCTATTCATCAAAGCCGGGAACATTTGTAAAAGCCGATAAAAAAAGCGGTCATCTGAAAGTCATCCTGGAGAACCTGTACAAGGAAAAAGAATCCGCTTCAGAATCCAATATCGAGCTTCTTTATCATGTCATTCGAAAGAACATCACCCAGCGAAGCCTGCTCGTATTCTTTACAAATTTCGAATCAACTTTTTCACTTGACAGGTCATTGCCTGTGCTTAGAAAGCTCAACAAGTCACATGTTGTCATGGTGATCTTTTTTGACAACGAAGAGATCCGCACCTTTACGGAAAAAGAACCAGAGGATCTTCCTGGAGTGTATGACCAGGTGATCGCAGAGAAATACCTTTTTGAAAAAAGACAGATCCAGATCCGCTTAAAGAACTATGGCATTCAGGCGATCATCACAAAGCCAGACCAGCTTGCGGTGAATGTGATCAATAAATACCTCGAGCTTAAATCGAGAGGTGTTATTTAGTGTGGAATACAATCGTAGATGCAAGCTTATCGTGAAGCCCCTGCTTTTTATCATCAAATGCAACCATGATGTACCCGATAAAAATGATCAGTGCGGACAGGATCTTCGCGAAGTAACGCCCCAGTGCATTCATGAATGTGATCCTTTCTCCGTTCAACCCTCCCACTTTCAGGTTCAATGCGATCTTGCCTACGGTAGCCTGCTTTTCAGAGCTTTCCATCAGACAGAAATAAAGGACTCCGAGTATCGTGCTGGTGGAGATGGTCAAGAACGACATATCATCCGGACTACGAACGAACATAGAACCTATAATGCCCTGCGCGATTCCGAGAATGATGGCATCAATGATATAAGCTCCCACCCTAACCCAGAAGCCTGCATACCTGAACTGCTGTGTTGAAAGATTGTCGTCGAGGATCTGTTCCATATAAAAGGTTTAATGTTTAAAGTTAAAAGTTCAAAGTTTAAAGTTTAAAGTTAGAAACTACTCCGGAACTACCTTGGTTTCCATTTGTTTAAGGATGTTATTTACTTCTGTTTCTGTTGAGCGTAATCGTTCCTGGCAGAAAGAGATCAGGAAGGATGCGCGCTTGACCTTCTCTGCCAGCACATCGATCGAGATGGTTTCATTTTCAATTTCAAGGGAGATTTCTTTCAGCTCAGCATAGGCTGCATCATAGTTCAGCTTTGTTTCCATTCGTTTTCTCTTTTGATGTTACTAGTGTCTTTATTGTTGAGTCATCCATCACAATTTCCAGTTCATCGTGAACCGCTATGGATGTTGACTGACTGATAATCTTGTGATCCTTTTTTATGATCGCGAACCCACGTTTTAATACTCTTACCGGATCAGCATAGCTCATTAACACTTCAAGCTGACCAAGGTTCAGGGACCTGTTCCTGATCAAACGGTCAGTGTATGATTTCAGGTCGATCATATATTCATGCAGCTCCGCTTTACTGTCGTATATGAGACGGTTGCTCCTGGCTTTCAGTTCTTCCTGGTGTTGCAAAATCCGGTATGATTGAGATGACAACCTTCGATGGCTTGACACATGAAGGACGTGCCTGATCGCAACCAGACTTTCAGCATACTTTTTAAAGATACCTGAAGCCCTGTTACCCACAATGTTCTGCACCGTGTTCAATGAATTGAAAGATCGCCGGAGCACTTGTTGCGCCTTGATTGAAACAAGGTGCTGCATAGAGACCAGTTCAGATTCAAATCGCCTGTTCCATCCAATGATGAACTCAGCGGATTGTGTTGGCGTTTTCGTAGAAGTGTGAGCCATCATATCCACGATGCTGACATCATTATGGTGTCCGAGGCCTGTAATAACAGGAATAGGGAACCTGGCAACAATCCGTGACAGCGGGTAAGTATCGAACACCAGGAAATCAGTTCGTGCTCCACCACCACGTATCAGCACAACGCAATCATAATGTATGGCCGTCTGATGGATCTTCAGAAATGTATTCACCAGCTCATTCTCCGCATCTTTTCCCTGAACAGAGGAATGGTAGATGTCAACATGAAATTTGTACTGATGATCGTTTTCAGAGAGCGTATGCATGAAATCGATATACCCTTCAGAATTGGGAGAAGCGATCAGCGCGATCTTTTGCAGTACCACCGGGAGCTTCAGACGTTTATTCCGGGTAATGTACTCACCATCGACAAGCTGGATATGCTCTGCTTCGGATGCGAGGAGCGTTTGAAGAACATGCTGACGCTGTCGGGCGATGTTACCTAATGTGAATGCAGGATCGATGTCGTAGATCGTTACGGAAAGACCGTGCACAATATGGTATTCGATCTTGATCTTCACCAGCACAGAAAGGCCGTTCTCAAACTTTTGTCCTGTGGCCTCCTCAAACCGGCTGATGCTTTTTGAACCTTCAATCCATGCTTTGGCTTTCACCTTGGCAGTCTCGGTGTTTGATCCCTCCACCTTTTCGATCAGGTCAAGGTAATGACGGTCATTATTGGGATAATACTTATGTCCGGAAACCTCGGCAATCACCCAGTAATGCTGCGATCCGAATGAACGGTGAATGACACCTTCAATTTGCCGTACAAGTTCAGAAAGTTTAAAAGCAGGCTCGGACATTGGGTTCCTTAAATTACGAAAAAAGCGCTGAATTTGGCGGAATTTATGGTGATTGCAGGAAAATTAAAATGGTGGATTTTTTGAATTGGAAAGTCCTCTTAGCACAACGTTGAGATAACCCTTGTTATGATCACGGTTAATCCTTTTACTCCTGCAATTTTGATTACTCAAGTGCTGCATCATATACAAGCATCAGATCAAACTGTAATTTGTCTCCCTGCCATTCAACTTCCAGGTTGACGCTGATCGGGAATTCGTTATCGTACGGTACTCCTTCCCATTAACCAACCGGGATACGGATCGGAGAGTTTAATATGAATACGGGTTCGTAGTAGTATGGATTATTAAAGCTAGAAATTGAATAGGGTTGTCGCCTGGTTTCTCCTTTACTGGTTTTACAACGTATAGTAAGCATTGGATGCTGAGTGATCAATACCTTGCTCTAATCAACAGGCTTATTCCATTCAAACTTTGGTGTTATGGCCAATTAAAAATGATACGGTATGATACGGAATGATACGATACCTGATACTTCAAAAACAAACCTATATGTCTGACCATCATTTCGCTAAGCACAAAAAAGAACTAAAAATGTGATAAAACAGATTGAGGAGACTTTGCTAAGGTTAGAATGTACCCTTACTGCGTTTTTGCAAGTGCAACATGCTCCAAATAGAATATACTTCCTTGCGCTTTCCAGTTGTCCCCGACGAAGCTTTATATCGGCACAACAATAAAAAAATTGAAATCCTAATTCTCCTCCTTAAAGATTGAATTACATGAACTTTAATCTTGAACTTAAAAAACTCTTGGTTCTTCAAACACTATTTTGCCTTATATTTGCGTTCTTCTTAATGTCATATGGGGCCGACAGGCTTTGACAGCAAGCGGATTTTTAAGTAAGCATGCCGAGCGTTGTGAATATTGCTCGTTAATCAGAATTCTCAGAACTATAAACGGCGAGTCTAACTACGCCCTTGCTGCTTAATACAAGGTATTAAATCAGCAACATCCCGCCGAAGCATTTCTCAGCTGCGTCGGATCCGGGGTGCCAAAATGCAGGGATACCCTATAGAGGCTTCGATCTACAGGGGAAAATAAAGAAGATAAGTTTATGGTTGGCACGTTTGCCTGCCTGCCATGAACCGACAATCAAATGCAAACTACGCATGTAGAAAGCTTACGGATACCTTGTTTGGACGAGGGTTCAAATCCCTCCGGCTCCACCTTCGCCCTTCGAAGCTCTTTTCCGAGCAAAGAAGGGCTTTTTTTTGAAATTATAATTTTAGATCCAAAGATCGATTGGAAAGCTTCAAAGGATAAATTCCAATTATTCAATCCCTCTAATATTTAATAATTTAAATACTTCTGAGTCATCATTAACATCTACAAGCCTGAAAAAATATGTTCCTGGATAAAGTCCTTCAAAATGCATCTTGCTTTCTCCACTGACATCCTTTTTTAACACTAGTTGACCTTGTATATTAAAAATCAAAATTTCTTTATAGTGAGGATGTTTAAGATCTATGGTTACACTCCCATTAGCTGGATTTGGATATATAACAGATTCTAACTCCGGATCTGACTTTTCAAAACTGGTTATTAAACTCACATTGACTATTGAATAGTAAGCATCTCTTGATCCAACAGAAGTCATAAAATCCGAACCAAACTGAGAAGTGTTGTCGAATGATCCGGTGATATACAAGTTATCAGAACCATCGATCCAGCATTTATAGAGATTCTCGTAAGATGTGGGCCCACCACCGGCTAGCGTTCCTATAACATTACCGGTGTTGCTCACCTTTGCAACAAACACATCATACAACCCTGAAGATGTTAAATATGAACCCTGAAAATTAACAGAACCGGAAAAATTTCCGGCTACGATAATATTCCCTTGCGAATCAAACAGAAGATCCTGAGGATCTGCAGGACCACCTTCGCTTTGCAATACCCAGCCAAGAGTTCCAGATGCACTATAATTAGCAACAAAGGAGCAATCGCCATTTATGATGGTACTACCAAAATTGGTTGTGTCCAAAAGATTCCCGGCTACATAACACTCACCTGAATTCGTAACAGAAATAGCAGTTGAATATTGATTTTTAATTCCACCAGCCTGACTTAGCCAGATCAAATTGCCATTACCATCATACTTAGCTGTGAAAATATCATTCTGACCGGAAGAGGTAATAGTTTCGTTATCGAATTGCTTTGTACCATAAAAATAACCGGTAACATAAACATTCCCATTCATATCGGTATCAATATCACTACCGTTTAGAGTAGGCGTTTCCGTCCAGATCAATGTTCCATCAGTATCGAACTTTTTAAATGTTGGACCATTATAGCAAGTCAGGTATAAAAAGCCGCCAGGAGAATAAGTAATACCTGTAAAATATTGATTCCCTGTTTCGGTATAAAACCATTTCGAATTTCCATTGAAATCATATTTTACCATGACATAGGAATTTATTCCTGCGGCAAGAGTCCCTCCTCCTGCAGCGTAAATGTAATTTGTATTATCTGTTGTAATACATGTCAGAAATCCTTCACAGATCAATCGGCTCCAGATCGGATTCCCAAACTGATCGTACTTTTTTATTAAAGCCATCCCTGAAGAGTCCATCGCAAAATAGACGTTACCGGCCGGATCTTTACAAATTGCGCGACCATTGTCATTTTGTGGACCACCTTCTCTATGTGTATTCATCCAGGACTGTGAAATCCCATACAAAGGCAGCAAAAAAAGAAATAGTATAATTCTCACCATTTATTCAACTCTGGAATTAAATGTAAGGTATGAAAAAACATGAAAAAAGGAATTTTCAAGGTATCTTTTCTACTACAACTTAATCCAAATTATAATTAAGGAAATTATAGGGTAATTTTTACATTCACCTAGGTAGCTTCTATTAATTTCTTGCATAAATGGATTATGGAAGGTAAATGAGGGATTAGTAATTTTCACATAACAAAAGCACTTAACTCTTCAAATGTGTTTCCCTGCCTCACATCACCTGTTTCAAAGCCTTTCCTGAACCAGTACATTCTTTGCTCACTGGTGCCATGCGTAAATCCATCGGGCACCACATAACCCTGCGACTGCATCTGTAACCGGTCGTCGCCAATCGCATTCGCGGCATTCAAGGCTTCTTCAATATCTCCTTCTTCAAGGATCTGCTTGCTCTTTTGTGCATGATGCGCCCAGACTCCCGCAAAAAAATCTGCCTGCAACTCAAGCATCACCGAATACCTGTTGTATTCTTCCTGGCTGACCTGACCTCTCAGCTGTGCCATCTTTTCAGTTGTTCCCAATAAATGCTGAACATGGTGCCCTACTTCATGCGAGACCACATACGCCATAGCAAAATCTCCTGATGCTCCGAACCGCTGCTGAAGCTCCTGGAAAAAGGAAAGATCCAGGTAGATCATGTTATCTGCAGGACAGTAAAACGGCCCCACTGCCTTATCGGCCATACCACATCCTGATTGCGTGCCCTGTCTATATAGAACTAGCCTAGGCTCCTGGTAGGTGCTTCCATTCTCCTGGAAGATCTTATGCCAGACGTCTTCATTATCCGCAAGCACAACGCTCGCAAACGATGCCAGCTCATCTTCCTTTCTGGCTTCTTCCTCAGTTAATGGCTCAGCTTGCTGAAGCTGCTGAAGCTGTGAGGTATCACCACCAAGAAAAAAATTGATGAGCAACGCGATGACTCCAACGATCCCTCCGCCAATCGCGATGGGTCCGCCGAGCCCGCGCCTGTCATCAATGTTACCACTACCTCTTCTTCCTTTCCAAAGCATAAAAAAACCGATGTAAAAGATTACACCGGTTCAAGAATCCTACCAACATGATCTCGCATGCTACACTGATCCTTACATGTTGATCTTTTTACCTTTCGGGTACTTGACTGAAAAGACAAACTTGTATTTCTTAGACTCCGATGGTGCGAGTGATGCAGTCCAGCGAACTTCTCCTGTTTCCTTGTTCAGCGTGCCTCCTGAAAGCTCTTCATGCTCCACCTCGATCTCACTTTGCTTTGAAATTGGTACCTGGTCTGCAATGATGATCTCAACAGGTGTTGACTTGGTATTTTTAACCGTGATCTCATAAGCAGATGTTTGCTTCTTATTCGATCCGATGGTCTTCACCCGTTCATAATCTTTGATGACTTTACGTTCCACCACGATCTTCCTGTCTCTGCCAAGTGAAAGCTCAAGGGTGTCTTCCGTGCTGCCTGGATCAAGCCAGCTCTGGCCTATGTATGCGTTTTCAAAAAACACATTTGCATTGCCTGGCATAAGCTGAAATCCTTCCCAGTCGGTTACACGCGCTACAAGGAATGCATCTTTATCGATCTTCGGTACAGTAAAGTACTTGTATGTTGCTTTCAAAGTACTCTCCCTCAGGTTCACCAGATGCTGCTGCCCATCGGATGGAATGTCGTATGACTGACTGATATCAAACAGCACGCTCATCTGACCTTCAGTAACATTCACAGTTGGTGCAGGTGCATAGAACTTGTCGTTGTCTGCCTGCATCTCACTTTTAGCAGCGCCTGCTTCGCTTGGAGCTTGCATATATTCTAAGTTCATCGTTTTGGTCTTCCTGTTTACATAAGGTGTTACAAGAGATAGATACCAGGGATAAAGTTCAGGCTTGTTTCCACCTATCGATGGATTTGCACTTGAAATGGTGAGCTTGATATTCTTCCAGTCGATACCGCTGGACTGCTGGACTTCTGCCTTATAGGAAAGCACCGGCTGCTGGCTGATGTCTTTTACCCTGATGTCATACACCGGGCTCCAACCCGCATTCGGCATGAAGTAGGTTACTTTGAATGAAGGTGAAGATGGTGCTGAAGTCTCCACAAGCAATCGTAATTCGCCTAACGGCTGACTGTTCAGGTTATCAAACCGTGTGATCTGCTGACGGTATTTTGTCAGTCGTTCATTGATCTTCACTTCTTTCTGCTCAAGGGTGGTGATCTCATTTTTCACCTGGAGCAGTCTTGTTCTGAAAAAGTCAGCGTTCTTCTGAAGCTCCGCGACACTCAGCCCGGTATTTTGTCCACTCACCACTTTATTCGAAAGGATCATGTTATGCTCTTCACTGTAGCTGAGCTTCATGTTCACTGTTCTGGAAAGCTCATTCTTCAGGATCTCCAGTGAATCTTTGATTCTCCGGTATTCAGGGTTTGCGTCTTTAGCCTTCAGATGATTGATGCTGAAGGTAGCTGAAAGTATCGTTACGACAGATGAATTTGTAAGAGCCTGCACAGTGTTCGCGTCTGCAGAGCTTGCAAGGTTTTCAATGATCACCATGTGCTGGCCTGCGGAAGGTATGGACACTTTCACAGTAGATGTCAGCTCTGCCCCATTGAGGTAAACAGTTGCTGCTTCAACTGTTGACTTTGCGGTTATCTGTCCGTTGACATTCAAACATGCAAGGATCGTTGAAACGAAAATTAGTAGATGCTTTTTCATAGGTATCAGTAAATACACACCGAAAATAGGAATTTGAACCCAGAGCATTGCCGTGTGATCATGCTTCATTTCTGATACTTTTGCAACGTGATCACAAAGGAAGATGTACGCGCTGCGGCAAAAAGGCTGATCGAAAGCAGACTTGGAAACATACGATCTTCTCTTCATGATCTTGACAGCGCTATACGAAATGATACAAAGAGCAGCGCGGGAGACAAGCATGAAACCTCCAGAGCCATGGCTCACCTGGAACAGGAGAAGCTATCGGGACAGCTCTCTTTGCTGGAAAGCCAGCTGAATGCGATTGACACACAACATACAGCACATGTCTTGCTCATTACAGACAAAGGCAATTTCTATATCGGCGTTCCCTTAGGAAAATTAAGTGTGAACAACACAGAAGTCATTTGCATATCACGCACATCGCCACTCGGAGGATTGCTTTACAATGTGCCTGTGAATAGCCAGGTAAGCCTTAACTCCATTTCGTACAAGGTTCTTGAACGTTTATGAATCCTGCTTCACGAGCGCAGCGATTCCTTTCACTTTCTCGATGTAGCGTGGATCTTCCGCATAGTTGTTCTTAAGAAAATCGAGGTATCGCTTTTCAACATTGAAGTTCTGATCCTGCCACAGCTTATAATCTTTCACAGCATCCATCCAGTTCGCATAAGCAGCATAGCTTAGTTTGTCACGATACTTCAGAAGCTCTTTCTGGCTTCCATAAACAATCGTATCCTGATCAGGCAGATAGATACCGACGGCAGTTGTTGATCGTCTGTATGGATACCGCATCCCAAGCATGTTGTTTGTGCGTTTGAAAAGGAACGATGTAAGGTTCGCGCTTTCAAGCTTGATCTGCGCATACACATGTTCTGAACAGAGTATATCAGACTTCCTTATTTCGCCCAGCACATTCTCCAATGTCGCTTTAGGATGATTGACCTTAACCGGAACATCCCTGTTCAGACGCAGTGACGAGACCCTGTTATAGCTTTCACTCTCATGAATCGGAAAAAGCAGGAGTATCGTGAAGATCAGTGAATAGATCAATGGAGAATAATTTTTGGTGAAGATCACCTCCGTTGATCCTAGATAGTTTTGGCATTCTGCAGAAGAACATATCTTCATGCCATCGATCAAGTAATAAGACCGGTTCCCGCAACACGTTGTAATTTCCATCCCTCATATCTTATACCGGCTTACCCAAAAACAAAAAACCGACCAAACTAGTCAATGCACTGATTACTCATTTGTTACAAACACTCTGTACTCTTTCATTTCTTACATATTCAACAAATCCTTCCGGATTAATACGTTGCAGTATAAGGTTAAATACGAGTCGTGTGCCATGCCTTTTAAAGGAAGTCATGAAATGAACCGCTACCTTTGATGTCCTGCTCATGTACCCGATAGAATTTGTAATTCCCGATGTGATCAACCAGCTGAAAGCACATAATACTGTCGTGCTGCAAGCGCCGCCTGGAGCAGGAAAGAGCACCATTCTTCCTCTGGCATTGATGGAGCATCATGCACAAGAAAAAAAGATCCTCATGCTGGAGCCACGTCGTCTTGCAGCGAGGTCAGTGGCTTTACGAATGAGTGAACTGATAACTGAAGATATCGGTCAGTCGGTTGGATACCGCATCCGGTTTGACAACATGATCTCATCCAGAACGAAGCTTGAAGTTGTTACTGAAGGTGTACTCGTGAGCATGCTTCATGCAGACCCCGCGCTGGAAGATTACAGCATGGTGATCTTTGATGAGTTCCATGAAAGAAGCCTGTATGCTGATCTTGGGCTTGCGTTGACAAGGCAGGCACAAAGCATGCTTCGCAATGACCTTCGCATACTTGTTATGTCTGCTACTATCGATACCGCTCGTTTGTCCGATATGCTCCATGCACCGGTTATCACATCAGAAGGAAAGATGCATCCTGTGGAATTGATCTATCAACCGGAAAACAGGAACAAACGTCTTGATGAAAATGCTGCAGACGCGATACATGATGCATTCACCAAATATGAAGGAGATCTTCTCGTATTTCTTCCTGGAGCACCGGAGATCCGGCATGTTGCGCAACGTCTGGAAGATCTGAATGGACTTATTTGTCCGCTGTATGGAGATCTATCGATAAATGAACAGCATAAAGCGATCCTTCCTGATCCCTCAGGACGACGCAAAGTGGTGCTGGCTACATCGATTGCTGAAACAAGTCTTACCATTGAAGGAATCAGGGTTGTGATCGACGCTGGATATTCCAGGCACAACAGATACGATCCATCATCAGGATTAAACAGGCTGATCACGGTGCGTGTTACAAAAGATACCGCTGATCAGCGTGCAGGACGTGCAGGAAGAACCGGCCCGGGAACCTGCATCCGTCTATGGAGTGAACTTGAACAGAGTCATTTAAATCCTTCAAGGAAGCCAGAGCTAGAAGAAGCTGACCTGAGCTCATTGCTGCTAGATCTGGCACGTTGGGGAGACATGGATCCTTCATCCTATGAATGGCTGACTCCTCCTCCACTCAGCTCGTTGAATTCAGCAAAGGAAGTGCTGGTAAAGACGGGTGCGATCGATGGAAACAAAATCACGGAGAAAGGCATGAAGATGTCGGTGCTTCCCGCACACCCGAGGATCGCGCACATGCTTACAGATGCATCAGCAGATGAGCTGCCTGTAGCGATAGACCTCGCATGCCTGCTTGAAGAAAAAGATCCTGCACAGGATTCAACTACAGTTAATATATCATCAAGAGTCGATCTGATAAGGAAGTTCCGTTCAGGTGAAAGGGTGAACGCAAGCACATCTTTGCTCCAGAGGATCAACAGGTCCTGTATGCATTGGGCAAAACTGATGAATGTGAAACTCTCAACAGTCCATGTCAACGAGCATCTTTGCGGCAAACTACTGACGTATGCTTACCCGGAGCGCATTGCACGAAAAGTTTCCGGCAATCGCTACAGACTTGCAAACGGACGATCAGCAATGCTCCAGGACCATGATGAGCTCAGCAGGGAAGAATGGATCAGCGTTGCAAACATGGATGCTTCGCGTGAATCAGGAAAGATCTATTATGCAGCACCAGTTGACAAAAGTGATCTCTATGAGATGGCCATTAAAACAAGGAGCATCGCGTGGAGTGAATCGAAGCAGCTCATCGAAGCAGCGGAAGAATTAAAGATCGGACCACTTGTTCTTGTTTCACGGATGATCCATGAGATCACTGAAGAGCAGCGCGTCAGCATCCTCACGGAGCAGTTGAAAAAGCAGGGGCTACGGTTCCTGGGCGAACTTGAAAAGCTGAATGAGTTTAAAGCCAGAATAGCCAGTTTACGAATATGGAACGCAGAAATGCTGTGGCCGGAAGTAAGTGAAGAAGCTTTAACGAATGATACATCATGGATCGAACCTTACCTCACGAACATCAGGAAAAAAACGGACCTTGATAAGCTGGATCCTGCAACGATCTTAAAGAATTCACTTGACTATGATCTTCAGCAGAAGCTGGATAAGCTGGCGCCTGAAACGATCCAGGTACCCAGCGGTTCTTCCATAAAGCTTGAATACTTTGAAGATGGAAAACCACCTGTTCTCGCTGTGAGATTGCAGGAACTGTTCGGTCTTTTTGAGACACCATTGATCAATAATGGAAAGCAAAAAGTCCTGATTCATCTCTTATCACCCGGATATAAGCCTGTTCAGGTAACACAGGATCTCAGAAGCTTCTGGACAAACACCTATAAAGAAGTAAGGAAGGAATTAAAGATCAGGTATTCAAAGCACTTCTGGCCTGAAGATCCGTTTACCGCAGAGGCTGTAAGGGGAGTGAAGAGAAGGTAGGGTTGACTGGCAATATGTTCAGTTTGCAGTTAGCAAAGTTGAGTTGGCAAAATGCAGTGTACTAAACTTGCAGCATTTCTTATTTAAAAAAGCAACGTATGCCTTCCCTTCTCGTCGTTGCTTGAGCTACGACGTTACATTTAAAATCACACATAAATTTCTAATGCCTCCACGTATGTCCGTAGTCTGGAGCCAAGGCATTGTGGGCAGGGACTGCGGACCAGGTAATATGTTCAGTTTGAGTTGGCAAAATGCAGTTGGCAAAATGCAGCGTACTAAACTTGCAGCATTTCGTTTTTAAAAAAGCAGCGTATGCCTACTCGTCGTTGTTTGAGCTACGACGTTACATTGTAAAATCACACATAAATTTCTAATGCTCGGTAGCTTTCAGCTACATAACCCTACTCGTCGTAGCTTGAGCTACGACGTTACATTGTAAAATCACTCATAAATTTCTAATGCTCGGTAGCTTTCAGCTACATAACCCACGTATGTCCGTAGTCTGGAGCCAAGGCATTGTGGGCAGGGACTGCGGACCAGATAATATGTTCAGTTTGAGTTGGCAAAATGCAGTTGGCAAAATGCAGCGTACTAAACTTGCAGCATTTCGTTTTTAAAAAAGCAGCAAACGAATGTCCGTAGTCCCCCACTCGTCGTTGCTTGAGCTACGACGTTACATTGTAAAAATTTCACATAAATTTCTAATGCCTCGGTAGCTTTCAGCTACATAACTTAAACTTCCGCGTAGATCCGCAGTCCCTGCCGCACGTTCCAAGCTCCAGACTACGGAGAATCATCAGCAATTCTCTAAACACAAAATTTCAATCAGGCAGAGCTTTTTACACACCACACAACCCGCATAATCACCTCATTTTCTAAAAGTTATTTGGCACTATATTTTCCGCATATCCAGCCAAAATAAACTGCATGAATAAATTCATTACTTCATCGCTATTAATCCTTCTGTTTGGTGTTCATGTGAACGCGCAGACGGATACGGTCAGAATGGATAATGACTCTTTTGACCCGGCAACATTAAAAGTATCTGCAGGTACAACAGTCATATGGATCAACTCTTCCATCATGCAGCACACCGCCACCAGCGGAACGAGCTGCACCGCCGATGGAAAGTTCGATTCCGGTGTGATGGATCAGGGACAGACGTTCAGCTTTACGTTTAAAAACGAAGGATCTTTCAATTACTACTGCATCCCACATTGTGCAACGGGAATGGTTGGTGTGATCACAGTCAGTAATTCAGACAACGCATCCAATACAACTACTGACACCACACAAACAGTGACTGAAAAAAAAAACGAAAAAAGCGAACAAAAAAAGAAAGCAAAAAGTCTGATTGATTTCAAATCACTTGAGATCATAAACACACCTACACCGAATACACTCCCAAAGAAAGTAATTGACTTTACGATCTTCCATCGCTTCGATAACCTAATAGGCCCTCAGGGCGGACGACACATCCTGTTTGGCCTTGATAACATGCGTGATTTCAGGATGGGACTCAGCTATGGATTAACATCAAGTCTTACCATCGGTGTTGGAAGAAGCAAGGGAGACTGGTTCAATTCACCTTACCAGGAAGTGAAAGAACTTTACGACGGATATGCCAAGCTCCGGATCATCAGGCAGGACACTGCAAAAAATATCCCCATCTCCATCACGGCATACGGAAACACGGTTATTACTGCAATGAAAAGCCAGGACAATGAACTTTCCGAAGCACATTTCAATCACTTCTCTGACAGGTTCTCACACAGTGCCCAGCTCATCATTGCGCATAACTTCAGAAAGTTCCTTTCACTCCAGGTCATGCCATCCTATGTAAGACGGAACTGGGTAAATGAATGCGTTCCTGATGGTGATGATCTTGACATTTATGCGATCGGTGCAGGTGCACGATGGGCATTCTCGAACAGGTACGCCATCCTAGCAGAATACTTCGAGGTGCTCTCAGATTACCGACAGGCACGTAAAGACCAATACTTCAATCCATTTGCCGTAGGATTTGAGATCAATACCGGCGGCCATATCTTTCATATCAACCTGAGCAATTCCGCAGGCATCATACAGAATACATTCCTGGCCTATACAAACTCTTCATGGGAAGATGAAGGATTCCGTCTAGGTTTTTCAATCGCCAGAAAATTTGACACGAATGATAAAAAACGTAAAAAGTAACCACGCTATGGAAACACTAAAAACAACATTAATTCTTTTCCTTATGACAGGATTGTTTTCCTGCAAGAAGATGGATGAGTGTCATACCATGCCGGCTCCGGTTACACCACCACCCACTGCAACGACGGAAGAGATCCAGATGATCAATACAGTGTTTACTCCGGCCGAAAAAACAGTGGCTGTTGGCACCAAAGTTCGTTGGATAAACAAAGATCCATATGCACATACTGTTACGAGCAATACAAACCTGTTTGACAGTGGTAACATGAACGAAGGCCAGACATATGAATACACCTTCAGCACAGCAGGTGTGTATGAATACTTTTGCAAGTTTCACCTGCCCGGGATGACAGGTAAGATCATCGTGCAATAAAAGCCAGAGGATAAATCAGGTGACGATCATTTACTTAACGTCATCAGGATCCTGCTCATTCTGCTTTTAAAAAACAGTTTTGCTGAGCTCCTGAACTTCCTGTCTTTCCAGGCTTTGTGAAGCAGCACTTCGTTGTTCACCCAGCGTACTGCATGGTCATAGAACTTTCTTGAATAGGTTCGCTTAAAATCGATGTCACGGTCGGTGCTGGTTTCCCAGTTGTTCTGACTGATGAATCTGCTTTCCACTTCAGCATACAATCCTGTGCCCTTGATTGGGTAAGCAATGGTGATGGTGAACAGATCAGGGTTTGAACTTTTAAGATGATGCACAGTTTCTATGATATCCACAATGGTTTCTCCCGGATACCCAAGCATGATGAATGTCCCTGCCTGAAGGCCATGCTGACGGGCAAGCATGATCATATTACGCACCTGGTTTACCTCCACCCGGCGATCCATGGCATCAATGATCTTTTGTGATCCACTCTCTGCTCCTATCCATACCCTGAAACATCCGGCTTTCTTTAACAGGATGATTGCCTGTTCGTTTAGTCTGTCTGCCCGTGTAATGCATTCAAAGCTTATCGTTAACTCCTGGGCTTGCAGTTCATTTACAAATTCTTCAAGCCATTTATGACTCACCGTAAACACGTCATCCACAAACCAGAACATGGTATCGCCATATTCATTCTGAAGATGCCTTAACTCTTTAACAACGACCTGTGGTGACCGTCTTCTGTAGGATTGCCCATAAACCGCACGGCTACACCAGTTACAGGTATAAGGGCATCCTCTCATGGTGCTTACATTGATCACCGCGACACCATGCTTTTGTCTCCATGCATTGAAATACAAGTTCAGATCAATAGTATGTCGTGCAGGAAGTGGCAGTGCATCAACATCTTTTACCAGCTTTCTCGCAGGAGTGGTATTGATCATCCCATCAGCACGATACACGATTCCATGAATGCCTGGTATTACTGAATGGTTGTTATGCTCAAGTGCGTTGACGAGTTCAAGCATGGTTTCTTCACCTTCACCAACGACGATATAATCAGCGCCACATGAAATGAACTTCTCTGCATGATGTTTCACTTCGGGTCCGCCGAGAATAATTTTTGTTCCGTTAAGTTCCTGCGTTGAACGAACCCACCTGCAGAGCTTCACTACATTTACCTTAGTCATAAGGTTCGTATAGATGGCAAGGATTTCGGGCTTTTGCTGAAGAAGCGAAGATGTCAACGTTTCATAGTCTGAAAACGTGCTGTCAAAAACAGTGACATCTTTCTGCGCGGCTTCCAGGTATCCCGCGATATAAAGCAATCCAAGCGGTGGATACGGACGCATGATCTCTCGCTCTCTCGGATCTTCATTCAGGAAATAGCCATGCGTAAGGAATATCTTCATGCTTTTCGTTTTTCAAAGATCATCGCATAATGATCACCGTATCTTGAGAAGACCTTATGACTGAACACTTTTTCTAAATTATTAAGAATCCTGAATAGCCATGGATGTGACCTCATGAAGTGTTCAAGGTAGGATGGCGGAATGAACAGTCCAACAGGATGGGAATCAATCACACGAAACTTTGAGTATAGAGATTTTTTAAGCAGCGAGGGTGAATAATAATATGTTCTGACAACCTGGTTCCCGACAGCTACATCCACTGGATGAACGGGATCACGCGTCCATCGACGTTTTCTTTTCGCCAGAAAATACAGGTTCTCCATCATACACTGATCACTCATCACAACAAGAAACAACTTCCCCTGGTCAGTTAGCAACTCATTAAGGTCGGATGAAAGTTCAGCAAGGTGAATCGGAGAAATGCAATTCAATCCACCGAAGTTTGAAAAGATGAGATCAAATTTTCTTCCTTTAAACATCCTGTGAAGATCCTGAAATGAGCATTGGTTAAAGTAGCTGCGGCCAGACTTCCTCTTTGACCGGCAGATCGTGATCATTTCAGAAGATGCGTCTGTCGCAGTAACATAATGACCTTTCAACCCCAGCCAGCGTGCATCTTCTCCGGTTCCACAATTGATCTCAAGAATATTCAGCCTATCATGTGTTGAAAAATGCCTGTCAAAAAAACGATGAACGCGTTCCCTTTGCGCCTTACCAATTGTTGAAAAGGTAAAATCTTTATCGTAGGACAAAGCTGCCTGGTCAAACATGCAATCCTGTTTCATGTCTGAATGAGTTAAGCTTGTTTCGTTCAATGAATGCTGAGGGAATATAGTAAAGCAATGAAAGCGCGCTTCGGATCTGTGATCTGCTGCTCTTCACAGACAACGATCTCAACGAGGTGATCGCCTGTTTTTTTCTGAATGATTTATGAATGTACTTATGAAGCTGCTTATAGAATGCAGATGAGAAATCATGCCGGAACATGACAGAAAGATCATCTGAATCACTCCAGTTAGTCTTTGCTTTAAGTTCAGACTTCACACGTTCAAAGAATTTCGTGCCTGGCAATGGATAGGATACTGACAACCCGATGTCATCCGGCTTAAGTGTATCAAGCAGCTTTATCGTCGCCCTGATATCATCCGCATTCTCCCCCGGGTATCCAAGCTGTAAGAAAAAGCATGCTTTAATATTGCGTTGCTTTAAATAAGCCGTTGCTGTGCGGATCTCTTCGATCGTGACACCTTTATCCATGGCATCGAGGATCTTCTGCGAACCCGACTCAGCACCCATCCACACACTGTTGCATCCGGAATCTGCGAGCGCTTCAACTGTCTCTTCATCAGCAAGCAAGTCAGCACGTGACTGGATCTTATAACTCACGGTGATCCCTTCCTGCTTTAAGATTGATGCGAACTCACGAATCCATCCAGGTTTCAGTCCGAAGATATCATCACAGAACCAGATATGATCGATCTCATATTCCTTCTTCAGAAGCCTGATCTCCTGTACGACATGCGCCGGTGATCGTGAGTTGTACCTGTTTCCATAGATCGGCTTCGCACACCAGTTGCATTTATACGGGCAGCCACGTGTTGTAGCAATATTCAATGAGAAGTATCCCGAAGATTGAAGCCAGGCATTCTTATAACGATTGATATTAGCAAGATCCCAGGCAGGTAAAGGCAGCTTGTCAAGATCTTTCATCACTGCCCTCGAGGGATTATGGACTACCTTTCCATCAGCATAGAGAGAAACTCCTTTGATCTGATCAGCATTCCCTTTTGAATCAAGAACAGAAAGCAATTCGCACAACGACTCTTCCACTTCTCCGTGAATGATGTACTGCGCACCGGTCTCATGATACTTCTGTGCATGATCTGTTGAGTCAGAACTGGATACGATCACGGTTGCACCTGCTTTCCGGGCAAGACGGATCATTTCAAATGCTGCGTCACGCATATTGGTGAGACACATCTTGGTAAGGTAATTAAACCCGTCATCCACAATGGCAACAACATCTGGAGTAAATTCATTCAACGCTGAAGAAAGTTCTTCAGGTCCTTGCATAAACATCGTATCGACAAAATGCACTTCATATCCCTTGTCACGAAGTATCGACGCAGAGAGCAGTGTGGAAAGCGGCGGATAAGGCTGCATCTGCTTCCATTGTTTCGGATCAAAGCGAAGAAAGTATGAATGAGTGATCAGCACTTTCATGAGGCCAGACTTGTATTGTACATTCCTTCAAATGAGCTGATCTTTTCATTATATGCATCAGTGACTCTGAACTGAAAGCCGAGCGGATGATGCTTTGAAACACCTTTTGTTGACCGGAAATTTATTTCGAAATCAGCTCCTTGTCCTGACCTGAATTTCTTCTCCCACTTTCTATAAGTAAGCTTGTGAAAATAATCATCAAGCCTGTCGCCAAGCGAACCTGCAAGAAGCCACTCACCCATCCTTTTAATGATGCTGTTACATGAATGATCAGAATGTATTGAACTATTCACGATTCCGTTCCGGTTAGGGTAATATGCTTTTGTCCAGTGATTATGAAGGATCATCTTCTCGAGCAATGCATTATTCACTGTGGGATAAAGATGTACAAGCTCGGTTGCTGTGAAGATGTTCTTTTCAGACAGCAACATATTCTCATGGTCAACAAAGTAATTCAGACAGAAATATTTTCTGGAATTAAACAGGAACATCTTTTTAAAGGCAATAAGCAATGTCCGGCAAACCCATAATCTTCCAGGCTCGGTGATGATGAAATAATCGATATCTCCTTTATTCCCTACTACACCTTTGGATACAGAACCACTCAAGGCCACAGCACGAACATAAGGAAAACAGGAAATGAACTTTGAGATACGCGCACCCATCTTCTGGTAAGCATGTCCTTTTTTATTGGCTTTGATTCTTGCCTCAACATGCTTCCGGTCATTATTCAACAGGTAAAAATTGTTGAACTGATAAATCAGCTGTTTTGAAAGGAGCGAAGAAACTGCATGATCAACCTCATCTGGCATAGCGACCTCAGGAAGATTAAGATGCAATTCCTCTTTAGTTAATGGATGATTGAAAATATCGAAATAGATCAGCGCTTTGATGATACCCCGTTCAATTGAACTAAGCTGCACATAATGATCATTCACCGAGTTTACAATGTCCACCGGCTAAAATTAATAAAAGCGTAAACACCTCCAACAGAGGAAACCACGCAAATTTGACCTGTTTTTTTCCATCATTTCACATGGGTAAAGCGGTAAATGTAATGTGCTTCAAAAAAGAAATTCCTTTCATCAAGAAGTACAAAATCCAGCCTGTTTTCAATGGCGAGATTGAGTATTTCATTGCAGTCACACGCTTCAGAAAGAACCATCAGGGTCATGCCTTCCCTGTTCATCCATTGTGGCAACTCTTTAAACAACCGTTTGAAGTAACCGTAATCTTCACCAGCATTCCAGGCAGCCTGTGAAGGTGAGCCAGCCGGATGTTTATAATAAGGTGGATTGATGAGAATTACATCATACTTCGAAGGAGGTAAGTCCATGAAAAGATCAGACTCCACGACACTAACAGGAACAACCTGGTTTACATGAAAATTATTCTTCGTGCATGTCACGGCAAGCGGGTTCAGATCACAACTCACAACATGTGCGTTCATTTTCGCTGCATACACACTCAGAAAGCCTGAACCACTGCCTATCTCCAGTACAGCTTTTTTATAAAGTGTAAATTTCTTAAGATGCTTAAGAAGAAATGTTGTGCTGAAAAAAAAGCCCGGATGAAATACACCTGGAAGTACCGTGATGTGTAATCCTTCTTTCTGCCAGTCGCGTGGCTTTTTAAGATACCATTGCAGCATCGGTTTCCATGTATGCCTGATGATCATTCTTGTCAGTGTTCTCATCTTAAAAGCCTTCAATCTCAGGTTGCCTGTACTTCATCAGTTTCTGAAGAATCTTGATCTCCAAAGGATACCGATAGAAGCCTGATTTGTAACGGAATGTTGCACTGGCTTTCATTAAAGTCCGCTGCATAGAGGAAAGCCGGATGTCAGAAACCGTTGGATAATAACCATTCAGAACGGTTTCAAATCCTTTGATCTCATCAATGATCTCACTGGTCAGCCATGGTGTCAAAGGATTCTTGCGAAGGTCAAACTTTTCCCAGGCAGGCGCGATCCATTCTTCCAGCGACCTTGGATAATGAAATCCTGCACGCTGTACCTGCTGATACATTTCTGAACCTTCCACAGGAACAGGACTGTACACATAAATGATGATCTCAGTTGCCGGATTGATTGATTTGATCTCACGGATGAATCGGATCTCCTGTCTCACCTGCTCCTTCACCAGATCGGTCGTTGCCGCTGGAAAACCAAGCACGAACGAGTATTCAGGTACGATATCAAATTTCGAGAGCCGCCTGGCAAACGCCTTGATCTGTTCAGCATTCTGTGTTCCTCCTTTATCGATCTTCTTCAGGTAAGCATCATTGCCTGATTCCGCACCGAAAAAGATCATCCTGCAACCTGAGTCTCGCATGAGCTGCAGAGTCTGATCACTGTACTTGTCAAGCGTATCGATCCTGCCTTCTCCCCACCAGCTCATCTGCTCGTTCATGATGAGCCTGGCAAATTCAACCGTTCGTTTTTCTGATACAAAAAAGTTGTTGTCATGAAACTCGATCGCATTCCCTCCATAGGTTTCTTTCAGGAACTTGATGTCTTTGTAGATCGCTCCTGCAGATCTTCCCTTCCATCGTGCATTATACACAGGAACAACCGCGCAGAATGAACAGGTGAAAGGACAACCAAAGCTGCTATGGTAAGCAATCGTTTTTGTACCCAGGTAGGTCTTGCCTAAATAACGTTTCAGTGAATAAAAGTCATTCAGCTTATTGTACGGCAATTCAGGAAGCGTATCCTGGTCATAGAGTTCATCCTTTTTAGTCCTGATCAATTTACCAGCCTTCATGTAGATAAGGTTCGGAATCTTGTCAAGCATGTGGCGTTCCTTATGTTCTTTAAGGAGCATAGGAAATACTTTGTCTCCCGGGCCATTCACAATAAAATCTACGAACCCTGAATTCATAACAACTTCAGGATGATTCGATGGAAAGTATCCGCCCCATACTGTGATGATTCCAGGGTGCTTACATTTCACTTCCTTAGTGAAAGGTATGGCCTGCTTAAGCTGCGGACCAGGCATTACCGTTGAAGCGAAGCAGAAGAACTCATCGGTGTCAAGCAGCGACAAGATCTTTTCAAGTGGCTTGCTTTCGAGGTTTCCATCGACAATCACATACTCATATAAACCTTCAACTGAGGCGGCAACCTGCAGAATCGAATTCGGAATCCTGGGCTTGCTTTCAGCACTGCGTGGATTAAACAGCAACACTTTTTTCATTTTCCTGTAGTGTTTAATATACTGGTTGAATTCGTATTCCTGACAAAATCAAGCAGCATGAATTTTCTGCCCGGCAACATGACTGGTCTTTGCATTGTGAAATAGATTGAAGATGCCTTCTCAAATTCCTTTAGCGTATGCAGGTATGCTTGGGTATGGAGTGAGTCAACCGAAGGACGAAGTCTGATCTGCCTGCCAGTAATCTTGTTCATGAGAAATGATCTGAAATGCTGCTTCATCAGAATAGTGAACGCTGAGTTAAGCACATTGGCAATGACATGATCACCCGGCTTTAACAAATTCGCCAAGGATCTGAAAACAGGATTAAGTGACTGAATGCAATTAAGCACGGCAAAATTTGCAAGCACAGAATTAACCTTAAGATCTTCATGCCTGAATTCAAGATCATTAGATGAGATCATCCGGAGTGGATAACCCGCGCGTTCGCTTTTCAATCTTGCCTGCATCTCCATACCTTCAGATGGCTCATGAAAATAAACATCATTTCCAGAATTGATAAGCCACTGATGATCTGCACCTGTTCCTCCACCAAAATCCAGAACTGCACCTGGAGGTATCCGTGAAAGAAAATATTCCTTTACATGATCTCTGACGATCCTGTTCACAGATTCAGCATCCATGAGCGAATCATACGTTCCGGCAATATGATCGTAATAGGTGATGCCGTCTGTTTCAGCCATGCGTTGTAATTGTATTAAACCAGGGAGTATGACAAAGTCTTCCTTCGTTCCTGGAATCATTCATTTGCTCTACGTTCAGTTTGAAAAGTCTGTGAGAACCGAGGTCATAATACGCAACGATCCTTCCATTAAGGTAATTCTCTGTTGCATCTTTCAACGAGTGAAGTAAATTCTGAGCATTGCATTCTTCCTTCCAGCGGACAGTAGCTATCTCCACCTCCTTTTCAGGAACAAGTTCAATGACAGATCTGCTACTGATCAAAAGAGAAAACCAGAAATCCTTATCGTCATACATGCAGAGATCAATGGGGATCGCATGACTACTGCCATCGTTCTTTATATAATTCAATGTATAGACAGGATGTGGGGTCAAATAACAATCGAAGAGCCTGTTTAACGATGTGACCGACATTTTAAAATTCGAAGGATTCTGTTCAGCAGCATTTTTAAGCAGCAGAATCAAGTCATCGAACAAAGTACTCAATCGGCCGCCCCGCAAGGTGGACCTGGAATCCAGCACTTCATACAATGCAAGAGACTGGTCAGGCATGACAGGTATTCTTCTAACCTTCTGTTTACATAGCAATTGTCCAGACGCATCGTACATGGTCAGCTCATTCGCATCCACCATGGCTTCACTCGAAACAGCAACGATCACAGGATCAAGGCATACAACTGCATACTTATGTACTGTGAAAGTTCGTTCATCCTCACACTTTAGAAAGATGGAAGGCTGGACAAGAATTTCCGATGAAACCGTTTTAAACCCACGTAAGTTAAGCAATGAACTGACCATAGACCTGCCTCCTTGCTTCATTCTGTCACAACTAGCTGGCTATTAAACTTCTTCAGTTGAAACATCACTACATAGCACGACAGCACCATCCATTGAGCAAGCACTGTGGAAATTAAAGCACCCTGGAATCCGGCATAAGGTATCAGGAAAATGCTGAGCAGCCAGTTTAATGCAATGCCGGAAAACGTAAGCATGACAATGGATTTCGCCTTGTCCTGTTTGAATGCACGGTAAATAAATGGTGTGTAGTAATATGTCGGGATAATGTAAAAGAATCCGAGAAGTATGATGATCCATGATGTATCAAACCCATACACCATGTGCATGAAACCATATACGCACACAAGTGCTATCGGAATAAAAAGCAACCCGAACTTAAAGAATAATGAGTTAAGTCCTTCTCCGGATGTACCTGTTGAACGATAGAAATTTTTCAGGTATGTATTCATTGCTAGTCCGGGAATCGCCATGATCAGATAGAAGAAGTTGGTCAATACCTGGTACTCGCCAACTTCAGAATGCTTCAAAAACAGGATAACAGTTAACTGATCCGCCTTAGACTGCAACAATCCGGAAAATCCAAGAAGAAAAAACGGGAATGCACCGAATACAAATGCTTTGTTTACCGATACATGTGCCGTCAATGGAAACTCATTACGAAAGACGATCCAGAACATGAACGCTTTAACAATTTCCGAAATGGTAAAAATGAAAAGAAGGAAATCAATTCCAAGCTGATCCTGATACACATAAATCAGGCATGCGAGTATCATCAGTGATACACCTTCACCTATTAAAGCGTAAGTGAAATTCCGTTTGTATGTTGACACAGGATCATACGATTGACATATATACCTTGCAACCAGGAATGAAATTGAAAGAAGTGTGAATGTCCATGAGAAAGGCAGCATCAGCATAACTCCACAGAAGATCAGCAGGATGAAATTTCTTGCAGCGAAGGATGAGAGCCACAACTGCTTCTGAGTTGCAGGCGACTTGCTGAATGCACGCAATAGATATTCTTTGTTTCCGAATCCTGAGATGTGTGCGAGCAGGGCAATGACGATCAGGTATCCAGTCATTTCACCCCAAAGCTCTTTCGATGCAACCCTGATGATCATGATGGAGATAAACGCAGAAGATACAGGAGCTGAAATGCTCCTCATGGTGTTGGAGGCAATCATTCCAAGGCGTCCGATGTCCTTTTGTTTCATACAGCAGCTCCTTTCATGGTACGCTTTATTGCTGAATGAATCACAATGACACTGGCTATGTAAAACAGGGTGATCAGCCACAGCCTGTGAAATGCGAGGATCAGAGGAAACTGATATCCTTCAAAAAACTCATTGATCATGAAGGGAACAAAACCTATGCCCGCATACATTCCTGTCAATAGCTGCAGTGAATATGACTTGCAGTATGTCTTAAGCCAATGTATGATCAATAGAAAAGGCAGGGACAGAAGTATGTAATGATACGTGGCTGATGCAGGAAGGACTGCCAAAAGAAAGAGCAGGCTGAAAGCGATCAACAGTGATGTATGCATTCTCACCCTGACCATAGTAATAACTGCTGTAAAGATGTAACCGGAATATACAAGGATGCGGGAGAGTTCAAACAGAAAACCAGATCTGATCAGTGGATCCGGATTCTCAACGGGATCAAAGACAAAGCAGTTCCTGAGGAATGAGTTCCATGACTGAAATGCGAATGCAAACGAAGACTGGCTTGAAAGGTCTCCGTTGACATGCCTGATCAATACTTTGTCTGCAAACCCTTTATAAACCTCGGTACCGAAATAGAGCATGGCAATGACATTCAAAAGTATGAACATGACGATCATGGCAGCGAGAGACTTCCAGCGTTTCTCAATGATCATAACAGGAATAAAAACGAATGGTACATATTTAACAGCCATGCCAGTTCCCCAAAGTAAGCCAGTGATCATATCCTGTTTCTTTAGATACATCATGTATCCGAAGGTTACAAGAAGCAGCAGGCATAGATAGAATTGTCCGAGCAGGAAGTTGTTCGCAAGACCAATACCTGTCAGCAAGATCACGAGCATGCAATCAATGAAGTTGAATCCGGAGATCTTCCTGAAGAGAAACGCGATCAGGATTAGCAGCAGCATGTTGATCGTTGTCACTACCTGCTTTGCCTGCATAGGTTCAAGCCAGGCGACAGGAAGCATGGTAAGTGCGGTTGGTGGCGGGAATGGAGAGAACTTCCCGCGTTCACGGAATCCGTAGGAAGTGATCTTCTCCTGGAACCATCCATCATCATAGGCACTTGCAAGCGAAACGTTATCAATGATCATCCTCGAAGAGGTATAGTAATTTGGGAAATCCGAGTGAGGACTCTCCCAACCTGGCTTTATTCCAAACCAGAATTGAAAGAGGATCAGTGCAAACAGAAAGATCAGCTTCGCTTTACCTCTCATACGCACGTTGTTTTAAATCCTGGAACGAAACGATAATCAGCGCAATGGAAGACCAGAACAGAAACGCGATCTTATCTGCATCCAGGAAATTATTAAAAAGGCTGTGTACATAAAACGAAACCAGGCCAAGCAAGGCGGCAGTGCACGCCACACGATAAGATTTCAAAGGATGCCTGTAAATAACCTGCGTTCCATAATACATCGACAACACCATGATCAGCAGAAGAAAAACAAAACCCAGGATGCCATTCTCCGACAATGCCAGCAGCAGCTCATTGTGTGCAGTGCCTCCTTTCCCCTCTTCAATGTGATACGGATCCGTTACACTTATCGCTGTACGCTCATCAGGCAGCTGGTAGTCAAGATACTGGAACTGATAGGTGCCCGGGCCAAAACCGGTCCATGGCTTATCCTGGAACATGCGGATTGCACAGCTCCAGCGGTTGACACGTTCAGCATTGCTTTGATCAGATCGTGTGTTTGTAACAGATCTCACCTGCTCTTCAATTCCTGCGTTTCTCGCATTTGAATCGTAATTGTTCTGGCGAAGTTTCCACACATATTCCGGAGCCTGTACACCTATGTATAAAGCACCTGCAAGTATCGCGAGCATAATCCATCTGAACCTGATCCTTAAATAAAGCACTGCTGAAAACATCAGAACTGCCAATGCACTTATCCAGGCAGCACGCGAGAAGCTGAAAAAGATCGCAAGGATCAGCAGGGCCGAGACTGCAAATAATAAGATCCGTGCATACTGTTTCACAGAGTTCAATCCTGCCAGTATCGCCGAGGGAACAAGGAATGTCAGGGATGCACTGTAAATGGTATGGTCTGAAAAGAAAGGCTTGCAGGCTGTTCCCGAGTAATCCTTGCTGAAGTCATACAGGGAGTGTCTGAACAAAGTATAGAGTACGATAACAGACAGGCCGATCATGTACAACTTCATGAGTCTGATGTAATACTCATGACGGGATTGAAAAAGCATGTAGGGTACAAGCAGAAAGCAGCAAAAATAACTTAACCGCATCATGGCTGCTTTCACAGAAACGATTGGCATGGTGGAAAAGACCAATGCAAAAATGAAGGAGCCCATGTAAGCAAGGCACACGACAAACAACAACGATCTTAAAAGCTGAACGTGTTTGAAGTTGAATGTAAGAGTGATCAATGCTGCCAGGCAGATGATGCCTTCAACAGGCTCCGATGGAATAAACAAATGCAGATCACCAAGGCCGGTACCTGCTTCGATGGAGAACGGAAGCACCAGGGCAAGGAAAGGTAATGTCCGTGTTACGCCGATCACATGGATAAGGATGGCAGCAGGAATGACAAACACCATCACCAGAGGCGCGATGCTTCCTTCGGAATAAAGCATGGCAGCAGAGAGTATGATCAGCCATGCAGCGATAAATAGGAAATAGATCCCTTTGAGATGAAGATCGAGTTTCTGCTCCAACCTTAGCTTTTCAATGTTTCTTTAAGCTGAGCGAAATTCTCCAGTCCTATTGCAATCAGCAGCGCCACGAGAAAAGAACCAAGTGTTGTCACCAGGATGATGATGCTTCGCATTGGAGACGATTTCCTGTCTGCCACTTCTGCAGGTGTAACGATGTAGGAAGAATTGATCTTGTTGTTAAGCTTTGCTGTCGCGATGGTCATACTTTCCTGCAGCTCATTCAATGCATTCCATTTTGCTTCGTAATTGTACAACAGATCAAGAAGTGGCTTATTGGATTTACCCTGTGTTTTTTTAATCGCGTTCCTAAGCTCTAGCTGGTTATTCAGCTTCTCGGTTGTATTCTTGTTCAAGACATCAAAAGCATCTGTTTTTATCTCTCCTGCCGTGAATGCCTTGATCTCAGCACTCATCGCATCAAACTCACGGATCTTGTCGTAATACTCTTTCTCCACGGTTCCGTATGCGATCCTTAAATTCTGCTTGATGATATATCCTTTCACATCATCACCTGTCTTTACAATATCCGTGGCAATTTTCGCAGCAATTTCGGGGTCTGTATCATAAACTTTCACAGAGATGCTATTATACCTTGTACGTTCGATCTTCACACGATCCTCGTAGATGGAATGCAGGTCTGCACGCTTTGATGAGCTTGAAGGATCAATGGAATAATGATGGAGGAGATCGTACTTCTCAATGATCGAATCACGCAGTATACCAGACTTCAGCATCTGGATATGCTCATCAATGTCTTTGTCGGCACCCAGCCTGAGATCAAATTCAGCAAGCGCTTTGGTTGAATATGTTGCCGGAGGATAAATGATCGTTTCGGATTTATAGAGCGGAGGCATATACCGGGGTGCTGTGAAGATGACTGACAGTACAGCGGAAAGCAGTGTGACAATGAACAACAGCTTACGCCACCTGATCATGATTTTCAATATATCGATGCCAATGGTTGATTCCTTCATAGAACTGTTTCAAATTAAATGTAAACACCAGGACAGTGAGTACCTGGCGTTTTGTGAGTTAATGTAAAAAAAATTCAGGATGAACCTTCATTGAATCCTACAGTATGGATAACTAATTCGATGATTCATGAGGAGATTAAAGAGTCGCTCCAGTTTTATGCGGTGGAACTGAACGAGAACTACTTAGCGGCAATGAATAACACCAAAAGGTTTCAGCGATTCGGAAAAGATGTAATCCTTCTGTTCCGATGATCTTTTATGACCAGAGAGTGCATCTTCAATAGCTCTGGTTACATCTGACACAGTGATCATTTGCATGCAGGTGTTGTTTCCTTTGCATGGAGGAAGGATGAATTCGTGCACACAGGGACTGCAATAAACTTTCTTATAAACAGGATAGCAATAATCTGATGCTCCGTAATGGTCAGGAGAACAAGGGCCAAAGAGCGTCACTGATTTCACTTTCAGGGATGCGGCAAGATGCATCGGGCCTGTATCATTTGTTACAAGCAGGTCTGCGTGCTTCAACAGTATGATCAGCTCTTCGAGGTCCAGCTTACCTGCTGTGTTTACAACACGGTGTTCACCCTGAAGTTTATCAATCAGGCTATTTACATAGGATGTTTCTCTCGCATTCCCTGTAAAACAGATCTTATGTTCAGGATACTTTATAAGCAGCTCTTTGGCGAGCGATGCAAAAGAATCTGCAGGCCATCTCCTTTCTATCCGGAGCTCAGAGGCATTCGGGTTAAATACGAAGTATGGAAGATCCTTCGGAACACCATGAGATTTTTCAAGGCGGTCCCTTGACATTGATTCATGATCAGTTTTGATCACCGGTTCGATCAGCTCAGTGGACAGATGCTCTGAACCCAGCAATCTCGAAAATTGCAGATAAACCTCACTTACCGGAGCCTGTACATTAAAGAACATCATGTGTGTGTACATGCCGATCCTGTAATGCTTGTCACTTTTATAAAATCCCAGTCTGTTCGTTGATAATGACAAAGTGGTAAGCACACTGCTGAAGTTTGAATAGATCTCAAGGTCAATGTACATAGCAGGCCGTTTTCTCCAGAAGGATGCGAGTGCGGTCAGGACAGAGAGAAAGAGCGCTGGTACAGAATGATCGTTGATCGGGATCACCTGGTTAACCGGAAAATGTTTAGAAACGAAAGCCGCATTTGAACCATGTGTGACATAAATGATATGTGCCTGTGGATACCTGGTTCTGAGAGAACGCACCAGTGGGCCGCTTTGAATGATGCTTCCGAGACCAACGAGCTTACATACAGCAATCACATCCGGTACCCTCGAAAGATCATGATCAATACGCAACACCTTCCCGAGCACACGTGCTGCCAGGTTTAACAACGTGGCCATCAGCTGGCCAAGTGTGCAGTCTATAAAGATCTTATGCTGAAGCTTCATTCATGTATGACGACAATTTCAAATGTCGAATAAAATCATGAGCGCTTGTTGGGATGCGTACAAAAATGTATGAATACTTCATGATGCTTCAGAAAAAACGGAAAGTAAAAATGATCTTATCTCATGAGTGATACGGTGCCCTGTATATTAACATCAGATCCAAGGTCAGCGGAATACCTGAGCATCCAGAAATATGTTCCATCAGGGCATTCCCGTGATCCTTCTTTTCCATCCCAGCTGAAATCCTGCTCATCGGAAGTAAATACTTTCTGTCCCCAACGATTGAATATGATCAGTTCATGTACGACGACATTCTGAAGCTTCACAGGCTTAAAGTGATCATTGCGGTTATCTCCGTTCGGACTGAATACGTTCGGCATTACAATTTCCACCTGACAATCTTTAAGTTCAACGTCGATGGTATCCGTTGAGATGCAGCCACCTGAAGTCACCTTTATCCAATACGTTCCAGGCGATGTGACAGGGATCTCATGAAGTGTTGAACCTGTGCTCCATAAAACAGATCCATTTGGATTTCCTGAAAACAGCTTAACATTTTCAAGTGAACAGTATGTGGTGTCATTACCGAGTTTAATACCCGTATTGCTGTATGTCACAATTACACTGTCTCTTGAAGCGCAGCCTCCTGAAGTGACTACTACCCAGTATGTTCCTGGAGTCGCAACCTGCATGACCGCATCATCAGAATTGTCCTGCCATTGATAAATTGCGTTGAAGTAGGTTGCATCAAGTGTAAGCTGCTGACCATCACACAGGGTTGTATCGTTACCCAGCGCAACGTTTGGCAAAGGCATATAGGTAACAAGAATGGTATCCCTGCTTTCACATGTGGCCGTTGTGTTCTGCACGAAATAGATTCCCGGGCTGTTCACGCTGTAAACTGGTGTCACACTGTTATCCTGCCATACGAATGTAGTTCCTGATGTTCCTGCAACAAGAGTTAATGTTTGTCCCTGGCATAAGATCGTATCATTTCCAAGATCAATGTCAGGAGCCACATCAAACTGTACAGTGATCGTATCGTTTTCTGTACAATTATTTAAGCTCACAGCTACTGAATAGGTTCCAGCCATTGATACAGAATAAGAAGGCAAGGTGGAGTTATCCTGCCACAGGTAAGTGCTTCCGGGAACAAATGCATTCAGTATCATCGATTGCCCTGAACATAAGACAGTGTCATTCCCTAAAAAGACCTGAGGCTTTTGATTAAATGATACATTGATGGAATCATGTTCAACACAACCATCGACATTCACCTCCACATAATATAATCCCTGCTGAAAAACAGACATGGAAGATGATGTGCTGTTATCCTGCCACAGGTAGGTTGCATTCTGATTCAACGCATTAATCACAAGAGTATCGCCAGTACAAAGAATGGTATCCCTGCCAAGGTCAAGTATGATCTGAGGGAAATTCAGGTTGATGGTGTCTGAGTTCTGACATCCTCCTGCAATTACTTCCACGGAATAAGATCCGGTCTGGTTTGTAGAGAACATCGGACCTGTAGAAAGATCCTGCCAGAGGTACGTCGCGCCTGGAAGGGTGGCATCAAGCATCATCGTATTGCCTGAGCAGATTACTGTATCACTACCAAGATCAATCACAGGCAGCGGATTGAATTGAACCTGGATAGTATCAGAGCTGGTGCATGCGTTAAGAACACCTGTTACATAATATGTTCCTGAGGCAGATACTGCATAAGTTTGACTGGTTGACATATCCTGCCAGGTATAGCTGGCGCCTTGCACTCCCGGATCAAGGACGAGATTTTGTCCTTCACATAAAGTTGTGTCTGAACCAAGTGCGACAACATAGTCAAGTGTAACCTGAATGGTATCACGACTGATGCAGTTCTGATATGTAGCTTCGATCCAATAAAAGCCTGATTGTGTTGCAAGGAATGTCTGGGACTGTGAATTGTCATGCCATAGATACGATGTAAATCCAGGCCCTGCATCAAGCAGCAATGTTGATCCATTGCATAGAACAGTGTCTGAACCAAGATCACCAGGAGGAAGCACGATATAGTTTACCTGTACTGTATCAAATCCACTGCATCCATTCAGATAAACTTCCACCGCGTAAGTACCTGAACTGTTCACTGTATATTGTGGCTGCGTGGAGTTATCATGCCACATAAGCTGGGCGCTTGGATAGCCTGGATCCAGCACGATTGATGATCCACTGCATAATGAAGTGTCCGGACCAAGATCCACAACAGGAGATTGGTTATAGCTGATACTGATGGTGTCCGATTGGATGCAATTTCCTGAAGTCACGGTTACCCAATAAACTCCAGCCTGTTGAACATTGAATGTGGTGTCGGTTGAATTATCATTCCACAGATAAGTTGCATTTGGATTGTATGCATTCAAAAGCAATGAGTCCTGGTTACATAAGATCGTATCATTTCCGAATTGAACGGCTGGCATTGGTATAAAAGACACAATGATGCTGTCACGAGCTGTGCAGCTGTTTAGAGTAGCATCCACCCAGTATGTTCCGGAAGAATTCACAGTGAAAGTCTGACCAGTTGAACTATTCTGCCACACATAGCTCGCACCGGAAACATTTGGATTGAGTGTAAGATCTGCGCCCTGGCACAAGGTGGTA
>JAKFFM010000051.1:0-38407 GCA_036675075.1 Bacteroidota bacterium
CCTGAACAATACATGGGTGATGTTGTTGGAGATCTTAACAAAAGAAGAGGCCAGATGGAAGGGATGGATAGCCGTGCCGGTGCACAGGTTATTAAAGCTAAGGTTCCTCTTTCTGAAATGTTCGGTTATGTAACTACGCTTCGTACAATTACTTCAGGACGTGCTTCTTCAACCATGGAGTTCTCTCACTATGCTGAAACTCCAAGAAACATTGCTGATGAAGTAATTGCAAAAGTTAAGGGAAAAACTGAAAAGGTTTAATTATAAGTGAATATCAAATAGCGATGAGCCAAAAAATAAGAATTAAATTAAAATCTTACGATTTCAACCTGGTTGATAAATCAGCCGAGAAAATCGTTAAAACGGTGAAGTTAACCGGTGCTGTAGTTAACGGACCCATTCCTTTGCCAACTAACAAGAAGATCTATACCGTTCTTCGTTCACCACACGTGAATAAAAAAGCAAGGGAACAGTTCCAGTTGTGCTCATACAAAAGACTGTTGGATATTTACAGTTCAACTTCAAAAACAGTTGATGCATTAATGAAGCTTGAACTTCCAAGTGGTGTTGAAGTAGTTTTCTATCACTAATCACTAACAACAACAAATGAATGAAAAGGCTGGCTGATTCAGTCAGCCTTTTATTTAACAAAACATTAAACAAATAAACAAATAAAAACATAAAAACATGGCCTGTAACACAACTCTATCTTCCATTTTAAAAACGTGCGATAATAACGTGGGGGGACTGACAAAAATCTATATTTCTCCAAGTGAATTTATTAGCGGTGTCACTGTATCAAACGGTGAAATCACTAACATCCAAATGAGCGGTTCAGTAAACTTTGTTGAATATGAATTCAACAAAAATTCAGCTTCATATACTGAAGAAGCCCAAATCAACCTAGATAATGGTTCCACTTTTTACACAACAACTGTCAGTCTATCCATCCCAAGACGTGATGTTTCAAAAAGAAATTCACTTGCACTTATTGCGGCTGGTCAAAGACCTTTAAAACTTATCCTAAAGGATGGAAATGGTCTTTACTGGTACATGGGTTATGCAAATGATGCAAACTTGACGGCACTTGGTGAAGGTTCAGGAGCGGCAAAAGGTGACGGTTCAAAATACTCACTGACTTTTGTTAGCGAAGAACCAGAACAAATGTATGAAGTTGATGACAGCATAATTGCGGCATTAATAGCATAATTATTCAAAATCCTTCTTGGGAAACAACCCTGGGTGAACTTGTTTCATTCGGGGTTTTTCTTTTTTAAATAAATGAACACATCCAGAAGGCAAATAATTTATATACAAGATGATTTTTCTTCAAAAAAATTCAACCAATGTGACAATTATGGAATTGACCCTGAAAAGTTCATTGGTCAATCCATTTTACATGTTCCATCTGACAAATGACATGGATTTATCAAACACGGTTCTTTTCACAGTAACAGACCAGTCAAGTTTTAAATCCAGATACAACCGTTTTGACATTGTTTTAAGCGGTTCAGCTTATGTGAATCTGTCAGCTGGAACAGTTGACTTGAAAAGTGGTTCCTGGACATACAGAATATATGAAAGTTCAGCATCAACACTGTCAATAAGCGGTTGCAATTTGATTGAAACAGGAAAAGTCATTGTGGACGGTGAAGATGATGAAACACCTTCCATTTATAGATAATAAACGATAAAAATGAGATTCAATTTTTTCAGAAAAGAAGAACCAAAAATGGTTCAAATGAATGTTCCAATATCCAATGATGACCGTGGGACCGTGTTTGCATCATTTGCACTAAAAAGTGATTATTCAAAACCTTCACTGACAGTCAACAAGTCATCAAATGGATACACATTTGGGGATGACAACCTTTATCCTCAACAGCTAAATAATATTTACCATTCGTGTGGTCTTCATCAATCCATTTTGGATTTCAAAAAACTGTTGACTGTTGGAAACGGATTTTCAGCTGACACAAGCACCCTGAATGAACGTCAAAAACTTGCATATCACGCATTAAAACTTCAGCTGGAAGACATTATGAATGGTGTGGCCCAGGATTACTTCATTCACGCAACAGTGGCCCTTGAATTAATCTTTAATGATGACCACACAAAGGTCATAAAGGTCAACCGTCTTCCTGGCGAATCATTGAGAATTGAAAACGTAGATGGTCGTATGAAGCCATTGTCATTCTTTTATTCATATGACTGGACTCAATTATCAAAATATCCAAAAGTCAGACTTCCAAAATATGACCCATCAAATAAAACCGACAAAAGTCAGGTGTTTTATTTCCAAGTGGAATCACCAGGAATGAACATTTATTCATTGCCTAGTTATTCAGCGGGGATTCCTTGGTGTTTGATGAACGCACAATCAGCGGTGTGGCACACAGCAAACATTGACCAGTCACTAAACCCATCTGTCAAGGTTGACATTTATAGGATGCCAGCAAACAAAGAAGAAGAAAGGAACACTTTGACCAGATTAAATCAAAGTTTTGCTGGTGCAAAAAACGCTGGACGTGCCATTGTTATGTGGCATCAAAACAAAGAAACAGCAAGTGATTTCACGCAATTAGAACCAAACAAACTGGACAAGACATTCTTGTCACTTAGTGATACGATTCAGCGTGAAATATGCTATTCACATAAAATTGACCCAATTGTCCTTGGATTAAAGACACCAGGAAGTCTTGGTCAATCTTCTGAATGGGCTTATTCATTCCAAACTTTTACAAAGGGCGTGATTTCTCCAGCACAAAAGGACCTGGAAAGAATCTTCAACAACATCTTCCAAATTAATGGAATTCCAACACAAATAAAATTCAACACGGTTGAACTTGTTCAGCCTGAAAAAAAGTAAAACCATGGCGACATATTTTGTAAGCGAAACATATTTAAAAGAAAACACACCCTTTAATGGGAACCTGGACATCAATCTGATTCGTCCATTTATTTCCCTTGCCCAGGACCTTCACGTCCAGGTCATTTTGGGAACCAATTTTTACAACCATTTGTGGACGGCTTATTCAGGTCAGACACTGACCAGTGATGAACAAACACTTGTGGAGAAAATACAACCAGCGCTTGCATACAGGGCGGCTGAAATGTCACTTGAATTTATGTCTGGACAAATCACCAACAAAGGTCCACAACAATTTGACGGTGACTTTTCAAGGCCAGTTGATTCAGCTTCATTCTATTCGCTAAAAAATGACCTAAAAAATTGGGCGGAATTCTATGAACAAAGACTTGTGTCATATCTGGCCATGTCTGGAAGTGCCTATTCTGAATATGAAGAAAACAATGATGACGACATTTTACCAGATGGGTCAAGTCAATATGACGTGGGAATAACTTTTTACGATTAAAACCAACAACAACAACAACAATTTATGAAAGCATTAACAGCCCTTTGGCTAAACATAAAAGCATCCTTTTTCAAAGTCCTTTCAATCCTGGGGGCCTTTTTACTTCCAATTAAACCACTGTTGTTGATTGTGGGACTCACCATAATGATTGACACTGTGATGGGCATTTATAAGGCAAAAAAGACAGGCCAGGAAGTAACATCCAGGAAGGCCAGTCAAGTTGTGACCAAAATGATAATGTATCAAACGGCTGTCATTTTATTCTTTGTGATGGAAAAATATATCCTGGAAGACTTGATTCTGTTGTTTGTCTCGATTCCATTGTTCTTGACAAAGATTGTCGCAATGGTGTTGATTTCAATTGAACTGAAAAGTATGGATGAAAACTATGAGGCAATAAAGGGGATTTCACTTTGGGACCAGTTCAAAGAACTTTTAAAAAGGGCAAAGGAAGTAAAGGATGAAATGGGTGAATTAAAGAAGTAAAACAAAAAGAAAGTAAAATATGAAAGTCCTAAAACAATTTGAAAAAGAAGTGTCAAAAATTGACACACAGAGAATCCCAAACCCAGGTGAAGTGATTGATGGGTTTAAAACTTACTGGCCAGTTTTAAGGGCGCTATTGGTATTTGTGAAAGTGTTCACAGGTTCAGCAACAGACGAAAAAATTGACCAGATTATCACATGGGGGGATAGCATCTAAATGAAGCCTGTTGACCAAATCAGTTTGGAAAGGGTTAAATTGCTACATCCAAAACTTCAACAAGAGGCCTGGGACATTTATCATAAAGTTCTTGACCAGGGTGTGGGAATTCGTTTCACCTACACATTAAGAACCTTTCAGGAACAATCAAACCTTTATGCACAAGGAAGGACCAAGCCTGGAAAGGTGGTGACAAACGCAATGGCTGGAAAGTCATTCCATAATTATGGTCTGGCGCTGGATTTTGTCCTTTTACATGGTGACAAGACAATCAGTTGGGACCGAAATGAAGACATGGACGGTGACAAGATTTCTGACTGGTTGGAAGTGGTGAAGATTTTCAAGTCCAATGGATGGACCTGGGGTGGTGATTTCAAAGGTCTATTTGACGCACCACATTTTGAAAAGACCTTTGGTCTGACCATCAATGATTGTCTTTCCAGGTTCAAGACAAATGGGTCTGTCAATTACATAAATATATAATGACTTTACTCAAACCATTGACACCATTGACGTTTGAGTAAAACCAGATAGTTATGTGTAATTATTAAATGGATTGTTGAAAAGTTTGAGTAAAATTTGAGTAAGAGGCAAAGAAAAAGCCCCGCTTCCTTAGAAGGGCGGGGCTTTCATCATTTTCAAGGGTGCACTCGTAGGGAGTCGAACCCCAAACCTCCTGATCCGTAGTCAGGTGCTCTATCCAGTTGAGCTACGAGTGCCTTTTGTGCCTTTTTCAGGAACGGCTGCAAAGATAATTAAGTATCCGGGATTTTCATCAATTTTGTACCCTCATTTTTTTTGTATGCTTTCTTTTCTGAAATCTGCCCTTTACACCTTACTTCTTTTAACTATTCTTTCCCCTGCCTCCGCTCAGCAGCGCTTCACGATCAGCGGCTCTATCGAAGATGAGGAAAGTGGTGAAAAGATCATCGGTGCTTCTGTATTTGATCTCAAATCAAAAAAGGGCACCACCACCAACACCTACGGCTTCTTCAGCCTGTCCCTCCCTCCCGATTCTGTCGATCTTCTCATTAGCTCCCTCGGTGCAACTCCAGTTAAAATGAAGATCAAGCTGGATAAGAACATCTCCCTGGATCTCAAGCTTAAAAGCTCCACACAGCTTCAAACTGTCGAGATCACTGAAGACCGTCTTGAACGTATCGAAGAACGTAGCCAGATGAGCATGATCGAGATCCCTATTGAACAAATAAAATCCATTCCTGCTCTCTTGGGTGAAGTTGATGTTTTAAAGGTCATCCAGCTTCTGCCCGGTGTTCAAAGCGGCGCTGAAGGAACCTCAGGATTCTATGTACGAGGCGGTGGTCCTGATCAAAACCTGATCCTTCTCGATGGTGCCCCTGTTTATAATGCTTCTCACCTCTTTGGTTTCTTTTCTGTCTTTAATGCCGATGCAATCAAAAATGTCGATCTCATCAAAGGTGGCTTTCCTGCTCATTATGGCGGAAGACTTTCATCTGTCCTCGACATCACCATGAAAGAGGGTAACATGCGCAAGTACCACGGGGAAGGAACCATCGGAATCATCTCTGCCAAGCTAGCGATTGAAGGCCCTATCATTAAAGACAAATGCTCTTTTATCGTTTCCGGCAGAAGAACATACATCGATCTTCTCGCTCAGCCTCTCATCAAAAAGCAGACTGGTGGAATGGGTGCTGGATATTATTTCTATGATGTGAATGCAAAGGTGAATTACATACTCTCTCCGAAAGACCGTCTATTCCTGAGTGTCTATACAGGGGATGATCAATTCTATGCAAAGCAGAAATCTGAATACTCTGACCTGAATACAGATTTCCAAAGTACATCGACCTATCGCCTGGGCTGGGGAAACCTGACATCAACAGCTCGCTGGAACCACATTATAAATGACAAGCTGTTCGCAAATACCTCATTCATTTACTCCAAATTCCGGTTCCTTACAGACATCGAACAGCTTGATGAAGTGACCTCTTCAGGCGTTTATCAGAAAAATGAATTCAACCTGAAATACCTCTCTGGTATCAATGACGCTTCAGGGAAAATTGATTTTGACTACCACCCTAACCCTGATCATTACATCAAATTCGGGATTGGTGACATGTACCACACCTTTAACACCGGTGCCACCCAATATAAGATGGCAAATACAGGCACAGCAAGCGTGGACACCTCAATGGGTGTGGATGATGTATATGCACATGAAGCATCTGCCTACATTGAGGATGATTTCCTGATCACAGGAAATTTAAAAGTGAATGGAGGAATTCACACCTCGCTCTTCCACGTACAGGATGAAAATTATTATTCGATCCAGCCACGGATTTCAGCACGGTACCTGATGGATAAAGGCTGGTCGCTCAAGGCTTCCTATGCTACCATGCAGCAGTACATCCATCTGCTTAGCAATTCAACCATCGGGCTTCCAACAGATCTCTGGGTTCCTTCAACAAAAACGATCAAGCCTGAATTCAGTCAGCAGGTGGCTGCAGGGTTCGCAAAATCACTGTTCTCTGAAAAGTACGAACTCAGCATCGAAACTTACTATAAGAAGATGGACAACATCCTCGATTACCTTGAAGGAGCGAATTTCATGGACTCGCAGCAAAAATGGGAAGACAAGGTTGATGCAGGCCAGGGATGGGCATATGGTACAGAGTTTTTCCTGCAGAAGAAAAAAGGAAAGTTCACTGGCTGGATCGGATATACTTTATCATGGAGCAAACGACAGTTCCCGAACATCAACGAAGGCCGCGTATATCCATACAAGTACGACAGGAGACATGATATGTCGGTCGTGCTTTCTTACAAAACAAAAGACGGGATTGATTTTGCGGTAACCTGGGTTTATGGAACAGGAAATTCAATATCGCTTCCAATTGCAGAATATCCCGCATCAGGATGGAGTCCTGCTGGCAACGTCAATGGGGGTGGATTTATGGGGCAAGGTTACGATCCCAGCTACGCAGGAACGATCCAATACTATGGTGACAAGAACAGCTTTAGAATGGCCGCTTATCACCGGCTTGATGTGGGGATCAACTTCACTAAAGAAAAGGCATGGGGTACTCGCACATGGAGCATTGGAGCATATAACGCATACAACAGAAAAAATCCATTCTTCCTCTACAGCGGATATACTGACACTGGAAAGAAAGTATTCAAGCAGGTCACCCTATTCCCAATCATTCCTTCAATCTCATATAGCTTCAAATTCTGATGATACGCACACTCCTTACATCAACAGTCATGCTTCTGCTTTTTGCTTCCTGTGAAAAGGAAGTGGAAGTTGAGATGCCAGAATATCAACCTGTGCTGGTTGTCAATTCATTCCTTGAAGCTGACTCCATCCCGCATGTTGAAGTCCTTTTCAGCAGAAGCATCACGGATACCACGACAATTAAACGGCTTCAGACATCCGACGTGGAACTATATGAAAACAATACATTCCTAGGAAAGATGCTCTTTGATACTTTGCAGACTTACTCTCTTCCGGGATTCAGACCCCTAAGCGGAAAGGAATATAAAGTCATTGTAAAACAAACGGGATTTGAGGAGGTCACCGCGACAACCTATTGCCCAGTTGCGACGGAAGTTAATTCTTACAGCATTACTAAAGGGGCAGGTACAAACTTCAACAATGAACCACTTGCACGATTAAATCTGAATTTCAATGATCCGGGGGAGAAGAGCTATTACTTCGTGCGAATGAACTATACACGGATGGATACATTCTATATCGACTCTGTGAACTATACGGTTTACCCGAACACGATGGATATTTACATCGATGGTTCCTCCTCGGAAAACAATGGAGAGAATTTTATCAACGGCGGATTCCTGGCGAACGATGAATTGTATAATGGAAGGAATCATTCATTCAACTTATACTTCAATCAGTATGTCCTTGAAGACACCACAGCAGACCTGCATGTTTACTTTTCAACGGTGAGCAGGGAGTATTATGATTACTTCCGGACATTGAATCTGCAGCAGGTAACGAGCTTCAATCCTTTTTCAGAGCCCGCGCGGGTTTATTCGAATATTGAAAACGGTCTCGGCATTTTTGGAAGCGTAACTACAAGAAAATATAAAATACAATAGATCGTTTGCAGGGGCGGGATCTCCTGATTGAAAAACCGTAAAAGAAAAAAGGTCCTGCATATCTGTGTATGCAGAACCTTTTTTTTTATTCAGGATAGATTACTTGTTCAGCTTAGCGTGATCTGCAAGAAAAGTAGCAAGTCCGCTGTCTGTCAATGGATGCCTTAACAGCGAAGTGATCACATTCAACGGGCAGGTAGCAACATCAGCTCCTATTTCTGCACATTTGATCAGGTGGTTTGTATGGCGAATAGAAGCCGCCAGCACCTGTGTTTCAAATCCATAATTTGAATAGATGTGAACGATCTGTTCAATAAGCTCAAGACCGTCGTGGTTGATATCGTCAAGTCTTCCGAGGAATGGAGACACATACGTTGCTCCTGCTTTCGCGGCGAGTAAAGCCTGTCCTGCAGAGAACACGAGTGTACAGTTTGTTTTGATGCCCTTCTCAGTGAAGTATTTGATGGCTTTGATACCATCCTTGATCATAGGAACCTTCACAACAATGCGCGGGTGTAATGACGCCAGGTTTTCACCTTCTTTAATGATTCCTTTGAAATCAGTAGCGATCACCTCGGCACTAACATCACCCTCCACAATGTTGCAGATATCTACATAATGCTTCAGGATGTTGTTTGCACCCTGAATTCCTTCTTTCGCCATCAGGGAAGGATTGGTCGTTACACCATCAAGAACACCCAGCTCCTGTGCTTCACGGATCTGATCTAAGTTCGCTGTATCAATAAAGAATTTCATGTAATAAAGATTAGGGCGCAAATGTATAAAGTCACATCAAGCGCTGGAAATGTTTAAGATAAAATATTGGAAAAAAAGGGAAAAAAGAAGGGGTAAGCTACTTATATCGCACCGCTCAACCTTCTACCCTTGCTTCATTCCTGACCTGGGGGAGTTCAAAGGGAGCTGGTCGTACAAGACTTACCCCGGTGCAAAAGTATAAAAAAATTGTTTCAACAGCGATCAACTGAAGAATTTTCAAGATACCGAACTAAAAAGTATCTCAAATTAAGCACTGAACTGGTCTCACATTAAACTGAGATTAAATCTAAGGTCAATCTGCTTTTTAATTCAGTATAAATCACTGGAATTGCATATTAATAAGCGATTAAATCACTACAGCTGCCGAATTTTTCATATTTTGAATTCGAAATTATCCATCTAAATTAAATAGCATGAATTTGAATTCTACTTCATTTTTCCGAAAGCTGGTAGTCTTTCTGATCTTCGGAGCTACGGGTACAGTATCTGCCCAGCTTACAGGAGTCAAGACAATTCCCGGCGACTATGTTGATTTCACCTCTGCCATTAATGACCTTAATACGGTTGGTGTTGGCCCCGGTGGTGTCACGTTCGATGTAGCTGCGGGCTATACAGAAACAAGCGTTCTTCCTACGATCACTGCTTCAGGAATAGCTGGCTCACCAATCATATTTCAAAAAGCAGGAACTGGCTCAAACCCGGTGATCTTTTCAGGTGGAGGAGCTGGCACACTGGATGGTATCATCAGACTTGAAGGAGCAGATTTTATCACCTTCAACGGGATTGATGTTACAGACAGTCCTTCAAATACAACCACTGCTGCCCAGGCAGAATGGGGTTATGCACTTTTAAAGGCAGACGCAACAAACGGGTGTCAGAATGTTACGATCACGAACTGTAACATTACAATGACAAGGACAAACACCTCATCCGTTGGTATTTATGCTGCAAATCACACTCCTCTTGCCACTACATCACTGACAGTGTCTGCCGTAAGCGGGAGCAATTCATATAACCAGTTTACAAACAATATCATTACAAATGGATATGTAGGGATCAGAGTGGCAGGATACGCTTCTGCAACACCTTATACTTACTATGACCAGGAAAACAAGATCGGCGGAAGTGTTGGAAACTCGATCACGAACTTCGGAGGTGGAACATCTACGGCTTATGGTGTCTATGGAATATACCAGAACAAGCTGGAAGTGGGCAACAACACACTTACAGGTGGAAGTTCTTCTCACACCACAACGTTGTACGGGATTTTTCTTTCTACAGGAACAAACTCCAATGTTGACATCTACTTCAATAATGTAACCCTATCTACCGGCTCAACCTCTTCCACGACCTATGCAATTAACAATGCGATGGGATCTACCGGAACCAATAACCAGGTTAACATTTACAACAATACAGTCAAGAGTCTTAGCTGGCCTACAGCAACATCAGGTGCATTCTATGCTGTTTACAGTACATCTTCATGTTACAACATCAACATGTACAACAACTCTGTAAACACAAATGCGAAAGGCGGAACAGGTGCATTCTATGCAGTTTACAATTCCGGCTCAGTGGTTAATAAAGCGTTGATGTATAGTAACACAGTATTTGACAACGCCATTACATCCACAGGAACCTTTTATGGAATTTATTCAAACCCTGGAACGAGTACAAATTCAGATGTGTATGATAACCAGGTTTATAACAACACCAATGGTGGAACCTTTTACGGTGTTTACAGCACAACAGGGAATGTCACCAATTTAACGACCAACCAGATTTATGGTAACAGCACCACCGGAACTACGATCACAGGCGTTTATGTTTCAACTGGTACAAGCGTGAACATATTCAAGAATAAGATCTATGACCAGTCAACCAGCGGAGCATCAGGAGTTGCAAATGGAATCCAGACAAATGGAGGTACTACACACAACATCTCCAATAACCTGATCGGTAACCTGAAAGCTCCTGCTTCCTCTTCACTAAATGCTGTGATTGGTATTCACATGAGCAGTGGAACTACGACGAATGTCTACTATAACACCATTTATCTGAACGCCGGAAGCACTGGAGCTAACTTTGGTACTTCCGGACTTTATGCGACAGCCACACCTACAGTTGATATCAGAAACAACATCGTTGTGAACACGTCAACTGCAAATGGTACAGGTATTACTGCAGCCCACAGAAGAGGCACTACTATTCTTACAGATTTTGCCACTACATCAAACAACAACTTGTATTATGCAGGCACTCCATCTGCGAGCAATGTGATCTTCTATGATGGAACAAATGCCGATCTTTCAATTGCAGATTATAAAGCACGAGTTACTCCTGCGGAAACGTTAAGTATCTCTGAAAATCCTCCATTCCTGAGCACTTCAGGTTCTGCAACGGATTTCCTTCATATTAATGGAACAATATCAACGGGCATTGAAAGCGGTGCTGCACAAATTACAGGGTTTAATGATGATTTTGACGCAGTGGGTGTACGTGCAGGATATCCTCTTGCAGCCCAGGTAAACGGCGGCGGAATCGCTCCTGATATCGGTGCTGATGAAGGTGACTTTACTCCTATCTCTCTTGACATGGGTGTCAATCTGCTCGTTAGTCCTGTTGGTGGTGTTTGTCATCCAGGTCCTGATTCTGTTATCGTTAGAATTAAAAACTTCAGCGGTATTGCAATAGACTTCAGTGTAAACCCGGTTACAGTAAATGCTTCAGTATCGGGCGTTTCGCCAATGACCTTCACCCCTGTTGTAATTAACACAGGAACACTTGCAGGAGGTGCCACGATGAATGTGAATGTTTCAAACAGCTATAACATGAGCGCTGCAGGAACCTATTCATTTGACGCATCGATCGCACTGACCGGAGATGGTAATGCTACAAACAATGTGTTAACCACTGTTGAGATCGAAGTTTCTGGTGGTGTAGCAACGGCTTCTTTTGCATCGATCTGTTCAGGTGCTGCAAGTACTCTGACTGTGTCTGGAAATTCCGGACCGATCCAATGGCAAAGCTATGATGCGACAACCTCTACCTGGGTCAATGAAACAGGCACAGGCAATACATCGACAACCTACACAGTATCTCCTTTAGATACAACAATCTATCGTGCCCTTACATGTGGCGTTCATGCATCTGTAGCAGATACAATTAATGTCATCACAGTGAATACACCACTTACAACAGGTGCAAACAGATGCGGGCCAGGTACAGTGACCTTAACTGCTTCAGGAGCACCACAGCTAAACTGGTACACCAGCTCAACAGGTGGAATTCCAGTGTACACAGGAGCTTCCTACGAACCAACCTTATCTGCGACAGACACATTCTATGTTGAAGGATTCATTCCTTCAGGCGGAAATCTGTTGAAGATTACAGAAGCTGACCTTGGAACAAACGATGCACTGGAGATCCAGAACCTTTCTACAGGTGTCCTGAATACTGCAGGCTGGGTTGTAGCAGCAAGCAACAGCTACTCAAACATCAACTCAGTGAACACGATGTTATGGAATCTTCCTGCAACGATGCAGCCTGGGGAAACTCTGATGAAATCAGATCAGTCATCTTCACCTTACTATTGGGGTAACAACCTCCTGTGGAATCCAGGAAACTTCCCTGGCTTTGCAGGCTGGATCATCATTCTTGATAACACAGGAGCGATCGTTGATTTCACAGTATGGGGGTGGCAGGCTTCTGATATCCAGGGTATGAGCACAACCATCAATGGCTTCCCGATCACAATCGGATCTAACTGGTCTGGAAACGGAATCCTTGCTGTTGGTGCAACAACCGGACTGAGCATATCACGTCAGGGAATGATTGATACTGAAACATCTGCTGACTTCAGCATCATAACATCATCAGTTGGAACACAAAACCCGGGACTTTCAAATCCTTGGGGATGTTCATCATCAGCAAGAACACAGGTTATCGGAACTGTAAACCCTGTTCCTGATGCAACGATCTCTACGGTTGATATTTCATGTTTCGGACTTGCCAATGGTGAAGCTTCTGTAACCATTGCTTCAGGAACATCTCCATATACCTATTCGTGGAATACAGGAAGCACTACTGCTTCTGTTAATTTACTCTCTGCAGGAACCTACACAGCTGTTGTTACTGACGCAGCAGGTTGTACGGATACTGTAATGTCTGTAATAAACGAACCAGCAGTACTTGCATCCACAGTGACCGCTACAGATGTTTGCGGAACTGAGACCAACGGAACTGCAACTGCAGCGACAACTGGCGGAACAGGATTGTATGCCTACGACTGGAATGTTGTTCCATCACAGACCACTGCAACTGCAACGAATCTGAGCGCAGGAACATACACGCTGACTGTTACAGATCAGAACGGTTGCACAGAGAATGTATCTGTTGTGATTAACAGCCTGACTGTACCTGTAGTTTCTACCTTACCAGATACAACGATCTGCGAAGGCACATCACTTACGATGACTGCTACCGGAGCGGATAACTACAGCTGGAATAATGCGGCTGGTTTGGGTGCTACAGTAACAGTTTCTCCAACTTCCAACACAACTTACATCGTGATCGGAACCTCTAACAATGGATGTTCTTCAACCGATACTGTTGATGTAACGATCGATCCACTACCGATCGCATCTTTCTCAACATCAGGTTCACCGACCGTTTCATTTGTAAGCACTTCAGCTAATGCTACTTCGTACAGCTGGGATTTCGGTGACGGCAGTCCGGTTGAAACAACTGCAAATCCTACGCATGCTTACCTTGCTGACGGAACGTACAATGTAACTCTTATCGCAACCAACGGATGTAGTTCAGATACCACAACAGCTTCTGTAGTTGTAATTGGAACAGGCATTAACGGAAATGAGTCTGCAGCGTTAACAGTATCACCAAACCCATCACAGGGATCGTTCATGATCGCGTTCAGCAACGAAAGCAGCAAGGAAGTGACCATCAGGATCACCGATGCACAGGGTAAACTTGTCTATCATGAGAATGTATCAAATACATCCATGATCAGACGTGCTGTTGATCTTTCATCCGAAGCAAAAGGAGTTTACTTCCTGCAGGTAACGGATGCGCAGAATGTCATCACTAAACAGCTTGTGATCAATTAATAAAACTCATAAGTTCACAGAAAGGCTTTCCATCACGGGAAGCCTTTCTTTTTTTACGATGATGACAATAGAACACACGGGATCATTTCAGTACTTATCCATAAATGAAAAGGCATTGATTATCTAGTATTATATTTGCACACCATCTATCAAATTATGGCTAAAAAGAAACCTACTCTCCTTTCAAATTCAATGCAATACGGTGCAATGACAGGCATCGGGCTGTTTATCGTGTTTCTCGTTATTAACCTTACCGGGCTAACAGCACAGAACAGCATTCAACAGGTTCTAAGCTATGGTATTCTTACCCTGGGCATTATTGTGGGCACGAAAAGCTACCGTGAACATGTGCTCAATGGAAGATTAAGTTATGGTCAGGGACTTGGATCTGGCACCCTTATCAGCTTTTTTTGCGCCATCCTGATCTCCTTCTTTACGTTTCTTTACCTGAAGTTCGTGGATGCATCAATGATCGACCTGATCATGAAAGAGGCTGAAAAAAGCATGATCGAAAAGAACATGACCGACGAACAGATCGAACAGGGATTAACCATGTTCAGAAAGTTCCAGACCCCAGGCTTTATAGCTTTGATCGGAATCTTCTCCTATACCCTGATGGGCTTTGTAATTTCTCTGGTGACTTCAGCCTTCCTCAAAAAAGGAAATGATAACTTTGAGGACTTTGTCTCTGAAAACCAGTAATGGATATCTCTGTAGTTATTCCTCTTAAAGACGAATCCGAGTCTTTACCGGAGCTTATTGAATGGATCAAACGTGTCATGCTTGAAAACAAGTATAGCTATGAGATCATTCTGATCGACGATGGCAGCACCGACAACAGCTTTGAGGTCATTGAGAAATTTGCCCAGAACGACAGCACGGTCAAGGGAATAAGCTTCCGCAGGAATTATGGAAAATCAGCAGCACTGAACGTAGGTTTTGAAGCATGTGAAGGAAACGTGGTGATCACCATGGATGCTGATCTGCAAGATAGTCCTGATGAGATTCCTGAATTGTATGAGATGATCACTTCCAAAGGGTACGACCTGGTCTCGGGATGGAAGAAAAAAAGATACGACCCGATTTCAAAAACAGTTCCTACAAAATTATTCAACTGGGCGACCAGGAAGATGTCGGGAATCGAACTCCACGATTTTAACTGTGGACTAAAAGCATATAAAAAGAACGTTATAAAAAGCATCGAGATCTATGGTGAAATGCACCGTTATATCCCGGTGATCGCCAAATGGGCTGGCTTCAGAAAGATTGGTGAAAAAGAGGTCATTCATCAGGAACGAAAATACGGAACCACAAAATTCGGTCTCGAACGTTTTATGAATGGCTTTCTGGACCTGCTATCCATCACATTTGTCTCAAGATTCGGCAAAAGACCCATGCACCTTTTCGGATTCCTGGGTACGCTCATGTTTCTAATTGGCTTTATTGGCAGTGTATGGCTTGGTGTATGGAAACTGATGAGCGTTTACAACAATGAAAAAGCAAGACTGATCACAGACCAGCCATTGTTCTACATCGCACTGGTCACAATGATCATGGGAACTTTATTATTCCTCGCTGGTTTCATTGCAGAACTCATCATCCGGAATTCTCCTGTTAGAAATTCTTACCTGGTTCAAAAAAGAAAAAATCTGAGTTGAAAAATCTCGTCATTGGTCCGGCCTATCCTTTTCGAGGTGGCATCGCTGACTTTAACGAAGCCCTTTGCACCGCATATAACAAGGCAGGGACTCAATCGGAAATTGTTTCTTTCTCACTTCAATACCCTTCGTTTCTATTCCCTGGAAAATCCCAATATGATTATTCAGATCCACCTGAGGCAAAAATTCATACGCTGATCAATTCAATAAATCCGGTCACGTGGTTCAAAGCCGCATCATTCATTAAAAAAGAGCAGCCTGATTATCTCGTTATCCGGTACTGGCTTCCTTTCATGGCTCCTGCTCTCGGAACCATTGCAAGACTTTCCCGTTCAGGAAAACGAACAAAGATCATTGCCATTACCGATAATGTGATCCCGCACGAGAAAAGGCCAATGGATCGGCAGCTTACCTCCTATTTCATCAACTCGTGCGATGCCTTTATTGCGATGTCACATTCAGTGATGACCGAACTTGAAGAATTTACCGGGAAGCCCAAACTGTTTCTGCCACACCCTGTCTATGACATTTTCGGAGAAAAGGTCAGTAAACCGGATGCTATAAAACACCTGAACCTTGATCCATCTTTCAGATACATGCTCTTCTTTGGATTCATCAGGAACTACAAAGGACTCGATATACTTCTTGAATCACTCATCCACCTAAAAGACCCTAAAGTGAAACTCATTGTGGCGGGTGAATTTTACGAGGATGAAGAGAAATACCTGGAGATCATCAGGAAAAACAACCTGGAAGAAAAAGTCATCATGCTTAAGGACTTTATTCCTACCACCGAAGTGAAGTATTATTTCTGTGCGGCTGATATTATCGTTCAGCCATATAAGTCAGCAACCCAGAGCGGTGTGACACAGATCGCATACAATTTTGGCAGGCCTATGCTCGTTACCAATGTGGGCGGATTGGCTGAGATCGTCCCTCATGGAAAAGCAGGCTATGTAGTTGAACCTGAACCACTTGGTGTTGCTGAAGCCCTCAATGATTTTTATACAAATCACAGGGAACAGGAGTTTAACTCAGCCGTGGAGATCCTGAAAGAGCGTTTTTCCTGGAAAGCTTTTGTCCAGGGAAGCGAGGAGCTGGTAAGGTCTATCTAGCCTGTTTATTCTTAACTTTGCAAAATGTTCAGGGCTGTTCTATTTTCCCTTTTATTCGTTTTTACTTCTGTCGTTGCAACTCCTTTGCTGGCTCAGAATGATTCTGTAAACAAGGTCGATGACAATGGCCTCAAGCAGGGGCGCTGGATCAAAAAAGAAAAAGGGATCAAACGTTATGAAGGACAATTCAAAAACGATAAGCCTTTTGGCCGCTTTACCTATTACCACACCAACGGAAAAACGAAATCCATTACAGATTACAGTTCCGATGGAAGTATCGCGATGACCAAACTATACGATACGGATGGCCTGCTGGAAGCTTCTGGTAAATACATCAACAGGATCAAGGATAGCACATGGACTTTCTATTTTAAAGGTGGCGAAAAGATCTCCAGTATTGAAACCTGGAAGAATGGCAAGAAGAACGGCATAATGAAGACATTCTTCATCGACGGAAAAATTGCAACTGAATGCAGCTATGTTGATGACAATCCGGAAGGACCATGTAAAGAGTACTACACCTCAGGCACTGTTAAAAAAGAATATGCATTTAAAAACGGAATGCTTGACGGAACATTTAAAACATTTTTCATGAACAACATGCCTGATATTTCCGGCAAATATGAAAATGCATTAAAAGTTGGGGATTGGGTGGAATACAATGAGAATGGGAAAATCAAGCTTCGTCGTTCCTTCAGAAATGGCATTTTGTACAAGGAAGCTAAAATCAATGGAAGCTTTAAAGAGTATTATGCAGATGGGATTCCAAGCCTGGATGTAACTTACAGGGATGGTTTGAAGAACGGACCTTTCAAAGAATATCATGACATAGGCAAATGGACTAAAAAGCGAAAGCCTGCACAGGATGGTGAAGAGAGAGAAGATTACATCGAAGTGCTTGAAGGAACAGTAGTGAAGTCTGAAGGAACATATCTGAACGATAAGCTGGATGGAAAGATCACAACCTTTGATGAAAAAGGTAAAGTGATTAAAGTCGAAAATTATAAAGAGGGAGTACTACAAAAATGAGTTCTGGAAAAAGAGTGCTGGTGGCAATGAGTGGCGGGATCGATAGTTCCGTGGCTGCTTTGATGCTGCAGGAGCAAGGTTATGAAGTGATCGGCATCACAATGAAAACCTGGGATTATGCAAGCAGTGGCGGTGGTAAAAAAGAAACCGGATGCTGCAGCCTGGATTCAATCAACGATGCACGGACTCTCGCTGTTAACCAGGGATTCCCGCATTACATCCTTGATATCCGTGAAGAGTTCGGGAGCTTCATCATCGATAATTTCGTTGAAGAATACCTCGCTGGAAGAACTCCTAATCCATGTGTTCTGTGCAATACCCATATTAAATGGGAGGCACTCCTTAAGCGAGCAGACCAGCTTAAATGCGATTTCATTGCCACTGGTCATTATGCTCAGATCCGTGAAGAAAATGGCAGGTTCATGATCTCGAAAGGTCTTGATGAAAATAAGGACCAGTCTTACGTGCTTTGGGGACTAACCCAGGAAAGCCTGAAGAGAACCATCTTTCCACTAGGCAATTACAGAAAGACAGAGATCCGGGAGATGGCCAATCGCTTTGGTTATGAAGAGCTGTCAAAGAAAAGTGAGTCCTACGAAATTTGCTTCGTTCCGGATAATGACTACAGAGGCTTTTTAAAGAGAAAAGTTGAAAACCTGGAGGAACGTGTGGATGGCGGAAATTTTGTTTTAAGAGATGGCACCGTGATCGGTAAGCACAGAGGTTATCCATTCTATACGATTGGCCAGCGTAAAGGCCTTGAAATAGCGCTTGGTGAGCCAATGTTTGTTACATCCATTGAACCTGAAACCAATACCGTTGTTCTTGGCACCAAAGAAGAGCTTGAGAAGCAGGAAATGTTTGTCAGAAATTTTAACCTGATCAAATATGAATCTTTGCCTGCTGATGCTGAATTCCTTACCAGGATTAGGTATAAAGATGCTGGCACCATCGCCAATGTTGAGGCTGTTGATGGAAAGCTTAAAGTTCTGTTTCATAAACCGGTATCTGCCATAGCTCCTGGACAATCAGCCGTTTTCTATGAAGGCAACGACCTGGTGGGTGGCGGATTTATTGACAGACCCAGAATTTTATCTTGAAACCGATCGTCACATATCGTCTGTTTTTATTACTAACGATCGTGACGTGGATGTCCTGTAAAAAAGACACACAACCTGCACCAGACCTTGGATACAACTATGCTCCCGTCACTCCGGGTGCATGGATCATCTACGATGTTGATTCCACCTATTTCAACCTCTTCACTCATCAGAAAGAAGTTTATAGTTTCCAGGTGATGGAGCTTGTTGATTCACTGCTGACAGACAATTCCGGAAGAACGATGATGAGGAAAAAAAGATTCTATCGTGAGAATGCATCTCTGGAATGGCAAATAGGGCGAATCTGGTCAGCTACCAGGACCAGCGAACGACTGGAATCAAATGAAGAGAACATCAAATATGTCAAGCTCATATTTCCTGTGAGGAAAGGCAGAACATGGAATGGAAATGCCATGAACAACGACGATGAACAGGAATACAAATACCTTGATGTACATGTTGCCTCTACCATCAACGGAATAAGCTTTGATTCCACTGCGACAGTGCAACAGCAGGCTGATTCAAACCTGATCGAAAAGAAATTTAAAACCGAAACCTATGCAAAAAATATAGGACTCGTTTTCAAACGTTATGAAGATGTCGCTGTTCAGGATACTGCCATCGATTTCAACAAACCATTTGATGAAAGGATCAACACCGGTGTTAAATATTATTACCGGATAAACTCATACAGTAAATGAAAATAAGCTACATACTTCACCTGCTGACTTTCCTCCTTCTTGGAAACGAACTTTCTGCCCAGGTCAATACTAAATACTGGGTTTACCTGACTGATAAAGCAGGATCACCGTATTCTGTATCGAATCCTTCGGCTTATCTCTCTGTCAAGGCAATGCAGCGTCGTGCAACGCAGGGGATTTCAATCAAAACAAACGACCTCCCCGTAAATCCTTCCTACATCGCAGGAATACAATCGACAGGTGTTACAGTCCTGTTCTCATCGAAATGGCTGAATGCTGTTGCAATTCAAACTACGGATCCTAACAAGCTTAATCAGATCAATTCGCTTGCTTATGTTTCTTCCATTAAGCCGGTGCAACGATTGACCAGCGGAAGGAAGCACACTCAAAAATTTGAACAGCCGATTTCAGGTGAATCATTGATGCGTACATCTGCTGCTGCATACAATTATGGGCCATCTTACAGGCAAATTAATATGATCGGTGGTGACCAGCTGCATAACCTTGGGTACAAAGGACAGGGAATGGTGATTGCAGTGCTTGATGCCGGATTTACGAACGTGAATGTCATGGCTGCTTTCGATAGCCTCCGAAACAACAACAGGATCCTTGGTACAAGAGACTTTGTCACTGGCGACAATGATGTTTATTCAGATCATTCACATGGCACGTATGTTCTTTCAACTATGGCTGCCATCCTTCCAGGGCAGCTGGTAGGAACCGCACCTCATGCATCTTACTGGCTTTTGAGAACGGAAGAAGCTGCTACAGAAACGCTCATTGAAGAATCAAACTGGGTTAGAGGCGCCGAATTCGCAGACAGTGTAGGCGCTGACATCATCAATTCATCACTTGGATATACTGTATTTGATGATCCATCACAGAGCCATGTTTACGGTGACCTTGACGGCAACACAACGATCATCACACGTGGTGCGGATGTCGCTGCTTCTAAAGGCATTCTCGTTGTGAACAGTGCCGGTAATGAAGGATCTTCAAGCTGGCATTTCATCAGTGCTCCTGCAGATGGCGACAGTGTCTTTACTATCGGTGCTGTAGATTCTATGAAAGTGATCTCATCATTCAGCTCCAGGGGACCAAGCGCTGATGGAAGAATAAAGCCAAATGTTTGCGCAATGGGACAGCAGGCCGTGCTCGCAGGAACCGGTGGAGGCATCTTTACCGGGAATGGAACATCGTTCTCTTCTCCGATCATCGCAGGTATGTCTGCTTGTCTGTGGCAGGCAAACCGCAACAAATCAAACATGGATGTGCTTGATGCGATCCAGCGTAGTGCAGACAGATTTCAGAATCCTAACAATGATTATGGTTATGGTATTCCAAATTATAGTCTGGCCAATGTGATGCTGACTGGCATCGAACACATCGATAAAAGTGGAGCAACCTACCTTGATGTCTTTCCAAATCCATTTAATTCGGAACTGAATTTCATGCTCTTTTCAAAGGATACACAACAGATCAGTCTTGACATGTTTGATCTGAGTGGAAAGCTGGTAATCTCAAGAACGATTCACCCGGCAGCAAATTCTTATACAAAAGGAACGCTCGTTCTGCCCGCTTCATTAGCATCCGGAATGTACTTTATCAGGATGCAGACTTCCTCAGATGTTCAGATCAGAAGGATCGTAAAAGAGTAATTGAACCACGATCAGAGGATTTATACGAAAAAACAAAACTGGCAGCATACTGGTTATGAGTGGATTACAACCATGCCATTGTTTCATTTTTTTTGTCGCATAATAAAAGATAATTTTGTCCGCATTATATGGTATATCTCATAGGATATTCATAATTTAAGGTACAAAGATCCTCGTTATGTTTGAATCCATCGATATCGTCGAAAAGCTAAAAGAAGAACAGTCTGAATTTAGTCTTACTCCACTCCAGGATGTGCTTGATAAAGAAGCCGCGAACGATCTAAAGCTTACACAGTCAATAAAGTCTTCCGGAGGCAACCCGGTTTCAATCGATCTGCCTGAAGATGCAGTTGTATTCGATCTGGCTGTTATTCAAAGGATCTGTGAAGATTACAGGCTACGATTCCTGCCTGGTAAATTCTTTAAGGCGGAGATCCCTTATGAGGCCTTGATCAGGATTAAAGAAATGGAACGAAAAACCGGTTCGGAGATCCGCGATTTTATGATCATCGCACCTGCGGATCTTTTTGATCTGAAAGACGAATATGAAGATCCTGTTTTGCTCGCGCCTCTTGGCGACAACAGGTTCCTCTTCATACATAAATGGGGAAACGACATGACCTGGTACAGAAAGTACATCTACTACCCGATCAGGAATTTTGAAACTTACCTCGCCACGTTGTTCACGTTATCGTTTGTATTCAGTATGATCATTCCATGGAACTGGATTGTAAGGGAACGCTGGCTATATGAAGAATCTTTCTTCTATTACCGCATTATGCTTTTCGGCAGCTGCCTGACATGGCTTTTTGTAATGTCATTCTATTACGGCTTCGTAAGCAGAAAAAACTTCAGCCGCTCAGACTGGAACAATGTTTACTTTAATAAATAGGTTTCAGTTTTTAATTGCACCTTACTAAACCTAGGCCATTTCGTATAACTCGGAAACTTAGATCAGTTGCCAGTTCCAGTTGCCAGTTTCCAAAGGATGAGTACTAAATTTGCGGTATTTCGTATTCCACTTTGAACTTTAAACTTTGAACTTTAAACCTCTAATGAGTACTAAATTCGCGGCTTTACGGATGCCCTGAACGCGAAACCTAAATCAGTTTGCAGTTGGCAAAGTTTGCAGTTGGCAATGGGTGAATACTAAATCCGCTGCATTACGTATTCTACTTTGAAATTTAAACTTTGAACTTTAAACCTCTAATGAGTACTAAATTCGCGGCTTTACGGATGCCCTGAACGCGAAACTCGAAACTAGCAACCCGAAACTATTTCTTTCTACTTCCTCAACCTCGGATCCAGCGCATCTGTCAACCCTTCTCCTACAAGGTTGTAAACAGTCACTGTAAGGAAGATAGCCAATCCAGGGAACACTGCCAGCCACCATGCAGATGGTGATTGCCTCGCTGCAGATAGAAGTGATCCCCATGTTAATGTTTCCGCAGGAACTCCTATACCAAGAAAGGATAGTGTGGATTCTGTGATGATCGCTCCGGCAATTCCGAATGCCACCGCAATCAATACAGGTGAAAGCGCATTGGGAATAGCATGTCTGAAGATCGTTCTGAATTCAGAAAAGCCTAAGGCATGTGCAGCTTCGATATACTCAAGATTTTTCACACGAAGCAATTCTGCACGAATGAATCGTGCGATCCCTGTCCATCCTGTTAACCCGATAATGGCCATCACAATATAAATCGACGGCTTCGCGATCGCAACAATTGAAATGATCAGGAAAAGTGTAGGGATCGAAAGCATGATCTCGATCACTCTCATGATGGTGATATCCACAGGGATGGCGATCTTCTTACCAAACCAGGCATTCTTCTTCAGAAACTTTGAAATGAAATTCGGAATGAACATGATCACTAAAAAGATCACGACACTGAATAGCATCTGCATCATAAAATTACCGAATGACACTGCAATCGCATCTTTCATGATGTATGTACGTGAACCAAATGCATAGAACAACGCGAAAAAGAAGAATACTGCATTCAGTATCAACCTGCCTCTTGACATCTTCAGCTTGTCATCACCAAAATAACCTGCAAGGGAGCCAAGAATGATCCCGATAAGCGAGGCAATGCTCATGGATACCAATCCAACCATCAGCGCGATCCTTGTACCATGAATCATTCCTGAAAGTATATCATGTCCGAGTTCATCTGTACCCAGCCAATGCCTCCATTGTGTACTCTTTACCGTTTGCTCATCAAAAGGTCCGACAGATTGTGCATTGTCTGAATCGAGGTTCTTTGGAAGATAAGGAACCGGCGGGAAAAGTGCCCAGTCAAATTCAGTATCCTTCCATTCAATATTCTGTAATTCAGGCTGCCATTCTACAGCTCCTGCATCGATCAGGTAGGATCTGAAAACAGGAAAGTAAATGTTGCCCTGGTATTTCGCAACGATCGGCTTCTCATTGGCAAGGAAATCCGCTGACAAAGCAATGATGACGAGTACGATAATGAATCTGAGTGAAAAGACAGCGACTTTGTTCTTTTTGAACTGCTTCTTTACATTCGCCCAGAAACTCTGATCGGTATTGTGTTCAGGAAGGGTCACTTCTGTTTCCGTATCACGCAGCCTGGACTGCGCTTTCCTGAACTTAAAATAATTTCCTATCTGCTTGATCATTTCTTCTTCCCTGAAAATGAGATCCTAGGATCAACAACTGCATATAAAACGTCCGCAACCAGATTACCAACCAAGGTCAGGATCGCGGTGAACATCATCACTGTGAATATGATCGGATAATTTCTTGCAACTAACGCATCAAGACTCACCTTACCCATTCCCGGAATACTGAAGATAGATTCAATAACAAATGAACCGGAGATCGCCAGCGGGAAGATATTGGCAAATAAAGTAATGATCGGGATCAATGAATTTCTCAAAGCATGCTTCCAGATCACTGTGTTTTCGTCGAGGCCTTTTGCACGTGCAGTCCTGATGTAATCCTGACCGATTACATTCAGCATCCCACCTCGCATCTGCCTTGAAATAAAAGCAAGTGAACCATAGGTCCAGCAGGCAACTGGCAATATCAGGTGGTAGGTTGTTTCTGCAAACCTTTCCCAGAATGGTGCATCTTCAGGTAGTGTTCCTAAACCGAATGCAGGGAACCAATCAAGGTAATCACCTCCACATAAAAAGATGATCATCATGGTGGCGATCCAGAAATTCGGTAATGAATAAAGTACAAAAAGGCTTGTGGTGATTGAACGTTCCGTCTTGGTACCTTTCTTCACCGCGCTTGTAACTCCAAGTGGAATCGCGAAGACATACGCAATGATCATTGAAAGTACACTGATCAGAACTGTCCATCTCACGGCATCCCATAGCACTGATGATACAGGTCTTTTATCCTGGTAAGAGATTCCGAAATCACCCCGCATGAAGCCTTTGCTCTGTCCCGGCTTGGCCTCACCAATCCACGGAGCTTCACCAAACATCCACCTGTGGTACTGATTTCCTGTTCCGTAAAAATGGATGGACGGGATAAACTTCCTGAATTCAGAACGATTATGCACCATCGAATGGTACGCGTTCTTAACAGCTGTGTAGGCTGGTCTTGCTGCCTGAACATTTGCACTACCAGAGAAAATAAAATCAAGGTTTGAAAATACAACCGCGATCTTGCGTGCATCATAGCTGTCGTATAACGACGCGATATAATCCTTGACTTTTCTTAGAGCTGCAGCATTTTCCTCATTCTTCTGAATGGAGAACACGGCATTTTCGAATTCACGGATATCATTATAATAGGTGGCAACATCGTTCCAGTTACCATTCTCAAAGGCAAGACGTTCAAGGTTGATTCTGTGATCGATCTTTGGAACCTTATGTAAGGTATCGGAAACGGTCGCATTCGTAAAGCTGAAATAGAACACTGGAAGATCCAGTCCCAGCTGCTTTCGCAGGTTGTTATATGCTTTCTCGGTTGCAAGCTTCTGTGAAACCTGTCCTTCACCCCCTCCTCCTTTGTTCAGCATAGCGTCAACCGGATCACCGGGAGCGTTGATGCTTATTACGAACGTCAGCAGCGATATCGCGAAGAGCGTCGGAACAAAGATCAGTAACCTCTTAAATATATATTTCAGCATTCTACTTCAAGAACTTATTTTGCTTCTTCTACCCTGAAACCTGCTTCCCAATATCCAGGACGCATTACCGATGGTTCAGCGTTAGTAAACCTGTTATGAATTGCCATTGTTTCTTTTGGTGAATAAAGGAATATCACAGGTACATTCTCATACAACATCACCTGGAATCTCTTATTCATCTCATTTCTCTTTGTTTCATCAAGCTCTATACGGATAGAGTCGATCAATGCATCAGATGCATTGTTACCAAACCCGACATAGTTAGATCCTCCATTATATGATTCAGTATGATAGATCTGCTTATGATCATTTGGAACCGGAGTTGAAATCCAGGCACCATAGAACATTTCAAATCTGTGATTCTTCTGGTTATCCAGATATACCGACCATTCCTGAGCGATCACGTTTACTAAGATACCAACTTTTCTGGCTTCTTCCTGGAACATTAACGCAACTGACTTACGTGTATCGTTTCCGGAATTATATGTAAAGTCAATTGTAAACTCTGTCGGCTCTCCGTTGATCACCTTATCAATCGTACCATCTCCGTTCGTATCCTTCCATCCAGACTTGGCCAGGAGCTCCTTCGCAAGCTCAACGTTGTACTCATATGGCTTGATGTCATGGTTGTACTCTGCCTTTTTCGATGGATGGATCGGTCCGACCACTCGTTCTGCAAATCCATAGACAACTGTCTTAATGATTTTATCTACGTCAACAAGATGCGCAAGTGCCTTTCTTGTTTCAAGATCAGCGAACTTAGGCTTTCTGGTGTTCAATCCAAGGTATGTGTACGACATGCTGCTTGGTGTATGCAGATTAAAGTTGTCGGTGATCTTTGTAGATTTCGGAAGCTCAACAAAGTCTTTGTACTTGATCCCGTGCATTACATCGATGTTTCCTGCCTTAAGTGCAACCAGTGCAGTTGTCTGATCGTTGATGGTCTGGTAAGTGATCTTAGGAGCATTCGCTTCAAAATAAATGTTCTTATCCTGAACTTTATCACCCCACCAGTTCTGCTTTCTTTCAAGAACGATACGTTGTCCTGTAACCCATTCCTTTAATTTGTATGCACCAGAGCCTTCCATGAATTGTGTTTCACGCTGGCGTTTTTCAGAATTGAAATCCTGAGCGAACTCATTGATCTTTGGATCATTTTCAAGCTTAGTCTTTTCTTCATTCAGCTGCCTGATCGTGAAATCCTTCATCAATCCTTTCGGATCATACATGTGTTCAGGGATCACCCCATAATCTCCAGAAGAGAACTCTGCCAGGATATAGATCTTATCACAGATTAGTGTGAACTTCTTTGGATCTTCAGGATACATTTTAACATCCTGGATAAACTCGTAGTAAGGTTTGTTTTGAGGATTGTTCACTTTAGGATTCTTAATCACCTTAAGCGTGAATTCGATATCTTTCGCGGTAATAGGCTGTCCGTTATCCCATGCAGCTTCAGGACGAATCTGGTAAGTGATCTCCATACCACCATTCTCGGTTTTAATGATCTCCGGACGACCTGCAGCAATAACAGGAACAAGCTGAAGCGTTTTAAAATCCATTTCAACCAGAGATTGCCAGATATTTTTGTTAATATAACCAGCATTCGCATCAACATAAGTGATTGGATTCAACATATCCGCGTCAGAAAGCTGATGAACGATCACCTCTGCATTCCCGCTTTTGGCGGCCTTTTTCGAAGAAGAAGAGCATGATGATAATGCCAGTGAGGAAACAGTGATCGCTGCTACGGCGGCAAAGATTTTTCCGGAAGAGAAATACATGATAGGTAAGTATTTTTTGAAAGATTGCAAATATAGTATTCTGTTTGTTTCTGCCTATCTTTTTAGATAAACGCAGGAAATTGGCACTCAAAGGATAAGCTGAGGCAGAGAAAAAAAACTTTTGTGAGTGAGAATCTTATTTCTACATTTGCATTCCCTTTTTGCAAAGGAGAGGTGGGTGAGTGGCTGAAACCAACAGTTTGCTAAACTGTCGTACCTGGCAACGGGTACCGGGGGTTCGAATCCCCCCCTCTCCGCCAGCGCTCTTCGAAGCTTTTGCGAAGTAGAACAATGAGAAGTCTCAACTGCGTTTGCTAAGAGAACAGGAAGGAAAGGTTAAGAAAGCTTAACTAATAAAACAGAATGTTTGACTTTGAGAAACTTGAAGTTTACCAGATAGCCAAGGAGCAGAACATAAAAGTTCAGCGATACCTTGAGACAATGGGAGGCGAACAGGTACTTAAAGAACAGTGGAGAAAGGCAAGCCTTGCTTCAGTCTTGAATCTGGCTGAAGGCACCGGGAAAATGAATAATGTGGATAAAAGGCACTATTACAGCCTTGCCCGCAGTTCGGTCTTTGAATGTGCTGCATTGCTTGAGATGCTTAAGGAGTTATGCCTGGTAAATGAATATGATTTCCAGGACTTCTATGCAGGATATGAGCGTATTAGCAAGATGCTTCTTGCAATGTACAGAAGTCTCAGTCCGGAAAACAGAAAGCCTCTTCCGAGGTCTCCAAGACCGGATGATGAAACTGATTATAATAGAGAGCAACAATATTGATCGGGGCGTAGCGTAGCCTGGTTATCGCGCATGGTTTGGGACCATGAGGTCGCAAGTTCGAATCTTGCCGCCCCGACAAAACAAAAAGCCCGTCACGAAAGTGTCGGGCTTTTTTGTTTTTATCCATCTCCTAAATTCCAATCCTCTTACTCCATCTCCCCCTTCATCTCCCCATAAAACCTTTCATTATCAACTGGTTACCAGTCCCTCTTTAAACCTTAAACTTTCAACTTTTAACTGTAAACTGCCTCCCTTCACTCCACCACCTTTATCACAGGCTTAAGATGATAATCACCATTACCCTGAAGCACAACCGATTGATTCGCATCAAAGTCTATCAGCACCGATGTTGTCGCATTTGATACAACTTCAATATTGCCGTTAAGCTTGATCCCGCTTTGTGACCCACTTGGAACTTTAAGCGGATGTATGATACTGTCAACCATCACCGTATTCTGTGACCCGAGAAGCAAACGCATCTGTGTAACATCTCCGGAAGGTATCATTGACGTATTCACAATGGTTGTGTCAATGCCGTTCTGCAATGCCAGAAGGTCATAGACACCGCTGTTGGTTGGAAGTGAATGCCATCCGTCATTATTGGAAGTGTTTTCAAGATGCACATTTACCTGGAGGATCTGCACATTCACCTGCTGGTATGGACCTGGAGCATCTGTCATACGAACTGTAAAGTTGCCGTTATTCTTGTCTTTTTTACATCCGCTGAACGTGAAGGCTGTACTAATTAATAAAACAGCCAGGAATAATTTTCTGGTAATCATCATAATAACAAAATTTGTAGTTAATATCTCGCTTCCAAATGCCAGGTATTATTTATTGAGTTCAGGTTTTTCCTTCTCTGTACCGGCCATAAAGAGCAGATAATTCTTGACACAATTACAATTTTCTTTCCACTTAAATTAAGACAACGGTAAAACACTGATTTGTGTACAGGATTTAAAAGATATATCAGAATAAAAAATAGCTTAACTGAACATAACATGCAAATAGAAAGACTTTTATGTTATTTATATCAGGATAAATACCATGATTATTGATTGGTTGTTAATAGCACTCATTTTTCCGCAGCATGTATATTTTCAATACCTTTCAATAGCGCATCGGGGTTAAAAGAGATACTATCTATCCCACAATCAACAAGAAATCTTGCATAGTCCGGGTAATCACTCGGGGCCTGCCCACAAAGGCCTATTTTCTTTTTTGCAGCTCTGGCCTTCTCTATTGACATTCTGATCAGCTGCATAACTGCAGGATCAAACGGACTGAATATCTCACTTAATAATGTTGAATCCCTGTCTGCACCCAGGGTGAGTTGTGTAAGGTCGTTTGAACCAATTGAAAATCCATCAAAATGCTTTGCAAATTCATCTATGAGCAATGCATTCGAAGGGATCTCAACCATCATATAGATCTCAAGTCCGTCTTTACCCCTTTCAAGACCGCTTTCATGCATGATAGCCTCGACCTTCTCCGCTTCAGCTGCAGTCCTGCAAAATGGCACCATGAGCTTTACATTCGTAAATCCCATACTTTCTCTTACATATTTCATCGCTTTACATTCAAGATGAAATCCATCTTTATACAAAGGATGATAATAACGGGAAGCTCCTCTGAATCCAATCATCGGGTTTTCTTCCTCCGGCTCAAACTGGCGTCCTCCTAAAAGATTTGCATATTCATTCGATTTAAAATCACTCATTCTGACAATGACATCCTTTGGATAAAAAGCAGCAGCAATAACTGCGGTCGCTTCTGAAAGCCTGCTTACAAAGTAATCTTCTTTATCAGCATACGAACGTGTCCTTTTTTCAATTTCTGCTTTCGCTTTATTGTCTGTCAATTCATTGAAATGCGATAATGCCATTGGATGTATCCCGATTGCATTATTAATGATGAATTCCATTCGCATCAAGCCTACCCCTTCGTTTGGCAGCAAAGAATATTTAAAAGCCTGGTCAGGATGCCCGAGGATGAGCATTGGCTTTGTATGCGGCATTTTGATATTGGACAGATCAGTTTCCTTCTCTTCCCACTCAAGCTGACCTTCATAAACATATCCTGTATCTCCTTCTGCTGCCGACACTGTTATCATCTGACCGTCTTTGATCTTGCTGGTTGCATTACCGGTACCAACGATAGCTATAGCTCCTACTTCACGTGCAACAATTGCAGCATGGGAAGTTCTTCCGCCTTTATCTGTAATGATTGCTGATGCTTTCTTAAGAATGGGATCCCAGTCAGGATCTGTACGCCCCGTAACAAGAATCTCATTTTCCTGTAACTTATCAATTTCAGATGGCGAATGCAGGACCCGCGCCTTTCCAGATGTGATCCTGTTTCCAAGACCGATCCCTTCACTCAATATTTTACTCTTCTCCTTAAGCTTGTATTCTTTGAAATAACCTGTTTTCCTTCCTTTGCTATGAATGGTCTCCGGACGAGCCTGTACGATGAAAATATCACCATTCCTTCCATCCTTTGCCCACTCGATATCCATGTGACGTCCGTAATGTTTTTCAATACTGATAGCCCATTTTGCAAGTGTAATTACTTCTTTATTACTGAGAGTAAAACTTTCTTTCTTTTCATCCGGTGTATCTATATTCAGAATTGCCTGAGCAGGTGAAGTCAGTTCTTTTGTACCAGAAGCAGCATAGATCATTGTCTTCTCCTTACTTCCAAGCTTTCGGGAAATAACAGGATTTTCTACTTTACCTATAAATGGTTTGAAAACAAGGAATTCATCGGTATTAACTGTTCCCTGCACGATATTCTCTCCCAGCCCCCATGCACCGGAGATAAGCACAGTTTTATCAAATCCAGTGTCCGGGTCAAGTGTGAACATGACTCCTGAACTTGCTATATCAGAACGCACCATGAGCTGAACCCCTACAGATAATGCAACTTTCATATGTTCAAATCCATTATCAACACGATATTTTACGGCCCTGTCCGTAAAGAGGGAGGCATAACAATGTTTACACGCAAGGAGAAGATGCTCCTCTCCGCTCACATTAAGGAATGTTTCCTGCTGTCCTGCAAAGCTTGCGTTGGGAAGATCCTCTGCTGTTGCACTGCTTCGGGCTGCGAGAGAAATGTCGTTCCCATACTTTTTAATAAGCATTTGGTAAGCATCCCTAATTTGCTTTGTAAGCTCAGCTGGCAATTCTGCGGAAAGTATAAGTTCACGACATTTTTTTGCAACAGTGGAGAGATTCGTAAATCCTTTCTCATCTAGCTCGTCAAGAACATCAGATAATTTATCGCGAAAATTATTCGTGTCGAGAAAATTCCAATAGGCATTAGCAGTTGTTGCAAACCCATCGGGAACATTAATATCTTGTTTCTTCAGCATCCTGAACATTTCACCGAGTGATGCGTTCTTTCCACCTACTTCAGCAACGTCGTTAATACCAATTTCAATAAAATGCCTGATGTATTTTTCCATCTTGTTCCTTGTTCAAAAAATGTGCTTTAAAGCAGGGAATTTTTTTTTACTGCTGATTTGACCTTAATCATTTTCCTGGCTGAGTTATATGGTTTTGAATTTGATTCAGATTGAACCAGATGATAAGAACAGTAAACGTTAAAGAAGGAATCCATCTTGAGGCCTACAGTGCCTACAGCTCTCTTGTGATGGGCGTAAGGGACCTTACGACTGAAGCTTTGCTGCTTGCTCCCAGGGTTGGTTCACGAAAAATATGGATGGTCAATTCAACGGCCCAGGGAGGTGGTGTTGCGGAAATGATGCCGGGAGTGATCAGCATGCTACGACAACTTGGGATCTCTTGTGATTGGGTTGTTACCGCCATGGAAGACAAATCATTTTTCCATCTTACAAAAAAGATTCACAACCAGATACATGGTAAGGCCCAGGACAGTGTGACATTCGAAGAGAAGATGCTCTATGAAAAATTGAACCGGCAAAATGCAGACAAGCTGTTAGAACTGGTCAATGACAATGATATTATCGTGATCCATGATCCTCAGCCTATGCCATTGGCCATGTACATGAAAGGTAGGAAAAAGCTATCGTTCATCTGGAGATGTCATATCGGACTTGATAAAAAAAACGAAGCGACAACTGCAGCCTGGGACTTTCTTCAACCTTATTCGGAAGCTTATGACCTTGCTGTTTTTTCTGCAGCCGAATACATTCCAACTTATTTTTCAGGGAGAGCTACGGTGATCCATCCAGGGATAGACCCGTTGAATCATAAGAACAGGGAATTACCCATCAACAAACTGATTGGAATTCTATGCAATGCGAATGTGATCACTGAATACCATCCGGTTCTTACACCTCCATTTACAGATCCTGTGAAAAGATTGCAACCAGATGGTTCATTTCAGTGTCCTTTATTGCCATCGGAAATGGGGATTCTTTTTTCTCCCACCTTGCTGCAGGTTTCAAGATGGGACAGGCTTAAAGGATTTCTTCCACTGATGAAAGGATTCGAAGAGCTTAAGTCAAACATCGCGTTTTATGCAAAGAATGATGAAAGACATCAGCGTCAACTTGAGCTTGCTTTCCTCGTACTGGCGGGCCCTGATCCGACTTTCATAGAAGATGACCCTGAAGGAAATGAAGTCGTGAATGAACTGGCTGCATACTATCAAAAGCTTCCGCCAGGCATTCAAAGCAGTGTTGCAATCCTGATGTTGCCAATGTCCTCACGAAAAAACAATGAGCTTATCGTTAATGCACTACAACGCGTATCAACTGTTGTTGTTCAGAACTCAATTCGTGAAGGATTCGGCCTTACTGTAACAGAAGCAATGTATAAAGCAAAGCCTGTGATAGGTACGAGCGCCTGTGGCATCCGTGAACAGGTGCGTGACAATATTGATGGAAAGCTAATCAATGACCCACAGGATGCAAAAGAAATAGCACAGGTTATTAGCCATACATTAAAGCATCATCTGGAACGTGGTGTGTGGGAGATCAATGCGCAGAAAAGAGCAACAGATAACTTACTGATCTTTTCACAGATTCAAAAATGGTTAAGGATCTTTGCTTCAATTCAGCCCGGACAATCGCTTATAACGAAGATTTAAAATAAAGTCATTTGCCCGATTGGCGCGGCTTCCCTGATTTCAGAGTGGATCAACTTGCCCGTCACTTCAATGACCTTGCTTTGTTCATAACGGGATGCAATAAAAACCTTTGTCTGACCAGCATGCTTTTCAAAAAGACTCAACGCTTTCTTTGGACAATTGTTCTCTTTCGACAGATGCGACAAAAACAGGTGACTTAATTGATCGTTACGGTGTTCAACAAATAACTTTAATGCTTCATCATTTGAAAGATGGCCTTCTCCTCCCCTGATGCGTTTCTTCAGATGATAAGGATAACTGCCAGTTTCGAGCATCTCAACATCATAATTTGATTCAAGAAAAGCTGCATGACATAATTTAAAGTGAGCGATCAGATTGGAACAGATTGCGCCCAGGTCTGTGAAAACTCCAACCCTGATACCATTGTACTCCACGACAAAGCTATGAGGATCAGCAGCATCATGCTTCTTTATAAATGCAGTGATCTTTAATCTGCCGATCTCAAAAACATCTGATGATCTGAAATGAAATACCTTGTGTTCCTGAAGGTCCAGACGACTGTTCAATAAAGTACCTTCAGAGATGTACACAGGAATACTGAACTTTCGTGAAAGCACTTCAAGGCCACGGATATGATCTGAATGCTCGTGCGAAATGAAAATCGCCTTCACTTTATTCATTGAAAGTCCGCACCTGCGCATTCTATTTTCTACTTCCCTGCACGATATCCCAACGTCAACAAGCACAGCTTCAGCATGATTGCCTACATAGTAGCAATTACCGTTACTACCCGAATTCAGTGAGGATATAAAAAGCGACATGAAGACCACAAAGGAAATTAATTTTAGTGGGAAATCCTTTAAAAATAGATGTTCTTTAAAAGATTGATTTCCTTGTTTTACACGCTTTGCAGATGTTCCTGCCCCATCCATTGACTCATCCCATGAAACAAAAAAAGGCAACATGATGCTGCATATTTAGTAATTTCTCAAATTGATCTGAACAGTAAAATTCTGTCATTGCATCCACATTCCATGATTTTTACGATGCTGATCTTTCTTGCGTCTTCCCAACCAGATCATAAACCCACCCGAAGGCTTGCACAAAACGCCAGAATCCTCCGGGCAATCCGAAAATCCTTCAAGTAAGATCTTCTATTCTCTTTAAATGAGAGTAATGCTAAAACAAAAAACCCTTTGAAAGCCTGAACTCTCAAAAGGGTTTACGATCAATCCTTGATGTGATTCCGTCTGGATTCGAACCAGAGACCTACTGCTTAGAAGGCAGTAGGCTAAACATTAGTTATTTTTGTTCTTTCCATGATATTCCGCACCTACAAAGGAGTTTTCTCAAATTTATTTTTGTTGAGCCAGGACATTTTTTGATATATTTGCCTAAAATGTTTTAGCATTGTTTTAGCAAATGAAACTCACGAAAGCAAAGCTTGTATTGTTCACCTATAGGAAGTTACAGAATGGACAATATCCCATATATCTTAGACTGACCAAAGAGAGAAAGAATAAGTATGTCTCGACAGGTTATACATGTGAAGAAAAGGATTGGAATATCAAAAAACAAGAATTGAAAAGCAGCTATCAAGAGTTTAGGGAAGCAAATCTCTTTCTCAAACAGGTACTCATAAAAGCTAACAATGCTATTTTACAATGTGAACGCGAAGAAAAGCAATATACACTCGAAGTTTTAATCAAAAAACTTTCAAAGGCAGATAGTTCAGATTCTGTTGTTGATTACATTGATTCCCTTATTGCCAGGTTTGAAAAGGCTGGTAAAGTAGGAAATAGTAGAGTGTATAAAGACTTAAAACGTTCACTTGTTAAGTTCGCTGGCCTTAAAATCACCTTCCAAAAGATTACCAATACATTTCTAAAAGATTTTCAAGCTGACTTTCAAAGTAGAGAAGTGAAGGGGTCGTCAATTAGTATCTATTTTAGAACATTACGTTCAGTTTTTAACAAAGCGATTCATGAAGGTATCATAAACCAAAAGTTATATCCCTTTGACAATTTCAAATTATCTGGCGTTCGATCAGAAGTAGAAAAACGTAAGGCATTAACATCAAAAGAATTACTTGCAATACTAAATTCTGAACCTAAAATCGAGTCAATGGAGTATCATGCTAAGAATTACTTTCTTTTTTCTTTTTACGCCGTTGGTATCAATTTTATAGACCTCGCCAACCTTTCAACTGAAAACATACAAGGAGAGAGGTTAATATACGTACGCTCAAAGACTCAGAAAAAATTCTCAATAAAGCTAGAACTTCCTGCAATTAAAATTATTGAATGCTACCAGGGACAAACAACAAAGAACTTTCTATTTCCAATACTAAAATCGAATCACGCTACGGCTCAATCCAGAAAAGAAAGAATCACCTCGTTGAATATTACAATTAACAAAGCATTAAGAAGATTGGCAATGCAAGCTGGGATATCTGATGTCAAAGGATTAACATACTATTCGGCTAGACATACCTGGGCTACGCTTCAAAAAAAACGAGGGACAAAAACCTCATTAATTTCAGAAAGCCTAGGGCATGCCACTGAAGAAGTAACTCAAACATATTTGGAAAGTTTCGAAAATGAAGTTCTTGACCAGACAAATGCTGATTTGATAAACAGCTTTTAATCCAGCAAGACACTTTCTAAGTGCTTTCGACTTAACCTTTTAGGATTACCAATATAGCTCGTGAATCCGCTTCGAACACGAACCACTTAACCTCCAAGATGACATGAAAATTTTCATTTCATAGTAAAGGAGAAATGAAGTTTTCAATGATTCACTTTTAGCCCAGGAGAGTTCTTGAGTAGTTAGTTTTTTGCTTCACCCAACTGTTTGTCTAGGCCACACAAGCTGTCAAAGCCATTGCGCATGTCCGTGAGCTCGGAATAAACAAAGTACCGCTGAGCGCTCAAAATGCTCAGCATTACTTAATGATTGATTGAAGATATTCTGCAGGAACTGGCTGATGAAGAACCATCCGATGTCCATTACAGAAATGAATTTCAGCAAATAGCTTCTGTTCAGGTTCAGAGATAGAAACAGGAATAAAACCGGTAGTCTTTTGGCTTTTGTTTGGACCTTTTCGCTCTCCTTGTTTGCAAGTCCAGTCAATGAAAGTCAGATACTTGATGTTTCGCTCAAGGCAGAAATCTTTTTTGGTTTTTCCACTGAGTCTCCATTGATCAATGAGTTGAGCAATCTCTTCTTTTGTTCGTGAAGATGATATTGTTTTCATCGCATAATTTTAATAACGCGACGAAAATAGATAGCTTAGATTATAATGGAAAGTTGTGGTTCACCGGATGGATACGATTTAAGGATTCGGAGGAGGTTCGCATTACCTAATCTAGTTGGCCAGATGTTTTAAGTGTTGCATTTAATTTGACATATACTTCTGACCAGCTCTGGCCATAAGTTCCATAACTAGAGATATAATCTTTATGCCGATAACAGACCCCTTTTTTCTTTTGCTTATCAACTATGATTTCTAGTTCTGCATAGCCGTAGGATGGATGCACAATAACGCTCTTACCCTGGCATAGGGTTGTTCTAAATTAAAATACACTTTAGATTTTTATCTATATATTGAATTCTCAGGATCAGCTTTTTACGATTCGCTTTAAGTTCTGACGAAGTATCAGTTCCCCACAATTTCTCCACATTTCTCCGCCGTTATAGGGAACCTCCTTTTCTTACCCAATGTGAAATCAGGCTACAGAAAATTAAAAGTTTACAGTAAGTCTACTCGGAGAACAGGTTACATATGTAGTTACATTCAAGTACCGGAGATTCGCTTATGTGGTGTGTGGCTACATGAAGCTGGCTTTGAGATAGGAAAAAGTGTTAATGTTGATTATACCGGAAACAAGATTGTTATTATACTGGAGCAAGAGGAGAGCAGTATGAGTGAAGATGGATTCTATGAGAATCTGTACCAGTAGATCAGGAGAGTTGCTGACGGAAATCAATGCTTTTAAGAGTGGAGCGGGCTGAAGCAGTCAGCTTGGGTGAAATCTGTAAATACTACCAGCTAAAAAACGATTCTTGAGATTTAATATATACAGGAAAAGCAAATGAAATATGAAGTACATAAAAGCTTATGAGAAATATGGTATAATTAACGAGATGGCAGAGGTTGATGTTACAGAAGTATTGCATAGAATTAAAAGTAAACCAGGTGGATATTCTTTGAAATAGCTTTTGGATGCTCATCCTGATCCGGCTCAAACTATGACAGCTTTAGACACTTTAACCAACCAATCTGTTATTGAACTTACAGGCGGTAAATACAAAGCCATAAAAAATGGATAGTTAAAGATTTATTCCGTCAACATTACAAGTGACGCATAACCGTATGAGTGCAAATTCATAGTTTCAATAAGAACCGGTCTATCTGAACTACTATTCACGGATATTCCCGAAAAAAAATCTGATAAAGAGCCATTAACGGTATTCCATTCAGGAGCAGAGAAAGGACTGTCGAATTCTTCGAATATCTTACCTTTTACTTCATCGCAAACTTTAAAGCTTTGACTGAATTGCTTGAATCTATTGTAAAAAGAATCTGAGAAATTCTTTCTCTTAAAATCTTGATTATTTCCCCAAAAAGCTAGGAAGCAAGGTTGAGCGAGCAAGTTCCTATACTGAATTAAGGTACTTGTTAGAGACGTATTGTATTTCTTTGCAATGGTTCTTACCGCATCAACTCCAATGGTATAAGAATTCATGTCGGCCTTGAATCGTGAAGGAGGCATTAATAAATTAGTTGCAAAATGATTTGCTTCTTTCTCTACAGGATCGTTGGAAAAATAATTAAGCTCCTTGTCATACGATAAAGAATAACCGTTTTTTAGAAGGTTTCTATGCGCGTCTATATAAAAATGCCCAAGTTCGTGGGCAACAGTGAAACGAGTACGAGAATATTTTTTATTTTTTAGTTTGGTGAGATTAATGAAAATGTCGAATTCACTGTTTTCATGTTGTAACATTCCGGTAAAGTAATTTTCAAAATGACCGTAGTGTATTCCAACTCCATTTTTTCGTGCGATTTTTTCTAAGTTCGTTTTTCCTCTGGTAATATTATCTTCTGCAATAGACTCTGCGAGCTCTGCAATATGATCTAAAGTTTGAACCATTATCCTTTCGAGTTCCTTGTGCTTTTCTTTTTGGCTTGGTTCTTAAGTTCTTTCATTTGATTTAAAATGTGGTCAGGAAGTTTTTCTTGACCATCTCTTGCAGCATAAGCAAGTCTAACATCTTCAGGTGGTACAACAGAATTAA
>JAKFFM010000018.1:0-37814 GCA_036675075.1 Bacteroidota bacterium
TTCATCGGATGATTCTTGAAAGAGGATCATTTTGAAATTGCAGGAAAACTGTCCGATGGTGTAACTGGCAACACGTCTGATTTTGGTTCAGAAGAGTCTAGGTTCGACCCCTAGTCGGACAACCCAGCCCCCTAACTCAGGGGGCTTTTTTTTGACTAACGATCAAAGAGACTCATGTATTCTTCGAATACAAAAATTCTGTTTCTTTTGAAGCCTGTTTGTTCACGAAGAATTCCAAGTTCTTGAAAGTCCTTAATAATGGAATTAGCAGTAGGCCGGCTTACTTTTAGATCTTCCTCAATATCAAGTGCAGTAATTACCGGCTTTTTGTAAAGGTAAAACATAAGCACTTTTGCTAATGAAATCCGAAATGTCTAACTAAAAGAATTCTTAGTTAAAGAAAAGCCATTTCATTTAACTATAAAGATTCATAGTTAAACTTAAGAACTCAACTTTAACTATAGAATGCTATAATAAACCTTAAGGCAGTAAAACCCATGCGTTCTTTTGATTCTTCTTGTTTGAGTAACCTGGTGATGCAATACTATATAAACAACTCTACATAATCCTTTAGTCCGGCTTTGACATACTGCATAATTGGAATACTAACAGCATATAGTGAAGATAAATCACAGTGTGAGGCACAAGACGCTCAAACACTCAAAGCAAACACAAAAAGTTTTACACCAGGGATGAGTGTCCAGAGGTCTTTCCCGCTGCATCACTCACCAATACTTTCTTTATTTTCGCGCATGCCCAAGCTGATCCAAAAGCCATTTCTCCTGGTACTTGCCTGCGTGGCCCTTGTCAGCTTCCGGTTATTTTCAATCCTCTACTCTGAACACTACCACTCCGATCACGCCATTCATGTATTGATGAGCTATTATTTCCGGTTTCCTGAGGACCTCTATTTCTGGGGACAGGATCGTCTTGGAAGCGTTCTGCCTATGCTAACTCATCCCATTACTCTGACTGGAATACAACCTATACATGCCACCGCATTCATGACAATCCTTGTCTTACTCGCTGGCTGTTACATCTTCACCTCTTTCCTCAGGACTTTCTATTCAAAGGTGATCTTTTCAATCCTCTGGTTCTTTCCATTGATCTGCTTTAAAGAAATACTATACCCTGCCTACACGGATTCAATACAGCTTTTAATCATCGCACTCATCATTTCGATACTGATCAACATCAACGCACAACAACCTCCAAAGCTTCGATACTTACTTTACTTTACCATTATTTTTAACCTTACTGGAATTTCCATCTGGCTCACAGAAACGTCGTTGATCCTGGTTCCCCTGCTCCTGCTTTTTCTTGTACAAAAGTTCCCTCGCGACCGAAAGCTGCTGCCGTATATCTTCGTACTCTTTGGGCTAACTGCTGTGAGCTGGACGTATTTTATTTTGCATGCAAAAGGGCTCTCTATTCCTGTAGATAATTATGCATCATTAAACACACCTTATGAAGCCATAGAGCTCCTCGGAAACATCGTTGCAGATTATTCGGGTATCCTATTCAGTCATAAAGACAGTTCCTATTCCGGGGCAGCTTTCCTTGGTGGTGTTTTGTTGCTCACAATTCCTTTCCTGTTGTACAGAACTGAGAAAGACTTTCTTCTTACTGCATTGCTTCTGACAGGCCTTGCATTATTTTTTACATCCGTTATGTCGCACTGGGTTTACCAGAATGGCAATGCTGCTCATTATTTCATCCATTCGTTCTACCTGATCGCTGCAGCTTTTCTTTACATGCTTGAGAAGTCAAACTTTAAAGGGGTCACCATGCTGAGAGCTTCGTTAATCGCCTTTACTATTTTTGCCGGCTCTACATCGATTTCAGATGAGCTTAAAGGCAGTCCTCATTCGACACTTGAAGAACTGGAACAACTGAAGGTGAACGGTAAGATCGCTATCATCGGTGATTACTGGCACAGTTACAACATTGCCGCAATGGATCCATTACATGTTGTAGCCACACCTCACGATAAAAGCCATAACCGCTCAGATATTTTAAAAAATGAGGTCATGAGATCTGCCACGATTTATGTGATCAATGATTACTGGATGGAAGAGTTTCCCGACACCTTATTGCAGTATGAACACACACTGATCAGGGAGACATCTCCTGAAAAGAAAGCAGGTTACACAATCGCGAGGTACAGGAATGTTGGAGAGATGAAGAAATAATTATATCAAAGCAGCTCCCTGTCAGATAATTCCTTGGTAAGCTTGGTAAACCCGATCACTCCACCCTCATCATCGTGTAAGGCTGTAATGAGTATGCTGCCCCAGAATGTTGTTCCGTCTTTTCTCACTCTGCGACCAATATGCTTTGCCCTGCCCTCTTTGATTGCATGGTCTATCAGCTTTTCGGGAAGCTGCGCCTGCCTGTCAGAAGGCATATAAAAAATGCGAAAGTTCTGACCTACAATCTCAGACTCCTTATACCCTTTAATTGATTCAGCTCCTTTATTCCAGGTGAGAATAGTTCCATCAAAATCCATCAGAATGATCGCATAATCCTGAATCTCTTCGATCATGCGCTGATGAAGCAATTTTAGCTTGCTCGCTTTATCGATCACTTTCTCCATCTTGTTTTCCTGTAACATCTCCGTACTTATTGAAAATTATGCCAATTTGATCCGGATCAAAATTTCAAAGCGCAAAGATAACGCTCATTCGCAGGATAAAATCCCAATCACTCCTCCTTTAGGCACACATTAACTGCATTTTAATTTACATCCTGTAATAGAAATTCCTGCCGTGAAATTCTTCCATGATTTTGCAGCCTCATTGAATTTTCTTAATCTTAAATAACGATGAAACACTTGTACCTTCTCGCCTTCCTGCTTTTCTCGTTTCCTGTATTTTCATTTACGCGGACCAGCGATGATTCAAAGATCGCCCCACTGTTCAATTACCTTGATAGTAGTGTCTGGAACCTGATGGACCAGGGAAACTATGAAGGTGCAGAACAAAAAGCGCTGACTCTACTGCATTATGCAAAGCATGTTAAAAGCGACCACATCCTTGCTGTGACTTACAATACCCTGGGCACTGTTCAGTCATACAGTGGAAAATATCCTGATGCACTGGAGAACCTGTTCATCGCTTTACGACTTTTCGAAAAAGTAAAAGATCCCCTGAAAACTGCCAATGTATATTCCAACATCGGCAGTGTTTACTATGGACAGGAAAAGTATGATGATGCACTCAGAATGTTTATGAAGTCTCATCGCTTTCTTGAAGACCTGAATTATCAGCCAGGAATAGCAGCAAACGCGAACAACATAGGTCTCGTGTATGCCGATAAGAATGAACATCACAAGGCCATTGAATACTTTAAGCAATCATACATATTCGACAGTACCGATAGATACTTTGAAGGAATGGCATTGAGCTACCTTAACTTTGGAAGATCCTATTTTGAACTGCAGGAATATGCAAAGTCAAGGATGTTTTACAACAAAGGCCTTGAGCTTATTGATCAGCTGAATGATACCTATACGATAAGCAAGCTGCTCTTGAATTCAGCACAGCTAGATATTAAAGAAGGCAAGCTTGACCATGCCGATACAAAAATCAGAAAGGCCATGGACCTTACCATAGCATCTGATAATCCTGCAGAAAAACGTGATGCCTACCTCATGCTTCATAAGTATGACAGCACACGACATGATATGCCGGCGGCTTACCATTCATTCAGAAAATTTGTTGAATACAGGGATCGGGTTTACAATGAAGAAAATGACCAGCGTTCTGCAGAGGCAAAGATCCAATACACCTATGACAAGAAGCAGGCAATTTTCAAAGCTGAACAGGAAAAGAAAGATGTATTGCAGAAGCAGGAACAGCAAAAACAGACACTCATCAGGAACAGCTTCGCTTCAGGCTTTGTTTTATTGCTGATCCTGGCTGGTGTGATCTTCCGCGGATACCAGGCCAAGCAGAGAGCCAACGTAGAGATCAGCAAACAGAACGAAGAGATCACCCATCAAAAGGAGCTTGTTGAAGAGAAGAACAGAGAGATCGTCGATTCAATCAATTACGCAAAACGTTTACAGAGTGCCATCCTTCCACCGGCATCCCATATGCGATCGCTACTTCCAGAATCATTTATCTTTTATCGTCCTAAAGATATCGTGGCTGGTGACTTCTATTTCTTTGAACGCATTGGCAATAAACTCTTCATTGCAGTTGCTGATTGCACCGGCCATGGTGTTCCGGGTGCCCTGGTGAGTGTGATCTGCAGCACGGCTTTGAACAGAGCTGTCAAGGAGTTCAGGCTTACCGATCCAGGACTCATTCTCGATAAGGTCACAGACATTGTACTCGAAACATTCGAGAAAAGTGAAAGCATTGTATCTGACGGAATGGATATCTCTCTTCTTGTGCTTGATCTTTCAACACGGCTGAATTCGTCTGTAACAGGAACCTGGTCGGGTGCAAACAATGGCTTGTACATTAAACGAAAAACCCATGACTTGCTTGAAGAGCTAAAAGGAGATAAGCAGCCAATTGGAAAGTTCGACAAGAGAAAGCCATTTACGTCTTACATGGTTGAACTTGAAAAGGGTGACAAGATTTATTTATACACAGATGGTTATCCTGACCAGTTCGGTGGAGACAAAGGCAAAAAATTCAAGTATGCTCAGCTGAAAGAGCTTATACTAAGGACATCGACACTGTGCGCTGATCAACAGCTAAAAGGTATAGAAGACAGCTTCGTTTACTGGAAAGGTGCTTATGATCAGACAGATGATGTCACGCTGATGGGTGTCACCATTTAACGTCTTACGGACAATTCTCTTTCCTGCGTGTATCAAAGATCCCGGCGATCTTCCAACCATCCGCAGACTTGTACATATGAAAGCTGTTAACACCACAGTGACTGAAATTGTCGCCTATATAAAATGCATACGGTGTCCACACAGAGGCCATTCGATCATCCACGAGAATCTTCCATGACAATAAACGTTCATCATACACTTCACCTGGCTTACCGGGTGTTGCAATGGCTTTCAAAAGACCATCCAGCTCTTCTGACTGAAGCTGAGGAATTCCCTTGCGTGTGAACGTGGTCATGAGAACAGGATTATCCGTCATTGTCTTTCTGACCATAGCAGAATCAGCACTCTTCATTCCTTCGAAAAAGCGATTGATCACACTTTTGATCTCAGCATGCTCGTCCTGGGAATATCCACTTTGAAAAATGAAAAGCGATAGGATAAAAAGAAATACTTTCATAGAAAATTCTGAGAGCACCAATATAAAATTTTAACCTGATCTTCTAAACATGAATGTAACTGATACGTTGATGCTCATCAGGCCAGCGAATTTTGGATATAACCCGGAAACTGCGTTGACCAATTCCTTTCAGAAGGATCTTGATCTCCCTGAAATCAAAAAGCGATCACTGAAAGAATTTGATCGTTTCACAGAACAATTAAAGGCAGTGAATATCCAGACAATCATCATTGAAGACACTGACAATCCTGCTAAGCCAGATGCAGTGTTTCCAAATAACTGGATAAGCTTTCATCCGGATGGGAAAGTGATACTATACCCAATGCAGGCAGTGAATCGCAGGCTGGAACGAAGAACCGATATCCTTAATAAGCTAAGGGAAGAATTTGAAATTTCAGAGGTCATCGATTTAACGAGGTATGAAAATGAACGTAAATTTCTCGAAGGCACCGGCAGCGTAGTATTTGATCATTCCAATCGCATCGCATACGCATCCCTGTCACCGAGAACTGACTATGATGTATTGGTCAAGGTTTGCAGCATGATCGGCTATGAGCCTTTCACATTTCGTACTTATGACAGCAAAAACGAATTAGTGTATCACACGAATGTGATGATGTGCATCGCCGGCTCCTTTGCCGTTGTCTGTCTTGAATCAGTGGATGAAAAAGATCGTGAGCGTCTGAAGAAAAGCCTGGAAAAGACACGTGATGTCATTGTGATCACTCCAGATCAGATGAACCTCTTCGCCGGAAATATGCTTTACGTTAAGTCTCTGACTGGTGATCCAGTAATGATCATGTCATTGTCAGCATTCAAAAGCCTTAATGATCAGCAGTTGAACAGGATTGAAAAAGAATGTTCCATATTGCCTGTTGACATCAGCACCATCGAAACCATTGGCGGAGGAAGTGCACGTTGCATGCTTGCAGAAGTATTTCTCCCTTCCAGGTCAACGTGATCACTGTACCGGTATTTTTCTCAGATCTTCCGGTCTCGCTCGATGGAATACACAGACATCTTCTTTTCCTTAACATTTGAAAGCACCAGCTTATACTCGCTTGCCTGAAAAGATGAAATATCCAGTGTATAATCTTCATCATCTGAATCAACAGCAATGAACTGGCTGTGAACAACTTGTCCGGCCTTGTCAACCAACTGGATCAGGATGCTTTGTTTTTCGTAGTTATTAAGCTGTATCGACAACCTGCTTGAAGCTTCGGATGTAAAGGCATACACTCCGATACCTTTCAATTCTTCTCTGAGTGATCTGACATTGATCGTTGAATGCTTTGCCCTGACATCACTGATGTTTGCTTTTTTACCAGGCTTTTCAATGTCCGGAGCACCTGCTCTCCATGCGATAAGACCTTTGTTCCGCGAGTTGTCGAAGAGTCCGCTTTCTTTTGTAGTGCTGGTTTGTGCATACCCTGTCGCTGACAGGAATAATAATGCAATTGCTAAATATCTCATCCCCTCTATCTTCTTTGAGTGATGGATACAAATAACAGTCCCAAGATGACCGTTCTGGCATTTATTTCACATTAGGGCAAAAAAAAAGAGCCTGGTTTCCCAGACTCTTCATGTAACATATCATGTTCAGTTAGTACTGAAATTCACGGGCCTTTGAACGTTGTCTTGAAGCCGACCCTGAACTGTTGCCTGATCTGAATGATGAGGCAGAACTTTTACGTGCACCGAAAGGCTTTCTACGGTCTGGCTTTCCAGAATTTTCTGATGGCACACCAGATGAAACATAAGGATGTTCTTTAACCACATCGATATCTTTCTTGATCAGTCTTGTGATCTGTTTCAACCATTGTCTTTCATCCGTTGCGCAGAATGACAAGGCGATACCAGCTTCTCCCGCTCGGCCTGTTCTTCCAATCCTGTGGACGTAAGTTTCAGGAACTTCAGGAAGCTCATAATTGATCACATGTGAAAGTTTGTCAACATCAATACCTCTTGAAGCGATATCTGTTGCCACCAGCACTTTGATCGTTCTGGCTTTAAATCCTTTCAGTGCATTCTGACGTGCGCTTTGTGATTTATTTCCATGGATCGCTTCTGCTTTGATGCCATCTTTAGTAAGACCTTTTGCCACCTTATCAGCACCATGCTTTGTTCTGGTAAACACCAAAACGTGTGCGATGTCTGAATCTTTAAGAAGGTGTCTCAGCAAGGCTGGCTTGTCATTTTTTTCAACATAGTATAGTGACTGCTTAATGATCTCTGATGTTGAAGATACCGGAGCAGATTCAACATATACCGGATTCTTGAGAAGGCCTTCTGCAAGTTCTTTGATCTCAACCGGAATTGTTGCGGAGAACATCAATGTCTGTCTTTTTTCAGGAATCTTCTTGATGATCTTTCTGATGTCATTGATAAAGCCCATGTCAAGCATTCTGTCTGCTTCATCCAGCACAAGCACTTCAAGTGAACGAAGATCCACATGGCCCTGGTTCATAAGATCAAGCAATCTTCCTGGAGTCGCAACAACGATATCCATTCCGTTACGAAGCGCATTCACCTGTGGATTCTGATTCACTCCGCCAAATACGACACAATGTCTTATTCTCAGGTTCTTTGCATAATCACGAATACTTTCATCGATCTGTACCGCAAGCTCACGTGTAGGAGCAAGGATCAACGCACGGACTTTATTGTTCTTTGGTTTTTGTGATGTATGAAGTAACTGAAGGATCGGCAGTGAGAAAGCAGCCGTTTTACCGGTGCCTGTCTGTGCGCATCCAAATACATCATTACCTTCCAGCACTACCGGGATCGCCTTTTCCTGGATAGGAGTCGGTGTGGTATATCCTTTTTTGGTAAGTGCAGTAAGGATTGGTTCAATAATATTTAATTCTGTAAATAATTTCATTTATGTTTTAAATTGATTTGAGGCAGGCTGAATTGCCCGCTAGCTTAGATATTCCTGAAAAAAATGTAATCAGCTGTTCGGAGAAGAAACACAGAATAATTATGACAGCTTTCAAAGAATATACACAAAGAACGTGAAATTTATCGGATTAGCATACATTTCATCCCATTAAAACCCAAATTATGCATTAGAAAAAAAAGACGAATGCAAAATCGACTAAGAAAATCAGCACGTTAAGACCATTCTGATTTGATCAAAAGTGTGATTTTTTAAGGCGGGGTAACCCCGGATAATGCAAGTAGTTCGTTATTTTAATAATTCCTATTGCATAATCCGGGTTAAACAAAGAAGCCCTTCCTGAATTCAGAAAAGGCTTCTTTAATAATGGATAGGCAGAACGTTAATCGCGTTCAGCACATTCAACATAATATGTAGCATCTTCAGTGCCTCTTGGAGCATTGAATTTTAAAGTAAAGTCTTCACTGCTTCCATCTGAGAATGTACCGGGAATGACCCTTGACTGTGATGCGATCTCTTCTCCATCATCGTTCAGACAAGCAATCCTCACTCTTACATTCTTATAATCTTTATTTTCTGATTCATTGATTATTCTGCCCTGAATTTCAGATTCTCCTTTGCGGTCAATATCAACCTTTGCTGTACTGATCCTTAGATCACTTGTAGGCACACAACGATCTTCATCGATCCTGCCCAGATTCTCTGAAGCGTTCAGGCTTCCTGCAGTTGACAGGCTGAATGCTGCACCCAGCGCCATCATTTTCAAAGTATTTGCTATCATTGACTTTATCCTCCAGGGGATATAAGACAAATCACGTTCCTTCCTATGACCATTCAACCTTTTTTTCATCAATGACAATAAACTGATTCATTCATTTTGATCATACATGCAATAAAATATTTGCGCGATTTTTGCCATGTACTGACCCTCAACAAAAGACTATGATACCTGCAAAAGGATACGCCGCTAATGGTCCGAAAGACAAGCTTAAACCATTCAACTTTGAAAGACGGGAACTCCTTCCGGATGAAATACTGATCGACATACTTTATTGTGGTGTTTGTCATTCAGATATTCACCAGGTACGAAATGAATGGGGGTCAACACGGTATCCGATTGTACCCGGCCATGAGATCGTAGGCAAGGTAATAAAGACAGGATCAGAAGTAAGCAAGTTCAAAGTTGGTGACATTGCCGGAGTTGGCTGCCTCGTGGATTCATGCAGAACATGCAGCTATTGCCAGAAAGGCCTTGAACAGTATTGCAAAAATGGAAACGTAGCAACGTATAACAGTACGGATAAACGTGACGGTACAAACACGTATGGAGGCTATTCATCGGCTATTGTCGTACCACAGGAATTTGCGCTTACCATCTCACCAGATCTTTCACTTGAAAAAGTTGCACCGTTGCTCTGTGCAGGAATCACTACTTATTCACCACTTCGGCACTGGAATGTAAAAGAAGGAAGCAAAGTAGGTGTTGTAGGCCTTGGAGGTTTAGGACACATGGCTGTTAAGCTCGCATCCTCTTTTGGTGCAGAAGTGACAATGATCAGCACCACACCGTCAAAGGAAGCAGATGCAAAAAAGCTGGGAGCAGCGCATTTTCTTTACAGCAAGGACAAGCAACAGCTTGCATCGAAAGCAGGCTACTTTGATTATATCGTTGACACTGTATCCGCAGCGCACAACTACATGGACTACCTGAGCATGCTGAACACGGATGGTATTATGATCTGCGTGGGAGCACCTCCTTCAGCAGTGGAAATTTCACCATTCAATCTTATTGGGAAGCGAAGAAGCCTTGTTGGATCACTGATTGGAGGCTTGCCTGAAACCCAGGAGATGCTTGATTACTGTGCAAAGCATAACATTACCTCAGAAGTGGAAGTGATCCCTGTTCACAAGATCAATGAAGCTTATGAACGCATGATGAAAGGCGATGTGAAATACAGGTTTGTCATAGACATGAAAACACTGTAACACTGTAAGCAAGGAGCACCTAAGTAAAGAGGAACTTACTTACTTTTGCAGCATGAAGAAAAAGATCATGCTGCTGGGATCAGGAGAACTCGGCAAAGAGCTTACCATTGCACTTCAAAGATTAGGACAATACATCATTGCGGTTGATAGCTATGAGAATGCTCCAGCCATGCAGGTCGCTCATGAATCTGAAGTTATAAACATGCTGGATGCTGAGGCCCTGGATGCTGTTGTTTCAAAGCATAAACCTGATCTGATCGTACCTGAGATCGAAGCTATACGCACTGAACGATTCTTTGATTATGAGAAGCAGGGGATCAGAGTAATACCAAGCGCAAGAGCTGCTCACTTCACGATGAACAGGAAAGCCATACGAGATCTTGCTGCCAAAGAACTCGGAATAAGAACAGCGAACTACAGGTATGCTTCTTCACTGGAGGAGCTTACTGCAGCTGTTAAAGAAACCGGAATCCCCTGTGTTGTCAAGCCATTGATGTCGTCGTCAGGAAAAGGACAATCTTACATTAAGAAAGAAGAAGACATCCGGTCGGCGTGGGAGTATTCACAATCAGGCGGCCGTGGTGATTACATAGAAGTGATCGTCGAAGCATTTATCAGGTTTGATTCAGAGATCACACTCCTGACAGTAACCCAGCAGAATGGGCCAACCCTGTTTTGCCCCCCGATCGGCCACAGGCAGGAACGTGGAGATTATATGGAAAGCTGGCAGCCTGCGCATGTCAGTCCTGAACACCTTAAGGAAGCCTGTGAAATGGCTCGCAAGGTAACCGAAGCACTGACTGGAACAGGTATCTGGGGAGTTGAATTTTTTCTGTCTGCAGAAGGAGTCTATTTTTCAGAGTTGTCACCAAGACCGCATGATACCGGAATGGTAACACTCGGCGGAACATTGAACTTTTCGGAATTTGAGCTGCATGCACGTACGATCCTGGGCCTTCCAATACCTGCCATCACACTTGAAAGAGCTGGCGTAAGTGCTGTGATCCTGGCAAGTGAGGAAGGTAAAGAGCCTGGATATGTAGGCATACATGATGTGCTCAAAGAAGACCGCACAGTTGTAAGAATCTTCGGAAAGCCTTTTACACGTAAGCACAGAAGAATGGGCGTGGTGTTAACATATGATCATCCTCATGCAGATATAAAAGCATTGCGTGAAAAAGCATCGCTGCTGGCTTCTAAAATCAAGGTGATCCATCGTGCATGAATGAATCTGTCGGGGCATTGCTAAAAATAGCACCTTTCATTGTTGCCTTACCCGCTCTCACTATTGCATTAAAAAAAGGGAAGATCAACAAAGATGAGCTAGGCCTGAACCGCCCGTCATCTCTAAGTGCATTTTTATTCTGGATCCTTGGATTTGCTTTATTCACGGTAGCTGCGGAATTGTTTCTCTATAGCCAGCGGCTGTCTGATGTACAACGATGGACCTATTCAATTCCAGCCATGTTGATCCGTTCGTTCGGCATTCTTATCCTTGCGCCTCTGACTGAAGAAATCCTACTGCGTGGCCTGCTTCTTTCAAAGTTAAGACAGAGAGCTCCGATGATCGTTGCTGTACTTGTACAATCCCTGCTATTCGTTGTTCTTCACGCGATCACTTATGACAGCTCCATTCAGGCAAAAATCGGTATTGCTCAGATCTTCATTGATGGATGTCTTTTCGCTTTTGCGAGAATACAGACCCGCTCAGTCTATACATCCATAGGCATGCACATGTTCGGAAACTTCATCGCCCTGCTCCAACGAATAGTATAACACCATGTATGAAACTGCCAGCATACCTAAGAGAATTGAAACTGACCGTTTTATCCTCCGAACTTATGAAGACCATGACATCAGGGTGGTGCACGAAGTTGTAAACGACAACACCACACACCTGAATCAATGGATAACCTGGGCAAAAGACCTGCCTATAACATTGGAACAACAGTCATCACTGATCCTCAAATGGAGAGACCACTTTACAAAAGGAACTGATTTCATTTACGGGATCTTTGATAGAACATCCGGCGAATACCTAGGATCAACAGGATTACATATGCGACAGGGAAAAGGGATACTGGAGATAGGATACTGGGTACGAAAAGACAGGCAGGGTCAAGGCATTGCCAATGAAGTAGTACTTAAGATGGAGGAACTTGCCTTTCATCAGCTCCATGCGGAAAAGATCGAGATCAGGTGTGAAGACACGAATCTTCCAAGCGCCAGGGTTGCCGCACGAGCAGGATATCATCACGAATACACTTACACGACACTGGAACGCAACGACATCGGAACACGAAAAAAGCTCATGGTCTGGATCAAGTTTCGTGAAGAATGAACATCTTTTGTTCCTATAAACCTGACCCGCTTTCCATATTGATATACCAGAATGCTGCGATCTGCGTTCAAGAAAAGTGAAGAGGATCTTTTCTGTGATTTCGTTATGCCTTGTATTGTCCTTTGCGATGGAGGCGACCGCCCAGCCAATGCAAAACCTAGAAACATACAAGAATCTGCGTCAGCGATTAAAGAGTGATTTCATGCTTGCCGGAGAAGGAAAAGGGATGAGCCTTGTGGCAGAACGAAGAGATGGTTCAGATTACCCGAACAAGCTCATCTTTCATGCCGACGAAACGAGCAACATGGGTTACTACCTCTCCACACTTGCTACTGAATACAGGCTGTTATCCATGAATGGAAAACCAACGGGCAGTACACTACAGGAGCTTGGCTATGCATTAAAGGCGATCAACCGTCTTGATGAAACAGCAGAATCTTATCTCAGAAATCCCTCGAATCCAGGCGCTCCACAACAAGGTGATCTGAATGGATTTTTCATACGAAGCGATGTCTCACATCAGTTCTTTTCATCCAACAGCACACATTTTAACAGTGGCAATTTCGGATCAACATCAGTGAACGGGATCACATCTTCCTTCTATGATGAAACACTTCAGAACGTTCAACCATTGAAAGAGAGCCAGGATCAGGTACTGAATCTTCTGATGGGATTGAGTTTCGTTTCAAAATTTGTACATGCATCAATTCCTGGTTTTCAGTTTCAGGATGGATTGATGGACTTCTCCGCAGAGGCAAAAGCGATAGCATCCAGGATGGTTGGATATCTTAAGCAGAATGGATGGAAGATCAAGGATCCTGTCTCAGGGCAGTTTCTTACCAATGCACAGGGAGGAGAAGCTCATTACCTGAGCTATGGTTTTGCAGAAGCTGTTTGTGGGATCCAGAATGAGTTTACAGGATCTGCATCCGGCATGCCTGAGAAGCGATGTATTACATACCATGATGCTGTAACCACAAATTACTATCCTTTCTTTCAATACATGCAGAACTATCTTGAATGTCCGCAGGGTATGTCAACTTCATCAACCAACTGCAGAAACTGTCATGAGCTATACAAGCCAATGATGCTCGCGGCCATTGGAAGCAGCTATTACCAGAATGGCGTGGATGTTACATCGCAGATCCTTTATCAGCAGGGAGTGAATACTGAGATCCAGATCATTCCACTGATCCACAAAATACTCTGGCAGCCTGCAGGCCCATCAGTCAATGATACTAATTACACCAGGCTACTGGATATGGCATTGCCACAAGGACCATACAACCACGGCTATTGTGATTATCCTGAATTTGAGTGGTCTGCTCCTGTACGCTGGCGTCAACCGGAACGACGCGGCGCAGGCTGTGAAGCCACAGAACAGGATACAGCATGCTATAATTTCTTCTCAGGAGATTATAACGGACTTGACTATATGCTCCTGTTCAATCTTTACTGCCTTTCCAATCCATCGTATGTGAATTATGATCTGGATGCACCACTAAAAGTTCATGACATAGTAGAGTTCAATCCGTCTGTCACCATACTTGATCACATACTCACGATTTCTTCATCAGAAAAGATTCAACAAATCACGATCTATGATCTTAAAGGCAAGATCATCCTTGATATAGCACCAACCGAAGAAAAAATTCTTATTCCTTTACAAAACACGGCTCCCGGCTTGTACCTGATGAAATTATCATCAACACAACATTCAGTGACCCGAAAATTTGTGATCCACTAGGAACGTCTTCCAAACATGGAAACTACAAGGAACAGACTGATGACTCCTGCAATAGATGACAATATCAGCATGGGCATTCCAGAATCCAGTTTAATTCGTTCCTTTTGAATTTCATTGATGTTTTCAAGGATCTCTTCTTTTCGCTTAAGCTGCCCTATTTCTTTCACTCGTTCCATCTGTAAGTCTCTCCCCTTTAAAAAGTGATTTCAAAATCGCATTTAATATCGGTATGCGTATAACCTGTTCTTTCCTTAGATAAATGAAAGCTCCGGCAGCTACATAAAGCCCGGTAACAATCAAAAATCCCCAGAAATTATTGCCAAGCGCCCATCCCAGACCAAGGGCAAGTGTTACACTAAAAAACAGCAGCACGAAAAGCCCTATGATTGCCAGAACCGTATAAGCTATGGCATTGCTGGTTGTTTCAGAAAGATTTTCCGCAGTTTTAAGTTTTACAATATTCTTTCTTACTGCATAATAATCCCTCAGTTCACTGACCAGGTTCTTTAGTTCATCTATCATCACAAACCTCCTTTCTCACCCGTAAATAGGGTCAAAGCCTATACCATAATGATGGAACGGCCTTTGCATCCACTTTGAAAAATTTATTGTGTGAAAAACATACATGTTAAAGAATTATGGGGTATGATTAAGACCACCTTCTCAGAGTGGAATAAAAAAGACCCTTTCAGGCAAAGCGCCGTGATCGCGTATTACAGCATCTTTTCTTTACCTGCACTTTTAGTGATTGTGATCGCATTCGCAGGTTTGTTCATCGATGCAGAATTAGCGCTCAAACAGGTCACGACCGAGTTTGGCAAGACCATGGGAAATGAATCAGCCAAAGAAATAGAAACGATGGTAAACAGTGCCCAGGATATACAGAGTTCTAAATGGGCGCTGGTGATTGGAATCATCACATTACTATTCGGTGCCACCAGTGTGTTCGCACAGTTTCAAACCAATCTCAACATCATCTTCGAAGTGAAGGCCAATCCAAAGCAGACCATTTTAAAAACGCTCAAGAACAGGCTTTTTTCCTTTGGACTAATTGTGTCGATCGGTTTCCTTCTCATCATATCCTTTATGTTTACCACACTGATGACCACCTTTAGCTCGTGGGCTGAAGGGTTTATTCCCGATTGGGCCTTATTCATCTTTCACGCACTGAATTTCCTGTTATCACTTTCTCTTTTAAGTGTCATGTTCGGACTGATCTTTAAAGTCTTGCCCGATGTTGTGACAGAATGGAAGAGCATCTGGCCGGGAGCGCTCCTTACAGGAATTCTGTTTGAAATTGGAAAGTATGCCCTGAGCATCTATTTCGGGAAAGCCGATCCTGGAGCGGATTACGGAGCAGCAGCCTCCATTGTTCTTTTACTGTTATGGGTATCCTATTCATGTATGATCGTATTCTTTGGCGCTGAGTTTACCAAGCAGTATGTCTTGAAAAAGCAGGGAGCGATCGTGCCCGCAAAAGATGCCATAAAAATCCCCGCGATGTGCGGTGAGTTTCTTTAATGCAACTTGCCTGCAAAGAAAACTTTAATCCGGTAATTGTATCTTTGCAAATGTGAAATACAAAGCAACCCTGGACTCTTTTTCAAAGCTGATCACTGCGATTTCGATCGCCTTATTTTCAGTGATCACTTACATGATCTATAACGACATTCAGGAAAACATCACAGATAGACAACAGGTATTTAAGTTAACACTTGTCATTATAGCAACTATAGGCATCGTGATCTTTTGTTTCGCATTCATGCCTACAGGTTATAAGATTGCAGAGAACAAGCTGTACATCCTTCGTCCGTTGATCAACGCATCGTATGATCTGTCTTCCATCACAGCTATAGAAAAAGTAGAAAAGAATCATTTGAAGGGAACTATCCGAAGCTTTGGAGTTGGCGGGCTTTTCGGTTATTTCGGAAAGTTCTATAACATGAAGATCGGTAAAATGACATTCTATGCCACCCGAAGGGATCAGGGTATTTTGATCCGAATGGGAGATGGGAAGATCCTCTTTATAACACCCGATGAAACTGATCAGTTCATCAGCGAACTAAAAAGCTCCAGGTAGGTAGGCAGCCTGATCAATCTTTCCTTGATTTAAGCCATTTAACAGTGCTCCGGTAGATGGTTCCCCAATAGAGGTCCAGGCCAAAAGCATAGATTGGCGCTGTCATCTGATCAACACCAAAGGCAACCCTGTATCCATATTTTCCGGACACTCCAAGCCACTTAAAAATTGAATATTCCGCTGAGATCGTGGGTTCATATACCACGAACAACCGGTCATTGAAAATATGTCCTGTGATCATTTCCGGGCCGAAATAGGATCTTCCAAAACCAAGCTGCATCGCCACCATGTATTCCCACCGCTTTCCTTTATGAAAGACATAATCTGCGAACACAGCCCCGTACTTTATCTCACGTTTTACATATGACAGTCCGGTGTATTCATTTGTAATGATCGGAAAATGCCTGTAGCTCCCAGTAGAAAGGAAATGATATCCTGCACCAATCCTGAACTTATTGAATCTTAGCCCTCCTTTGATCCCTGAGATCTCAGCTCTTCTCGAACCAATAAACGTGTTTCTTGTATCGAGTGTACCAAAAAGTGTAGGACGCTTCTTCAGTGAAAATCGGATGCTGTCCATGAACTGGGCATGACTCTCATTCACATTGGAAAGGAGAAAAAAAACGGCAAAAAAAAATGTCCTTAAAGCATGTTTAAGGACATTTCTGCTGTACATCATCTTGTTAGTGAGTTTCTTCTTCGTCAGGTGCGATAGGCACTGTCTGAGGAACAAAATCTTCAGCCTTTTGCGGCTTGCTGTAGTCATAAGGCCAGCGATAAACTGTAGGGATCTCACCAGGCCAGTTACCGTGAAGCTGTTCAACAGGCGCAGTCCACTCAAGTGTGTTTGATCTCCATGGGTTCATCACAGATCTTCTTCCACGGTACATGCTATAGAAGAAGTTGAAAAGGAAGATACCCTGAGCAATCGCACCAAGAATCGCGAATGATGTAATTAATACGTTAATGCCGCCCAGCTTATCGAACATGGCAAACGCCTCGTTTGAATAGTAACGTCTTGGAACACCTGCAAGTCCTAAGAAGTGCATCGGGAAGAACACTCCATACACTGCAACAATTGTCAGCCAGAAGTGAACATATCCCATCTTGTTGTTCATCATCCTTCCGAACATTCTAGGGAACCAATGGTACACACCGGCAAACATACCGAAGATTGCGGAAGCACCCATTACAATATGGAAGTGACCAACTACGAAGTATGTATCGTGAACCGGAATATCAAGTGCCGAGTCAGCAAGGATGATACCTGTCACACCACCTGTAACGAAAGTCGATACCAGACCGACAGCGAAAAGCATGGCAGGTGAGAAGATGATCTGACCTTTCCAGAGTGTTGTAATGTAGTTGAATGCCTTAACAGCGGATGGAATCGCGATCAGCAATGTCGTGAACACGAATACCGATCCAAGGAAAGGATTCATACCCGTGATGAACATGTGGTGACCCCAAACGATGAACGAAAGGAATCCGATTGCAAGCATGGAACCGATCATTGCACGGTATCCGAAAATCGGTTTACGTGACATGGTTGAAATGATTTCCGAAGAAATTCCTAGTGCCGGAAGGATCACGATGTAAACTTCAGGGTGACCAAGGAACCAGAAAAGGTGCTGGTAAAGGATCGGGCTACCTCCAGTTTGCTCAAGTGCCTGACCGCTGATATAGATATCAGATAGGTAGAAGCTTGTTCCGAAGCTTCTGTCGAAGATCAGGAGAAGTGCAGCTGCGAAAAGAACAGGGAATGATAGAAGACCAAGGATCGCAGTAATAAGGAATGACCAGATCGTAAGTGGAAGTCGGGTCATCGACATTCCTTTTGTTCTCAGGTTAATGATTGTAACGATATAGTTGATACCACCAAGAAGTGCTGATACAATGAAGAATGACATGGAAATCAACCATAATGTCATACCAAGGCCTGAACCCGGCATTGCCTGAGGAAGTGCTGAAAGCGGAGGATAAACTGTCCATCCACCTGAAGCAGGGCCTGTTTCGATTCCAAGAGAGATCGTCATGATCAAACAGGAAAGGAAGAAGAACCAGTAAGAAAGCATGTTCAGGAATCCTGATGCCATATCACGTGCACCGATCTGGAAAGGAATCAGCAGGTTGCTGAAAGTTCCTGACAAACCACCTGTCAATACGAAGAATACCATCATGGTACCGTGTATTGTTACAAGTGCCAGGTACATATTCGGATCAAGAACACCACCTGGTGCCCATTTACCAAGAAATGCCTCAAGGATCGAAAACTTCTCACCAGGCCAGGCAAGCTGTAACCTGAAGAAGATCGAAAGCATCATTGCAACAACAGCCATGATCACCGCAGTAACCAGGTACTGCTTGGAGATCATTTTATGATCCGTGCTGAAAATGTATTTCGTTACAAAATTCTCTTCATGATGGTGGTCATGTCCATGTCCGTGATCGTGACCGTGTCCATGATCGTGTCCGTGATCATCATGAGCATGTACGTCTATGTGTGCCATTATTTTCTAATCAGAGGTGAATAAAACGTTCCTATTAATGATTTTTAGCTCCAGGTGCTGGTTCTTTCTTCAGCGTATCTGATGCAGCTGCGTTTTCAGCACCAGTATCCCGGCTTCCTGCAACTTCTCCCTGTTTTGCACCGGCAGCAGCAGCAGCTCGTTCAAACCTGAATGTATTTTGTTTTGCAAGCCATGCTTTGTAATCTTCTTCACTTTCAACAACGATCTTCATCTGCATGTTCCAGTGTGCCGATCCACAGATCTTGTTACAAAGAAGCACGTAGTCAAATTTCGGATCGCGGGTGATCTCGCGCATTTTCTCCGTTGTGATAGTAGGAGTAAAGTTGAAGTTTGTCACCATTCCTGGCACCGTGTTCATCTGTGCACGGAAATGCGGCATAAATGCTGAGTGGATCACGTCCCTTGAACGGAACTGCATCACCACTGGCTTTCCGACTGGGAGATGGAATTCTCCTTTTACAATTTTATCATCATTTGATGCAGCATCGTTCGGGTCAACACCCAGTGCATTGTTTGCATCTATCAGCTTGTAGTTAGTATTTCCAAGCTTGTTGTCATGACCAGAATAACGTGCTGTCCAGTCAAACTGCTTGGAGTATAGCTCCATTACCATCACGTTAGGGTCTGTGATCGGCTTCATGATCTTATTCCATGTAGAAAGACCATAAATGATCACTACAGAAAGCACCATAGCAGGAATTGTTGTCCAGATCAGCTCCAGCTTGTTGCTGTGGGCAAAGAAGCTTGCTTTCTTACCTTCCTGGTAAGCATACTTATATGCGAAGTAGAACAGAACGATGTTCACAATGATGAATACAAATCCAATGATCGCCATGTTGAAGTTGAACAGAAGATCGATGTCTGCCCCATGCTCAGAGGCAGCCACAGGAAGCATCAGATCTTTGTACTCGACCAGCTGCCAGAAGCAGAAGCCAAGGAACAGAACGATAAACACCATCATCAGCTTTGCATTGAGCTTCGTGTCAGAGAGTTTTACTTTCTCTTCCTTCACTCCTTTAAGCTCCGAAGCAAGCTCAAATATTCTTACAATTTGAGCGATCGTAAGAACCGCAAGAATTACAACCAGGTATGTTAGCAGCTTTGCCATATCAAAATTTCAAATTTTCAGTTGTAGTTTATATATGATGATGAAGACTTTCTTCGATCATTGGGTGGTTTCTGGCAATGAGAGGAGCCTTGGCAAGATTTGCAAAAGTCACCCATAAGAATACACCAACGAAGAAGCATGTTGTTCCAATTTCTGTGATGCCTATGGTCCAGTCATGTCCTACAGTTCCAGGCATGATCATCAGATAGGTATCGATCCAGTGTCCGATCAGCATCAGGATACCTGTTACTACAAGGACTTTCATTTTCCTTTTTGCATCACGCGTCAGCATGACAAGGAACGGACATACGAAGTTGATCACGAAGTTCGATATGAAAAGAACCCTGTAGTGGTCCTGACGGATCATGAAGTATGTAACTTCTTCAGGAAGATTCGCATACCAGATAAGCATGAACTGTGAGAACCACAGGTAAGTCCAGAAGATGCTGAATGCAAACATGAACAATCCAAGGTTATGGATGTGGTTTTCGTTCACTTCAGGCAGGTAGCCTTGTTTTTTCAGATAGATGATCAGTAGGGTAAGAACTGTCAGTCCGCTCACGAACAATCCGGCGAATACATACCATCCGAAAAGTGTGCTGAACCAGTGTGCTTCAATCGACATGATGAAGTCCCATGCAGAAGTAGAAGATGTTACCGCAAAAAGCACAAGGAAGATTGCTGAATAACGGAAGTTCCTTTTCCAGCGGGTTACACCGCCTTCGATGTCTTCCATCATTGATTCTCTTCTCAGCAGGTAAGCGAATCCTCCCCAGATCACAAAATAAAGAACCATACGAATGATGAAGAATGGCATGTTGAGATATCCTGTTTTTCCGGCGAGGATATGATCAAAATGGTCAGAGTTCACATCATAATTCTCAGGGTGCGTCCAGCTATACAATGTATGATGACCGAAAATAAAGATCAGGAGCATGAATACACCAGCGATAGGGATATACTGGCTGATTGCCATTGGAATCCTTTTGATCACTGCTGACCAACCTACGTTCGCGACATACTGAAATGCTACGAAGAATAAGCTGGCAAGTGCGATAGCCATCAGGTAGAAGTTTCCTAACAACAAGCTGGCCCATGCGCGGACGCCGTTGGTAGCAAACCCGTATGCGATCGACAGCACACCAATCACGATCAATACGATCGCGAGGGTCTTGTTGTTTTTAGTTACTGTATAATTGGTCATAGAATCAAAAAAATTAACAGATCCTTATTCGTTTACTATTTATTTCGAAGCAACAGTATCCTGTTTAGCAGCTGTGCTATCTGCGGGAGCAGCAGCGGCTCCACCATTACCCTGCAGTTCCTGAACATACATGGTCACTTTCCAGCGATCCACTTTATCCAGCTGACTAGCATGAGCACCCATCAACCCTTTACCATACGTGATGCTATGAAAGATCTTTCCTTCAGGAAGGCCTTTCAACGGACCATTGTATGCAGGAGGAGGACCAGGAAACTTTCCGTTTGCAACGATAGTTCCGTCACCCATTCCAGTTGCTCCATGGCAATGAACACAAAACTTCTCGTATGCGATCTTGCCTTCTTCAATAAACTGTGGTGTCCTTTGCAATGGGTTTTTCAGCTCTGCTCCTGCCTTCTCATAACCTTCAATGGTATTCTCATAAGGATATGGAATTGCATTCGGGCTGAATACGTTATCCCATTTGTATCCTCTTGTCACAGTTCCCGGTACAGCAAGTCTGTTTGACATGGAATCTGCATAGAACGGGTTGACAGAATATGTCTCATAAGAAGGCGAGCGATACATATCAGGCATATATTCAACACCCGGGCTTAAAGGATCATTCTTGCAGGAAGATAGTCCAACAGCCAATGCAGCAAACCCGAATAAACCGAGACTGATTGCTTTTAGATTTGAAATTTTCATAGTTATTCGGCGCCTGATTATTTTCCGTATTCTTTTACTTCAGTTGCTCCGTGCTGCATCAGCATAGCTGTTACTTCCGCTTCCTTAGAAAGATCAGTAAGTTCTACCTGCACCACGAATTTATCATCTGTCATTCTTTTATCCGGAACGAAAGCTGTAACACCTGGAAGGATCTTGCTTCTCAGGAAAAATGTGATCACCATTCCGTGTGCTGTACAAAGAACTGTTGATTCGAACGTAACCGGAATAAATGCCGGAAGATTCTTGTAGAATGAGAAGTTCGGCTTACCACCAACATCCATTGGCCAGTCGCTGATCATCATGTACCACATCATCAGGAGCGCAAGACACATTCCTGTGATTCCATAGATGAATGCACAGATTGAGATCCTTGTTCTTTTCAGGCCCAGAACTTTATCAAGTCCGTGAACCGGATAAGGTGTATACACATTGGTGATCTTAACACCATTTTGTTTTAAAGGACGGATGTTATGCAACAACACATCCTCATCGGAAAAAATTCCAAAAATCAGTTTACTCATGATGCTGTCCTCCTCTCTTTTGCAGAAGGTTGTTCGACTTAACAATTGTTTTTAGTTCACTGAACGCAATAACCGGGAAGAATTTCGCGAACAAAAGGAACAAGGTGAAGAATAGTCCGATGGATCCGATGAAGATACCAACCTCTACCCATGTCGGAGAATACATTGTCCAGCTTGAAGGAAGGTAATCTCTGTGTAGAGAAGTTACAATGATCACAAATCGCTCGAACCACATTCCGATGTTTACGAAGATCGAGATGATGAATGTCGCTGCAAGGCTTGTACGGATCTTTGAAGACCAGAAAAGCTGTGGCGTGATTACGTTACATGTCATCATAGACCAGTATGCCCACCAATAAGGACCAGTCATACGGTTAAGGAATGCATATGATTCATATTCAACACCTGAATACCAGGCGATGAAGAATTCAGTGATGTATGCGATACCTACGATCGAACCGGTGATCAGGATTACTCTGTTCATCATATCGATGTGATAGATGGTGATATAATCTTCAAGAGAAAGCACTTTTCTTGTGATGATCAACAGTGTCTGCACCATCGCGAAACCTGAGAAGATCGCACCTGCCACGAAGTATGGAGGGAAGATCGTTGTATGCCATCCAGGGATCACCGATGTCGCGAAGTCCATGGATACAATCGTGTGAACCGAAAGTACAAGTGGAGTTGAAACACCTGCAAGTACAAGCGATACTTCTTCAAAACGCTGCCAGTTCTTTGCAGAACCAACCCATCCGAAGCTCAGTAAGCCATACCAGAATTTACGTCCCTTAGTTGTTGCTCTGTCTCGTACTGCTGCGAAATCAGGGATAAGACCTGAATACCAGAACACAAGGGATACAGAGAAGTAAGTAGAGATCGCAAATACGTCCCATACAAGTGGAGAGTTAAAGTTCACCCACAGAGAACCGAACTGGTTAGGGAGCGGGATTGGCCAATAAACCAACCATGGTCGTCCCATGTGTGAGATGATGAATGTTGCAGCACAGATAACGGCGAAGATCGTCATGGCCTCTGCCGCTCTGTTGATGGATAATCTCCATTTCTGACGGAACAGGAGAAGGATCGCCGAGATAAGAGTACCCGCGTGACCAATACCTACCCACCATACGAAGTTTGTGATATCCCATGCCCAGCCTACGGTTTTATTAAGTCCCCATCTGCCAAGACCAGTACCGATTGTGTAGCTGTCTGAGATGATCCACCACAATAACCCGCATGCTGATATGATGAATGCAATCCACCACATCCTGTTTGGCTTGGATTCTATCGGCCGGCAAACATCTTCAGTGATATCATGCAGGCTTTTATCGCCAAGAATAAGTGGTTCCCTCAACTTTGAATCGTGAACTTCCATATTCGTATCAAAAATAATTAAGCGTGTTGTTTTGATGCAGCTGCAACTCCGTCAGTTGCTGTTTCTTCAGCGTTTCTAACTTTCGTCAGATAAAGCACAGATGGCTGCGTGTTGATTTCTTCAAGAAGGTGATACATTCTCTCATCTTCATTCAATTTTGAAAGCTGGCTTTCCTTATCGTTGTAATCACCGAACGTGATCGCATTGGTAGGACATGCCTGAGCACATGCTGTCTGGATCTCGCCGTCAACGATCTTTCTTCCATCCTTTTTCGCATTGAGCTTACCTTCCTGGATACGCTGCACACACATGGAGCATTTTTCCATCACTCCTCTTGAACGAACTACTACATCCGGGTTAAGAACCATCTTACCTAGATCATCGTTCATGTTAAAGTCGAATTCAGCGTTATCAGAATACTTGAACCAGTTGAACCTTCTTACTTTATAAGGACAGTTGTTTGCACAATATCTTGTACCAACACAACGGTTATACGCCATCTGGTTAAGTCCGTCAGAACTGTGCATTGTAGCAGCAACAGGACAAACTGTTTCACATGGTGCATGGTTACAATGCATACACATTACCGGCTGGAATACCACCTGAGGATAATCGCTTGGATTTTCCATCTCCGTGTAGTTCTTTCCTTCATGACTGCCTTCTTTAGGATCAGCGTCACTTGAGAAATAACGGTCGATACGGATCCAGTGCATGTCTCTCGCCATCGCCACTTCAGCCTTTCCAACCACAGGAACGTTATTCTCCGCGTTACAGCTTATTACACACGCACCACACCCGATACATGCATTGAGGTCGATCGCCATTCCCCAGAAATGGATAGGCTTATCATGTCCCGGATATTTTTCTGTTGCCCAGAGGTCAAGCTCTGTAGCTGTATGTTCTGTATGGTGCTGACCTAACTGAAGCTTGAATTTTTCAGTGTGGTTTCCTGCCTTCGCATCTTTCTGATAAGCATCAAGTGTAGTTTCATGAACAACCGTTCTGCCCATCATGGTATGGTGGGTCTGTGTAGCCGCGATCAGGAATTCACCTTTAGCATCAGAGAGTGCTGCGGAAGAAACATAGCTGAACGTATTGTTTACCACTGAGGTTATCGGGTAAACGTTCTGACCAACTTCATTCGCAGCCTTACCAGCTTTTGTACGGCCGTATCCAAGTGCGATACCGATCGTACCTATTGCCTGCCCTGGTGACGGATAAACCGGAAGTGCCAGTGTGATCCCGTTTGCAGTAACATCAACAAGTGTTGCGTTACGATCTGCACGTTCCATAAGGTTGTACCCTTTTTCGCGCATATCACGGGGATTCATGGTGATGTAGTTATCCCATGTTACTTTGGAAATAGGATCAGGTAATTCCTGAAGCCAAGGGTTGTTCGCCTGCACTCCATTACCAAGTCCTGTCTTTTCATAAAGTGAAAGCTCATATCCATTCCCTGCTTTTGGAATGTTCGATGCAACAGCATTCAGATCCTGCGCATTCGCGACAGGTGCCGGTGCTGCAGCTATAGATGCGTCAGCCGCACTGCTTTCTGTCTTCTTCGAATCCGCGTTAACTTCTGCAGCTACAGGAGCAACAGATGCCGCCACTGCTTTTCCGTCAGTATCAATTACTCCATCGAAAAGACATTTGCTCCAGAAATCATTGAAGCTTGATCCAGCGCCTTTCTGAGCAAAAATTCCATCCTGCCAGTTTTTCTTCACATAAGACTGATAGTCTGTGTCATTTCCAGACCATTTAAGAAGAGATTCTTCAGCTGAACGTGTATTGAAAAGTGGGAAGATCACCGGTTGAATCAGCGAGTAGCTTCCTTCAACTGGCATTGCATCACCCCAGGATTCAAGAATATGATGATCAGGGCAGATGTAATCACACTGTGAAGCTGTCTCATCAGCTCTGTCAGCGAACGATACTTTAAGTTTAACCTTCTTCAGCGCTTCGTCAAAGCCAAGTGCTGCAGGAAGTGTGTATGAAGGATTTACCTGGTGCATGATCAGTGTCTGAACATTTCCAGATTTCATTTCATTTACAAGAGCAACCACATCGGCGTCATTTCCCTGCTTCAGGTAGTTTGGCTTATCGATGTTGATTGTTGTACCATAAGAACCAAGTGCCTGGTTGATTGAGTTTACTAGGATCTGAACGTTAACATCGTTTGATCCGCAAACTACGATCGCTTTGCCTTTGTTCTCTAATAGTTCTTTTGCTACTGTCTTCAGCTTGTCATCGAATGGAAGTGACTTTGCAGAAACACCTCCACCAACAGCAGCAAGAAGAGACACTGCAGCCTGACCAATTTCAGAAGGCTTTGCAGGAATACGAAGATCCGCGTTAGATCCTGTAACAGTAAGGTTTGTTTCAATCTGAATATGTCTTGACATATCCTTCTTCCCTGCACCAAGCTTTCTTGTTACAGCATATTGAGCTGCATGTTCGATCGGAGAGATCCAGTTTGCAAGGAAATCAGCACCAAGGCTGACAATGATTGAAGCTTTTTCGAAGTTATAAGTAGGGATCACTCTCTTTCCGAAGCTTGCCTTGTTAGCGTCAAGCATACCAGAGTAAGAGATCGCATCATATACAACATGCTTAGCTGTTGGATACTTTGCAGTAAATTCCTGGATCGCCTTCATTGAAGAAGGACTGATAATAGTAGATGTCAGAAGGCGGATGTTCCCACCGGAAGCAAGTCCTGCAGCGATATCCTTATCAGCAGTTGACCATGATGAAGGACTTCCTTTAGCGATAGGGCCGCTGATGCGTGCTGAATCATATAAGGAAAGAACGGCAGCCTGAACTCTCGCGCTGGTTCCACCGCGTGTTACAGTTGAGTTCTTGTTTCCTTCGATCTTGATAGGACGACCATCACGGTTCTTTACAAGGATGCTTGCATAATCGTGTCCGTCATAGTATGAAGTTGCATACCAGTTAGGAATTCCCGGAGTGATATCCTCAGGCTTGATCACATAAGGAATCACCTTTCTTACAGGAGTTTCACAGGCAGCAAGTGAAGCGGCAGTTACGGAAAACCCAAGAAACTTAAGGAAGTCTCTTCTTGGAGTTGAACCTTCTGCCCTGCTGTCTTTCCCAAGAAAGTTGATAGGCAATTCTTCAGCAAACTCGTTTTGGGCTGATTTGATAAAGTCTGGATCATTGTTAAGATCTGCCAGGCCTTTCCAGTATTTCTTGTTATTACCCATATTAATTCGAAACTATATTTTATTAAACCAGATGAGGTTTGTGTAAATCAATCTTAGTAGTGGCAGCGTGCACACTCAATTCCACCGATCTTGTCAACAGTGATCTTCTGTCCTTTGAACTTTTCAGCGAACTTCTTGTGAAGGTCAGCATAGTAAGGATTTGACTTGAACTGAGTCACTTCGGTTTCACGGTGACAGTTGATACACCAGCCCATAGTAAGCATTTCATGCTGCTTAAGAACTTCCATTTCCTGAACAGGACCGTGGCATTTCTGACATTCAACTTTACCAACAGTTACGTGCTGCGCGTGGTTGAAGTAAGCCAGGTCAGGCAGGTTGTGTACCCTGATCCATTCGATCGGCTTAGGGTTAGGACCGTATTTCTGAGTGTTCGGATCGTAGTCAAGTGCCTTGTAGATCTTGGCAATTTCTTCTGTTCCGGTTTGAGCACCAGACTGAATTCCTTTGTGGCAATTCATACACACATTCGGGGAAGGTACTCCAGCTGTTTTTCCTTTTTCAGCTCCGGCGTGGCAGTAAACACAAGAGATCTGGTTTTCACCCGCGTGAATTTTGTGTGAGAATTTTATCGGCTGAGCAGGCTCATATCCCTGGTAGATACCAATTCCTGCCAATGCATCCCAGCCTGCCTTTGAACCCCATGCTACAAGCACCAGTACAATAACAGCGACATGCTTCTTATGTGACATTGCCCAAAGCTTTGCTCCGGCGAAACCTGAATAATCAGGGCGTGGTTCGCGACCAAACTTTTCATCCGCAGTGCTTTCAAGTGATTTCTTGATGCCTCTAAGAACAAAGTACAAGCCTGCAAGAATTGTTACAATGATCAGAAGCATTGTGAAGTTATCACCTTCTTTTTCGCCGGCTTCAGCGCCAGCAGCAGGTGCGCCATCCTTCTTCTCCTCTTTCTTGGGAGGAGCCGAGATGTATTTAACAATTGCACTGATCTCAGCATCCGACAAGTTTGTAAAAACCGTCATCGGCATCCTGTTGTATTCTTCAAAGATCTTTACAGCGTAAGGATCTCCTGCCTTGATCAGGGCATCACTATTTTTAATCCATTTGTTGATCCAGTCCCCTGGTGGCACTCTTTTTGTTACACCTTCCAGGCCCGGGCCCGTAAGCTTATTCGTTCCAAGGCTATGGCACGAAGCACAGTTCGTTTTAAAAAGCTGAGCTCCGTCCTGCGCTGAAGCATGACCCGAAGTGCCTAAAAACAGAACGGTAAAAAAAGAAATGGATAAGATCCAGAGAGAGCGACAAAAGCTTTTGTCCATATAGTTCGAACGTTTATTCTGCTTAAACTACGCAGTATTTACCGGGCGCAAATTTATAAGAATAGGCAAGTCTTTAAGAAATTTTGTCATAAAATAATCATAATTTAAAACCATTCTAAATAAGGCCCGCTTTCTTCAGAAGTGGCCACTTCTAAATTGTTTGCAGATATTCATACTTCGTCCCCACTTTTATGAAGTTCATCGCAAATCAGACCGGGAGAAACTCTTTTTACAGTACATTCGCTGTTTCATGAAGACTTCAGAATTGATCTTTGTTTTATGTCTTGGCTCAGCTTTTTCGAATGCTTCAGCGCAAGATTCCAGGGACACCAGTCACTATGGAAAGATCACTTACATTCAGGATAACGACATCACATCGCTCATTAACAAACACGTGATCTGTTCTGAGAACAACAAGACGATCAGTGGATACAGGGTACAGATCCACTTTGGAAGTGAACGTGAAAAAGCAAAAGACATCCGGACTCGTTTTCTGAAATCATACCCTGAGATCTCAGCGTATGAAGTTTATCAGCAGCCAAATTTCAAGATCAGGGTTGGTGACTTCCGAACGAAACTTGAAGCCCAGAAATTCCAGCGAATGATTGTTTCAGAATTTACAAGCTCCTTCGTTGTGAGTGATGAAATACAACTACCCAGGATAGGGGACTGACCGGAATATTTCATTTTCGTTATACTAAAAGCAAAAGCCCCGGAAAATTCCAGGGCTTTCTTTTTATTTAACGATTTGAAACGTATCAGCTTTTTCTCTTCACTTCTACATTTTCATATCCTTCGATGATATCACCTTCTTCGATGTCATTGAATCCTTCGATGTTCAATCCACATTCGTAACCAGCGTTCACCTCTTTCACATCATCCTTAAATCGCTTCAGTGAACCCAGCTCACCTGAGTGGATAACGATACCATCTCTGATGATACGCACTTTGGTATTCCTGGTGATCTTACCGTCAAGTACCATACACCCTGCGATCGTACCAACTTTCGTGATCTTGAATACCTGGCGAACCTGGACATTACACACGATCTTCTCTTCGTATTCAGGAGAAAGCATCCCTTCGATCGCAGCCTTCACTTCATTGATGGCGTCATAGATGATCGAGTATGTCCTGATGTCGATCTGTTCTGTTTCGGCTAGCTTTCTCGCAGCTGTAGAAGGACGAACCTGGAATGCCACAATGATTGCGTTTGACGCAGAAGCAAGGAGTACATCGGATTCTGATACCTGTCCAACTGACTTATGGATCACATTGACCTGTACCTGGTCGGTTGACAATTTCAGTAAGCTGTCTGTTAATGCTTCAATAGAACCATCCACGTCACCTTTCACGATCACATTAAGCTCCTTGAAGTCACCAATTGCAAGACGACGTCCGATCTCATCAAGCGTAATGTGCTTGGTTGTTCTGTAACCTTGTTCTCTCTGCAGCTGGAGACGTTTCGCCGCAATTTCTCTTGCCACCCTTTCATCATCAAGGACCTTGAAGGTATCACCTGCCTGAGGAGCACCATTCAGACCAAGCAGCTGTGCAGGAATTGAAGGGCCGGCTTCTTTAAGATTTCCGCCACGTTCATTCTGTAGAGCTTTCACTCTACCAGAATAACAACCAGCAAGAATGACATCACCAACTTTCAATGTACCGGACTGAACAAGGATCGTTGAAACATATCCACGCCCTTTATCCAGTGAAGATTCTATGATCGTACCATTTGCATTCTTATCAGGATTGGCTTTCAGGTCTAACAGGTCTGATTCAAGCAATACTTTTTCAAGCAGCTGATCGATGTTCGTACCTTTTTTTGCAGAGATCTCCTGAGACTGATATTTACCACCCCATTCTTCAACGAGGATATTCATTGCAGAAAGCTGTTCACGGATCTTATCAGGGTTCGCATTCGGACGGTCGATCTTGTTGATCGCAAAAACAATCGGAACACCCGCAGCCTGTGCGTGGTTGATTGCTTCTTTCGTCTGAGGCATCACCTGATCATCAGCAGCCACAACAACGATGACAATATCCGTTACCTGTGCACCACGGGCACGCATCGCCGTAAAGGCTTCGTGACCCGGAGTATCAAGGAACGTAATGCTTTTCCCGTTATCAAGCTTTACACTGTATGCACCGATGTGCTGAGTGATACCACCTGCTTCGCCGGCAATAACGTTTGCTTTACGTACATAATCCAGTAATGAAGTCTTACCATGATCGACGTGTCCCATCACAGTAACGATCGGAGGACGAGGCTTCAGGTCTTCTTCACTGTCAGTATCATCTTCAATAGCAACAGTCGTTTCAGCGCTAACAAATTCAACCTTGTAACCAAATTCTTCAGCAACGATTGAAATTGTTTCTGCATTCAGACGCTGGTTGATCGATACAAACATACCGATGCTCATGCAGGTAGAGATGATCGAGTTAACAGGGACGTTCATCATTGAGGCAAGCTCATTGGCTGAAACGAACTCCGTAACCTTGATCGTTTTCTTTTCTGTTTCCTGCTGTTCAAGCTCTTCCTGGAGCTTTTCATGAATAGCTTCCCTCTTGGTACGACGGTGTTTGGAAGCTTTTGACTTTCCGGCACCACTTAATCGTGCAAGAGTTTCTTTGATCCTGGCCTGGATTTCTTCTTCAGTAAGCTCTGCTTTTTGAGCCGGAGCAGCCTGACCTGGTTTACCGAACTGTCTTCTGACATCAGGTCTTCTGCCACCTGTTCCAGGCGTACCTGTTGAAGGTGCAGCAGTACCATCTGTTCCGGGCTTATGGATACGCTTACGCTTCTTCTTACCATTCTTGTCGATATCGTATGAAGAAGATGAAGCAACCGGTTTCTTTTTATCATCCTTTACGGGAAGCGTGATCTTACCAACGATGGTAGGGCCACCAAGCTTTTCATAATTTGTTTTGATGAAGTTAGGATCTTCAACCGGCTTAGCTGGTTCAGGAACCTCAGGCTTCACCTCTTCGGCTTTCGGTGCCTCTTCAACCACTTCAGGCTTTTCAGCAGGCTTCTCAGCCACAACCGGTTCAACAGTTTCTGAAAGAGCTACTGGCTCAGCAGGAGGCTCAGGAGCTGGTTCCGGTGCTTTCTTCTTTCTTTTTCCGGAAACGGTTGACAAGTCGATCTTACCGACCACCTTGACATTTCTTTCTTCATCAGCTTTTGGCTTAGCCGGTTCCTCTGCAGGTTCTTCCTCCTTTGGCTTTTCAGCTTTAGGTGGCTTTTCAGCTTTAGGCTCAGGAACCGGAGCAGGTTCAGGAACTGGTGCTGGTGCCGGTGGCTGAACAGGTTCCGGAGCAGGAGCAGGAACCTCAGGCTCTTCCTTTTTAGCCTGAACAGGAGCAGGAGGAGCGACAGGAACAGCAGGCTCAGCTTCTTTCTTGGGCTTTGCAAGCTTGACTGACTCTTCCTTCACAGCCTTTTCAGTCTGGAATTCTTTGAGCAGCATGGCATAAAGGTCCGCAGGGATCTTCGCGTTAGGGTTCTTGTCAATTACATGGCCTTTATCGGCCAGGAATTCTACAATGTTGGACAAACCCACATTGAGTTCCTTTGCTACTTTACTTAATCTTTTTACTTCGCTTTCTGCCATTCGCTCTTACTAAATTTTATAACGATTACCTACCGTTTCATTTTACTCGAATTCTGATTTCAGAATGTTTCTAACCTCTTTTACAGTTTCCTCTTCAAGGTCAGTACGTTTCACCAGGTCATCTACGCTAAGCTCGAGAACGCTTCTGGCAGTATCGCAGCCAATCGCTTTAAGCTCATCGAGGATCCAGCTTTCGATCTCATCGGCAAATTCTTCCAGATCCACATCATCATCGGTTTCTGTTTCAGAATCCCTGTAAACATCGATGTCGTAACCAGTAAGCTTTGAAGCAAGCTTAATGTTATGTCCGCCTTTACCAATAGCAAGGGAAACCTGATCAGGCTTAAGGAATACATCAGCCCGCATGTTCTCGTCATCGATCTTGATGCTCGTGATCTTTGCAGGGCTTAATGCCCGGGTGATATATAACGTAGTATTCGTAGTATAATTGATCACATCGATATTTTCATTTCGAAGCTCTCTTACAATCCCATGAATACGTGAACCCTTCATACCAACACATGCACCAACCGGATCGATCCTGTCATCATAAGACTCAACCGCCACCTTGGCTCTTTCACCTGGTTCGCGAACGATCTTCTTAATTGTGATAAGGCCATCAAACACTTCCGGAACTTCAAGTTCAAACAATCTTTCCAGGAACTTGGTCGAAGTACGGCTCAGAGTGATCAACGGTGTGTTGTTACGCATTTCCACTCGCTCTACCACCGCTCTTACTGAATCACCTTTTTTAAAGAAGTCAGAGGGGATCTGTTCGATCTTTGGAAGAATAAGCTCGTTGCCTTCATCATCAAGGATGAGCATTTCTTTTTTCCAAACCTGGTACACTTCACCAGTTACGATTTCACCAATTCTATCTTTATATTTTTTATAAACACCTTCCTTTTCAAGATCAAGGATCCTGGAAGCAAGGTTCTGACGAACAGCAAGCACTGCACGCCTTCCGAAATGTTCAAGCTTAACTTCTTCCGATACCTCTTCACCGATCTCAAAATCAGCATCGATCTTTTGTGCTTCTGTCAGGCTGATGTGCTTATTCTCATCATAATCAAAGCTGTCTTCCGCAAATTCATCATCTACGATCTCACGGTTTCTCCATACTTCAAGATCTCCTTTGTCGATATTGATGATGATGTCAAAGTTCTCATCTGAACCATATTTCTTGATAAGCATGCTCCTGAAAACATCTTCAAGAATGTTCATCATGGTAGCCCTGTCGATATTCTTGAATTCTTTGAACTCAGAAAAAGATTCGATCAGATTTAGATTTTCCATTTTACTCTATTTAAATGAAATAATAGCTCTTGTTTGTTTGATTTCCGATATGTTAAACGACAGTGTTTCTGTCTCCTGTTTTTTTCCTTTGCCAATCGGGTCGGGCTTTACCTGGATCCGGGATTCATCGGCAGCTTCAAGCACACCGGTGATCTTCTGTCCGTCAGAGGTCAGCACTTCCACTTTTTTACCTATGTTCTTAAGATATTGCTCGTAAACTTTAAAGGGACGGTCGGCTCCTGGTGAAGAAACCTCAAGCTCAAAATCTTCTTTCTCCCTGTCAAGGTTTCCTTCGATATGCCTGCTTACTTTGACACAATCATCAACTGTAAGACCTTTGCGGCTATCGACCTGTACGAGGATACGATTTCCCGGCTTGACATGAACGTCAACCAAAAATGTTTCTGACCCTTCAAGGACTTCAGAAGCTAGTTTTCGAATAAGACTTTCCTGTATCACAGCACTTAAATAAACAAGGGGACTTGCGGTCCCCTCAAACACAATTCTAATAAGAAGGGCAAATTTATAAATAAATTTTATAGGATACAACTAAAAAAAACCAACCCTTTCCTAACACTTCGGCTCGCTTGTCGTATAATATAATGAGTTTGTCTTGTGAAAATGAGTATTTATCGCAAATTATTAGGAAATGGAAACGACAAAAAACTACTTAAGCATGAAGTTACTGGTTGTAGCTTCGTTTGTATTCTACAGTATTTCAGCTATTTCGAAAGATATTGATTCTGCTGCAGCCGCATCTGCTACGCTGACAGACGATCAGAAATTTGCTGAAATCATTAACTATGTCGCGATGGGCGTTGGTACGGTCGCTGTGATCTGGATTGCGTACTTTCTTTCAAACAGAAGTTCCGGAACAAGAACTCCGAAGCCGCGAATCAAAGTAAGGTAATCACTTGTCTTTCACTCCGTGCTTGTAACGGATTGAACTGACCAGGTTGCCTTTTTCATCGTAAAACCTCCACAGTCCATGGGGTTTTCCCAGACTGTAGGAGGTTTCACTAATCTTCTTACCGTAAGGAGACCACGTGATCTTTTTACCATCCAGCTTGCCTTCTTTGAAGTTTATTTCTTCGAACAAAGCACCATTTTCATGGTAATACTTCCAGGTACCAATTCGTTTTGCCTTCTGGAATGTTCCTTCGTCACGAACTTTCCCGTTGTCAAACCATGAAATGTACTTCCCGTCTTCTTTACCCTCTTTATACATTGCTTCTTTCACCTTACTGCCCTTTTCATTCCAGACAGTATACAATCCATCTTTAAGTCCATTCTTATACATCGCACTATACATCGAGTTTCCTGACTCGTAATATCCTTTCCATTCACCTGTCATTTTCCCCGCCTCATAGGAGCCGACATCCTTTGGTTTTCCGTTCTCATACCAGGAAGTCCACAAGCCATCTTCCTTGTTATTTACAAACGGGCCTTCATGCAGCTTTCGTCCGTTCTCATACCATGTCGTCCAAAGACCAGTTTTAAGATCATCCGTGAAAGAACCTTTTTTCCAAAGCTTTCCTGAATCATACCAGTAGCTCCACTCGCCAACATGCTTTCCTTCTTTATAATTTCCTTCATATTCTTTGATCCCTGATGCATACCAGTATGACCACAATCCTTCCTGGAGCTCATCACGAAGGGTTCCTTTCATATCGGGCTTGCCATCTTTGCGGTACCATGTCCAGACAGAATCCTTATGATCATTTGAATAATGACCCTCTTTATAAACATTCCCTGATTCAAACCAGTAAACCGCCTTACCATCTTTCTTTCCTTTCTTCCAGGCCAGAGATGATTCCTTATATCCCGCCGGGTGATAATAAATCCATGTTCCTTCCTGGAAGCCATCCTTGTAATCACCTTCGCTCTTAAGAGATCCTGTTGAGAAGCTTTCCTTATAACGACCATTCCCATCTTTCACGAGTTGCTTCCCATCTGAAGTCCAGAAGTTTTGCAGGTTATATAATGAATCGCGGTAAACGCCTACTTCTTTCAGATTTCCATTGTCATAATAGATCTTCCAGTTTCCTTTTAGGTTTCCCTTTTCATAGCTTCCCTGCTTCTGAAGATTTCCGTTTTCATACCAGCTCGTGAAGAGGCTGTCCTGTAGGTCGTTCTTATAATATCCTTCAGATTCCTTTTTGCCATTCGGATGGTAATATTCGAACAAGCCATGCTTCTTGCCGGATGCATACTGCTCAATGCTTTTTAGTTTTCCATCATTATACCAGGCAGTCCATGTGCTGTCGGGAAGATCGTTCCTGTAACGGATGGTTTGAGCTTTCTGGCCGCTCATGTAGTAAAAGCGCCACTCTCCGTTCTTTCGGCCGTATTGGTAGCTTTCTTCGGATTTTACCTTTCCATTATCATAATACAATTTCCAGGTTCCTTCAGGCCGGCCATTAATGTAATATGATTCCTGTGAGATGTTTCCATTCTTGAACCAGTAGGTTGACTTCCCTTCAGGAACGCCATTTTTATAGTTCTCTTCGCTTTTCTTTTTAGTCTTTTCAGGATCCCAATAATCAATTCTTGCCTGTGAATAAACAGTCACTGCAGATAGCAGGAAAAAAAGAAAGAAAGCGTGCTTCATCAGATATAAACGTGAAGCGAAATTAGAATTATAGATCGGGTAAAAAAAAAGCCCCGGAAAATCCAGGGCTCTTTCTTATTGTGCCTTCATAAAGCGGGTAATCTCCATTTCACCTGTATCCGTGTTGGTGATCTTCACAACGTAAAGTCCGTTGGCGAGAGATGATATATCGAGTCTTACAGGAACATCCTTCCTGAATGATTCCGAAGATCGCATGGCAACCTGGCCCGCATCATTGATCACCTCCACACTGGCTTTGTCAGACCAGTCATTCGTAAAGCTCAGGAACAGCTGTGTGTTGGCAGGGTTCGGGAAGATGTCAAGCTTTGATGACTTCCATGATCTGTTATCGATCGAAACAATACCTTCTATCGTTTCCTTTCCGCTGAAATCGACCTGAAGCAGCCTGTAGTAGTTTATCTTATTCTCGAAGTTGTAATCTTTCAACGAATAATATTGTTCAGAAGAAACAGTACCAGCTCCGGCTACACGACCCACCTCAATGAAATCAGATGCATTGTTCATGCGTTCGATAGCAAAGTACAGGTTGTTAAGCTCTGAAGCACTCACCCACTCGAGCAGGTTATGTTCACCCTGGTTTGTTCCTGTAAAGCTTAACAATTCAATAGGAAGCACATTGGTTGATTGTGCTGTACCGAATTTGGAGAAACCTTTCATATTATTCCGGACAACAGCTGTAACCGGTGAACTCATACACTGGCTGTTTGAACCGTCGCCATTGACAAGAGCCCATGTAAGCGAGCTGTTATGACGTGACATAACCGTCCATCCGTTCGTGGTAGCAGCGTTCGTGTAGTTCAGGTTATACAAGGTCATATTGTACATACCGGTGTTGTTGTTCACAGTATTTGCATCGATGTTCCAGAAGCCGTTATCAAGGGCATTGTAGTTATATGTCACTGAACATTCGGTGGTTCCCAAAGGGCCAGGCACCGATGCGTAACTCTGGAAGTCGGCAGTCAGATAGGTGATGGTTGTTGCTGCAGTGAAGTTCACATTCGCACGCTGGTAACCTTTTGCAGAGTTTCCAACAGGGAAGTCATAAGAACCAGTCGGATTGATGTATCTTCTCAGGAATCCCTGAACGAAACTCGAGGTATTACCCGTTGTTACTGCGTTAGATGCCGTGTTGTTAACGATTACCATATACGTTGTTCCGGTGATGATCTTTCCCAGTGTGAGTGTAAGTGAACCAGAGGTGCCTATCAGCATTGAACTGGCAAGAGTTACACCTGTTCCTGTGTGGTTCATGACGACCTTATTCAGAGTCAATGTTCCACCAGGAGAATAAGTCTGTGCTATGGTTCCATTGAATTCAAGCGTGCCGGTGGTAGTTCCTACGTTTGTAAAAGTAGTTCCTCCTGCACTGTTTGTAAAGTTTCCGGCAAGCTTGATATACACACCTCCGGTATTGCATACACTTGTCGCGTTTGATGTAGTAAATGTTCCTCCTATATCAATGTTTGCAAGCATATTAAGTGCTCCACCGGTCTTGGTGATCATCAGATTACCCAACTTATTTGTACCAGTAAGGTTACCTGTTATGTTTTGGTTAACTGAACCATTGTTGAACCTGATGGTCGCAGCCGGATTAATCGCCAGAGTACCATTATTGGTAAAGTCTCCGCAAACAGAAAGAACACCTGCTGCAGCCATTGACAGGGTTCCGCCCGCCTGTATGGTGATCGAGTTACAGGATGCGCCAGCGGCATTTATGTTCGGATAGTTTGTGAGCCCTGTTGGTATAGTTACAGTTGTCGCGCATTCTGGGAGACAGTTGGAACTCCAGTTGGATCTGGTGAACCAATCGGTGTTCGTTGCTCCGGTCCATGTTAAAGTGGCAGGGGCGGCAATTGTTACTGCTACAGTATCTTTTAAAGTACATCCATTGGCTGAAACTGTAACAATGTAATTGACTGTTGAAGTCAGGTTTGTAGTAGTAGGTGTTGCCGTGGTCGCTCCTGAGGCAATTGAAGCTGC
>JAKFFM010000039.1:0-124619 GCA_036675075.1 Bacteroidota bacterium
ATCACCGAAGAAATCGTCGTTCCGGCTAATTATAACTGCCCTGGTCAACTGGTAATTTCAGGTTCCAACAAAGGAATTGAGATCGCATGCGAACTGATGAAAGCCTCCGGAGCAAAGCGTGCCTTGCCACTGCCGGTTGGCGGAGCATTCCACTCTCCCTTGATGGAACCTGCCAGAGAAAAATTACAATCTGCTATCGAGGCAACTCATTTCAGCAATCCAATCTGCCCGATTTACCAGAACGTAAGCACGACTGCTGTGAGTGATGTGAATGAAATCAAAGCAAATCTCATCGCTCAACTCACTGCCCCGGTCAAATGGACCCAGTCGGTTCAGAACATGGTGAAAGATGGAGCGATTCAGTTTGTAGAATGTGGCCCCGGAAAAGTCCTTCAAGGTCTGGTGAAAAAAATCCATCCGGAAGCTGAAGTTTCAGGATTATAAATCAAAAAGACCCGCACTCAAAGCGGGTCTTTTTGATTTCCGGTGAAAATCTTGACTTCGCAGGGATCCTTACATTCTTCCAAAAGCGTTCGATTGCTTTTGCCAAGGACAGGATGAATCATGTCCGGCAGAATCTCCGCCAAAGGGGCCAAGACAAATCTTCTGTCCTGAATAAATCGGTGTGGGATTGTCAACTCCGGAGTATTGATTACTTCATTCCCAAAATACAGAATATCGATATCCATTGTCCGGTCACCCCAGGTTTCTGTACGCTTTCGACCCAATTTTTCTTCAATCGTCTGAATCTTCTCCAAAAGTTTCTGCGGAGAAACTGAAGTTTCGACCTGAATTACCTGATTCAAAAAATTGCCCTTTGCGACGTTTCCCCATGCCTGGGTTTCATAAATGGCAGAACTGGCGACCAAACGGTTTTTTTCAGAAATGGATTTCACCGCCTGATTTATTAATTCTTCGCGATCTCCAAGGTTTCCTCCAAGAATCAGCACAACATTTGCAAACATTTCCTCCGTTATTAGCCTTTTGTAAACATCAGCCAAAATAGGTTATTTTGGCCTTTAAATTAACTACACATGAAATCGAGCATTACGCAGACGTCACAGGGAGGAATGATTATCACCCATGCGAGATTCCATATGGCCTTTAAAATCAAATTATAATCATATGAAATTCTTAGGAAACGTTCTCGCTGTCATAGTCGGGCTTTTCATTTTCAGTATTCTGAGTGTCCTTGTCACCTTCGGAATGATTGCAATGATTGCCGCTTCCGGAGAAAAAGAAGTGACGATTAAGGAAAATTCAATCCTTCACCTCAATTTAAACGGTCGTTCGCTGGTTGAGCGGACTTCTGAAAATGAAATGGATCTTTCCTTTTTGGGAAACCCTTTCGGAAGAGAATTCAAAGCCGGTTTGGTCAATCTGAAGAAAGCAATCGGAGAAGCCAAAACCAACGATGACATCAAGGGTATTTACCTCAACACCGGCTTAATCATGGCCAGACAGGCAAATCTTCTGGAGTTGAGAGAGGTATTGGAAGATTTCAAAACTTCCGGAAAGTTTATTGTGGCATACGACGAAGCCTATACTGAAGGCGGATATTATCTCGCATCCGTTGCGGATGAATTGTACCTGAATCCAATGGGAGCGATTGATTTCAATGGTTTTTCTTCGGAAGTGATTTTCCTGAAAGGTTTTTTCGAAAAAGTCGGAATCAAGCCTGAGGTTTTCCGGGTAGGTGAATTCAAAAGTGCAGTGGAACCTTTCATTCTTGATAAAATGAGCCCTGAAAACAGGCTGCAAACTCAGTCTTTCCTGGATGATATCAACAAAAATGCGCTGAAAGGAATAGCAAAATCTAAAGGAATGAATCTGGATAGTTTGACCAAAATCAACGTGCAAATGCTGGTCAGAAAGCCGGAAGATGCAGTGAAATACGGTTTGGCTACGGCATTAGCTTATGAAGATGAAATCGAAGGCAAACTGAAAGCAAAGCTTGGAATCGGAGAAGATGACAAGATTTCTTCCATCAATGCCTCGGAGTTGAACTCAACCGTTAAATCAAAAAATGTAACTTCTAAGAATCGAATCGCCGTCATCATCGCCGAAGGTGATATCGTGAGCGGAAAAGCCGATGGAGCCATCAGCTCTGATAAATTTGCTGAGGAAATTCGCAAGGCCAGAAAAGACGAAAATATCAAAGCTATCATCCTGAGAGTCAATTCCCCGGGAGGATCTATCCTGGCCTCTGAAGTGATCTGGAGAGAAATGGTGCTTGCGAAAAAAGAGAAGCCTGTTGTTGTATCAATTGGTGATGTGGCCGCTTCAGGAGGATATTATATATCCTGTGCTGCTGACAGAATTTTTGCAAGCCCTGTATCCATCACTGGCTCTATCGGTGTTTTCGGTGTCCTTTTCAATGGCCAGCGTTTTCTCGAACAAAAGCTGGGCATCACAGTAGATACGGTTAAAACAAACACACACGCTGACCTCGGTTCGGTCTATCGTCCTTTAACTTCTGAAGAACGAATGGTTGTTCAGCAAAGTGTGGAAGATGTTTACACTACATTCATCACCAGGGTTGGTAAAGGAAGGAATATGAGGATCTCTCAGGTTGATAGTGTTGGACAGGGAAGAGTGTGGGCCGGATATGATGCTGGTAAGATTCAGCTTGTTGATGAATTTGGTGGACTGAATGAAGCCGTTGCCTATGCAGCCAGGCTTGCGAAGATCAATGAGAGCGACATGCGTGTACAGGAGCTTCCATCTGAAAAGCCTTTGTTTGAAAAGTTCATCAGTGAGCTTTCAGGTGAAGAGGAAGCCAGGATCCTTGAAGAACGTTTAGGACCAGCATATAAATATTACCTCCAGGCAAAGCATCTCATCCAGGTGAAAGGTGTTCAGGCGAGAGTGCCTTATGAGATTGAGATCAACTGATGAGAATCATTCTCGCTTTCCTGTGTATCATTCTTTGGGAACAAGTGGCTGGTCAGACTTATACCATGACCACACCAGTAACGGGTCTCTACTATCCAGTTGCCTTTGATTTCGCACCGGATGGCAGGTACTTTATTACCTTAAAGGGAGATGATGGGTCACCAAACACAAGTGCGCGTATTGTTGTGTATAGTCCGACAGGATCGTTGCTTTCGACATTCTATGACCTGAGTGATTCCACCATTTCTAATTTCGAGCGTGGTGTGCTTGGTATCACACTGGATCCTGCTTTCTCAACGAATCATTATGTGTATGTTTATTACAATCATTTGAAGAATGGAAGCCAGGCCTTGCGTGTGGTGAGGTTCACCGAGAATTCAAATACAGGAACTGATCCTGTCGTGCTGTTGCATATTCCTGTAGGGTCAATTCAAGGCAATCATGTCGGTGGCAACATCCACTTCAGACCATCTGAACCTAACAGATTATATGTGTCGATCGGAGAGATCGCGGTTCCTTCCAATGCACAGTTAAAAACCAATCCATTCGGAAAATTCCTGCGTATCGGGTCTGATGGTACGATACCAGCTGATAACCCATTTTATGATGATGGAAATCCTTTAACCGGCAATGATGACAGGATCTGGAGTTATGGACATCGTAACGCGTTCGATTTTACATTCAGCACGGTTACAGACACCATGTACAGTTCTGAGAATGGCGCATCATCATGGGATGAAGTGAATGTGATCACAAAAGGACATAATTATGGCTGGCAGCAATGCGAAGGGAATTATGTGTACGCATCAGGTTCTCAATTATGCGAGACCAGTTATCCTTCCAATACAGAGCCAGTGTCGGTTTGGAGCTCTCCACTTCCGGCGCTTACTGGTATGCTTTTTTATTCAGGCACCGTGATGCCGGAGTTTAACAATCATCTTTTAGTTGCAGATAATATTTATGGAAGGATCCACGACCTTACACTCGGCAATTCGCCTTCTTATGATATTGTGAGCTCACGGGTTGTTTGGAAAGATCTTCCCGGTGGCCTCACAACACTGAAGCAAGGAAGTGATGGATGCATCTATGCAATGAAGGGTGGTTATACTACGACAGGAAATATTACAAAGATCTGCCCTGAAGGACTCTCTGCATCATCAGGAGTAAACAGACATGTTCAGATGAACATCTCTCCAAATCCTTTCACAGATAAATGTGTGATCACCCTGACATCACCTGAAGCAGTTAAAGCTGATCTTAAAGTGGTGAATGTACTTGGAAGTGTTGTGTATTCCACTCATAGAAATGAATTTTCAACGAAATACACGTTTGAATTGGAACAAGACATGTTAGGTACAGGCGTTTATTTTTGCTCCATGACATACACGACATCAGCAGGAAGATCTGAAAGGCTCATTAAAAAAGTGGTCGTTGAATAGATGAGATCATTCTCTGATCCAAAGTGAAACGTTCAAATTAAGGTAAGCCAGGTAAGTTGATGAAAGTCGATCTCCTGGCTTTCCCGCAATTACTGGAAGGGTTGAATGAACATACTTTAAAGACAGATGTTTTTGTTGGTTAACATGTTGAGCACTTTCAAATGAAGCAACTTTAATTTGCCCTTCAAAAGTGAATACGAATCTTTGTTTAAATTATTGAAAACCCCGAAGTATGGATACGCGTTCAGTAGCGTTTGTTCTTAAACTTACAGGCCAGCTGATGGAGCTTCACGACGAAAATCCATTCAAAGCAAAGTCCTACGCAAATGCTGCGTTCCGCCTGGCAAAGTCGCGCATCGATCTTGAGAGCATGACGCAGGAAGAGATCGAGAAGATCGATGGCTTAGGGAAAAGCATCGCACAGAAGATCACAGAGCTCAATAAGAATGGAACGATTGAGGAGCTTGATGTACTTCTCGCAAAGACTCCTCTTGGGGTTGTTGAAATGTTGAAGGTAAAAGGCCTTGGTCCTAAAAAAGTTTCGCAGCTCTGGCGTGAGCTTGAAATCGAATCGACAGGCGAATTGCTGTACGCATGCAATGAGAACAGGCTGATCGATCTGAAAGGCTTCGGAGAAAAAACGCAGGAAGCTGTCCGCAAATCAATTGAATTCAATCTCGAGAATCAAGGACGCTATCATTATTACCAGGCCGTTCCATTTGCTGAGGTGATCATTAAACGCATCAGTGAATTATGTGATTGCGATAAATTTTCTTTCACTGGTGAATACAGGAGAAAATGCGAGATTGTTGATAAGATCGAGCTGGTGGTTGCCACTGATATCCCGGAAGCGGAGCTGAATTTTTCGCATCTTACAACCATCCCTGTCGTCATTCATAAAACATCCAAAGAAGATTATTTTAAGCAGCTCTTCTTAACAACAGGCTCTGAGCTACATCTTAATAAAATTGGATATAAGGACACTGGTGACAGGTATGATTCTGAAGAAGCCATTTACAGCTCACTGGGGCTTCCTTTTATTCCCCCTGAGTTAAGAGAAGGTCTGGACGAGCTCGATATCGTTTCTAAAGGCCGTCACCTTGATCTTATAAAAGACGAGGATCTCAAGGGTGTGCTTCACAATCATTCAACTTACAGCGATGGCGTTGACACCTTGAAGGATATGGCGCTTTACTGCAGGGAGAAGGGCTATTCCTATCTTGGAATTTGTGATCACTCTCAATCTGCTTTTTACGCTAAGGGCCTCAAGACAGATCGTGTCCTTCAGCAAATGGAGGAGATCGATACACTCAACAGGGAACTTGCGCCATTCAGGATCTTTAAGGGGATTGAGTCTGATATCTTGTCTGACGGAAGCCTCGATTACCCTGAACATATCCTGGAGAAATTCGATTTTATCGTCGCTTCGATCCATTCAAACTTTAAGATGGATATCGACAAGGCTACATCACGTCTCATCAAAGCTGTTGAAAATCCATACACCACAATTCTGGGTCATCCTACGGGGAGGCTTCTTCTCAGCCGCAACGGGTATCCTGTTGACCACATGAAAGTCATTGATGCATGTGCTGCCAATGGTGTGGTGATCGAGATCAATGCAAATCCTCACCGGCTTGATATCGACTGGCGATGGATCAATTACTGTATGAATAAAGGTGTTGTGCTTTCGGTCAATCCGGATGCACACAGCAAGGAAGCTTTTGCAGATATGCATTATGGCGTGTCGGTTGCAAGAAAAGGTGGACTGACTCCTGGGTTTTGTCTGAATGCAAAATCTCTTGAAGAGGTAGAGATGTGGTTCAATTTAAAAAGATCAAAGAAAAATAGCCTATGACTCTTTTCAATTCCATTGCATCATGGATTATGAAAAAGCGGATTCACCAGATGGAGCTGTTCATGCGGTATCCACATGAAGTTCAGCACGACTGGTTCAACAAGCTCATCCTCACTGCTGCGAACACTGAATTCGGAAGATCGCATGATTTTAAGAACATCACGTCGCCACAGCAATTTGCACAGAATGTTCCTTTGCAGGATTATGAATCGCTCAAGCCTTACATTGAACGGATAAGAAAAGGTGAGCAGAATATTTTATGGCCTTCGGAGATCAAGTGGTTTGCGAAGTCGAGCGGTACCACCAGCGATAAGAGCAAATTTATTCCGGTGAGTGAGGAATCATTGGAGGAATGTCATTACAAAGGTGGAAAGGACATGGTGTCCATACATTGTAATAATCATCCTGAAACACAGCTGTTCACAGGGAAATCGCTGGCACTGGGTGGAAGTCATAAGACCGATTACTTCAGCAACTATGAAAGTTATCATGGTGATGTATCTGCCATCATCATTCAAAATCTTCCTTTATGGGCTGAGTTTCTCAGGGCACCGAATATCAGCATCGCGTTAATGGATGAGTGGGAATCGAAGCTTGAGAAGATGGCGCTTGCAACGAAAGATGAGAACGTGACAAGTCTGGCAGGTGTACCCAGCTGGATGATGATACTCCTTAAACGGATCCTTGATGTGACAGGCAAAAAGTCGATCAAGGAAGTATGGCCTAACCTGGAAGTTTATTTTCATGGTGGTGTTTCATTTAACCCGTACAGGCAGCAATTCAAAAACCTGTTTGGTTCGGGAGAAGTTGATTACATCGAGACCTACAATGCGTCAGAAGGATTTTTTGGAATCCAGGATCAGATGCATTCAGATGAGCTTCTTCTTATGCTTGATTACGGGATCTATTATGAGTTCATTCCTGTTGAAGAAACCGGAAAGCTTTCAAGCCAGGCGATCACGCTCGACCAGGTGGAGATTGATAAGAATTACGCCATCATCATCTCAACAAATGCAGGGTTGTGGAGGTATTCTCCAGGCGATACGATCAGGTTCACCAACCTGAACCCTTACAGAATTAAGATATCAGGAAGAACAAAACATTTTATCAATGCATTCGGTGAAGAGGTGATCGTGGATAATGCAGACCAGGCATTGAAGGTTGCATGCGATAAAACAAATTCACAGATACGTGAATACACTGCTGGACCTGTTTACCTGGAAAATGGAGAAAAGGGTGCACATGAGTGGCTGATCGAATTCGATAAGCCCCCTGCTGATCTTCGCTATTTTTCGGAGATTCTTGATAATGCATTGAAGAATATCAATTCTGATTACGAAGCAAAGCGTTACCATAGTCTGCTTCTTCAGATGCCTCTGGTTCGGGAGCTTCCGGATGGCAGCTTTTATAAGTGGCTTAAATCGAAAGAGAAGCTGGGAGGACAGCATAAGATCCCGCGCCTCTGCAATGACAGAAAGATCATTGATGAAATGAAAAAACTGCTAAATATATCTGAATAAAAAAAGCTGGCTCATGTGGGCCAGCTTTCTTTTTATTATCAGTGTTATCAGATCATTGCTTCACCAAGAAGCAATACCGGATTTTCAAGATAGTTTTTAAATGTCTGCAGGAATGCAGCGCCGGAAGCACCATCAACAACCCTGTGATCACATGACAAAGTAACCTTCATTACATTGCCAGGAACCAGCTGGTTGTTTTTTACTACCGGAACTTGTCTGATCCCGCCTACAGCAAGGATACATGCATCAGGAGGATTGATGATTGCGGTGAACTGATCAATTCCGAACATACCCAGGTTTGAGATGGTAAACGTATTTCCTTCCCAATCTGCAGGCTGGAGCTTTTTCTCTTTTGCGCGCTTGCCATAATCCTTTACTTCTGAAGAAATTTCGCTTAATGTTTTTCCATCAGCGAATCTCACAACAGGTACAAGAAGGCCTTCGTCCACAGCAACGGCAACACCGATATTCACATGTTCGTTATAACGGATCACATCACCCAGCCATGAAGAGTTTACCTTAGGATGTTTCTTCAGTGATACAGCTGCGGCTTTAATAACAAAGTCATTAAAAGAGATCTTAACTTCAGCGATCTTGTTGATCACTTCTCTTGCCTTGATCGCTTCATCCATATCGATCTCGATCGTGAGATAGAAATGAGGAGCTGAAAACTTACTTTCTGCAAGTCTGCGTGCAATGGTCTTGCGCATCTGTGAAACAGGCTCTTCAGAATAACGCTCTTCAGTGATCACGTTCCGTCCTGCACCAGGAGTGAAGTTTTCGATATCCCGCTTTATAACACGTCCGTGGTCACCAGAACCTCTTACCTTGGAAAGGTTGATGCCTTTTTCATCAGCCAGTTTTTTAGCTAATGGAGAAGCTTTCATTCTCGCATCGGATGAAGCAGCCTGTTGCGGAGCTTCGCGTTTAACGGGCTCTTTTGCAGCTACCGGAGCAGCTTTCTTTTCTTCCTGCTTGACAGGCTCAGGTGCTTTAGCCTTTGGCTCTTCAGCAGCTGGCTTTGCATCACCTTTCTTCTTTTCTTCTTCAAGGAGCGCGGAAATGTCTTCACCTTCCTTACCAAGTATGGCAAGAATTGAATCGATCGGTGCTGAAGCTTTTTCTTTAACACCAATATGCAGCAGCACACCATCCTGGAATGATTCAAATTCCATGGTTGCCTTATCCGTTTCTATTTCCGCTAAAAGATCTCCGGACTTTACTTTATCACCGACTTTTTTATGCCATTTTGCAACAACACCTTCGGTCATGGTGTCGCTCAGCTTGGGCATTCTTACTATTTCTGCCATATAAATGATTGTGGATTAAAATCCATCCATGATGAATGGATAGTCTTCCTGCACATAAACGTCTTTGTATAATTCTGATGCATCAGGATATGGTGATTCTTCAGCAAACTGTACAGCTTCATCAACTTCAGCTTTCACTCGTGCGTCGATGGCTTCAAGTTCCTTATCCGTGATCCATTTATTTTCCTGGAGTGTAGCAAGTACCTGTTCGATCGGATCTTTCGTTTTGTATTCCTCAACTTCTTCCTTTGATCTGTATGTACCTGGATCACTCATGGAATGTCCTTTGTATCTGTAGGTCTTCATTTCCAGAAGCGTAGGTCCATCACCTTTTCTGGCTCTGGCAGTAGCTTCTGCAACAGCTTCATGTACCGCCTCGCAGCTCATTCCGTTTACCTGCTTTGATGGCATGTCATAAGCCAGCCCGAGCTTGTAAAGATCATGAACATTGCTTGTACGCTGCACGGATGTGCCCATCGCGTAATTGTTGTTTTCGATGATGAAGATAACCGGCAGTTTCCATAGCATGGCCATGTTGAATGCTTCGTGAAGAGCACCCTGGCGAACTGCACCATCACCCATGTAGCAAAGTGTTACATTGTCGGTTCCGAGGTACTGCTCAGCCATCGCGATGCCTGCTCCCAGTGGGATCTGTCCTCCTACGATTCCATGTCCTCCAAAGAAGCGCAGCTTGGCATCGAACATATGCATAGATCCGCCTTTGCCTTTGGAACATCCGGTGATCTTCCCATAAAGCTCAGCCATTACGTATTTTGAATGCATGCCCTTTCCGATCGGATGCGCATGGTCACGGTATGCTGTGATCATGTTATCAGATTCCCTGGTTGCGGAAATAGCTCCTGCCACCAGTGCTTCCTGTCCTATGTACAAATGACAGAATCCTCTGATCTTTTGCTGGATATACAGCTGTCCTGCCTTCTCCTCAAATCGTCTCATTAGCAGCATCGATTCATACCATTTCAGGTAAGTCTTCTTGTCGAATGCTGTACGCGGTTTTTCAACAGTTTTTCCCATGATAATTTAATAGCGAGCAAAGTTAAAAAATAAAATCATTGGCCTCCCCGGAGTTGGAAGGATCCGAAAGCCAGTGGAAGCAGTGAACTGATCGATGGCGCTTCAAGCACTTTTCCGTTGACACCGGTCATTATCACTGGAATGTTGATTCCCTGCCTGTTCTCGTATTCAAGAAGCACCTGACGGCAGCTGCCACACGGTGTTACAGGTTCTTCATATGTGCTTTCCTCTCCTTCCGCATAAACGGCGATGGCCTTTATCCTCTTGCCAGGTTGCAAGGCCGATGCATAAAAGATGGCGACTCGCTCGGCACATGTTCCTGAGGGGTAAGCAGCATTTTCCTGGTTGTTTCCGGAGATGATCTCCCCGTTTTCCATCAGTACCGCTGCTCCAACATGGAACTTTGAATAGGGAGCATACGCTTTTTTTGCAGCTTTAATGGATTCAGCAGCCAGTTCAGACTTTTCCTTGTCCATCTCTTGCGTTGATCCATACACTTTGTACTTCAGGTTTAATTCAAGCTCGTTCATGTTGTTATTATTTGTTCCCAGTTTGCTGCCCTTTTTAGGCAACCGGAAGGTTTGAAATTACAGCTTTTCTTTTTCCATCACCACCAGTTTTCCTCTATGGTGCTTCAAACCTGTGTGTTTCAGATGTTACAGGTGGGGCTCATGAGACAAGGCAGTACTTAAACGGACGCTCATGTGCAATGGCAAAATAATTGTCCATTGTAAAGAAAATGTTAATGTATGCCTGTAATGTTACGTCTGGTTGGTATTGCAATAGGGTTTAGTCTGCTTTTTTACGGTTGTGAGAAGTCTGCCGGTGAAGGTGGCACATCACGCATTGTAGGAAAAGTCTATGCTCATAAGTACAACGCCTCCTTTACCTATAAGTTCGGCTCTTATTATGAGCCCGATGAAAAGGTATTCCTTGTGTACGATGATGATATCACAGCTGGTGAAGATGTTGATACAAACTACGATGGCACTTACGAATTCAAATACCTCCGTAAAGGAAAGTATAAGATCTATGTTTATTCCAAGGATTCAACAGGTGCATATCAGCTTAAGGCAAATGTGAATGCCCCAGAGATCCCGGTCATCAGGAATGCCGAGATCACGAAAAAGGGTCAGACAGTTATAGTTCCGGATATTGAAATAATTAAATGATCATGAGAACAGTGTTGTTGGTTTTTATGCTGGTGGGATTCTGCAGCGGTGATGTCCTTGCACAGAAAAAAAAGGAAGTGAAAAAGCACAAGATCAAAGCGGTTTCAGTTTACTCGACTGAGGGTGGCAAGGAGTACAGGGAAACATATACCAAATATGATTCGAATGGAAATGTCATTGAGGATGGCGAGTATAAGAATGATGGCTCAGTGATCAGAAAAGAGCTCAACAAATACGATAAAAACAATGAGCAGGTCGAGCACATTGTGTATAACGGCCCAGGCGTCAAGAAGAAGGTTCATTCGACTTATAACGCCATGGGAGACAAGGTGTCTGAGATTGATTACGATGTGAATGGCAACGTGCTCAGGAAGTCTGTTTTTACCTATGACAAGCGTGGGCTTAAGGTGGAAAAGAAGGTCTATGATGCAAAAGGCGCATTGATCTACACCAAGAAGTATAACTACGAATTCTGATGGTACGGCCGTACAGCACATTGGCTGGCTTTGAACCGATCACACTTGGTAAGATGGATGACGTGAAGCTTCTTGACAGAACGGATACAAAGTACACCTTCAGGGCTGAACATCTCGAATCTGTACTCGAAAGCGTGAAGGATCATTATTATGTTCTTGAAGCAGCCGACACCCGGATCACGGATTATGAATCTCTTTACTTCGATACTGAAAATCTTGATCTGTACATCAGGCATCATAATGACCGGATGAACCGGTACAAGGTGAGGTATAGAAGATACATGAATTCGGGCCTCAGCTTTTTCGAAGTCAAATTCAAGAACAATAAGAACAGAACGATCAAGTCAAGAGTAAGGCAGCCAGGAATAGAGCAGGAGATCACAGGAACTGCAAAGGATCTGCTTGAATCGAAATCATACATCAAGGCTTCACAGCTTGTTCCTGCCTTGTGGGTGTACTATTCGCGGATTACGCTGGTGAGTAAAAATCTTGATGAAAGGCTAACAATTGATCTTGGATTGTCTTTTTCAAATAACAAGCTGGAGTGTCGATTTGATGATCTCGTGATTGCAGAGCTGAAGCAGGATAAGTTTAACCGGAACTCCAACTTCGCCAGGGAAATGATCAATCACCGGATACCGGAAAGGTCAATGAGTAAATATTGTTTTGGAATCACACAGGTAGTTCCAGGTGTTAAACAAAACCTGTTTAAACCGAAGTTGCTGAACTTAAAAAAGATACTTTATGGAGATTCTTCAGGTCGTTACTGAGAACGGTAAGGACACATTTGAAATAATGGAAAAGCTTAGTGTTAAGTTTTTCATGCGGCTTTTGATCGATATCATTTCAATGATCGTTCTGTTGAGAGCTGTGTATTATCCTATCTACAGAAAGAAGGAATTCTTCCTGACTTTCTGCCTCTTTAACCTGGTCATCTTTCTGATCACCTATCTGCTGAACAAGAACGATGGTCTTTCTACCGGAGCTGCCTTTGGTCTCTTTGCTGTGTTCTCCCTGCTTCGTTACAGGTCAGAGGATATTTCAACACGTGACATGACCTACCTGTTCTCGTTCATCGCGATCGGATTGCTTTCTGCTGTTGGGAAGGGAACCTATTTTGAAACAGCACTTGTGAACGCTTTTGTCATTCTGACTGCTTTCCTGCTCGACAGCAACATCATTGTGAAAAATGAATGTGTTAAGAGCATACAGTATGAAAAGATCGAAAACATTAAGCCCGAGAACAGTGAGCTGCTCCTGCAGGACCTGAAGAATCGAACAGGCCTGAACATTCACAAGGTCATGATATCCAAGATCGATTTTACCCGGGATACTGCAGTGGTTAAGGTTTATTATTACGATGATCAGTCAACATGTACACAGTGAAGTTGTTTTTAGTTATAATGATGTTTGGGTTGAGTGTACCGGCGTTTGCCCAGTACTCCGACCTCAATGCCTGGACGAACCTTTATGTTGAAAAGCGTCTGGTTCGCGGATTAAACCTGCACCTTGAGGCACAGGGCAGGATCAATGAGAATGTCACCAACTTTTATTATTCAAGCCTCGACCTTGGGTTAACCTTCAAGCCCCTGAAGTGGCTTAATGTGTCAGGAGCCTATGTGGTATCGGGCAAGGAGATGAAAGAAGGAGGCGTGAATATGCGTAATCAATATTACGTGAGTGCTCTTTTTAAGTTTAAGAAGGATTGGCTTCGGGTAAATAACCGTGTGATGCTGCAATCAAAAAACAACGATTCTTACCTCGCCGATGAAATGATCCAGTACAGAGACAATTACTTCCGCGATAAGCTTTCGGTAAAGGTGGATCTTACACGAAGACTTACTCCTTACATTGCACAGGAGTTTTATTTCGAGCTGAACGATCCTTCAGGAAATGATATCAGCCGTTCAAGGAGCTTTATTGGGATAGAGTTTCTGATCAACAAACGTTCACAGGTGGAGTTGTATCACATGCTTCAGAAAGAACTGAATCAGAAACGCCCACAGAATGATTATGTGATCGGTATCGGGTATGAGATCTATCTGAAGTAACCTTCGTCTTTTTGAAGGCTTTCTTCATCAAGACTTACTTCTTCTCAATAAGCGCAACTGCATAAGCACATGCGCCTTCCTCTCTTCCAACAAACCCCATCTTCTCATTGGTTGTGGCCTTGATGGAAATATCATCTATGGTTATATTGCAGATGCGTGCAATGACTTCCTGCATGGCGGGCACATGCTTTCCGATCTTTGGTTTTTCAAGGCAAAGGGATGCGTCGATGTTTCCGACAGTATATCCTTTTTCTCCGATCAGCCTTATCACTTCTTTTAAAAGCTCCTTGCTGTCTGCTCCTTTAAATTCACTGCTTGTATCAGGGAAATGGTATCCGATATCACGAAGGTTCGCTGCTCCTAACAACGCGTCACAGATCGCATGAAGCAATACATCAGCATCTGAATGTCCTACAGCTCCTTTGGAATGTTCAAGTTTAATTCCGCCCAGCCAGAGGTCATAGCCTTCTGAAAGCTGGTGCACATCGTAGCCGAAGCCAACGCGTATTTTCATAAATAATTATGGGTTCTCTTCACCTGTATTGCCAGACTTGAATGATTCAAAGTCAAAGTGCACGGTGAAACGTAAAGTGTTGGCAAGCGGGCTTTGCTGCCTTGTTGCTACAAGATATGAAAGGTCAATACCAAACACATTGTACTTCAAACCTGCTCCAACGGTGAGGTATTGCCTGTTCCCTTTGTAAGGATCTTCATAGAAATATCCTGCCCTGAATGCAAAAAGTTTGTCATACCAGTATTCCATTCCGAATGATACGGTGACTTCAGAAAGCTCCTCGCTGAAGCCTCCCGGTGCATCACTGAATGACTGAAGCATGCCTGCTGCTACAGGTCGGTCAGGGTTCTTTCCTTTGAGGATCTTCTTTTGTCCATTTTCGATCTTCGGTGCACCGCTGGCGGTTGTATCATACAATGGATTCGTTGGCACAAGCAGCTTGTTCAGATCAAAGGTGAATGTCAGGTCATTGTACTCATCCAGGTGAGTTGTTAAAGCTGGACCTAAACGCAGGTTGATCGGAATAAAATCTCTTTCAGAGGTTTCTGTGTAAGATACTTTTCCTCCTATGTTGGAAATGTTGGCTCCAAAAGCAAAAGTTCCTTTTTTCTCACCCATCGAGAAATTGCGTTTCCTATAATAGGCTGAAATATCGGCAGCTACCGTTTGACCAGGTTTTGAGTTAGCTCCCTGGACATTGATACCCCCTGTAAGGTTTGAATAAATGTAGCGAAGTGCCATCCCTCCCGACCATTCGTCAGAAAGCTTTCTTGAATAGGCAGCATCAAGCGCAAATTCATTCGGCTTGAAATTGGAAATTGTATTCCCGTTGTTATCTGTGAAGGTGATATCTCCCAGCGAGAAATACCTCAGAGAGCCCCCAACTGCCTGGTCTTTACCGATCTTTTTATATCCGGCCACATATGCCATGTGAATGTCGTTCACAAGCTGCCTGAGCCATGGAGTGTAGTTAAGTGAAAATCCAAGGTTCTTGTCTGAAAAAGCAAGCTTGGATGGATTCCAGTGAATGGAGTTCGCATCAGGACTTGTTGCCACACCTGCATCGCCCATCGCACCACCGCGTGAATCAGGGGCAATGATAAGAAATGGTACAGCTGTCGTGATGGTGTTTATTCTCTTCTGTGCAAATCCTGCGACAGGAACAAGTGCTCCGGCAACGATCAGCATTAGCAGATATCGTGAAAGTATCCTCATAGTTTTTGCAAAGATATTTATTTCAGTTCCTTAATTAAGAATCACAAGCTTTTCATAATGATCTGCCACACTACCGTTTGATGCAATCACTTTGATCCTGTAAACGTAAACTCCTCTACCAATTTTATCGCCAAAGTCATCAAGCCCATCCCAGTCAATTGGTTCTGTACGGTATCCCTCCGTCTTTACTCTTTTATCAATCGTTTTTACAAGCTTTCCTGATACAGTAAAAATCTGAATCTGAACATCCATTCCAAGACATGCCTGGTTGTGTTCAAAGAAGAATGAGGTATGTGTCGTGAATGGATTCGGATAGTTCAACACATGCTTTAATGCCAACTCCGCAGATGGTGATACAACAAAATCAATCACTCGTTCAGATGAATTGTTGTTGATGTCCCAGACTTTCAGCGTAAGGTTATGCGGACCTTCAGTAAGCTTCTTGTAAGGATACCTGATCACACCACTCTGGAAGCTGTTTAGGTCTGCTTCATAATAATCATTCAGGACTACCGAATGCTCTGTGTTTTTATCAAGGATCGCTACGATATCATGACCGATGCCTGTACCCACTGTGTTAATGCCGCTGCTGTCGAAAACTGTTGCAAACAGGGATGGATTTTCGTTGGTCATTCCTCCGGAAATGAAGTTCTTGTCGTTCATGAACAGCTTCACTTCTGGTCCGAGGTTATCATTAAGGCCGTTTGGATTCGATCCTCCGATAATGAACTGATCAAAGGCCGCTGCACCATCACCCGATTCATTCATAAAGTAATAGCTGATCCTGCCTTTTCCAAAGTTGTATGAAATGTCTTTCGGAACCATAAAGCTGAATGTAAAGTCTCCATTCGTGATGCTCGCTTTTCCTTTATATATGGTATTCTTCTGAAGTGAGAAGTTTCTCGGACTGCTGTCACCATCATTGCCTAGGGTGCGGATAGTTGCTGGCTTATCAAAGATGGTTGGTACGATGATGCCGTTATAGCCTGAAAGCTTGTTTCCTGCCTTGTCTGTAACATATCCATTGATCGTTACTTTGGTGAGTGCTCTTACAGTATCAATTGTCACCTGCGGATCTTTCGAATTCACCAGGGTTGTTTTGGCCCTATTTTCAGGATATGCAAGTCTGATCGCCGGATCACCAAGAAGCGTAAAGTTTCTGTGATTCACACCACCGCCTGTTGAAGCGGCATTCTTGGTCTTCCTGCATACATCTCCGATCCGTGGCATTTCGCCGCCGATAGGTTCAAATACATTCTGGTAGAAATGCAGGTTAAGTACCCAGTTAGGTCCTGAGAAAACAAGGCGGGTTGTCGATAGTAATGAGATGCCCCCACCGGTTGGATTGAGCAGTACATACTCACCCGCGGATATTCGTGCCGGGTCATCGAACCTGCTGAATTCACAGGTTGCGGTTACAAACAGCGGAAGCCTTGGTGAATTCGCCCATCCGTTAATGTCAGCGATCTCAAGAACCCGTTCATGAGAAAGTCCGAGCTCGCCGCCATGCCCTGTATAGTTTACCATCAATGCGCCTTTTTCGACACGATGGTTGAAGGCATCACGTGCATCCGGATAACGCTGGCCTCCCGGAACGGTCTGCTGCTGGTAAGAGTCGAAATAGATCTTGTCGATATTGTATATGCCCGCTTCCGGATTATTCTTTACAGTATCGGCAAGTGATTCCGCATCCCTCAAATGCTGATTCTGGTCCTGGTCATCTGCAATGAATGCAACATAGGTTCTCCAGTCTCCATAGTTGTTATTGGTTGCCACCGTGTTGCAGCATGATTGAGCCAGTGTGGACGGATCCATCGGCTTGGTGTATGCATCAATCTTATCAACGATTCCTCTGGCCTGAATAATGTCCTGCACAGGGAAACGACCAATTCCAAGATCAACCAGGTCGCGGACATCTTCGCCTTCATTGTCATCAAGTAATCCCAGGTAATCATCGCTTACATAGGATACCACGGGGTTTGTTGAATTAAAAGACTCGTAGGTCGGAACGAAATTCGAATTACCTGAAACTGATTTATAAGCGTAGGATCCATCTCCAAATAAAAGGAGATAGGATGGAAGAGAATCCTGGTTGGTGCCTGCCCTGTCATAAAACATCTTCATGAAATCCTTGATAGATGTAAGTTCTGGCGCGCCTCCTCCAAATTCATTGTAGATCTGATTTACAGGAACAACCACTGTTTTAAGTCCGCTTCGTGTCCTGTGGATATTCGCAAGCCTGTTTGCCTGCGTCAGAAATTTTTCATGGGATACGATCACATACTCGTATTGTGAAAGCCCGTGGAGGTTTTGGTTCTGGATCTTTCCTTTTTTTACTGGTGAAGGAAATGTGTTGTTATTAAACGCAGCGAACTCGCGAAGGCTGTCTGTCTGAACTCTGAAAACGATGGAGTTCCCGTTCGTTGCAGTGCCCTGAATGGTGATGTCGTACGGATCTGTTACATCCCAGATGGTATAGCCAGCAGATGCATCTGTTAAAGTAAATTCTGCAACCTGGTTTAATCCTTTGGATTTAATATCTCTGAAGAACAGCTGATTTCCGGCAGGCTTGAGAAATCTTCTTGCATTGATCTCCATAAAATCGAGGTACGCAGATGAACCTGAATTCCCCTTTGTAAATGTCATGTTCAAAGAGAACTGCGATGATGATGGAGTAAAGCAAAAGTTGTTTGTTCCAGGAAGGGTATAGTCACAATAATAGCAGTCATAAATGTTCTGATTCAGCACAGGAACATTAAAAACATTCGATCCACCCGGATGTTCGATCGTGAATTTGCTGGAGGAGCTAGTCGTACGAACCATATAGGTTGTGGTGACACATGCCTGGGAAGATGGATCGATATTCGGAAAGCTGAATGGAATGGAGTGGGTGAGTGTCAGGTCAAATGATTCACCATACCAGTTCCTTCCTGATTTCACAAGGTTGACACTTTCCTGTTCATGTGCCTGAAAATCATCGAAGGTGTTTACGAAATGTGTAGCCGGTTGTGTTGTGGAGCTTCTTGTTTTAACTCTTTGAGCGGGTCCGAGCCCACCATCAGTTGTAATAAAATAAAATGTTGTGTCGGTAAAAAGGTTCAGTGTGTGCCGGAATCGCTGGTCATTATAGTCATATTCCCATTTATGCGGGCTTTGTCCATAAAAGAGAACATAATCTGTTGAGTCGAATCTTCCATCGGATTCACCGGAAACCCAGATCGGATTCTCTTTCAGATCATCAGGACGGTATTCGGCATTCACATAAGGGAGCATGGCACCACCGTTACCATATACCCTGATATTTCGTGGATTAACAGTTTTGACGTCGATCCCGATGCTGTCCAGGAAGCCATAGCTCAGCCTGTAGATCCCTTCAGAAGTAACCCCTACCTTATACCAGGTGCCTGTGGATAATACAGAAAAAGATGCATAGCTTCTGGCTGCAGCTGCTGATGTACGTGATGTTCCGGGAGTAAAGACATAGGAAAAGGATACCAGCTTTTCAATGGTTCCTGATGACGTTCTTCTGAGTGGAATAAATGAAAAGGATGTGGTTGATTGTTTTCTGGCAGTTTTTATATGAACGGCTGGTTGAAAGTCTGAAGGGATTTTATCCAGGTACTTGATTGAAGTAAGTTGTGCTGCCGGGATCTCTTCGGTAACAACCGAGGTTAATTTAACGGATCCTGATTGTGCCGTGGTGTTGAGTTCGGCTGTATATACCGGTAAAAAATATTCATTATACGAGGCACCATCCAGGGCAAGATAATCCAGCTTAATACCTTCAGAAATGACACTTGACTGATTGGGAAGCCATGCAAGTGTTAGTTCTTTCACAGGCTTTGAAGGCAAAACACGCCTTTGAGCATAGAGAAAACCAGAAAAAGTAATGAAGAGTACTGAAAGGAATATTAAGGTGCGGTTTGTGCAACGCATATATTTCTTATATGAAACTATAAAAGGTCTTTACCGTTAAACGAGCAAAAACCTGATGAAAACGAGGTCAATTTACAAATATTGTATGGAACCTCATTTTATTTGGCTTACAGTGACATGCTATGTATTTAAGAAATAATATCGTATAATTGTCTCTCTTAAACTGAAATCAATGTTGAGGAAACTACTGCTGATATTCTTTGCAGGTATGGTTGTGTCTTCCACAGCTTACGCTCAGGATCCTGAGTTTACGCAGTTTTATGCGAATCCTCTATACCTGAATCCTGCATTTGCCGGTTCGGCTCGTTGTCCGAGGATCATTCTGAATTACAGGAATCAGTGGCCAGGTATCGGTCAGTTCGTAACGATGAATGCATCTTATGACCAGCATATTGATGGAATGTCAGGAGGTTTAGGTTTACTCGTGAACCGCGATGATGCAGGTGATGCCACGTATGTGACTTCTTCTTACAGCGCGATGTACGCTTACCAGCTATCTCTTTCCCGGAATTTCTCGATTCGTTTCGGTGCCCAGGCATCCATGAGACAAAAGACTCTTGACTGGACAAAGCTGAATTTCGGTGATCAGATCGACAGGAGAAATGGATTTATCTATCCGACAAATGAAGTGCTGCAGGGTGTTCAGACGGTAACTTATCCTGACTTTTCCGCAGGTATCCTGGCTTACAGCAAGAGATACTTTGGTGGTGCGGCAGTCCATCATATTGCTGAACCAGATGAACAGTTTACCGGCACATCAAAAGTTGCTTCAGGTCTTCCAAGAAAATATACAGCACACTTCGGTGCAGTAATTCCTTTGGCTGGAAATAACGGCGATGATGCCAGCATCTCTCCAAATATACTTTTCCAGAAGCAGCAGGATTTCCAGCAGCTGAATCTTGGAGTTTACCTGAACAAAGGACCGCTTGTTGGCGGACTCTGGTACAGGAATGTTGACTCATTTATTTTACTTTTAGGCTTCCAGCAGAAAACCTTTAAGTTCGGTTACTCGTATGACGTAACTATTTCCAAGCTGACAAACAATGCAACAACAGGTTCACATGAAGTTTCTTTCGCGCTGCAATTTGATTGCAAGCCGAAAAAGAAAAAATTCAGGACAATAAGTTGCCCATCCTTCTAGTTATTGCAAATACCCATTTTATATAATTATCTGAAATGAACAGATCGGTTCTAAAGTTAATGTTCGCAGCAGGCCTTGCAGTTATGGCATCCTGCCAGTCAGAAACTTCTTCCGTTACCGGTTGGGAATACAACAATCCTGACAACGGCGGTTTTCAGAAGATCGATTACCTTGAGCAGGAAACCGGCCCGGGACTCGTCCTTATTGAGGGTGGTACATTTACCATGGGACGTGTTGAACAGGATGTCCTTTATGATTGGAACAACATCCCGAGAAGGGTCACTGTATCTTCATTCTATATGGATGAAACAGAGGTTACCAACCTGAACTACCTTGAATATCTATACTGGCTGCGTAACGTGTATGCAGCGGATTATCCTGAGGTATTCAAGAAAGCGCTTCCTGATACACTTGTATGGAGAGAAAAGCTTGCTTACAACGAGCCATTTGTTGAATACTATCTGAGACATCCGGCCTACCAGGATTATCCTGTGGTTGGAGTGAACTGGCTTCAGGCAAATGATTTCTGTGCATGGAGAACGGATCGCGTGAACGAATTCATCCTTGTTCGTGAAGGCCTTCTTGAATTCGACCCTACAAACTGGGTTAATGAAAATACTTTCAGCACGGATGCTTACCTGGCCGGACAATATGAAGGTCTTGTAAGACAAAATATTCCTGACATCAACCCCAAAAGTGGTGGTGAGAGAAAGGTTAGAATGGAAGACGGTATCCTGCTTCCACGTTACCGACTCCCGACCGAAGCTGAATGGGAATTCGCTGCATACTCGCTTATTGGTAACTCTGTAGGTAATGGTGGCGAAATGATCGTTGAAAGAAAATTATTCCCATGGAATGGTCACTATGTACGTAATGCTGATGAGAAGTATATCGGTCAGATGATGGCTAACTTCAAGCGTGGCCGTGGTGATAACATGGGTGTTGCCGGTGCGCTTAATGATAATGCGGATATCACAGCTCCTGTTTACTCTTACTGGCCTAATGACTACGGTCTTTACAACATGGCTGGAAACGTGAGCGAGTGGGTGATGGATACTTATCGTCCGCTATCTCCGGAAGATAAATCAGACTTCCGTCCTTTCCGTGGTAACGTATTCAAAACACAGGAACGTGACGCTGATGGTAACATCGCTGAAAAAGATTCTCTCGGCCAGATCAAATGGAGAAATGTCGAACTTGATAAAGACAACCTGGCTGAAAGAAGAAACTACCGTAAGGCAGATAACATCAACCACCTGGATGGAGATTTCGAAAGCTCTGTTTATTACAACCAGGAAGATAAAAGAGAAACTCCTGACAAGCTGATGTATGACTTTGGATTCACTTCAATGATCAATGATAATGCGAAGGTTTACAAAGGCGGTTCCTGGAAAGACAGGGTTTACTATATGAACCCCGGAACACGCAGATTCCTCGATCAGAAGCAGTCTTCTGCCTGGTTAGGATTCCGTTGTGCCATGACAAGAGTCGGCAGCCCTAAAGGATTCTGATTAGAAATCAATAACTTTAAAACCCCCGGTAAAACATCGGGGGTTTTTTTATGCATATGAATATCCAGGAACTGTATTCAATTTACTTACGACATTCTAAGGTCAGCACGGACACCAGGCAGATCGAAAAGGATTCGATTTTCTTTGCCCTTAAAGGCACTTCTTTTAATGGAAATGAATTCGCTGCAGCAGCACTTGAAAAAGGCGCATCCTATGTTGTAGTTGATGATCCTGCACTCAGGGATAAAGGACCTTCATTTATTTATGTAGATGATGTCCTTGTTACACTTCAGCAGCTGGCGAACCATCACAGGAAACAGCTTGCAATACCTGTTCTTGCCATTACCGGAACCAACGGTAAAACAACTACCAAAGAGCTCGTGAGTGCCGTGCTTGCAAAAAAATTTCAGGTGCTCTATACACTTGGAAACCTGAATAACCATATCGGTGTGCCACTTACCTTATTAAGGCTGTCATCACAACATGAACTTGCGGTGATCGAAATGGGAGCCAATCACCTCGGTGATATCGAACTCTTATGCAACATCGCGGAGCCAGACTATGGTATCATTACGAACATTGGTAGAGCACACCTGGAAGGATTTGGAAGTCCACAGGGAATCATAAAAACGAAAAGTGAGCTCTACAGGTTTATCAAAGCGAAAGGAAAGCTACTGTTCGTCAATGGGGATAATGATCTGCTTACAACACTCTCGCAAGACATTGAATCTGTTAAATATGGAAACGATCCATCCAGCTTTGTATCAGGAAAGCTCCTGGGAGCAGATCCATTTGTGAAGATAGGGTGGAAGCGAAATGAAACAGCGGAGCATGTTGTAACCACACAGCTGATTGGAGGATACAATTTTGAGAATATCCTGGCAGCATGTACGATCGGCGCATATTTCAAGGTGCCGGATGAACTGATCAATGAAGCATTGCAGGATTACACGCCATCCAATAACAGGTCACAGGTAATCCGTAAAGTAAAGAATACTCTGATCATGGATGCTTACAATGCAAATCCAACAAGTATGGATGCAGCAGTGAAGAGCTTCGCTGCTATGGAACATGCGAATAAATGGCTGGTGCTGGGTGATATGCTGGAGCTTGGAGCAGACAGTCTGAAAGAACATCAGCAGCTTGTAGAAACGTTACATTCTAAGAATCTTTTGAATGTTGTACTCATAGGACCTGAATTTTCCAAAACAAACCATGAAGGTTTTAAAACATTCCTGGATACGAATCAGGCAAAGAGGTTCCTCGAAGAGAAGCAGATCAGTGACGGACTGGTTCTGTTAAAGGGCTCACGTGGCATGAAGCTCGAAACACTGGCAGATCTTTTCTGAAATTTTTCAATAGCATAAATAAACAAGGGCTTCCCTTTTGAATGAAAGCCCTTGTTTATTTATGCTATTGAATGATCTTAACCTATAACCGCACGGCTGATCACGATCTTTTGAACTTCAGTTGTTCCTTCATAGATCTGAGTGATCTTTGCGTCACGCATCAATCTTTCAACGTGGTACTCCTTCACGTAGCCATAACCACCATGAACCTGAACAGCTTCTGTAGTGACTTCCATGGCAACACGTGAAGCGAACACTTTAGCCATTGCGCTGGCAGTGCTGTAATCCATATGCTGATCCTTCAGCCATGCAGCTTTAAGACAAAGCAAACGGGCAGCATCGATCTCAGTGGCCATGTCTGCAAGCTTAAACTGAATTGCCTGGTGCTGGCTGATTGTTTTACCAAAAGCTTTTCTTTCTTTCGAATAGCCAAGTGCCAGCTCATAAGCTCCGGCTGCGATACCCAGAGCCTGGGCTGCAATACCGATCCTTCCGCCAGCCAATGTTTTCATGGCAAACTTAAATCCGAAGCCATCTTCACCAATGCGGTTCTCTTTCGGAACTTTTACATCAGTGAACATCAAACTATGCGTATCGGAACCTCTGATTCCAAGCTTGTTTTCTTTAGGTCCAACAACAAATCCTTCCATGTCCTTTTCAACAATAAGGCAGTTGATCCCGCGGTGTCCTTTTGCAACATCCGTTTGTGCCATCACAAGGTAAACAGATGCTGATCCACCGTTGGTGATCCAGTTTTTTGTACCATTCAGGAGGTAATGATCTCCTTTGTCTATAGCCGTTGTTCTTTGTGATGTTGCATCAGATCCTGCTTCAGGTTCTGAAAGACAGAATGCACCAATGACCTCACCTTTTGCAAGTGGTACAAGGTATTTGCGTTTTTGTTCTTCAGTTCCGAAATTCTCAAGTCCCCAGCATACAAGCGAGTTGTTGACAGACATTACAACAGATACCGATGCATCCACTTTGGAGATCTCTTCCATTGCAAGAACATACGATATTGTATCAAGGCCGCCACCACCATACTCAGGGCTTACCATCATACCAAGGAAACCAAGCTCACCAAGCTGACGAATTTCATCATGAGGAAACTTCTGGTGTTCATCACGTTCGATCACACCTGGTTTAAGAACATCGTTTGCAAAATCTCTTGCAGCTTTTCTGATCATCAAATGTTCTTCGGATAATTCAAACTTCATTTTCAGATGGTATAAATGGGTTAAAAATGCTTGATTTTCTAGATAAACAAATGTAACCTTTATTCTCAAAATTTGCTAATCTTGCCGGGCGCTCAGAGCTATGAAAGAACTTAAGGTAACAGGGATCATGTCAGGAACTTCACTCGATGGTGTTGACCTGGCACTATGTGCATTCTCGGAAGTTGATGGACGTATTACCTACAGAATTTTAAAAGCCATTACGGTCGGTTATTCTGATGAGTGGAAATCTAATCTTCGTTCGTTGGAAACGGCTTCTGCTGAAGAGCTTGCGTTCATGCACAGTACATACGGTGATTACCTTGGGCTGCTTGCAAAGGAGTTCCATGAAGGTGAGCAGGTTGACTTTATCAGCTCTCATGGGCATACGATCTTCCATCAGCCTCATCGCAGGTTTACTTTTCAGCTTGGCTCAGGTGCTTCCATCGCTGCGATTGCGGGTGTCCCTGTTGTATGTGATTTCAGAAGTAAAGATGTCGCGTTGAAAGGGCAGGGTGCACCTTTGGTTCCTATTGGAGACGAACTGCTTTTCAGTGAATATGATTTTTGCCTTAACCTTGGAGGGATCGCCAACATCTCCTATCGTTCGGATAAAAACAGGATCGCGTATGATATTTGTCCTGCTAACCTTGTTCTGAATGAACTCGCTTCTGAAGCTGGAATGAGCTATGATAATAAAGGATATCTTGCTTCACAGGGTACACTGATCAATGAACTCTTTACTGAACTGAATGCGCTCAGTTATTATTCGACACCTTCTCCAAAGTCACTGGGCAGAGAGAATGTTGTTGAACTCTTTTTGCCATTGATGCAGCGGTATGCTCATCATTCGCTTTCTGATCGTTTGTTTACTTTCTCGTTGCATATTGCTAAGCAGCTCTCTCATGCTGCTTCATTCGGATCATCACAAAGGATGCTGGTAACAGGAGGTGGTGCATTCAATGATCATTTAATTAGTTTGATCAGAACGATGTGTGGCTGTGAAGTGATCGTGCCTGAAAAGAAGATCGTGGAGTTTAAGGAAGCTTTGATCTTCGCATTTCTGGGAATTCTGAGGTGGGAGGGAAGGGTGAATACGCTTGGTTCAGTGACCGGTGCAATTTCAGATTCCTGCGGAGGATGTGTGTATAAATGAAAAGTCCCGGACTTGCCGGGACTTTATGTTAAAAATCATCATCATCATCATCGAGACCAACCCCGCCTTCAAAATCATCCAGACCCACATCGTCCGGGTTAAAATCATCATCATCATTCTCGAAGGCTTTTGGATTTTTGCTTCGCTTAACTTCTTTTGATTTAAGAGGTTTTAGCTTGGAAGCTTTTTTTCCTGCGGCTTCAGAGCTCTTAGCAGTTTTTTTGGCTGCGCTCTTTTTTGCACCGGTTTTTTTCATGTTTGAAAGCTATGCTTTTAATATGACAGCAATTATACAAAGTTTGTAGAAAAAACTAAAATGGAAAAATATAATTCAACATTCGTTCCTTTTATTTTTTTTCATACTGAAAACACATGAAAGTTTCAAACATGTATGCAACATGAAAAAAGTCATTTTACTTTCTTTCCTGATCATTCGGGCGAGAACGTTAATTTTGCCAGACAATTTACATTATGAAGAATCTTTTAGATCAGTTTGAAAATAAACGTCCGGAAATCGTATTTGAATGGAAGGATGCGGAAAGTGAAGCGGAAGGCTGGGTGGTGATCAACTCGTTACGTGGTGGTGCTGCAGGTGGTGGAACACGCATGAGGAAAGGACTTGACCGTCGTGAAGTGGAATCTCTTGCAAAGACAATGGAAGTGAAGTTCACCGTTTCTGGCCCTGCGATCGGCGGTGCGAAGTCAGGTATCAATTTCGATCCTGCTGATCCAAGAAAAGCGGCTGTTCTCAGAAGATGGTATAAAGCGGTGATGCCTCTGCTGAAGAATTATTACGGCACAGGCGGTGACCTTAATGTTGATGAGATCCATGAAGTGATCCCTATCACCGAAGATTTCGGATTATGGCATCCACAGGAAGGCGTTGTGAACGGATACTTCTCTCCTAAAGAAAATGAAAAGATCCATAAGATCGGTCAGCTCAGAATGGGCGTTTCAAAAGTGCTTGAGGATGCAACGTTCTCTCCTGACCTGAATAGAAAATATACCATCGCTGACATGATCACCGGTTACGGCGTTGCCGAGTCGGTTCGACATTATTACAACAGCTCTTCAGAATCAGTTGCCGGAAAGCGTGTGATCATCCAGGGTTGGGGGAATGTCGCTGCAGCAGCAGGATATTACCTCGCAGCGAATGGCGCACGCATCACAGGGATTATCGACAGAAACGGTGGTCTTATTAAACCTGAAGGTTTTTCTTTTGAAGAGATCAGTGAGTTATTCCTGAACCGTGATGGCAATGCATTGAAAGCTCCGAATATGTTATCATCTGAAGAGATCAGTAAAGCGATCTGGTCATCAGGTGCTGAAGTGTTCATACCGGCCGCAGCGAGTCGTCTGGTAACAAGAGATCAGATTGATCAGCTTATCAAAGGCGGACTCGAAGTGATCTCATGTGGCGCGAATGTCCCGTTTGCTGACAAGGAGATTTTTTTCGGACCAATTGCAGAGCATGCTGACCAGGCAGTGGCCGTGATTCCAGACTTTGTCGCGAATTGTGGTATGGCTCGTGTGTTTGCATTCCTTATGCAGGAAAAGATCGAGATCTCCGATAAAGCGATCTTCAATGATGTCTCTTCAACAATTGGTAATGCGATACTGAACATCAGGAAGAGGCACCAGGATAAAAAGAATCTTTCTAAAACAGCCTTCGAAATAGCCCTTGAACAGCTTCTCTGACATATACTTCTTCCAAAAGAAGTTCATGGGTAATACGGTGGAGACGTACACGTACTTCATCATTATCATCATCATCGGACTTCTGTTTAAAAAGCTGCTCTCGAAGCTTCTTACAAGATTCCTGTATGGCTTTTTGCAGAAGTATTCCAAAGGTGTCAGCTATGATGCCTTTCTAATCCTGGTTGAGAAGCCTATTGGTTTCTGTATCCTTTTAATCACTTTTTACTTTGCCTTTGATCAGCTGGCTTTTCCTGCGAGCTGGAAGATGGCTGATAAGGATGAATTTGGGTTAAGAATGGTTTTGCATCGTGGATACCTTGTAGCTCTGGTGCTCAGCTTCACCTGGGTAATCCTCCGTGTTGTTGATTTTTTCGGGCTGATCTTCATTCACCGTGCTTCGCTTACCGAAAGTAAAACCGATGATCAGATCATCCCGTTTATCAAGGAGAGCATTAAGATCATCCTGATCATCTTCAGCATCTTTTTTATCCTCGGAACGGTCTTCAACCTGAACATCACATCACTCATCGCGGGTCTTGGTATTGGAGGTTTGGCGATCGCACTGGCAGCCAAGGAATCACTTGAAAACCTTCTCGGATCGTTCACGATTTTCCTTGATAAGCCTTTCACTGTTGGTGATGCTGTCAAAATAGGAAATGTAAGCGGCACTGTTGAACGCATTGGATTCCGCAGCACAAGGATCAGAACAGTTGACAGAACATTTGTGACGGTACCCAATAAAAAAATGGTGGATACGGAACTTGATAACCTGTCGCTGAGGAACTATTGGCGTGCACGATTTGATGTACCTGTCATCTTCGAAACTTCAGAAGAGAGCATGAAAGAAATTCTCGCTCAGTCGAGAAAGTACATTTCAGAACATCCAATGATCATCAATGATACTACTGTGCACTTTATAGATTTCGGAGAGTATTCATTGAAACTGTATGTGCAGTATTTTGTAAACACTACCGACTGGGAGCAATTCTGTAAGGTCAGGGAAGAGATCAATCTTAAAATGATCTCGATTATACGCTCTAATGGAAGCGACCTGGCTTATCCGGTTAGCAAGGTGAAAGGCTGATCAGCTGTTACCTCAAAACCTGAAGTCTGTAAGAATCAAGCTTGATAAAAATAAAGAGCAGCACGGTAAAGGCCCACAGTGAAGATCCTCCGTAGCTGAAGAATGGCAGAGGGATACCGATCACCGGCATCAGTCCCATGGTCATTCCAATGTTTACTGTGAGGTGAAAGAAAATGATCGAGGCGACACCATATCCATAGATCCTGCTGAAAGCTGACCGCTGTCGTTCAGCCACTAGAATGATGCGTACCAGCAGGGTGACAAAAAGGCTGATCACAACAAGACTTCCTACAAATCCCCATTCTTCTCCTACCGTGCAGAAAATAAAGTCTGTACTTTGTTCAGGAACGAAATCATATTTAGTCTGAGTTCCCTGAAGATAACCTTTACCGAGAAATCCTCCGGATCCAATTGCGATCATTGATTGATTCACATTGTATCCAGCCTTCTTTTTATCAGTCTCTTTACCAAGAAAAACATTGATCCTTTTTTTCTGATGTGGCTCCAGCTTATCGAATGCAAAGTTCACACTGAAGATCGTTCCAAGTGCAATGAAAGCGCCCAGGAGAAGCTTCGCTAAGTTCTTTCCATTCTTTTTCATGGCAATAAAGATGATCACCGAAACAGCTGCCACAGTTGCAAAGAGTGTCACCTTGTTAATCAGCAGGGCGAGAAGAAACAGGATGATCATGGAAAATCCAAGAAGAAGAATGTTACCTGAAAGCCCTTCTCTGTACAACACAAAAATGAACGATGCGGAAACCAATGCAACACCTGTTTCATTTTCAAGGAGGATCAACACCATCGGAAGAAGGATAAAGATCCCGGAGATTACCTTTGTCTTCAGGTCGCTGATCCGGATGTTCACGGTACTCAGAAACTTGGCGAGTGCGAGGTTCGTGGTGAACTTGGCAAATTCTGCAGGCTGTATTCCTATCTCGCCAAAGCGGAACCATGAACGGCTTCCTTTCACATCGGTACCAAAAAACAGAACAGCGATGAGCGCTATGATCCCTATGATGTAGATGGGATAGGCAAAGGTGGTGTAGAATGCGCCATCGATGATGAGAATGACCGTTGCAAGCACTACAGCTGTAATGATCCAGATCATCTGCTTGCCATACTTTTCATTCACGTCGAAGATGCTTGAATGCTCTTCATTGAAGACTGCTGCATAAATATTCAGCCAGCCCATGATGACCAGTGCCAGGTACAATCCTACAAGTAGAAGATCCAGGTTTTGGAATATGCTTTTTTGCTCTCTCACTGTTTGATTGTTGTGGTGATCAGGTTGCCATCGAACATCCGCTTTTCAAGTTCCGGGCGGGTAATTGTGTCATTCAGGTATTTCTCAAGCATCAGGCTGGCGATAGGAGCTGCCCAGGTTGCACCGAATCCGGAGTTCTCTACCATCACAGCAATGGCGATCTTTGGATTGTCCTTGGGTGCAAAGCATACAAACAATGAGTGATCCTTTCCATGCGGATTCTGCGCAGTACCAGTTTTCCCGCAGATCTGCATTCCTTTAATCTTGGCTACCCTTGCAGTTCCTGCTTCAACTACCTGTTCCATCCCGTCGATGATCGTTCCGAAATGTTCAGGATCGATCCTGGTATAATTCTTCTCAAGGAAATCAGGTCTGAAATTGGTCTGGCCGGCAACGGACTTTATGATATGCGGGACATAATAATATCCACGGTTCGCAATGGTACACATGATATTGGCCATCTGCAGAGGTGTGATCCCAAGTTCTCCCTGACCGATCGACAATGACACGATCGTTGATGATTTCCATGAGCCTTTTCCAAAATACTTGTCATAGTACTTTACTGAAGGCACCATTCCTCTAAGCTCCTGCGGAAGATCTGTGTTCAGCTTGCGTCCTATACCAAAGCTCATTACATAGTCACGCCATGCCTGGTAGCCTTCTTCTGTGTTCTTGTATTTTTTGTTATCGATGATGCTTCTGAAAACATAGCAGTAATATGAATTACATGAATGCTGAACAGACTGTGAGAGATCAAGCGGTGAAGCATGAGGGTGACAACCCGGACGACCACCCATTACAGGATATCCGCGTGCGCATGGATACCTGGTCTCAGGCCTGAGCACTCCTTCCTGCTGCCCGATCAGGCCGTTGATCAGCTTGAACGTTGAACCCGGCGGATAGTATGCCATCAGCGCCCTGTTGAAGAGCGGAACGAGTACGGTATCCTTTAATAGCTTCCCATAATTTTTCGTACGGTCACGGCCTACAAGCAGATTCGGATTGTATGAAGGGCTGGTGACAGCTGCGAGGATCTCTCCTGTGGATGGTTCTATGGCAACCACGGATCCTTTTTTATTCTGCATCAGCAACTCACCATACGCCTGAAGTTCAGCGTCAAGTGTGCTCATCAGGTTTTTCCCTGGAAGGGCCAGGGTATCGTAGATGCCATTCATATAGCTGCCCTTTTCCCTGTTGTGCACATCAACCATGACGATCCGGACACCACGCTGGCCGCGTAATTCCTTCTCATACGATTTTTCAATCCCACTGATGCCAATGTAATCACCTTCACGGTAGTATCCCTGTTTTGCGATCTCAGGATTTACTTCACCGATGTAGCCAAGTGTATGGGCAGCCACTTCACTTGGATATTTTCGAAGGGTACGTGACTGTACAAAGAATCCATTGAATTTATAGAGCTTTTCCTGAAGAACAGCATAGGTCTCAACAGAGATCTGCTTTTCAAAGATGGATGGCTTGTAGCGTGAATAGGCGGTCGCTTCCGAGAGCTTTTTTTCAAACTGCTCTCTTGTGATACCAATGGAATTGCAAAGGTCCATGGTGTCAATATCTTTCACCTGCTTTGGAAGAACCATCAGGTCATACGCTGCCTCGTTATAAACAAGAAGCGTTCCGTTACGGTCATAAATAAGACCCCTCGCAGGATAGTCAATGGTGTAGCGGAATGCCTGGTTCTTGGCATCCAGCTTATAGGTGTCATCAATCACCTGTATGTAAAAAAGCCGAAGAAGGAAAATGAATCCGACCCCGATGATGATCAGGATCATTACGATCTTGCGGTCTGAAAAATTGTTCATGCTTTATTCCTGCTCCTGTAAAACAGAAATTGGGTTATAATGATTAACGAGAACGTAAAACCGCTGCTTAATATTACTCTTAAAAATGTTCTCCAGAATTCATCAAACCGAAAGATCTCAAGGTAGAATAAAGCGAAATGGTGAAGGATCACAAGAATGCCTGCATATGAGAAATACCATTTCGGCCCCAGGTGATGCAATGTGGGCTGTGTTCCGAATTCATAACCTTCCCGGGGAGAGATCAGCTTCAGCACTTTAGGCCTCATGAAAGCCAGGAAGACCGTGGCTGCTGCATGTAGTCCCATGGTGTCCATGAACATGTCGATGGTAAGACCAGTGACAAGGCCCAGCAGCATGAGCAATGCGGAAGGTGTCTCGAATGGCAGCATGAGTACAAACAGGATGTACAGAAATGGATTCAGGTACCCACTCACCTGGAAATTATTCAGCACCAGGATCTGTATGAGCATCAGGAAAATAAACCTGAAAAAGTTCCGCAGTATTTCGTTAATCATTCTGAGACCTCATTTCTAGTTTTTGCTGCTCCTCTTTCATCAGGTTATCGATCACATAGACATAGCTAAGGTTTTTAAAGTCTGTGGATAGCTTGACCCTGATCACATAAAAGTTCTTTCCTGGCTTAAGCTCAAAGCTTTCAATCACTCCAGCCATCACGCCTTCCGGAAAAAGTGTGGAATAAGCATTCGTTTGAATGGTATCTCCTTTAGCCAGCTCCACGTTTACAGGAATGTCGTTAAGCGTTGCATACCTGTAGTCGCCGCCTTCCCATACCAGTGAACCAAAGAAGTTTGTGTGTTTGATCTTTACGCTGATGCGTGCATCTTTATGAAGCAGGCAAAGGATGCTTGAGAAGTTATCCGATACATCTTTTACAATGCCTACAATGCCATTGCTGCAGATTACTGCGGTTTCTGGCTTGATACCCTGCAGTCGGCCTCTGTCGATCGTGAGGTAATTGTTCCTGCGGTTTACGGAATTGTTGATCACCCGTGCGCTGGTATAATGGTATTGCTGACGAAGCAGGGTGTCTTTGATCAGGCTGTCACGAACTTTCAGATCCATATAAGAATCCTTCAGCATGTTATGCAGCATCGCATTTTCATTTGCGAGCGCTTCGTTGGCATTTTTCAGTCTGAAATACTGGCCAACCTGGCTCATGCCCTGATAGACCTGTCCTGCTACACGGTTGGCTGAAGTAATGTATGCAGCTTTATGAAAGTTGTTGTTTTGAAATAGCAGAAAGAAACATCCAACCTCAAGGATCAGAAAGAGGAAGTATTCATAATTTCTCCAGATAAAGGCAAATAAGTTGCGCATTCGGAATGGTTGCTCCCTCTATTTTGATTAGGTTTTAACGCATCAGGAAAGGGAACTTTCCGATATTCTTTAAAGCAATACCAGTACCTCTGGCTACTGCACGAAGTGGATCTTCGGCAATATGTACAGGAAGCTTTGTTTTCATGGAGATTCGCTTATCCAGTCCTCTTAGCATGGAGCCTCCTCCTGCCAGGTAGATCCCGGTTCTGTAGATATCCGCAGATAGTTCCGGTGGTGTCATCTCAAGAGCATTCAGGATAGCCTCTTCAATCTTTGCAATAGACTTGTCAAGTGCATGAGCGATCTCAACATACGATACATGGATCTCTTTAGGGATACCTGTCATGAGATCTCTTCCGTGCACTGCATAGTCTGGCGGAGGATTGTCGATCTCTGTCATGGCCGCACCTACCTCGATCTTTACACGTTCAGCTGAACGTTCACCGATGAGGATGTTGTGCTGGCGACGCATGTATTCTTCGATGTTCGAAGTAAATTCATCACCCGCAATTCGGATGGATTTATCACAAACGATCCCTCCCAATGCGATAACTGCGATCTCACTAGTACCTCCACCGATGTCGATGATCATGTTACCCATCGGTTCTTCAACGTCGATACCAATACCGATCGCTGCTGCCATCGGTTCATGGATCAGGTAAACTTCTTTTCCACCGGCATGTTCAGCGGAATCTCTTACAGCCCGCTTCTCAACTTCAGTGATACCTGATGGTATGCAGATCACCATACGAAGTGACGGATTGAAAAGCTTTCTGCCAGGGTTTATCATTTTAATCATTCCCCTGATCATGTGTTCAGCAGCATCGAAATCCGCGATCACACCGTCTTTCAGAGGACGGATCGTTTTGATGTTCTCATGGGTCTTTCCGTGCATCTGCATGGCCTGCTTGCCTACAGCGATCACCTTCCCTGAAGTTCGGTCAATAGCCACGATGGATGGTTCATCTACAACAACCTTATCGTTGTGGATGATCAGCGTGTTCGCCGTACCAAGGTCGATGGCTATTTCCTGAGTGAATAAGTCGAATAAACCCATAGATGTATTTTATTCTAATGTTTGAAATGTCTAATTCCTGTCAGTACCATAGAAATCCCTTTCTGGTCTGCCTTTTCAATTGAATCTTTATCCCTGATCGATCCTCCTGGCTGAAGCACTGCAGTGATGCCCGCTTCAGCAGCAATTTCGACGCAATCAGGAAACGGGAAAAATGCATCCGAAGACATCACCGCTCCTTCAAGTTCAAAGTTAAAATTCTTCGCTTTTGCAATGGCGTGGTTCAGCGCATCGATTCGTGATGTCTGTCCTGTTCCGCTACCCAGAAGCTGCTTGTTCTTAACGAGAACAATTGCATTTGAGCGTGTATGCTTTACAATTTTTGTTGCAAACTCAAGGTCTTCCATTTCTGTCATGAGCGGAAGTCGTTCTGTAACCGGCCTCATGTCGGCTGTTTCCTCGAATCTTTTATCACGTTCCTGGTACAATACACCGTTCAGAACACTACGGAACTGGTGCGTTGGAAGGTCATGATGCTTTAATTTAAGGATGATCCTGTTTGTTTTCTGCTTCAATAGCTCCAGTGCCTTTTCGTCATAATCGGGCGCGATGAGCACTTCAAAAAAGATCTGGTGCATGGCCGTGGCGGTCTCCAGGTCAACTTTCCGGTTCGAAACGATCACTCCTCCAAAAGCTGATACCGGATCACCTGCAAGGGCATCGCGGAATGATTCAGCCAGAAGATGCCGTGATGCAATTCCGCAGGTATTGTTATGCTTGATGACAGCTACCGTGGTTTCAGCAAAGTCGCTGATGAGTGTGACAGCTGCATCGATGTCGAGAATGTTGTTGTATGAAAGCTCTTTTCCATTAAGCTTTTCGATCATTTCATCAAGCTTGCCAAAATAGGTGCCTTGCTGATGTGGGTTCTCACCATACCGCAATGCCACTGCTCCAGTGAATGTTTCCTTGAATGTTTCAGGGGTGTCGTTCTGTGAATCGAAATACCTGAAGATCTCACTATCGTACGCACTTGAGATGTTAAAGGCCTGTCGTGCGAAGTTCTTACGCTGCGCGATGGTGGTATATCCGTTGCCTTCTTCGATCATCTGAAGAAGTGCTGTGTACTGATCTTTGGAGCTGATGATCACGACATCTTTAAAGTTCTTCGCTGCTGCACGGATCAATGAGATTCCGCCGATATCGATCTTCTCGATCACATCGCTTTCAGAAGCTCTTTTTGCGACGGTCTCTGAAAACGGATACAGGTCTACGATCACAAGGTCGATCTCAGGTATCTTGTATGCCTCCAGCTGCGCGACATCTTCTGTGAGCTCTCTTCTTCCGAGAATTCCTCCGAATACTTTGGGATGCAATGTCTTCACACGGCCGCCAAGAATCGAAGGATACCCTGTGAGGTCTTCAACTGCCTGAACAGGAATGCCTGCTTTCTTAATAAATTCTTCAGTTCCTCCTGTTGAATAAATTGTGACACCAAGGTCATTCAACTTCTTCACAAGAGGTTCAAGATGATCTTTGTAAAATACTGAAATTAACGCGCTTTTAATCCTTTTACGGCCTTCCATACAGGGCATACCTATTAAGTTGCAAGTTTACTTAAATTCGATGGGAGCTTTCTCGCCCTTCCTTACTATTTTCGGGAATGTTGAAAAAAATGCCGGCATTGTTGAAAAGCTTGATTTCTCAGGTACTCAACAGCAAAATGTAACTTTGAAAAAAATTGGTGATGGTTTTATTCCTCATTAAAGAAAGTTTCCTGTTTGCATTGAAATCTTTGCTTGTTAACAAGCTGAGGACATTTCTTTCTTTGCTGGGGATCACCATAGGCATTTTCGCTATCATTTCGGTGTTTACGATCGTTGATTCTCTTGAAAGCAATATCCGGAAAAGTGTTGAATCACTTGGTACGAACGTCGTTTTTGTACAGAAATGGCCCTGGGCTTTTGGATCAGAATATCCCTGGTGGAAATACATGAATCGCCCTGTTCCTGCATTGTCTGAGCTTCCGGAAATTCAACGCCGGTCTGCTTCCGCCGATGCTGTCGCTTTTACTGTTCATTTCAGAAAGACTGCAAAATTCAGAAATAACAGTGTGGAAAACGCCGACATCTCAGCGGTGTCGCACGATTACCAGCGTGTTCAGGCTATCGATCTTGAAAATGGAAGATACTTCACCGAGCAGGAATCTAAGAGTGGAAAGGCGGTCTGCATCCTCGGTGGTGTGATCGCCGAAAGCCTTTTTCCGGGTGGCGAAGCGCTGGGTCAAAAAATTAAGGTGGGTGGTGAAAAGCTGCTCGTCGTAGGTGTGATCCGAAAGGAAGGAAGTTCACTGATCAAAACTTCATTTGATAACCAGGTGCTGCTGCCTGTCAACTTCGCCCGGAACCTCATCGATCTTCGTGATGAACGAATGGATCCGATGATCATGGTGAAAGCGAAACCAGGAATTTCTAATGAGGAACTTAAAGATGATCTGACAGGTGTGATGCGTTCGCTGCGAAGTCTTAAGCCGATGGCGGATGACAATTTCGCGTTGAACGAAACGAGTCTGCTTACACAGGGCCTGAATGGATTATTCGCTGCTGTTGGCCTTGCGGGCTGGGTTATCGGAGGCTTTTCAATCATCGTTGGTGGGTTCGGAATTGCCAACATCATGTTCGTGTCTGTGAAAGAACGAACGCCCATCATTGGAATTGAAAAATCCCTGGGTGCGCGGAATTATTTCATCCTCATTGAATTCCTCGTTGAAGCTGTCGTGCTGAGCCTCGTAGGCGGTATCATCGGGTTGTTGCTGATCTTTTTCGGTACGGTCATCGCGAATTCATTCTTTGATCTTGGTGTTTCCCTCAGCTTTCAAAACATCGTCATGGGATTATCTGTTTCGGGGATCATTGGTGTGGTTTCCGGATTTGTTCCTGCCTATACTGCAAGCAGGCTCGATCCTGTTGTTGCGATGAGAAGCTAACTTCTGGCTGGCAGGATCTTTCTTATTCTCTGTAGCAGTTCATTGATGTTTAATGGCTTGAAAAGGTAGTCTGATGCACCCAGCCCCATTGCTGATAATATCACCTCGCCTTTATCAAGCGCAGATATGAGGATGACAGGAACCTTGTCGAAATAAAATCTTTTAAGGATGCTGAGTAATCCAAGTCCGGATAGATTAGGCATGAGGATATCACTGATGATGAGGTTGATCTTTTTGCTCTGCAGGATCTCCAGCGCTTCGATGCCATCTCCGGCAGTGGTTACAGAATAGCCTTCCGCGCGTAGTGAAAATGAAACAGCATCACGAACGATCTTGTCATCATCAATAAGCAATATCTCCATCAGATGAACCTGCTGATTATGAAAAGAACGATGATCACGACAATGATCACAATGTTGATCGTTTTGTAATAAGAAAGCTTTTTGTTCAGTTCAAGGGCAGTCTTCCTGTTGTTTGCATAATTGCCTACGATGTTCCTGACTTTCACAAGGGCACTCTCGCTTTTGCTGACATAATCATATGCTCCAGACTTCATCGTTTCCATGGCGACTTCAATATTATCCTGCGCGGATAGCATGATCACTCGGGTTTCAGGGTATGTCGACTTGATCCTTTTCAGCACCTCCATGCCGTTCAGGCTCTTGTCGCTTTTACCTGATGTGAGGTAATAATCAAGTACAATGATATCCGGCTTCTCTTCAAGGTGCGACAGGCAATCCTCGCCCGTCGTAAAGGATCGTATATCTGCCTCAAAATCCTGTGAGGTGAGGAAATGAGTTAGTGATTCAAGGAAAAATATATCATCATCTACAAGAAAGACCTTGACTTTCTTATTTTCTTCTGCCTCAGCCATTGTTTTGTGGTGCGTTCAGGTTTTCTAATTCCCTGGTTAGTTCTTCTATTGAATGATTGCAAATGTCAACTACCTTTTGGATCAGCCCGGGAATTGCATCGAGGTTGATCCTTTCTTTCGCGTTCTTTTCGAGCGCAAGTATTGGTTCCTTCAGCTCTGAGATCCCTACAAAATGTAAAGAGGGCTTGATCTTGTGCGCTGAGCCGTGAACAGCATCCCAGTCTTTCTGGGCAAGTCCTACCTGCATCTTTTTTATCTCTTCTCTCGTTTGCTTAATGAATGAGTTGATGATCTTGTTCATGAATTCATTGCTGCCTTTGGCGATGCTTTTCAGAAAGGTAAGGTCCGTGTACCGGAGCGGTGTTCCTGTATCCGAAGTATTGTTCTCTTCGTTCATATGATTGATGTTAACTGTGATCATTCTATATAACTCCCGTATGTTGAATGGTTTTGAAATGTATCCATTCATTCCTGATTCAATACATTTCTCCGCTTCCCAGGTTGCTGCATGCGCCGTCAGTGCAATGATCGGTACCATGCGTTGCTTTCCTTTCATCTGCCTGATGCGTCGGGTGGCTTCATATCCATCCATCTCAGGCATTTTTATATCCATCAGCACCAGGTCATACGTTTTCATTTCCAACTTTTCCAATGCGATCCTTCCGTTATCAGCAACGGAGATATTGCATCCCCAATCAGAAAGCAATTTTTCAGCCAGCAACTGATTTACAGGGTTATCTTCCACAAGAAGCACGTCGATACCATTCAAAGATTTATAATTAAAATCATCTTCTTCGTGCATGTTCTCTTTACAGGTCATCCCATCCCAGGGCTTTCTTAGTCTCAGCATAAAACTGAATTCACTGCCTTTCCCAACTTCACTTTCAACAGTAACAGTTCCACCCTGCAGTTCCACAAGCCTTTTTGCAATGGATAACCCCAATCCTGTACCACCGTATTTTCTTGTGACATCCGTACTTGCTTGTGTGAAGTCCAGGAATAATGTGTGCAGGCGGTCTTGCGGAATGCCCGGACCAGTGTCTTTTACCTTGATGCTGATCAGCGCTGATTCATCATTCTGGGCATGAAGTGCCGCTGAGAGTTCAATGGATCCTTTTTCTGTGAACTTTACAGCATTGCTGACCAGGTTCATGATGATCTGATTCAACCTGACAGGATCTCCTACCAGGACCTCAGGAAAATTGGGCTGTATGTTTCTTGTCAGCTTTATGTTCTTCTCTCGTGCTTTTGGAGTGAATAATTCGAGCACTGAATGAAGTATGCTGCTGAATTTAAACGGAATCTCCTCAAAGGTCATTTTGCCTGCCTCGATCTTGGATAGATCAAGGATGTCATTGATCACCACCATCAGTGTATCTCCTGATCGCTTGATGGCTTGCAGGAACTCACGCTGTTCTGTATTGACCGTGCTTTTCAGTAAAAGGTCTGTCAGGCCGATGATGCCATTCATTGGTGTCCTGATCTCATGTGATATGTGTGCAAGGAATTGTTCTTTCGCACGCATGGTCTCTTCGAGTGTCTGTTTGGCCAGCGTGAGCTCACTGAGTGCACGGTTTCCTTTGATCAGGCTGTTCTCGGCGATCTTGTTGGCAAGCTTCAGTTGCTCTTCCATTTTTTTCCTGAGTGTGATATCAGAGTCAATGGAGATGATCTTATCTACTTCATTTTTTTCATTAAGCACAGGTGTTAATGTAGTAATCGTCCAGAATTCCATCCCTGATTTTGTATAGCTTCTGCTCTCATAGGTCATAGGCTCTTTTCTTTTCTGCAACTGTTCCAATAGCTGATCATGATTCACCAGACTTGAATCTTCCGACTTCCTAAGAACCTCACCCCGTGTGCCTTTTACATTATCAAGTGTGTATCCGGTAAGCTTTGTAAACCCTTCATTTGTCCATTCGATTATCCCTGTTTTATCGGTAATGATCACCGAGTTAAAAGATTTTGTAGCAGCAATCACAAGCTGTTCTAATTCCGCTTCACGTTTCTTTGCAGTGATGTCTGTGATTGCGCCGACTGTTCCAAGAATTTCTCCTGATGCATTTCTGAACGGTGCTGCATTCACACGCGCCATAAAGGTTGATCCGTCTTTTCTAATAAAAGGAAGCTCATAGGTTTCTGATTGTCCTGCAAGCCGTTCCTTCATTCTTGCACGCATGCTGTCATAAAGCTGTGGTGAGAGAAAAAGCTCATACTCGATTTTCCCTAGAAGCTCTGATCGTGAATACCCTGTCAGCTTTTCAAATCGTGAATTTGCATACGTTATCCTGTCTTCCGTGTCTGTGATTACAAGGCCTTCGAAGAGGCTTTCGACAACTGTCCGGTATAATTCTTCTTTTTCTCTTAAAAGATCTTCTCCCAGCTTTTGTTCAGAGATGTCCCTGACGAAAAGCATGAACAGTTGTGATGAATTGAGCCTGATAGACGAGACTGTTATCTCCGCGGGGAAGCTGCTTTCATCTTTGCGTATTACTTGAAGATCTGCCTTGTTAATCCTCTTCAGGTATGTGTCCGATGCAGAGTAGTTCTTGACCAGTGACTGGAACACCTTGATGCTCCGGTCTTTTAAAGCAATCTCACAAAATGATTTTCCAATAACATCCTTGGCTGTCCACCCAAAATATTCTTCAGACTTATTATTCCACTCGCGGATCACACCTGTTTCATCAATAACAACTATAGCATCGGGAGATGAATCTAAAAGAATATGAAACTTGCTGTCTTCGATTACTTTCTCCGTGACATCCTTTACGGTACCTGCCATCATCTGTGGGATACCTGAAGAGTTGCGCAATATTTTACCCCTTGAGTGAATAAATCGCATGGTATTGTCTGCCTTGGTAATCCTGTAATACAGATTAAATGGCTTTCCCTGCATGTAACATTCGCGCAAGGTGTTTTGTACCTTTTCCCTGTCAGAATAAAAAACAGGCTTGAGCAGTTCATCCAGGCTGGAGACGGTCACATTGCCTTCTATGCCATACAATCGAAGCAATCCTTCGGTGACATTCAGCGAGTTGTTGTCAGGGTCCCAGATCCAGCGGGCATTCTCTGGTGATCCATGCTCAAAATCTCCTGAATGAATATGCTGCTGTTTTCCAATGAGGGTATTAAGAATACCCACAAGCTCATGAAGCTCGTCATCAGCCGAGGGCAATGTAAGTGACGTACCTGTTCTGCCTGCCTGTTCTAATTCCTGCTTCAGGATGGAAATCCGTGATCGTAGCTGTTCCCTGTAGGCATGAAGCTCTTCCATAGCTTCCTTGATTGGTGCAACACAGAAAGGAGCAAAAAATATTCCGCTATTCGTCGTCCTGTGCCGGGAGGATCTGTCTTAATACAGCAACTGCTTCAGAAACGGATGATATGTTTTCGAAAGTGATCATCAGTTTGTTGTTGCTCTCTTTCATCCTGCATAAATGCGGATGTGATTGCACAAATGAAAGGATGCGTGTAAATGTTTCTGACTGATAGAATGGTGATTGCTGATTGGAGATAAAATAAGCAACCATCTTCCTGCTTTTAAGAACAAGCTTTTCTATTCCTGCCCGGCCTGCAATCCATCGTAGCCGCACTGTTTCAACAAGCTCTTCAACACTGGCAGGAGGATTTCCAAAGCGATCGCGTACTGTCGTTAAAAATTTCTGCAGATCTTCTTCTTCTGATGAATCATCCAGCTGCTTATACAGTGAAAGTCGTTCCGTGATGTTTGATACGTATTCATCGGGGATCAGGATCTCAAGGTCACTGTCAATCTGTGTGTCCTTGACAAATGTTTTTGCACGCGGTCTTTTTCTCAGCTCCAATGTGTCTGACTGCCTGTCTTTGAAGATTTCTTTGAAATCAGATTCCTTAAGCTCCTCAATGGCTTCATCCAGCACTTTCATGTACATTTCAAATCCGATCTCTGAAATGAATCCACTTTGCTCTGCTCCAAGAATATTTCCCGCTCCACGAATGTCAAGATCCCGAAGCGCAATGTTAAACCCGCTGCCAAGATCTGAGAATTCCTCAATGGCTTTCAGTCGTTTTCTTGCTTCGGATGTCAGTACCGACAAAGGCGGAGTGAGGAGATAGCAGAATGCTTTTTTGTTTGTACGGCCTACACGCCCTCTCATCTGGTGAAGATCGGATAGACCAAACATGTGTGCACTGTTGATGATGATCGTATTCGCATTTGGAATGTCAAGTCCTGATTCAATGATCGTTGTAGCGACGAGTACATCATATTCTCCGTTGATGAATTTCATCATGACTTCTTCGAGCTCTTCGCCCGACATCTGTCCATGACCCGTGATCACCCGTGCATCCGGACATAATCGCTGGATCATGCCTGCCATCTCTTTGATATTTCCAACCTTGTTATGGATGAAGAATACTTGTCCGCCTCTTGCAATTTCATAAGCTACAGCATCTCTGATGATCTCTTCATTGAAGGTATGGAGCTCTGTCTGTATAGGGTAACGGTTTGGAGGTGGTGTGGTGATCACCGACAGATCCCGTGCGCCCATCATTGAAAACTGGAGTGTACGGGGAATTGGCGTTGCTGTAAGTGTCAGCGTATCGACATTGGTTCTGATCGTTTTCAGCTTTTCCTTCACAGATACACCAAACTTCTGTTCTTCATCAATGATCAGAAGCCCGAGGTCTTTGAATTTGACATCTTTTCCGACGATTCGATGTGTGCCAATCAGGATGTCGATCTTGCCTTCAACAACACCCTGCAAGGTTTCTTTTTGCTGTTTGGTTGTTTTGAACCTGTTGATGTAATCGACCTTGCATGGCAGATCAGCAAGCCTGTCAGAGAATGTTTTGAAGTGCTGTAAGGCAAGGATTGTGGTCGGTACAAGAACAGCCACCTGCTTTCCATCGGTCACCGCTTTAAATGCTGCACGTATCGCGATCTCCGTTTTCCCGAATCCAACATCACCGCAAATCAAACGATCCATCGGGAATGGAGCTTCCATGTCTTTTTTTACTGCCGCTGTTGATTTTTCCTGGTCTGGTGTATCCTCATAAATGAATGATGCTTCAAGTTCATTCTGCAGATAGGAGTCAGGTGAGTATTCGAATCCTTTCTGGGATTTTCTTTTTGCGTATAGTGAGATCAGGTCGAATGCGAGCTCCTTGACCTTGTTCTTTGTTTTCTGCTTCAATGAGCTCCATGCATTCGTTCCAAGCTTGCTGATCTTGGGAACATGGCCTTCCTGTCCGCTGAACTTCGAAATGCGATGAAGTGAATGGATACTGACGTAAAGGATGTCGTTGTCTTTATAAACGATCCTGATCGCTTCCTGGATCTTTCCGTTGACATCGATCTTTTCGAGTCCCCCGAATCTGCCAATACCATGGTCGATGTGAACCACATAATCACCCGGGTTAAGTCCCTGAAGTTCTTTCAGCGTGATCGCTTCCCGTTTTTTATTGAAGCTTGATTTTAATCTGAATCGATGGTAACGTTCGAAGATCTGGTGATCAGTATAACAGGCAATGGAAAGATCTTTATCAACGAAACCTTCATGAATGGAAAGCATGATCGAAGTGAAGGCATCGGGCTTATCCTTAAAGAGGTCAGGTGATATGTCTTCAATGATGGTGTAGATCCTCTCTGCCTGCTTTGCAGTGTCTGTGAACAAAAGACTTGAGATTCCTTTCGAGACGTTGCTTCTTAATTCCGCAATGAGTAAGTCAAAGTTCTTTTTGAATACAGGCTGCGGACTTTGGTTGAATTGAACGACCGATGCTGCTTTCCTCCACTGGTTAGGCGCCTGGTAAAGGAAGCTGAATTCAGAGAGTTGATTCTTATAATCTTCACTTCGCATAAAAAGCTCTTCAGGTGATGAGCGATGCATGATCGTTGTTTCGGAGTTGAATATTTTCTCTGCGGATTCAAATTCCTTATCCACCTTTTCACCAAACAGGTCCGGAGTTTTGATCCATACAAGTGTAGTGTCCGGAAGGAATTCAAGCATTGAAACGCGCGATTCAGAAACCTGCCTGTCAACAATGTTTGGGAGGATCGTGATTTTTTCATGCTGGCTGACCGATAGCTGATCAACAATGTCGAATGTTCTTAACGAGTCAACTTCTTTTCCGAAAAATTCTATCCTGAATGGAAGCTCGCTCGCATAGGAAAATACATCGATGATTCCACCTCTCACTGAATACTGTCCCGGAGAAAGAACAAAATCGATCCGTTCAAAATCGAGATCATTGAGTACATCAATTACAAATTCAGGATCAACTTTTTCGCCTCGGTTGAGCTCCAGCGTTTTTTTCGTCAGTGTCTTTTTTGCAATCACTTTCTCACCAAGCGCTTCGGGATAGGTGATGATCAGGAATGGCTTTGAAGATCTGTTCAGCAGATCCAGGGTTTCGGCTCTTGAAAGGATATTGGCATTGTCGGTGTCTTCGACGTGATAAGGCTTCCTGTAGCTTTGAGGAAAGAATAATACATGCTCTTTTCCATTCAGGTTTTCAATATCATTCAGAAAGTACGCAGCTTCTTCGCGATCATCCAGGATCATGAGGATGTGAGAGCGATGAAGGGAATATAAAGCGGATGCGATAAAAGACCCTGCTGAACCAGTGAGCCCTTTCAGCTGTGTTGTTGCTTTACCGGACGCAATATTCGTTGAGATCTCTCTTACCTGGTTTGAGTTCCGGAATCTTTCGAGCACCTGTTCTGCGGTCATTTCAAAAAAATAAGGATAGCCGGAAATGTCTATTCCCGGCTATTTTAAGGTTGTAAAAATAAAGCCAGCTTTAAATGGCTCCTGGTTATTTGATCAACAAGTGATCAGTGTATACTGTCTTTTATCTGAATAAAAATTAAACGGTCTGCTTTGAGAATTTCTTCATCATCTCTTCTGATTTACTCACCATCTGTTTGGATCCTATGAATAACGGAGTGCGCTGATGAATGCTTTCCGGCTGAAGATCAAGGATCCTGTTAAATCCGTCTGTTGCGCAACCGCCTGCCTGCTCGGCAATGAGAGCAAGCGGATTGCATTCATAGAGCAGACGAAGTTTTCCATTCGGAGCCTTCGATGTTGGAGGATAAATAAAGATCCCGCCTTTCAAAAGGTTTCTGTGGAAGTCAGCCACAAGTGAACCGATGTAACGTAATGAATATGGACGATTTGTGGCCTTGTCTTCTTCCTGACAGAACTTGATGTACTCTTTTACACCGTCAGGGAAATGAACAAAATTTCCCTGGTTCAGAGAGTATAAAGCACCATTCTCAGGAGTCTTCATGTCAGGATGTGAAAGACAGAATTCACCAATTGAAGGATCTAATGTAAATCCGTTTACACCGCGACCTGTTGTATATACCAGCATGGTGCTGGAGCCATAGATCACGTACCCGGCCGCAACCTGTGAACTGCCTTTCTGAAGAAAATCTTCCGCTGTGGCATCTTCACCGGTGCTCACCCTTCTGTAAATGGAAAAAATCGTTCCAATGGAAACATTGACATCGATGTTTGAAGATCCATCAAGTGGATCCATGCACACCACATATTTAGAATCGGAATTCACTTTGTTTTTGATCTGGATGATATCCTCATTTTCTTCAGATGCGATTGCGCGACACTCACCACCGCTGGCAAGTGCTGCAATGAACTGGTCATTCGCGATCACATCGAGCTTCTTCACCTCCTCACCCTGAACATTCACATCTCCATGATCTCCAAGGATATCCATCAGCCCGGCTTTATTGACAGACCGGTTCACAATCTTTGCAGCGATGCCGATGTCTCTTAATAATCTTGATAATTCGCCTTTTGCATAGGGAAAATCATTTTGTCTTTCAATAATAAACTGGCCCAGAGTAGTTACTTTCATTGGAGATTGGTTGGTTCTGTAAATATCGCAATTTATCCAGGAAATAGATTCGTAATTTTGCCCGCATGCTCATCCGCCAGGGAACACCAGAAGATATTCCGTCAATACTATGTCTTATCAGGGAGTTAGCACTTTATGAGAAAGCTCCGGAGGAGGTGATCGTGAATGAAAAAATTTTAAACGAAGATGGCTTCGGTAAAGATCCGCAATTCAAATTCTTTGTCGCTGAAAGTTCTTCAGGGATCATTGGACTGGCTCTGTACTTCCCACGTTATTCCACATGGAAAGGCCGTTGCTATCACCTTGAAGATATCATTGTAAAAGAGGAGCACCGCGGATTCGGCATAGGTAAACTATTGTTTGATGCTGTAGTGGATGTCTGCATCAGTGAAAAAGCAAAAAGGTTGTACTGGCAGGTGCTTGACTGGAATGAACCGGGAATAAACTTCTATAAAAAATTGAATGCACGATTTGACCATGAGTGGCTCAGCTGCAAGCTCACAGATGATGATATGAAACAGTATAAATTCAGCAAGCAGCCATGAAAGTGTTCAAGTTTGGTGGTGCATCTGTAAAGGATGCGGCTGCTGTTAGAAATGTAGCGTCTATACTGAAAGGTTATCTTTCAGATAAGATCATCGTTGTTGTTTCAGCGATGGGAAAAACAACCAATGCGCTGGAAAAGGTGGTTGACGGGATCTTCCATGATAAAGAGCATGCCCTGGATTCCCTTGAGCAGGTCAGGAAGTTTCATTTTGATATTCTTGATGATCTGTTTCCTGAAAAAGGTAAAGTGCATGAAGAGGTGCACAATCTCTTTGTCGAGCTGGAATGGTCTATTGACGGGGATCCTGAGTTGCCATACGACCAGGAATATGATCAGATCGTATCTGTAGGTGAGTTGATATCCTCCGTGATATTGAGTCATTACCTGCGCGCTGAAGGATTCACCAATACATGGATCGATGCACGTGATATCATCCGGACTGATGATCATTACAGAGAAGGAAATGTGGACTGGAACAGCACAAAGGACCTGGTGAAATCAAAGCTTATTCCTGAATTTGATAAAGCTTCTCTCATTGTTACACAAGGATTTATCGGTGTCACTTCCGAAAACTATACGATTACCCTTGGCAGGGAAGGATCAGATTACACGGCTGCAATACTTGCCTATTGCACCGATGCCGATGAAGTGTTGATTTGGAAAGATGTACCCGGCGTTCTAAATGCTGATCCCAAATGGTTTAATGATACGATTCTCTTAAAGCAGATTTCTTATCATGATGCTATAGAGCTTGCATTTTACGGAGCAACCATTCTGCACCCGAAAACGATCAAACCCTTGCAGAACAAAAAGATCCCTTTACGTGTGAAATCGTTTATTGATCCGGAAAAGGAGGGGACGGTCATTAATGATTTTGAAAATTCACGGCTTGTTCCATCATTTATTTTCAAGGTTGACCAAGTGCTTGTTTCGATATCACCTAAAGACCTGAGTTTCATCGTGGAGGAAAACCTCAGCAGTATTTTCGATGTGTTTGCAAAAGCTGGTGTGAGGATCAACATGATGCAGAATTCTGCTGTGAGCTTTTCAGTTTGTATTGATAACCGGAAAGACCGGTTTGAAGAGCTTATTAACGAGTTGGGCAAAGACTTTAAAGTGAAGTACAATACTGATCTGGAACTGATCACTGTGCGTTATTATGATGATGCAACGGTGAAGCGTGTCATGACTGGCAAGGAAATGATCCTTGAGCAGAAAAGCCGTAATACGATTCAGCTTGTCGTGCGTAACACATAGTTTTGGATCATTCCTTGTACCCTGAAATCTGATGGAAAAAAAAGACCTTGTGATACTTGTTGATACAACAGGTAATTATGTTGGCCTCATGGAAAAGATGGAAGCTCACAGGCAGGGCATCCTTCACAAGGCATTCAGCGTGATCATCTTTAACAGCAAAGGTGAAATGCTGATTCAGAAAAGAGCGATGCACAAGTACCATTTCAAAGGATTGTGGAGCAATGCCTGCTGCAGCCACCAGCGACCTGAAGAAACTACGGAGCAAGCTGTAAGCCGTCGTCTCATGGAAGAGCTGAATCTTGAGAATGTGCGGACAGAATATCTCTTCACATTCATTTATAAAGCACAGGATGCGGAAACAAGCCTGATTGAACATGAATATGATGAAGTGTATATCGGTGTTTATGATGGCCCGGTAAATCCTAATCCTGAAGAGATCGATGAGGTGCGCTGGATAAGCATGAATGATCTTCGTGGTGAGATCGAGCTTGATCCCGAAAGGTTCAGCTTCTGGTTCAGGGAGATCGTTAAGGAGCTTAATACGATCTCGTTAAATAACCCTGCATTTAATAACTGAGCGAACCCTCGTCCCAATTTTCTGTCTTCAATTGAAGCAATCAATATTTCCTTAGTTTTACAACCAGCTAACAACTAACCGAAATAATTTATCCCATGAGTCCTATCGTTAGAAACATACTTGCTGTCGTTGCAGGTTTGATCGTTGGAAGTATCGTTAATATGGCCATTGTCATGATCAGTGGTTCCATCATTCCGCCTCCTGAGGGTGTTGATGTTACCACGATGGAAGGTTTGAAGTCAACAATGCATCTGTTCGAGCCAAAGCATTTCCTTATGCCTTTCCTGGCCCATGCGTTAGGTACGCTTGCAGGCGCTTACATTGCTGCCTTAATAGCTGTTTCCGCGAAGATTAAGGTCGCCATGGTCATCGGTTTTTTCTTCCTTGTTGGTGGAATCGCGAATGTTATGATGCTTCCTTCTCCGACATGGTTCACTGTGCTTGATCTTGTTGTTGCATACCTTCCAATGGCGTACCTCGGTGGAAAGCTGGGAAGCCGCCGAAAGAACGCCTGAAGAACGATCACCTGATCACATTCATCATTTTCTCAAACAGCGCACGCGCGATCTTCTCATTGGATTCATGTGTCCATCCGGCAATGTGAGGTGTAAGGATCACCTTGCTGTTCTGCTGAAGATATTCAAAAGCTTCTTTCAATTCAGGATCAGGATTGCGACTTAGTCCTTCAAAAGATATATCCTCTATTTCCTGCACATCCAGGCAGGCGCCACTGATGCGTCCATTTTTTAATGCCTGCACAAGGCCTTTGGTATCAACCACTTTTCCCCGTGCAGTGTTTATGAAATAGAGGCTCTTCTTAAAAGAGTTGAAGAATGCTTCATTTCCCAGATGATAGGTTTCTTCGGTCAGTGGTATATGAAAGCTCAGGATGTCTGAAAATTCTTTCAGTTCTTCCAGGGTGGATTCTGTTACATTGTCGTTGGAGAAGCCAGAAACATATTTGTCATAGGCAAGGATCTTCACATCAAAGCCACGAAGTCTTTTAGCAAAGGTGGAGCCCATGTTGCCATAACCAATGATGCCGACCGTTTTTCCATTGAGCTCAATGCCTCTGTTGCCTTCACGGATCCATTTTCCATCGCGCACTTCACGATCAGCGCGAAGGATGTTATTGAAAAGGCAGAGCAGCATTCCTATAGCGTGTTCGGCCACAGCATCCCGATTCCCTTCGGGTGCATGTACACACCGGATACCTTTCGATTCAGCATATCCAACATCGATATTTTCCATGCCTGCCCCTGCCCTCGCAATCACTTTTACTTTACTGAGTGTTGACAGGATGTTTCTGTCGAGCCTGAACCTGCTTCGAATGACAAGCCCATCGAAATGATCTAGCTGCTGTATGACTTCTTCTTTGCCAGCTGTTGATAGATCAATGCATGCAATGCCGCTGGCTGTCAGTGCGTCCCATAAAGAGTGATGCACCGAATCAATAAAACCGATTGTAATCATTATACAAGTAACCCTTTAAGAAAGAGGATGGAGAATGAGAAGTAAATAACAAGACCTGTGACATCCACAAGTGTCGCGACGAATGGAGCTGATGATACAGCAGGGTCAAGTTTAAATCGTTTCAGTATGATCGGAAAGATCGAACCTGTAAATGTGCCCCACATCACGACACCTACCAGCGATAGTCCGATGGTGTATGCGAGCATAATGTAATGCGGACCATAGCTCTGAACAAATATCGACCACAGGACGACACGTAGAAATCCGATGATACCTAGCACCATCCCAAGTGCGAATCCGGAAGCAAGCTCCTTCTTGATAATCGTCCACCAGTCCCTGATCGTAACCTCTCCCAGCGCCATGGCACGAATAATAAGTGTTGATGCCTGTGAACCAGCGTTACCACCACTTGAAATGATCAATGGAACAAACATGGCCAGGATGACGGCTCTGGAGATCTGATCTTCAAAAAAGCTCATGGCCGTTGCAGTGAGCGTTTCACCCAGGAAAAGAAGGATCAGCCAGCCCACACGTTTACGGATCATCTGCAGGAGTGGCACCGACATGTACGGTTCATCCAGCGCTTCCATACCTCCCATCTTCTGTACAACTTCTGTTTCTTCTTCCCTGATCACATCCACGACGTCATCGATCGTGATCCGGCCAACAAGTCGGTTCAGGCCGTCAACGACAGGTAATGCGACAAGGTCATACTTGTCCATGATGTCAGACACTTCTTCTGATGGTGTGTTGACCTTTACGCTGATGACCCTGGAGTGATAGATGTCTCTGATCTTGGTTCTTAAGGGCGTTGTTAAAAGCTTTTTAAGTGAGAGTAATCCAAGCAGTCGTTCATCTTCATCAACAACATACACTGAATAGATGTGCTCAACTTCTTCAGCCTGGCTGCGCATTTCCCGTACGCACTGGAGAACATTGCTGTCAACATGAACTTTAATAAGCTCGGTTCCCATAAGTCCTCCCGCCGTATTCTCATCGTAGTTCAGGAGGTCGAGGATGTCGCTTGCCTGTTCAGTGTCTTCGAGGAGAGCAAGTACTTCTTCCTGTTTCTTGTCAGGAAGTTCAGCGATGATGTCCGCAGCATCATCCGAGTCCATATTATCTATGAACTGCTTGGCGATCTGCTCTGAGGATAAAGATGCAAGGAACTTTTCCCTTACTTCTTCTTCAAGTTCAACGAGAATATCCGCTGCAATTTCAGGATCGATCGTATTGTAGAGATACGTTGCTTCTTCAATGTCGAGCTCATCGAAAATACTCGCGAAATCAATAGGGTGAAGATCTTTGGTGTGCTCCAGGATATAGCCATTATCCTTTGTTGATATGGCATCTCGCAGGGCAGTTAAAAAGTCGGGAGTAAGTCGGAATTGATTTCTCATAGCTCGCCGTGATCTTTCAGGGGCTTGAAATTAAGCTTTAATCAGGAGATTTGTTACCCGTACAAAATCCTTTACAGAAAGTTGTTCTGCTCTTTTGTCAAAGATGGGGTCATCGCAAACCTTGCTGCCCAAGCCTGACAACGCATTCCGGAGTGTTTTTCTTCGCTGGTTGAATGCGGCCTTCACCACTTTGAAAAAATCTTTTTCATTACATCCCAGTTCTTCCTGCTCATTTCGGCGAAGCCTGATGACTGCTGAACGAACCTTTGGTGGTGGGGTGAAGGCACCGGGTTCAACGATGAAAAGATATTCTGTATGATAGAAAGCCTGGATGAGGACACTTAAGATCCCGTACACTTTCGATCCTGGCTTACTGACAACGCGGTCTGCAACTTCTTTCTGGAACATGCCTACCATCACAGGGACTTTTTCTTTGTTCTCAAGAATCCTGAAGAGGATCTGTGATGAAATATTGTAAGGAAAATTTCCAATCACTGCATAGGGTGGTGTAACGATCTGATCTAGATTTGCCTGGAGAAAATCAGCGTTCAGCACGCGGTCTTTGAGTAAAGGAAAATTGAAGTTCAGGTAGTCAACCGACTCACGGTCAAGCTCAATAACCTTAAGATCGATCTCCTCAATGCCGAGAAGGTATTTGGTCAGAACGCCCATGCCTGGGCCGATTTCAAGAACCGATCGAGTTTCAGGCGGCAACAATGCATCTACGATCTTTTTCGCTATGGATTCATCACGGAGAAAATGCTGTCCGAAATGTTTTTTAGGTCTTACTGTCATACAAGTTTCAGTATCGTCCTGAATGCAACGAACTTGTTTGCATAACGTGAAGCATGTTCTTTCTGCAATGCTGTAGCATACTGTTCCTGGTATGTTTCAAGATCATCCATGCTTCTTAGTGTGTACTGAACTGAATATGTAGTGCCTGATTCTTCATTGACCATCACTCTGAAGATGCGGTTTTCAATGAACAATCCCGTTTTCATTACATCTGGAATGTGAACGTCTTTCATCCATGTAAGCCATTCCTCTCTCACATCATCATCAATATTGACAGTTACATTATAAAGTATCATACTAGTTCAGTTTATCGCCCCGAAGAGCACGGAATCGTTTTCTTGCTTCAACGGTGTACAGGCTCCCAGGATATTTCGTAAGGATCTCCTGGTAATGCTGCTTTGCCTTTTCAATGTCCTTCATGTAGATTTCTTCAAGCTCTGCAAGTGCAAAGAGTGCATCATCACCAAGTATGTCTTCTCCATGTTCATCGAGCAGCTTTGTGTACAGCTCCATTGAACGTTTTTCATCTCCGCGCTTTTTATAGATCTGTGCTTTTTTGTAAATGATGTTATCAGCCAGAGGATGTGAAGGAAATTGTGATGTGATGCTGTCCAGTGTGACGAGTGCTAAGGAATCCTGGTTTTGATAATGCAGAAGATCAGCACGGGCGTAGATCATCATTGGAACCATGTTGCTGTCGAGTCCTGTATTGTCTGTTATAAGTAGTGAAAGCTCCAGTGCGTCATTGGCGATGAGTTTTGATGTGGAAGCTTTCAGCACGGTGAGCTGTCCCTGAGCCCACTCAAAATCTCCTGTGAAATAAGACAGTCGCGCATTTCTGAATTTTGCTTCCTGTCCTAACAAGTCTTCATGAAATGCCTTCTCAACCTGGGAGTACAGTAGGGTTGCTTCCCAGCGTTCTCCTGAAAACAGATAGATGTCACCAAGCTCCAGTTTTACCTGGCCGGCCATTTTCTGGGGAAGCTGTGGCATGTTAAGCAGCTCTTGCAATCGTTCAATGGCCTGGTCTGTTTTGTTAAGATAAAAGGCTTCAAGGTTCGCTAACCCTTTGATCACTGTGGCAACGGCTGCTGATTTACCAAGATCGGCAAGTGTGCTTTGATAAAGTTTTTCAAGTTCAAGAATGTCCTGGCGAGTGTATGCTGACTCCAGGATCTTTTTATTCATGACCTGCAGAAGCTCCATTCTGGCGTATGAATAGAAATAGCTTTCAGTGCCTTTCGATACAATGTACTGGTAGCATTTCACAGCGACATCATAATTCCTGTTTGCAGCTGCAACCTGGGCAAGGGACATGATCCTCGAGCCATCCTGCTTCAGTCTTTTATCCAGTGCCTTGCTCTGAAAAAATGCTGCGCCAAAATCTTTCTCCTGGAGATAAAGCCAGATAAGCATCTCTGCATAAAGCACCCTGTCCGGGTTAGACTGCACTTTCTTTAATAGCTGTGTACGAAGAAGCTCTGACTTTTTATTCTCAGGATCATCCACGATAAAGTCCTGGAGTGAGTTCTGAACCTGCTGCAAATAGGCATCACCAAGATCAAGCGCACCAAGATATTCAGAGATCATTGCGGGGTAATCGCCTTTCTTTTCATACACCTCGGCAAGCTCGAAGTTGAATGGATAGATCTCTCTGAGCAGCTTTCGTCCGTGCATATACGTTTTCACAACAAGATCAGATTTCTGGCTGTTCATGAATGATGTGGCAAGCATGATGACCTGGTCTGGATCGGCAGTGAGGTTGGAGATTGCACGCTCGTATTCCTTTTCCGCTTTCTGTGGTTCATCCATGAGCTCATATACAGTTCCGAGGTCAACATAGAGGTAGAGCCTTGAAGGGTCTTTCCTGATCTGCTTTTTCGTGATCTTCTCTGCATCCTTATATTCCTTAAGCTTAAGCAGGCAGTCGAAATAATCGGTGTAATATGCGGATGGATTTTTTGAATAGAGCTTTTCAAACAGGTCAGCCGCTTTGTCATATTCCTGCTGCTCGTAAAATTGCCTCGCTAGCTTTTCATCAGTGTCTGTCTGTGCAAGCACTGCATGACAGCTGATCAATAAGATGAATAAGAGTTTTAGAAGTTGCTTCAATGGACGTTCATTAAACTGTCTGCCATAACCTTTTGATTCAGCAATTCATTTGCCGTTATGAACGTTTCTCTTGCTGAGTCAAACCACTGATCCATTTTTTTGAGATTTCTCTGTAGCATTTCAATGGCAGCTTTCTCTGTAGAGGCATTATTCTCAAGCTCATCAAGGCTTACACTTTTTTCAGAGGCATCTTTTGTGAGGTTTTCAACCTGCTTAATACTGTATGAGACCTCTTTCTCAAGTGTATCCTTGCCGGTTTTGTAATCTCTGAGAGATGACTGCAGCTCAAGGTAATCTTCAAGGATCGTCTCTGTTTCAGCTGTCATGGTATCTGCCAGAACATTTCTGACTCTTTCAAGAGTTCCGTCCATCAACAATAAAATGCTGTCTTCAGGATTCTTATTGAGAATAACGAAAAGTGAATCCGTTTGTTTTAACTGATTCTCAAGCATGGGTACCACCTCGTTCTTTTTTTCCTGTTCACCCTGGCAGGCTATGAATAGGAACATAACGAAAATGATCGCAAGCTTTTTCATCAATTGATCAGGTCAAAGCCAGTGTAATTCTTCAGAATGGATGGAACGCGGATGCCTTGCTCTGTCTGGTTGTTCTCAAGGATTGACGCAACTATACGTGGCAGAGCCAGTGCACTTCCATTAAGTGTATGAGCGAGCACTGGCTTTTTGTCGCCTTCACGGAAACGAAGCTTCAGCCTGTTGCTCTGGTAGCTTTCAAAGTTGGATACAGAGCTTACTTCCAGCCATCTTTTCTGAGCAGCTGAATACACTTCCATGTCGTAGGTGAGGGCAGAGGTGAAGCCCATGTCTCCTCCGCAAAGTCTTAGAACACGGTAAGGCAGTTCAAGTTTTTTTAAAAGGCCTGCAACATATTCACGCATCTGTTCGAGCGCTTCATAGGATTTATCTGGATGAGCAACCTGTACGATCTCGACTTTGTCAAACTGATGCAGTCTGTTCAGACCACGTACATCCTTTCCGTATGATCCGGCTTCACGTCGGAAGCAAGGTGTATAAGCAGTGTTCCTGACCGGCAGCTGTTCTGCTTTCAGGATCACGTCACGGTAAATATTGGTTACTGGTACTTCAGCAGTTGGGATAAGATAGAGGTTGTCAATACCTACATGGTACATCTGGCCTTCCTTGTCAGGTAGCTGTCCTGTGCCAAATCCTGAATCTTCATTCACGAGGATCGGTGGCTGCACTTCCATGTACCCTTCTGCTGTAGCCTGGTCAAGGAAAAAGTTAATGAGTGCGCGTTGTAATTTTGCTCCTTTTCCTTTGTAAACAGGAAAGCCTGCCCCGGTAAGCTTTACACCAAGTTCGAAATCGATCAGATCATATTTCGCTGCAAGCTCCCAATGTGGTAAAGCATTTTCAGGAAGGTTTGGGATATCGCCTTCACGGTGTATTGTTTCATTATCTTCTGCTGATCTCCCGGCAGGAACTGTATGATGTGGTGTATTCGGTATCAGGACAAGCGCCTTGTGAAGGTCATTTTCAAGGACGCTGAGGTTTTCCTGGAGAGTTTTTGACTGTTCTTTGAGATCTGCTGTTTTAGCTTTCAGCTCATTGGCTTCACTTTGTTTCCCGGATTTGAAAAGTTCACCGATCTGTTTAGCGAGAGCATTTGAGGCGGCAAGGTTCTCATCAAGGTCATTCTGGGCTTTCCTGCGCTGTACGTCAATCTCCAGCACCCTGTTAATATGTTCTTCTGCCGGAAAATTTCTTTTTTTCAGGCGTGTGATGACTTCTTCCTTGTTATCGCGGATTGTTTGAATCTGCAGCATAGTTCATTATTAGAGCTGCAAAAGTAAGAAACAGGACGATTGGATGAAGCGTAAGCGGAGTAAAGTGTAAAGATTGTGCGGGATGAACCGGATGAAATAAAAAAGGCTACCTCATGGAGATAGCCTTTCAATGGGTCAGTGATATATTATTCAGCAGTCACAGGTACTACAGATACAAACGATCTGTTAGCCTTAGTCTTCTTGAAAAGTACAGTACCATCAACAAGAGCGAAAAGAGTATGGTCTTTGCCAATACCTACGTTTTCACCCGGGTGATGAGAGGTACCTCTCTGGCGAACAATAATATTTCCAGCTAATGCAACCTGGCCACCATAGATCTTGATGCCAAGGCGTTTACTGTGTGATTCCCTACCGTTTTTGGAGCTACCGGCCCCTTTCTTATGTGCCATTTCCTAAACTGTTTACCTGATTATAGTGTGATGTTCTCGATCTGGATCTTCGTCATGTACTGACGGTGTCCATTTGATTTCTGGTAACCTTTTCTTCTTTTCTTCTTGAAAACGATCACCTTATCACCCTTCACATGTGAAAGGATCTTTGCGGAGACTTTAGCTCCTTTTAGCATGGGGGCGCCAACCTGTACCTTGTCACCATCTCCTACAAGAAGCACATTTCCGAACTCTACTGAAGAGTTCTCTGCTCCTTCAAGACGATGTACAAAGATCTGCTGGTCTTTAGAGATCTTGAACTGCTGCCCCGCAATGTCAACGATTGCAAACATTTTGTTGTGTTTTAAAACTTTAAACGTTAATACCCAGAAAAACTTTTCCGGGGTTTCAAAATTAAGCTTTTTTTGGATTCTCCACAATTTTTTGCCGGTTTTCGTCTGAGGATTTCCTGTTTATAAGGAAAATTCCGCCTAAAATCAGTGAAATAGCGAGCAAATGGATCAGCCCAACCTCTTCATTATCCAGGATCCCCCATCCGAGCGCCACAATAGGGATCAGGTATGTCACGGAGGATGCAAATATCGCGTTTGTATTCCTGATCAGCATGTTAAAAAGCATCACTGCGCTGGCAGTTCCCACAATGCCCAGGATGGCGATATAACCCAGTGAACTGTATCCCTCAGGACTTGATAGCCGCAAATGAACATCGGTTGTTAAAAGATACGCTCCTGCAAATGGTGAAGTAAGCATAAATGCCCAGAAGGTAGTCGTGATTGAATTTACTTCGGAAAGGTGTTTTCTGATCACATTGACGCTGATCCCATAAAAAACCGTTGCCAGTACCACGAGCAGCCCAAACACTGCATCCTCATTAAAGGCAGCCATTCCAGGACCTATAATAAGCACTGCCGCACCAATGAAGCCCAGGATGATTCCAAGAATATGATTTTTTCTGACGGTCATTCCAAAGAAAAGCATTCCCAGGACTAAGGTAAATGTGGGTGTCAGCGAATTCAGAAGTCCGGCCAGTGAGCTGGAAACTTTTGTCTCGGCAAGTGTGAAGAGAAACGCAGGAATAAAATTTCCGAATAAGCCTACGGCAAAAAAGTATTTCAATTTGGAAGGATGCCATTTCCGAAACTGAATGATGCCGAAGGGAAGCAGAAAAAGGCCTGCGATGACCAGTCGTAACGCGGCGACCTGGTTGCTGTTAAAGGCCACAAGACCTTTTTTCATCAGGATAAATGAGCTTCCCCAGATTAATGCAAGAATGATCAGTAATAAAATGGAAATTAACCTGGATTTCAATTCCTGCGCTTTTGACTCTAAATTTACAGCTTCAAATCCTACTAACTATACTATGTCTATAATAACTGAAAACATAAAAGTCACCGGCATGACGTGCGGCCACTGCCAAAAATTTGTAAGCAATGTGATCAATGCGATTCCAGGTGTAACCGGAAGTGAAGTATCTCTTCAGGATCATGTTGCAACGATCACCTATGATTCTGATAAAACCAGCCGTGACCAGATCGTGAAAGCAGTCAACGAAACTCAAACTTACCACGCAGAATAAATGAGCCAGGCGATCTACGAGATTTATGCAGGTGGTAAGTTCATTAAAACAAAGGATGTTCTTGATGTCACAGATCCATACACATCTCGTGTTTTCGCCAAAACATTTCTTGCTGGAAAAAGAGAACTCGAACAATCGGTAAAAGCGGCTCAGTTAGTTAGAAAAGAACTTGCTGCATTGCCGGCATTCAGGCGATACGAGATACTTTCTTACATTTCTCAGGAGATCAGTAAGCATCGTGAAAGGCTTGCTTCTGTTTTATGTATGGAGTCTGCAAAGCCCATGAGATACGCACTTGCGGAGATCGACAGGGCTGCACAAACCTTCCTTGTTGCTGCTGAGGAGAGCAAAAGACTGCCATCTGAATACATCTCGCTCGACTGGACTCCTGCCGGAGAGAGGAAAGAAGGCCTGGTAAAATATTTTCCATCGGGCATCATTGCAGGCATCTCTCCGTTCAACTTCCCTATGAACCTTGCAGTACATAAGATTGCACCTGCTATTGCTTCTGGTTGTCCGATTATTCTGAAGCCTGCAAGCGCCACTCCATTGTCAACTCTGGAGCTTGCAAAGATCATTGACTCATCAGATCTTCCGAAGGGCGCTGTATCCATACTTCCCATGAATCGGGAGAATGGTCAGTTGCTGGTCACTGATGAGAGGTTCAGTCTATTATCCTTCACTGGCTCTGTACCTGTTGGCTGGAAAATGAAAGAGCAGTCTGGTAAGAAACGTGTTGTACTAGAGCTGGGAGGTAATGCTGCTGTGATCGTTGCCAGCTCTGCTGATCTGGAGCATGCTCTTAAAAAGTGCATCGTATCTGCTTTTGCCTATTCAGGCCAGATCTGCATTCATGCGCAACGTTTTTATGTGCATGATTCGCTCTATAAGAAATTCGTAAAGGAAATGGTTCGTCTTGCAAAGAAGTTAAGGTATGGTGAACCCCAGGATCCGTCGACCGAAATTTCAAGCATGATCGACCTGGAAAACGCGAAACGCACCGAGCGCTGGGTGAATGAGGCCGTTAAGAAAGGAGCAAAGTTGTTATGCGGTGGAAAAAGGGAAGGTACATTCTATCATCCTACCATCCTCACGGATACAAAAAGCTCAATGAAGGTTTGTGCGGAAGAAGTGTTTGCACCTGTGATCACGATCGAATCATTTTCTGATTTTGAAGATGCGATAAGGATGACAAATGAAACTCGCTTCGGTCTGCAGGCATCTGTTTTTACGAATGATACCGATGAGCTTGATAAAGCATTCAGCATGATCGAGTCGGGGAGTGTGATCCATAATGATTCTCCATCCTTCAGGGTTGATCATATGCCTTACGGTGGTGTAAAGGATTCAGGATTCGGAAGGGAAGGCGTGAAGTATGCGATACTTGATATGATGGAAGCAAGGATCCTTGTTAGATCCATGTAAGAAAAATAGCACTCAGGCTGAAATAGAACTATCCTTTGAACTGTGGCTCGGTCGTTAAGGTGTTCTTTTTCTTTTTGACATGAATGTTAAATCCTAATCCGAAAGAGAAACGGAATTCATTCATTGGCATATTCAGATAATAACTGCGATGCTTACCATGGATGTATCTTGCCTCTGCTGTCAGATGGAAATACTTTGTCGCGTAAAAGTTAATTCCCGCATTTCCTGAGATCAATGGATCTACGGAGTTTAGCCTTTTATCATTTTCCAGATTGATGCCTTCAACTTTTGAAAATGTGAATCCTGGTTCAAAGCTTACAAAAGGATCGAACTTTCTTTCACGGGTAAAATGATAAGAGAGACCTGCAAACAACGAATGATTGTATTTGAACATGCTGAAAAAGTCATTGTCTGAAACATTGTAGTAGCCAGTACCTCTCACTGAAACATGTTCATTAAGGTAATATTCCAGATCACCTTCAATGTAAACAGGTTTGAGCGGATAGTTTAGAACGATGCCCGGACTGATTGCAGCTTTTGCCCTGATCTGTCCATCCTTAATGAAAGGATCCTGCGCAATGGCCTGATTGAACATACATGCAAAAATGATCAGGAAAGAAAGTGATATACAGTTTCTCATAGTGGTTTACCAGAGATCAGCAAGCTGAACATTTACGCTGAGTGAAATAAAAAGATGTCCTTCAAGTCCAAGGTCTCCTTCATAAATCCGAAGGTCATCATCTCCTGCTGTGTTTTTATATTCTTCTGTGTTGATGTCTTTCCCAAGATGAAGCATGTACTGCGTTGATAAAGAAAGGTCCGCTTTTTTGCCAATCGGAAAATGTGTTCCAGCACCAAGATGAACTGCTGAGCTCCATCTGTCAAGCATGTCATTTGAATAATGTTTTGCAACCTTGGTGTAATCGAAGCAATGACCGGCAAGCAGGTAGGGGTTAAGAATATAGCTCTTGTCCTGGTCAAGGGTGTAGAACATCACCGACCATCCTATATGCGCATCCGTTCTTCGGGCAAATTCTCCAATGTCTGACTTTATATAATCTGCAAACCATTCTGTATTGACCTGCTTCAAAAGCCTGATCCGGAACTGGCCGCCTGCACCAATGCCTGAGCTTGATTCATCACTGAACGCGCTGATGGTGCTTCTCATACCAAGCATCAGTTTACCGCCTTCCGTTTCTTTGTCCGGAAGTACCTCCTGGGCTGTCGCAATAGATAAAAAGATCATGGACATGATCCCCGTCAAGAGCAGCTTTTTCATAAAGCGTGTTTAGATACCCATGAAACGGGTATTGGATTTTTCTTATTGCGAAAGTTAATAACTCTACCCGAATGCAAAGATTGATTGCATGAAAATCATGTTCGTTGTATTCTAAAAATTACTGTCCTTTGCAGGAATGAATGTTCAAGACGATAAAGGTTTTTTCAAGCTCGCAGTATGGTGCCTTGTCTTTACATACCTAGTCATCATCGCCGGAGCTGTTGTAAGGGCAACGGGTTCAGGTATGGGATGTCCTGACTGGCCGAAATGTTTTGGTAAATGGATTCCACCTACTGATGTCTCAGAGCTTCCTGCAAATTACCAGGAGATCTATAAACACAGAGGGTATTCTGACACTTCATTTAATGTATATCACACCTGGACAGAGTATGTGAACAGGCTTTGTGGAGCGACACTTGGTGTTCTTCTGATCTTCCTTTCCTTCCGTTCATTGAAGTTTCGCAAATCCAACAGAACGGTTACCATACTGTCTTTTTTCATCCTTTTCCTCACCATGTTCCAGGGCTGGTTGGGTGCAAAAGTGGTTTACTCAAACCTTTCACCATACAAGATCACTGTCCATATGCTCATTGCTTTGGTGATACTTTACCTTGTGATCTTCCTTCTGACACTGATCCGAAGTGGAAAGGACATTATCAGGATCAGTAAGCCAGTTCAGTTCTGGGGATACGTCCTGCTTGCCCTGATCCTTATTCAGGTCCTTTTTGGAACACAGGTGAGGGAAGAGGTCGATGAGATCAATGCAAGAATGAGTGGCATGGAACGCGAAACATGGGTTGATCAGCTGGGGATCTTTTTCTATATCCACAGATCCTATTCAATCGTGCTCCTTGGATTCACGTTGTTCTTTATGTTGAAAGTGATCAGGGCAACCGGATTAAAACTTGAATACAAAGTAGCTGTGATCGTGCTGATGTCGCTGATCGTTCTTGAAGCTCTTACGGGAGTGATCCTGAGCTATTTCGGATTACCGGGGCTCATTCAGCCGGTGCATCTCGTACTGGCCGCTGTGATATTCGGATACCTCAGCTTTCTTTTGTTATTCCCCGGAATCACTTCCAGCGAAAGCTTGTCAGAATAGTATCGATATCAGCCATTACAAATTCCTGGACAGGAGCAATGGAATCAAAGTTTGGAGATGCATTGAAATATAATGCGCCTCTCACGAAATGGTTTGTGCTGTCAGTTAGGTAGAACTGTACCGATGATGCTGCATTCCCCGCAATTTCATAAATAAGTCCGTTTACATTTTTGCCAGGAGACATGAATAGTGTTTCGTCGATGGCGTTTGCTTTTACACTGTGCTTGAATGCCAGAGCCCTTGAATCTTCTATATGTTTAGAAAGATCATCGTGAAGTGAATAATAGCTCAGGTGGATCGTGCCTTTGAATTTCGGAAATTCAATATTGAACCAGCAGGATTCTTTCTGTGATCCGGCATAAGGAACAACAACGGAATATACCGGATGTCTGAAGGTAAACGGGCAATCACTTTTAAATTCCTTATATGATTTTACCGGAAGATCAATTCTGAAATAACCTTTAGGCTTGGGAATGGAATCTCCTCCACAGGATACCATGATCATTGCAATGAATATGAACAAAATCCTAGTTGTCATTTCCTTCTTCCACAGTTTTATTGATCGTCAGCTTTACACGTTTAATCCTTCTGCCATCAGCGGATTCGATCTTGAATTCATAGTCATTGAACTTCACCCGTTCATTCTTTCTGGGTATCCTTCCGGTAAGTTCAAGGATAAAGCCAGCAAGTGTATCTGAATCGCCTCTTGATTCTTCGAATTCTGTCTCGTCAATATCCAGAACCCTGAACATATCATTCAACAGGATCTTTCCTTCGAAAACATAATTGTTATCATCCAGCTTGGAGTAGGTGATGTCTTCATCATCAAATTCATCGGAGATATCTCCAACGATCTCTTCAAGGATATCTTCAAGTGTAACTAGCCCGGATGTCCCGCCATATTCATCCACCACTATAGCGAGGTGGATCTTTTTGTGCTGGAATTCTTTCAGAAGGTCATCCAGCTTTTTTGTTTCAGGAACAAAGAATGCCGGATTGATAAGCTCCTGCCATTTAAAATCTGCGGGCTTATTCATGTGTTCAAGAAGATCTTTCACGAACAGCACGCCTTCAATGTGATCAAGTGTTTCCCTGTACACAGGGATCCTTGAGTAACCAGCTTCGATCAGGTCTTTAAGCACCTTGTCGAATGTGGATGAATATTCAAAAGCGGTCACGTCAACACGTGATCTCATGATCTCACTGACTTCAGTGGTTCCGAATTTCACGATGCCTTCAAGGATCTTCTGTTCCTGTTCGTTGTTTCGGGAAGGTGAGGTAAGCTCCAGTGCATGTGAGAGCTGATCCACGGATATATATTGACCTCGTTTCTTGATCCTTTTGTCAATCACCGAGGTCGATGCCATGAGTACAGCGCTTAATGGAGTGGCAATCGTCTGCAGGATATTCACCGGCACCACCATGAATTTAGCCACTTTTACAGGATGCTGTGTGGAGTAGATCTTTGGGATCACTTCTGCAACAAGCAAGATCAGGAAGGTCACCACGATCACCTGTACAATGAAATCGATAACAGGATCGCCGAAATTGAGAAGTTCCTCGCTGATAACCGTAGAGAGAACAACAACACCGATATTCAGAAAGTTGACCCAGATCAGCAGTGTGGCAAGAAGCTTTTTAGGCCTTTCAAGCAGCTGCATTACTTTGCCTGCATTTTGTGATTTATCTGATTTTAATTCAGAGAGGTCCGCTGGCTCAAGTGAAAAGTAAGCTACCTCTGCAGCAGATAAAAGCGAAGAGCACAATAGTAGTATGATGATTACCAGCAGGCTTAAAATGACTCCTGGTTCAAGAAGCGTTGATGCGAAGAGGTATGTCAGATTCGGGTCGGGGTCCACGTATTAAGGACTTAAATTAAAAGGGAAGGTCTTCAGGTTCTGAAGATATTGGTGAACCTGTCGATTCAGGATATGTTGCCGGTGCAGACTGGCTGTTCTGTGTAAATGATGGAGCCTGCGTCTGCTGTTGCTGTTGCGGGGATTGATTGTCATCGCGCTTACCGCCAAGCATGGTCATTGTTTCTCCAACGATCTCTGTCTTGTATTTTTTAGTGCCATCCTTGTCTTCCCAGGAGCTTGTCCTGATCTTACCTTCAAGGTAGATGCTCATTCCTTTGCGCAGGTATTTTTCTGCGATTTCAGCAAGGCCTCTCCATAAAACAACATTATGCCATTCGGTTTGTTCGATACGGTTCCCGGTCTTGTCTTTATAGAATTCAGTTGTAGCAAGCGTAAAATTGGCAACTACAGCTCCTCCTTCAAGATGTCTTATTTCAGGATCTCTGCCGAGGTTTCCAACCAGAATGACTTTGTTAACGCCTGCCATAGGATAATATATGAATGCTTAAAAATGAGAGTAACTCAAAAGTAGCAAAAATCCGCTAAATGTTTTCTTCAAGGTACTTGTCTATAAGTCTGGGAAAGGGATATCGGATCAGTTCCTCCACATTTACATACTCACTGTTCAGGAATTCGAATGTCCCCTGGTATCGGATCTTCCAGAATCGTGCATGAATAACCTGGTGTGAAAGCACATGCCTGACAGTTGGAGAGATCTGTTCAATCCCGATCTTTTTCCTGCTGAAATACTTTTTCCATTCTTCTGACTCACGTACGATCAAAGGATCAAGCTGATCATCCAGTTCTATAGATGGAAAATCATACATGTTTTGCCAGATGTCGTCGGCTCCGCGTTTTCTTAACAGAAGTCCCTGGTCATTCTGAAGAACGAAATATTCAATGTAGCGTTGAGTGGCTTTTGGCTTTTTCTTTTTGAAGGGCAGTTGTCTGATAAGGTTTTTCTCTCTCGCGATGCACATCATGGAAACAGGACATTCCTCACATTTAGGCTGATGAGGTGTGCAGACAGTCGCACCGAGCTCCATAACAGCCTGGTTGTGGTTTCCCGGGTTGTTCTTGTCGAGTAGCGCCTGCGCCAGGTTGTAGAATTTAGTCTTGGCTTTCGCAGATAAAATATCATCATGAATATTGAATACTCTTGAAAGTACACGGAAAACATTTCCATCCACAACAGCATAAGGTTGTTTGAATGCGAAAGAAGCGATAGCTGCTGCGGTGTAATCTCCAATGCCCTTGAGCTTCCGTATTTCTACGTAGTCTGAAGGAAATTTTCCATTGAACTGATCACGGATGGTTTGTGCAGTATAATGGAGATTTCTGGCTCTTGAATAATAGCCCAGGCCTTGCCACGTCTTGAGTACAAGCTGTTCATCGGCATTGGCAAGATCCACGATGGTTGGAAATTGTTCGATGAATTTGTCGTAATAAGAGAGCCCTTGGTCGACTCTTGTCTGTTGAAGTATGATCTCTGAAAGCCAGATATGATAAGGATTCTCAGTATTTCGCCAGGGAAGGCTGCGATGACTTTTGTCATACCATTTTAGTATTGATTTTGAAAAATGATGCATTAGTGTACCAAAATACTGTATTAGCCGAATAAATGATTTTTAATGATTATGCCTCATTTCTAAGGTGTTATCTTTGCATTGCTTTAGTAGCAAGTAATAGAACGAACAATTAAAGTTAAAATTAAAGGACGACAGAGATGACAAAGTCAGACATTGTGAACGAGATTTCAGAGAAGACAGGAATCGAGAAAGTGACAGTACAAGCTACAGTCGAGGCTTTTATGAAAACTGTAAAGAATGCAATGAGCAAAGGTAGCAACGTGTACCTCAGAGGATTCGGCAGTTTTGTAGTAAAGAAAAGAGCAGAAAAAACAGGAAGGAACATTTCAAAAAATACTCCTATCATCATTCCTGCTCACTATATTCCTGCATTTAAGCCTGCAAAAACGTTTACTGACAAAGTAAAGAAAAGCGTAAAATAATTCTTTGCTATCTTCGGAGCGATGGGATTCAAATTAAAGCATTGGCTGCTGATTGGAGTATCCATCGCTCTGTTTATTTTAATTTACTTCCTTCCTAAAACAACGGAAAAAGGAAGTGAAGGACAACCTACAGCAGCGACGGATCACGGAGATCATATCAAGCCATATATCGATTCAGTAGTAGCGGCACTTCCTGAGCAGGACAAGCAGATTCTTAAAGAAAAGGAACAATACTTCAAGGTATCCGCGGATTCAATTGCATCTTTCTGGAACAAACGCAGATTCCCCGGTGTAGCAGGATACTACCTGGCAGATTTTTCAAAAGACCATAGCAGTAAGGCGAACTGGTTGCTTACCGGAAATTCGTTTTACATGGCTACCAGGCTTATGACCACTGAAGACCTCAGACATCATTTTTATGAAGAGGCAATCAAGGCATATGAAAAGGCGCTGGAAGAAGATCCTGAAGATCTTGAGGTGAAGACCAGGCTGGGTGTGTGTTATGTTGAAGGTACAGGTGAACCGATGAAAGGGATCTCTTTCCTGAGAGAGGTTGTCGCTAAAGATTCAGCGAACACTGAGGCACAGCTGAACCTCGCATTGTTCGCGATACAGTCAGGACAGTACGATAAGGCAGCTACAAGACTGGAAGGCTTAGCAGCCATGAAGCCAGAATTCGCTGAAGTATATTTATACCTCGGACAAACGTATGCGGCCATGAACGATAAAGACAAGGCTATTAAGGCTTTAACAAGGTTTTCTGAGATGACAGATGATGCTCTTGTGCGTTCTGAGGTCGAAAAGTATATTAAAGAATTAAAAAATAGTTAATTTCGCAAAAAAATAGAAGGACATGCCAAGCGGTAAAAAAAGAAAAAGACATAAGATTTCAACCCACAAGCGTAAGAAGCGTCTGAGAAAAAACAGACACAAGAAGAAGAAGTAATTTCATTGAGACACAGTTCTCCTGTTGTCTTTAGAATTCCATTATTTTTCATCTTTACGCCCTTCCATATTCTGTGGAAGGGTTAAAATTTTTCAGGGTTGAACGAATTAGTAATTGATTCCTCCCCTGGCGAGGTTACCATCGCACTGTTAGCAGAAAAGCGTCTGGTTGAGCTTCACCGGGAAAAGAGGAATAATAGTTATTCAGTAGGGGATATCTACCTGGGCAGAATCAAAAAGGTGATGCCAGGCTTGAACGCTGCATTTGTTGATGTAGGGTACGAGAAAGATGCATTCCTGCACTACCTGGACCTGGGGCCTCAGGTTCAGTCGCTGATAGCTTATACAAAACGCACCCAGGGAAGTAAGCAGAATGAAGCAGGGCTTGAGAATTTCAAGCTTGAGCCGGATATCGACAAGACTGGTAAGATTACCCAGGTGGTTTCATCCAATCAGAATATCCTGGTACAGATTGCGAAGGAGCCTATCTCTACGAAGGGCCCCAGGATCACATCTGAGCTTTCATTAGCAGGAAGGTATCTCGTACTTGTTCCATTCTCCGACAGGATCTCAGTTTCGCAGAAGATTAAAAATTCTGAAGAAAAAGATCGTCTCAAAAAACTGATCCAGAGCATCAAGCCAAAGAATTTTGGTGTGATCGTTCGTACAGTTGCTGAGAACAAGAAAGTCGCTGACCTCCATGCTGACCTGAACGACCTGATCAAAAAATGGGAAAACCTGTACAGTGAGCTCAAAACTGCCAAGCCTCCTCAAAAGGTGCTGGGTGAGCTCGACAGGACCAATGCAATTCTGCGTGATCTTCTGAATGCTTCATTCAATGGGATTTATGTAAATGACCAGGCTGTATATGACGAGCTGAAGTCTTACCTGCATACCATCGCCCCTGATAAAGAAAAGATCCTGAAGCTTCATAAAGGCAAGGAACCGATCTTCGAGGCTTTTGGTATCGACAGGCAGATCAAGGCATCATTCGGGAAAACAGTCACGATGAAAAGCGGTGCCTACCTTGTTGTTGAGCATACAGAAGCTTTGCATGTTGTGGACGTGAACAGCGGCCATCGTGCAAAATCAGATAACAATCAGGAAGCCAATGCACTCGAGGTGAATCTCGAAGCCGCAACGGAAGTTGCCCGCCAGCTAAGGCTGCGTGATATGGGTGGTATCATTGTCATCGATTTCATCGATCTCCATAATCCTGAGAACAGAAAGCTTCTTTTCAATAAGATCCGTGAAGAGATGAAGAGCGATCGTGCAAAGCACAATATCCTTCCTCCGAGCAAATTCGGACTGGTTCAGATCACACGGCAGCGTGTAAGGCCGGAGATGAATATCACCACGGTTGAAAAATGCCCATGCTGCTCCGGAACAGGTGAAGTGCAGGCAAGCATTCTTCTTGAAGATGAGATTGAAAACACATTGAGATACATTTTCCAGGAACAGAATGAATCAGCTGTTACACTCGTCGTACATCCGTTCATTGAAGCTTACCTGACAAAAGGATTGATCTCTAAGCGCCGTCGCTGGCAGCTTAAGTTCAAGCGTAGTATCAAAGTGAAGGCTTCTCCTGCAATGGCATATCTTGACTTCAAGTTCTTCAACAAGAACGAGGAAGAGATCATCCTGTAATTCTCAAGAATTATTCTTTATTGAGATGCATCAGAAAGCTATTTAGTGCATCCTGTTATCCGGAAATCGGTTTGTGCTTATTCTGCCGGATAGAGTTTCTGCAAATTCTCCACACTACCTTTAACCATTTCTTCAAGAACACTGGTATCAATATCTGAAAGCTTGTTGATGTAGACACAACCTTTCGCTGCTTTATGCTTTCCGAAGTTTTTGAGTATATCATGTGAGTGCATGATCGCTCCCATTACATACAGGGAGATCTTTCCTTTGCGTGGTGAGAAGCCGACGAGGAACGAGTTACCTTCATGTCCACTTGCATACTTGTAATGATACGATCCAAAACCGATCATCGTTCCTCCCCACATTACAGGCTCGAATCCGCTTGCTTTTTTCATGATTTTAATGATCTCCCTGCTGTCATCACGCTGACGTTCACTTTCCAGTGAATCGATGAAGTTCTGGACATCCGCTGATGTGGGTTTGGTTTTTGTCTCCGCCATGATACCGGTTTCTTGATGTTTTTGAAAATAGAATTATCATCTAAAATAATAAAAGGGTCACTCGTACTGCTTAAGCTTCATCTGCAAAGGGATTACAGAAAGTACAATGAACAGGGCACCGATAAAAAACGTCCATGTCACGTTGGAGCCTTCAGCAAAAAATGGTATTGAAAACACACCGATAAGGGCTGACCGTACAAGGATATTGATCACCTGGAATACACTGCCTGCTCTGCCCATGTAAGTATTTGGAATATTATTGAATAGATAGGTCACTCTGAGAACGCGCGTGCCTGCATTCGTAATTCCTATGATGAAGGAAAACAAAAAGAACAGGACGAGGCTTTTTGTGAATGATACGAGCAGAAGGCCAGCTACCGTGATCCACATGAGAATGATGATCGCCTTCACTGGTGAGGTGTTTCTGAACATGTTCCGGATTCCTACACCTGCAAGCAAAGCACCGATCGCGTAATAGATGTCTGCTGAAGCATAAGTGTCAGCTCCTGCTTCAAGATGATTGCTGATATACAATGGGAGAAGGAAATGTACTTCGATGAGGAGGAAGACAAAGATGGAGTAGGACAAATTTCCAAACCAGAAAATTGTCGGATTTTCTTTGAGGTACCTGATGCCAAGTCTTATTCGTTCATACACAGATCCTTCATGAATATGCCTTTCAGATGTCGGCGTATATTTTATAAATAGCAGGAGCAGAATGGATATGGCATAAGTAATTCCATCCAGTAAGAAGATCTCATGCAGCTCCCATTTTTGTACATCGAATGGCAGGTGCGTTTGAAATCCGAGCAGGTTGATGTTGCCATTCTCTGTGCCCGACAGAAGAATTGATCCGGCTGCACCTCCGAGGATGGTAGTTGCCTGTCCCTGGATTTCAAAGAGCGCATTTGTTTTTCCATAATTCACCTTTTCAGTGATCTCTTGTCCGAAGGCATACAATGCAGGGTAATGAATGTTGTAAATAAAAACTGTCACGGCAAAAACAAGTCCTACCATCAACGCAGGAACCATCCCATGATAAAAACCATAGAGCGCCACGCCGTTGACAATAACTCCTCCGCAAACATTGATCAGGATGAAGATCTTCTTGCGGGAATATTTATCAATCAGAGTTCCTGTATATAAGCTCCAGAAAACTGTACCCAATGTGATGATCGCGTAAAGCCATCCGTAGAGGGTTGTCTGTTTTGTTACCGTGGTGAAGTACCATGGTATCGCAAGCATGCTGATCCCCTGAGCAAAACCGGAAATGATGTTGGCGATTAAGAGTAACGTTAATGCCTGCCGGTTTTTCATTAAACAAAAGTAATCAGAACTGCTGTTGTTCTTGAAAAATATAATCGGAATCAGGCAAATTGAAGGTCCTTGAAAGCCTTGCTCCATGTATATTTCAGCATCTTCAGTATCTTTAAACCTGAATGAACAGGAAGATCTAAAGAGCGGAATGGATTCATCATCAACAATAAGGCCCACAGCTGATCCGCTTGAAAAAGCCAGACGCTTTTGTGCATACCAGGAACGTGCACAGCAGGAAGTTCGTGACAAACTTTATGAATGGGGTTGTCACCAGGAGGAGGTGGAGAATATCATCATTGCACTCATTGAAGAAAATTTCCTGAATGAAGAACGTTTTGCGAAGACCTATGCACGCGGAAAGTTCAGGATCAAAAAATGGGGACGACAAAAGATCAAAGCATCACTTAAGTTTAAAAAGATAAGTGATTCATGCATCCGGATCGGTCTCGCAGAGATCAATGACCATGAATATCGTGCTGTCCTGGAAGAGCTTGTTGAAGAGCGCTCAAAAAAAGAGACGGAAAAGAATCTGCTTCGAAGAAATTATAAAATTGTCAGCTACCTCATGTCACGAGGTTTTGAACCTGACCTGATCTGGGATTGCCTTAAGTCCGAATGACTGATGGGTGCTTAAATCTTATGATTTTAGCTATCTTCGCACCCATGATCACAATAGAACAGCTGAAAGAGCTTGTAGAGCGACGTGACGCTCTGAGGGGGCATCTTTGACCTTGACAGGAAACAGAGAGAACTAGAAGAATTACAGGAAAAGACCCTGGCACCGGATTTCTGGAATGACCCCAAGAAAGCCGAAGACCTGCTGAAACAGGTACAATCAAAAAAGATCTGGACGGATGGATTTAAAAAGGTAAGCGACAGTGTCGATGACCTTAGCACCATCTTCGAATTCTTTAAGGAAGGAGAAGCATCTGAATCGGATGTGATGGAGCAGTACAACCTTGCTTTGAAGCTTGTTGAGGATCTTGAATTCAAAAACATGTTAAGTGGCAAGGAAGATGCGCTTAGTGCCGTGCTTACCATCAACTCTGGCGCCGGTGGTACTGAAAGCCAGGACTGGGTGAGCATCCTTCTGCGTATGTATGTGATGTGGGCTGAAAAGCATGGATTCAAAGTCGTGGAAACTGACCGTGTTGAAGGTGATGTTGCAGGCATAAAGTCTGTGACGATCCAGGTGGAGGGTGAGTTTGCCTATGGATATCTGAAAGGTGAGAACGGAGTGCACAGGCTTGTGAGGATCTCTCCATTCGATGCCAATGCAAAACGTCATACCTCATTCGCGTCGGTCTATGCATATCCGCTGATCGATGATACGATCGAGATCGATGTTAACCCTGGTGATATTGAATGGGAAACATTCCGCTCAGGCGGTGCCGGCGGACAGAATGTAAACAAGGTGGAAACAGCTGTAAGGCTTTATCACAAACCTTCCGGGATTGTCATTAAGAACCAGGAAAGCCGCAGTCAGCTTCAGAATAAAGAGAACGCTGTCAAGCTCCTCAAATCACAGCTTTATGAAGTGGAGATGCGTAAGCGTCGTGAATCGATTGCAGCTATTGAGGGCAGCAAGAAGAAGATCGAATGGGGCTCGCAGATCAGGAACTATGTGTTACATCCATATAAGCTGATCAAAGATCTGCGGACAGACCATGAAACATCGAATACCCAGGCGGTGCTTGATGGTGACCTCGATGATTTCATCAAGTCATACCTGATGGAATACGGAAATGCCTAAGCAGGAAATGAACCATCGTCAAAAGACCCAATAGCTTCTCCTATGGTCAGATACAATACCAGGGAATGGTTCTCACTCATATTCCGTTTTCATAAAAGCGATACGTTCAGGATCCTGTTTCCTGCAATGATCATCACAGCATTGTATAGCTGGGGTGTTGCATGGTTTGAAATAACCTACCTCGATGGTGCACGGAAGACCAGCTCGCTCATGCATAGTCTTCTTGGTTTCGTGATCTCATTACTTCTTGTATTCCGTACCAATACAGCCTACGAGCGGTGGTGGGAAGGACGGAAGCTATGGGGAACACTGGTGAACAGCTGCCGGAACATCGCAATCAAAGCAAATGCATTCTCACCGGATGAGCATGAAAAAGAACGCTTTGCCAGTCAGCTCATCGCTTTTCCTCATGCATTAAAGGATCATCTAAGGGACAAGTATTCAGTCGCAGAACATGTTCCCCTGAAGATCTCCGGAGACATCTATCAGACGATCACATCATGGCATAAGGCGGGCTCAATCAATGAGGCGCAGTACATGAACCTGAACGCTGATCTTACATCCCTCATGGACATTTGCGGCGGATGTGAAAGAATCAAAAGAACTCCGATCCCCTTCTCGTATAGCCTGTTCCTGAAGAAATTCATTTTCGTGTATATCATGACGATGCCCTTCGGTCTTGTAAAAGATTTTGGGTACTGGGTGATCATCATTGTGGTCTTTATGTTTTATGTCCTTGCAAGCCTTGAGCTGATCGCGGAAGAAATCGAAGATCCATTCGGAGATGATTCAAATGACCTTCCTACAGAAGAGATTGCAAACAATATTGAAAAAAACGTCAGGCAGGTATTGCGTGTCAGGTGAGAAATGGAAAATAAAATAACTATTTACTACAACCCGGAATGTTCGAAATGTCAGACTGCCTTGTGTTCTATTGAAGAGCGGGGTTTACAGACGGAGATCATTGAATATCTGAAAGACTCCCCTACTGAAGAAGACATCGCAGGGCTGCTTAAAAAGCTTGGTATTCCTGCCAGAGAGCTTGTAAGAGTTTCCGAACCATTGTTCCAGGAAATGTTTAAAGATGCTAACCTGACTGAATCTGAGTGGATTGGCGTCATGGCCAAATACCCCATATTGATCCAGCGTCCGATCATAATCAGGGGTGATAAAGCAGTGTTGGGAAGATCAAAAGATCAGCTGGATTCTATTCTCTGAACCGGATATTGCTCTTTCTGAAATGCGCTAATGTCAAGCATTTCCGGAATTCTGCGTGTGTCGCGAGCTTTAATTAGTCTGCTCATTGCTTCTCTCGCCTTTTAAGCTTAAATTTGTTAGAGGAGCATTCTGATGGAGAATTTTATTGTTTCAGCGCGTAAATACAGGCCAGCAACGTTTGATACGGTTGTAGGTCAAAGTTCAATCACAACCACACTTAAAAATGCGATCAAGAATAACCATCTTGCCCAGGCATTTTTATTCTGTGGACCTCGTGGTGTTGGAAAAACAACGTGTGCACGTATCCTTGCAAAAACGATAAACTGCTTCAATATCACCGAATCGGTTGAAGCATGTGACCAATGTGAATCATGCATATCCTTCACACAGGGACATTCCCTGAACATCTACGAGCTCGATGCGGCATCAAATAACTCGGTGGATGATATCCGAAATCTTGTTGACCAGGTAAGGTTTGCTCCGCAGCTTGGAAAATATAAGATCTATATCATCGATGAGGTTCACATGCTTTCTCAGGCTGCATTCAATGCATTTCTGAAGACTCTTGAAGAGCCACCCAAGCACGCGATCTTCATTCTCGCAACAACTGAAAAGCACAAAATCATTCCAACGATCCTGTCCCGCTGCCAGATCTTTGACTTCAGCAGGATCGGCATCGAAGATATCGCTGATCATCTTGCATATATTGCTGGTAACGAAAACATCACTGCTGAGCACGATGCACTTCACATCATCGCGCAGAAAGCGGATGGAGCCCTGAGGGATGCCTGTTCGATATTTGACAGGATCGTGACTTTTGCTGGTAACAACATCACCTACAAGGCAGTCATTGAGAACCTGAATATCCTTGATTACGATTACTACTTCAAAATCACTTCACAGATCCTCAGCTCTGATATTCCGAATTGTCTTCTGACGTTTAACGAGATCCTTAACAACGGTTTCGACGGACATAACTTTACAAACGGACTTTCTGAACATTTCAGGAACCTGCTTGTGGCGCAGGATCCGATCACAGTGCAGCTTCTTGAAGTTGGAGTGAACATCAAAGAGAAATACAAAAACCAAAGTCAACAGTGTGGCAGGGATTTTCTTGTTCGCGCTCTTGAACTGAATAATAAATCTGATCTCAATTATCGTATCAGCAAAAGCCCCCGCCTCCTGGTTGAGCTTACGCTGATGCAGCTTTGTACTCTTGCATCAGGTGTAGCGCCTATGCAGGAAAAAAAAAATCCTATAGCGCCGGCTGAGCGCCCTTTATCAACGCAACAACTGCCTGCCCAGCAGGTTCAAGTTCCTCAGGGACAGCCAGTAAAGCCTGTTGCAACGGAATTGCCACCAAGCGCCCGACCAGTTGATCCTGTCTCTGCAAAGCCATCCGAATATCCGAAGATCACAGTCGATCCTTCAGTACAGGCAGCAGAAAAAAAGCAGCCTGCAGTGGGAATGGGAGGAGCATTGTCTTTGAAAGACATGCTAAAGAAGAACAAGATCGAAGATGCTCCCGCTGATCCTGCATCTCCGGTGAACCAGTCAGCCGTGCCTTTCACTGCCGCGCAGCTTGGAAAAGCATGGAACGATTACGCTGAAAGCATGAAGAACCAGGGAAAGGTGAGTCTCTATACAACACTCATGATGAGGCAACCCGAACTTCATGAAAATTATACCGCCTTTTTTCAGCTGGATAATAAAGTTCAGGAGGATGCTCTGAAAAGTGAGATGCCTGAAATCCTGGGATACCTGAGATCGAAGCTGAACAACTATTCGCTAGTAATTAAAACGGAGATCAATAAAGTGGCAGCTGAAAAGCGTCCTTATACAGCTCAGGACAAGTACCGTCGCATGACTGAGATAAATCCTGCAATCCAGGATTTCCGTCAACAATTTGACCTTGATATAGATTAATCCCATGAATAAATTCTTCTCAAAAGCAGGCCTGATCCTGCTGCTTGTAATTTCTCATGCAGCAATATTCGCTCAGTCATACAAGTATGAAACTGTTGCGAATGATCCACTGAATGCACGGATCTATAAGCTCTCGAACGGACTTACCGTTTACATGAGCGTTTATAAGAATGCTCCTCGGATCCAGACCTATATCGCAGTGCGTGCAGGAAGTAAAAATGATCCGGCTGACGCGACAGGTCTTGCACACTATTTAGAGCATATGCTTTTTAAGGGAACGGATAAGTATGGTTCGCTTGACTTTCAGAAGGAAAAGCCATTGCTTGACAAAATAGAGAAGCTTTACGAAACATACCGTGCCACCAAGGACGAATCAAAACGAAAAGTGATCTATCGTGAGATCGACAGTATTTCGGGAGTGGCTGCAAAATATGCTATCGCGAATGAATACGATAAGGTTGTAGCTGCGATAGGAGCAAAAGGTTCTAACGCATATACATCAGTTGAACAAACAGTTTACGTATGCGACATTCCATCAAACCAGCTGGAAAAATGGCTTACCATTGAGGCGGAACGATTCCGTGCACCTCAGATGAGGATCTTTCATACAGAGCTGGAAGCAGTGTACGAAGAAAAGAACAGGTCACTTGATACGGACGATGATAAAGTATGGGAAACCTTATTCGCGGGGATGTTTAAAAAGCATCAGTATGGAACACAAACCACCATTGGTACGATCGATCATTTGAAGAACCCGAGCATCACCAAGATCAGGGAATACTATGATCAGTACTATATTCCAAACAATATGGCGATCTGTCTTTCAGGGGATTTTGACCCTGAAGAAGCGATCAGGCTGATCGATAAGAAATTCTCATCATGGAAATCAGGGAAGCTGAAACCATATGATGCACCTAAAGAGGCACCTATCACAAAGCCATTGGTATATGATGTAACGGGACCTGATGCAGAGTCTGTGACCTTTGGATTTCGCCTGCCTGGTGCAGGTTCTAAAGAAGCTGATCTGATGCGTGTGATGTCTGCCCTGATCTATAACGGAACAGCAGGTCTTGCAGATTTGAATCTGAATCAGAAGCAGGCAATGCTTTCTGCGATGGCATATCCGATGGTTGTGAAGGATTATTCAGTATTCCTGATGATGGGTAGTCCTAAGGCAGGACAATCTCTGGAAGAAGCAAAGCAGCTGATGCTTGAGCAGATAAACCTTGTAAAAAAAGGTGAATTTCCTGACTGGATGATTGAAGCTGCTGTAAATGATCTGAAGCTGCAGGAGATTCGTTCATTTGAGAACAACCGTGAAAGAGCTTCTGCCTTTGTGGAGGCATTTGTGCTTGGACTTCCCTGGAAAGAATATATCCATACAAACACACGGCTTGAAGGAATCACCAAGAAAGAGGTCGTTGAATTCGCGAACAAGCATTTCAGTGAGAATTATGTTGTAGTGAACAAACGTACAGGAGAAGACAAAAATGTTCAGAAAGTGGTAAAGCCTGCGATCACGCCTGTTGAGGTTAATCGTGAGGCGCAATCTGATTTTGTAAAGACGCTTGTAGGCACTTCGGTGTCAGACATTAACCCGGTGTTTGTTGACTACAAGAAAGACATTGTTCAGCTGAAGGCAGAGAGCAGTGTTCCGGTTCTTTATAAAAAGAACGATGAAAATAATCTGTTCAGCCTGTATTACTATTACGACTTCGGAAGTAATGCGGATCCCATGCTTCCTGTTGCGCTGGATTATCTTCAGTACATAGGAACAGCAAAGATGACCGCTGCTGAGGTGCAGCAGGAGTTTTATAAGCTGGGCTGCAGGTTTTCTGTGTTCACTGCGGAAGACCAGATCTATGTTTCTTTAACAGGTCTTGCAACGAACCAGGAAAAGGCAATGAAGCTTCTTGAAGAGCTAATGACAGCCGGTAAAGCGGATCAGGTTGCACTTAATAATCTTGTTGATGGTATACTGAAGCAGAGGGCAGATAACAAGCTTTCAAAGAATGTGATCCTGTGGCAGGCGATGAACAATTATGCGATCTACGGTCCTAAAAATCCGTTTACGAATATTCTTTCAGAGAAAGAGCTGAAGGCACTGACACCTGAGGGTTTGTTAAAGCTGAACAAGGAGCTTCTGTCGTACGAACACAAGGTGCTTTACTATGGACCAGTTGCTCCTGACAATTTACTTGCACAGGTGAATGATCTGCATAAAGCTCCGGCAAAGCTGAAGCAGATGCCATTGGCAAACCAGATCACAGAACTGGATAACAAAGAAACCAATGTGTACATCGTTGATTACGAAATGAAGCAGGCTGAGATCATGATGTATTCGAAGGATGAGAAGCTGAACATCAGCAATTTTCCGAAGATCACAATGTTCAGTGAATATTTTGGAGGAGGAATGGCATCGGTTGTATTCCAGGAGCTTCGCGAGTCACGTGCTCTGGCGTATTCGACATTCGCATCTTACCAGAAGCCAAAGAGTATGGACCGTTCACACATGGTGATGGCATATATTGGTACACAGGCCGATAAATTGCCTGAAGCGATGGCTGGAATGGCTGAGCTGTTTAACGAGCTTCCAAAATCCGAGAACCTGTTCAATGCATCGAAAGAGGCAGTTGTACAGAAGATCCGCACCGAACGTATCACCAAATCAGAAGTGCTGCTGAGCTATGTAAGAAACCAGAAGCTTGGAATTGAGCATGATTTCAGAAAAGACATTTACGAGAATGCGCCTGCGATGAGCTTCGATGATCTGAAAGAATTTCACTCACAGCATTTCAGGGACAGAAAGTTCAACATCATGGTGCTTGGTAAAGCAGATATGCTTGATGTAAAGACACTCGAGAAGTATGGAAAAGTTCACTACCTCGAGCTGAAAGACATCTTCGGGTACTAACGCCTCTCTAAACTTTGAACTTTAAACTTTGAACTTTGAACTTTAAACTTTAGTTACAAACTGTTTCACGGTTTCGGTGCAGTAGGCTTCACAACAAAGCTATTCCTGATCATCGGCATGATCTTCTTTACAGTCGCTTCATCCTTGAATTTCTCAATGGCTACCTCCAGAGTTTCAGGTATGATCTTTCCCTGATATTGCTTTTTGGAAAGCATGGTCATCATGAATTCCTTTGCCTGAAGATCCGTCGGAACACCTGGTTGCGGCTTGATGTTTTTCTTGCTCTCAGGTTTCTGAAGCTCTTTGCTTACATCCCTTAAAAAAGCGGTATAGGTTTCTTTTGTCATTGCAGGCGTTTTTCTGATCCTGCTAAGTTTTCCCATGTACTCAGTTGTGTAGAAAACCTGCGCTTTGGCTATGTTCTCCTGAGGACAGTTTTTCGCAGCTTCCACATCATTAAACCGTTTGCTTATTTCTGCAACCCTCACTGAATCTGTGTTAAGGTTGAAATAATCAATGGCGTAAAAAACAGAAACATTTTCGCTGTCATGCCTGGCGATGATCCTTCCGTTTTTCATGTCTGTCTGCCGGATCTCAACTGTTTTGAAATTCCTGACCGAGGATGCATACCTGTTATTTACATCTGAAATATGACAAACCACTTCATCGCTGTTGATTGTGAAGACTTTAGGTTTTTTCTGGTCACTCGTGCTCCACATGCCTTTAATGTCAGGTGTCTGTGCCTGGGCAGATACAATGGTGAAAACAGTTAAAATAGAAGATGTAAACAGGAATTTCATGCGGAACGATTTTCTTCTAAAATACAAATTGGCTCAAGGGCATGCGCTCAAACTTTTCAACATTCCGCGCTACTTATCATGATATTCAGGCATTTCAGCTTTTATATCGTTTTTTCAGGGCATTAGAAAGACTTCATTCTAAACTTAATATTTCCCTGAAGTATTAACTTTGAAACTGTCCAGGAAGCTTCGGAGTCCTGCTCATCTTTATGAAACGTATTACCACGATCCTCCTGATGATCTTCATGATCAGTCAGGGATTTTCCCAGAATCAGCTTTCAAAGAACGGTTTCACTATTCCCGGTACTCTTGAAGAATGTGTCAGTCAGCTTGACAAAACTTTTGAAAAGAAAGCAAAGACAAGGTTTGCATCGTTAGATGAAAGCCAGCTTCGAAAGGTGTCTTCCATTTACCTTCTCAATGAATGGGCAGAAAATGATTCAACAGCCTTTGTTACCTATTTTCAAGACAGAGGGATCAATAATGATTTCGGTAAAGAACGGGAATACCTTACGCTGCTTGCTTTTCATCGCTTCCTTCATGCGAAGCCTGTGAATATTGATGCTGAAGTCCGTTACATCAAGGCAAAGAATGATTCATTGAAATTTATAAAAGAGCAACGATACAGGTCACTGGCATCGTCTGACACGTTTAATACTATGTATATCCCAAAAGACATCCGTGAATGCATGTCTGTACTTGACCAGGTAACAAGTTCAGAAGTAAAAGAGGAGCTTAAGCGGAGCAGGCAAAGTGACGTGGAGCTTTTGTTTCAGCCTACTCTTGGAAGATGGATGAACAGCAGCTGGAACCTTCGCGATGGGTCCAGGATTCATCATTACCTGGTTGGAAAAGGAATTGATCATGCCGACGGAATGACAGGATTCCTGTTAAGGGCCTATCATCATTACCTCTCAGCGCCACAGCCGGATTATGATCAGCTGCTGAATGCCTATCTCCCTGAATATAAAAAGATGAAGGACCTGATCAGGGCAAATGAGCGTCAGCTCGCTGATAGCTATGTTCATTCTGAAGACTATAAACAATTCCTGAAGAAGCGGAAGATCTCGGATTTCATGGTTTATAAATACTAAAAACTGCCATCCGGCACCATGAATTATCTTCCTAACTTTTAGTAATATTGCCCCCCGTAACCCATACTTATTCAAACAAACATGGCCTTTCAAAAGATCAAAGTCGCTAATCCTGTAGTTGAGCTGGATGGTGATGAAATGACAAGGATTATCTGGAAATACATCAAAGACAAGCTGATCCTGCCATACCTGGATCTCGATATTAAATATTATGATCTTGGTATCGAACACCGTGATGCAACAAATGACCAGGTTACTGTAGACGCTGCTGAAGCAATTAAGAAATACAGCGTTGGGATCAAATGTGCAACAATCACTCCTGACGAAGCAAGAGTTGAAGAGTTCAAGCTGAAGCAGATGTGGAAGTCTCCGAATGGTACGATCAGGAACATCCTCGACGGTACTGTTTTCCGTGAACCGATCGTGATCAAGAATGTTCCGAGACTAGTTCCAAACTGGACAGCTCCGATCTGCATCGGCCGTCATGCTTTTGGTGACCAGTACCGTGCTACCGATTTCGTTACTAAAGGAAAAGGCAAGCTGACTGTGACGTTCACACCTGAAGATGGCAGCCAGCCGCAATCATTTGAGGTGTTCAACTTCAAAGGTGATGGTGTTGCTATGACCATGTACAATACAGAAGAATCGATCCGCGGCTTTGCTCATGCATGCTTTAACCAGGCGATCATGAAGAAGTGGCCTCTGTATCTTTCTACAAAGAATACCATCCTGAAGAAGTACGACGGACGCTTCAAGGATATCTTTGAAGAGATCTATCAGAAAGATTATAAATCAAAAATGGATGCTATCGGAATCACCTATGAGCACAGGCTTATTGATGACATGGTGGCTTCTGCGCTTAAATGGAACGGTAACTTTGTTTGGGCATGTAAGAACTATGACGGTGATGTACAGTCTGACACCGTTGCGCAGGGATTCGGTTCACTTGGCCTGATGACTTCGACATTGGTTACTCCTGATGGAAAAACAATGGAAGCAGAAGCGGCCCATGGTACCGTTACCCGTCACTACAGAGAACATCAGCAGGGACGTCCGACATCGACCAACCCAATTGCATCCATCTTTGCCTGGACAAGAGGCCTGGCATTCCGTGGAAAGCTTGACAACAACCAGGAGCTGATCAACTTCTGCGATACACTTGAGAAAGTGTGCATCGAAACAGTTGAAAGCGGAAAGATGACAAAAGACCTTGCTGTGTCCGTATTCGGAAATAAGGTGACAAAAGACCAATACCTGAATACAGAAGATTTTCTTCAGGCGCTTGATACAAACCTGAACGCGAAGCTGAACTAAGAGTTCTGTATTTCATATAGTGCAGGGCGTTATCGTAATTGATGACGCCCTTTTTTATTTCTCCCATTGAAGATGCTTCGACGGTATAAATACGAACATCGCCCCCTCCCCATTATTCCCGTTTTCCCACCCCATCCGGAAAGGCTACAGGAGCTTTATGCGCATCAGTTCTGGTGTTTTTCTTTTAAGTGAACTATGGAACTCATATTGCCTTCACTTATAGCCAACCCCAAGCATCATGGAAAAAAAACTCGCTCTTCGTCAAAAGAATATGCTGCATCAGCTCACCAGGCTCGCTTATGATTCCCGTAAAGGATATCTCTATGCAGTAGAAAACATTTTCAATCCGACACTGAAGGAAATCTTCCTGGATTATTCTTCACAGAGAACAGCATTTTCCGTTGAGCTGAAAAAGGTTGCAGGCAATCCGGGGCCATTCACCATCCAGGGAAGTTACGCAGGCTTTGTACACCGTCAATGGATGAACATGAGGACACTCGTTGCAAGAAACGAATCCCTCGGGATCATCAACGAATGCATCATTGCAGAAAAATATTTTCTTAAGAAGATCATGAAAGCGGAAAAGCTCGGCTTCCCTGAAAACCTGAACAAGCTTCTTTCATTGCAGAAAAGAGAGATCGTACAAAGTATCGCTTTGCTGAATGCTACACTGGAGTTTCTTCCTTCAGGACAGCTGTCAGGAACAACGCAGCTGTAATACGAGACACTCTTATTGTGTGAATAATTCGTTGTTAAATCCTGCAAGACATGCTTTTTCAGAGGCTCTTGTCACCGCCGTGTATAGCCATCTGTAATATTCAACATTCAGCATTTCCTTTGTCAGGTAGCCCGCATCAATTGCTACAAACGGCCATTGTCCGCCCTGTGCCTTATGGCATGTCACTGCATAAGAGAACTTCACCTGCAATGCATTGAAGTAAGGATCTTTTCTTACCATCTGGTACTGCCTGCTCTTCGATTCAAAGGCATAATCTTCAGAGACAGAATAAAACAGTCGCTTACTTTCCTCCTGTGTTAAGGCAGGCTTGTCATTCGCAAGAAGATCCATAATGATCTTCAGTTCATATTCAGGTTCATCAGGGTAATCGAGAAGCCTTACCCTGACATCAGCGAAACGAAAGCCATGTATGGTCTCAATGTTCTTCACACGTGATACCTCAAGGATATCACCATTGGCTATAAATCCTGCCTGTGAAGTATCATCAAGCCAGAAGTAGTTGTTCTTCACCACCATCAGAAGATCGCCGGCAGCAAGCTCTTCCTCACGCCACAGGATCCTTTGACGGATATATTGATTATACAGGTTGGCTCGTTTGTTTGAGCGACAGATGAATACAGTTCCATCATTTCCATAATCTCTGTATGCGGTGTTGATGTGTTCTTCAAGGTCAGGTCCCTGGCTCAGGAAAAGGTCCTCTTTGGTTTCAATGAATCCGTCAAATTCATTCTTGCCTGAGATCACATCCCTGATCTTCGTTGCATTCAGCAGGATTCCTGATTCCTGGGCTTGTCTCATAACCTCCGTAAGCTGAACATGAAAGATCGTAAGGTGATAACGTGTCTTGAGAAAGTTGAAATTGAGTGCAGGACTTTCAGGACTTCCTACAGGTGGCAGCTGTGCAGGATCACCAATGAGTAATAGTTTGCAGTTGGTTCCTGTGCTGACGTAATCAATCAGATCATCTAGGAGGTTTCGTGCACTTTGCCAGTCTCCAACATTCTCACCGCTGATCATCGAAGCTTCATCAACAATGAAAAGCGTGTAGGTGTGCATGTTCGGTTGAAGTGTAAATCGGAAGTAACCTTCTTCTGAATATCCTCTGTAAATTTTCTTGTGTATGGTGAATGCCGGCTTTTTGGTGTAATTGCTCATCACTTTCGCTGCACGGCCTGTAGGAGCCAGCAGCACAACCTTCCAGCGGAAATCATATAAGGTGTTAACCAGAGAGATCACCAGTGATGTTTTTCCTGTACCCGCATATCCTGTGAGAACAAAAAGATCATTCGGTGCCGTTGATGCAAGAAATTCCGGAAACCTGCTGAGGAAAGATTCCTGGCCTTTTGTTGGGTCGAAGGGAAATGCCGCTTTGAGCGAGTCTCTCAGCTTTTCTTGGATCATTCATCAAATTTAGCGATACCCTTTTTAAGAGACGAAAAATGTAGATTTGTATTAATGGAGACAGGAACTAAAGAAACCGGAGCATTCGTAACGGTAAAGGATGAATCTCTTCTGAATTCGTTGCCGGCAAATACCAGCATGGTTGTTTTCTGCGGAGCGAAAGAGCTTACGATCAGTTTGTTCGACAGGGACAAGAATAAGTACCTGCTTCTTGAGTCGTTTCACTATGCTCATCACAATGAAATTGAGGACATCATTCCATACCTGAACAACCTTCTGGACAAGGATCCCATGTTCTCACCGAAGCTTCGCATGGTCACACTGGTTGTCGATACTGCCCACTATACGCTTGTTCCGGATACATTGTATGAATCGTTCAAAAGGGAAGATTACCTCTCGTTTAATCACGAAATCCCTAAAGGAGAAACCGTTGATGGCTTTAGCCTGCGAACTCGTGGACTTGTGATCCTGTATTCTTTTCCGGCGATGCTCAGACAGATGCTCGTGAGGAAGTTCCCAGCGGTGAAGGTACTGCCTTCCGTAGCTGGCCTGCTCGAAAGCGGGTTCCTGATGTATCGTAACAAGACAGGAAAAAATATTCTTGTCAATGTAAAGCAGCAAAGCTTTGATCTGATGATCATGGAAGAAAACAAGCTTCTCTTCCTGAATACCTTTCCTTATAAAACATCAGAGGACTTTCTGTATTACCTCCTGTTCACCTGTGAGCAGCTTGGACTCAACACGGAAACCATGGATCTGCAGGTATCCGGTGAGATCGATAAGAAGTCCGGGCTTGTGCGTCTCATCGAAAAGTATGTACGAAACGTAGCATTTGTAAAAAGGCCGGATGGTTTTGAATACAGCTACAAGTTCAGTGACATTCCTTCGCATTTTTTCTTTAATGTATTCAGTCAGCAGCTGTGCGTATAATCAGCGGAACACATAAAGGCAGGAACATCACGCCGCCGAAGAATCTCCCTGTGCGACCCACAACGGATTTTGCAAAGGAAAGCCTGTTCAATATCCTGAATAACCAGGTTGATTTTGAAGAGTTGAAAGTGCTGGATCTTTTTAGCGGCACCGGTGGGATCGCGTTTGAATTTGCATCGCGTGGATCAAAGGATGTCACAGCGGTGGAGAAAAATGGAAAGTGCGCTGATTTCATACGAAGCACTGCACGTGCATTAAGCCTGCCTGTGAAAGTGTTGAAGATGGATGCCATGTCGTTTCTGAAGAATCCGGTGTCAGGCTATGACCTCATTTTTGCAGATCCATTCTATGAGTTTGAGGATATGAATAAGATCCCTGATCTCGTGTTCTCTACAAATGTTTTAAACCCTGAAGGCTTGCTGATTGTCGAACATTCGGTGAAGACCGCTTTCAATGGCCATGTTTTCTTTCGTGAGAAGAGAACCTATGGCAATGTAAATTTTAGTTTTTTCAAGCGCACAATTCAAGACCAATGAAAAAGATCGCTGTATTCCCGGGATCATTCGACCCGATCACGATTGGGCACCAGGAGATCGTTAAAAGAGGGTTGCACCTGTTTGATGAGATTGTCATTGGCATTGGCGGAAATACAAGCAAGACATCTTATTTCCCTGTGGAGAAGAGATTCTCTTTCATTGAAAAAGTCTTCGCCAATGAGCCTCGTGTAAGTGTCACTGTATATGAAGGACTCACGATCGATTTCTGTAAAAGGATGAACGCATCTTTTATCATCAGGGGGCTTCGTACATCCTCCGATTTTGAATTTGAACGTGCGATCGCCCAGATGAACTATTCAATGGAACCATCGATAGAAACGATCTTCATTATATCAGGTGCTGAATTTTCACCTATCAGCTCATCCATCATCAGGGAGATCCTGAAAAATAAAGGTGACGTTTCTAAGTTTATTCCTTCAGGAATCGACCTTTCATGATCAAATGCCTTTTTTATTTTCTTCTGATTCTTGGCAATGTAGGCTTTACGCAGACTGTGCTCGTTGGAAAGATTCCTTATGCAGCAGATAGTCGTGTAAAGATCCTGAGTGCAGTGGATCACATCAGTGGAAAGAAAGCATTGTTAACATCGGTCAATACAGACAGCCTCGGAAACTTTACAGCCAGCTTTGAGCAACATTCAACAGGCTATATCGAAGTCGTTTCAGATTTTTATAAGGCCGGGTTATATACAATGCCTGGTTCGACTTACAGAATTACTTTTCTGAAGGCTGATAGCTCCGAAGTGAAGACTCTTGGAAGAGAAATTCCAGTAGCGCTTGATATAGCAACCACATTTAAAGATTCAATAAATGATGGCATCAGGGATGTCAATGCTGTTCTTGACTCATTCTTCAGCAGGAACTATGAGCTGTTTATAAGAAAGGCAGCAAAACCTGTAGTGGATAAATTTAAACCATTAATGAGCAGACGGTTCGTGTCAGCTCATCCATTGGTAAAGACATACCTCAAATACGCGTTTGCTCCGATTGACGAAGCTGTGTTCAGGGATAGATCCTATATGTTTAATGAATACTTCTCAGGAACTGTTCTCTATGAGAACAAAGAGTACATGGATTACTTTAACCAGTTCTTCATCCGTTATCTCGAGGTTCAGAGTATAGGGAAATGTGAACAGGATTATAACACGGCACTCAATACAACACGAAGCTTTGATGGCTTGCTTAGTGTAATGCAGCGATGTGATACATTGATCAGGAATGATTCACTGAGAAGACTGGTTTTGCTGAAAGGGCTGAGAGAGTTGTATGATCATCCGAAATATAAAAAGGAAAATATCAGGGTCATTCTTGAAAAACATTCAGCGGGAACTAACACTTATACCGCAGGTATTGCAAAGAACATTCTTGAAGAGGTTACTTATCTCAAGCAGGGAACAAGTGCATCGCTCGCTGGATTTGTTGATCTTAATGGCAAAGAGATCACTGCAGATAAGCTGAAAGGAAAATTTGTTTACCTGTTCTTCTGGGCCTCCTGGTGTGATCCATGCATGCAGGAGCTGAAGCTTCTGCAAAGTCTGAAAGGGCGGTATGACCGGAAGATTGTCTTTATCGGTGTGAATATGGATAAAGACATTTCGGTGCTTCAGCGTACATTAAAGAGAAACAAATTCGACTGGATCACTGTGCATGACAAAGACGGACTTATTGCTCATACATACAGGGTGAAGGCATTGCCACAATTCTTCATGCTTGACCGGGATGGCGACTTTCTGGAAACACCTCCGATGCCTGGTCAGAATCTCAGAGGATATCTGGAAGAAGTTACGCGAAAGAAATGATCAACTGCTGATCCGTTCGTGTTAAGCTTTATCAGCATTTTTAATGCAGCATAAGAGTTAAAATTACCAATTCATCCTTCGTAAAATATCATGATAATTATCAGTCATGATTGACATTTCATTGACATTTCTAAAGAATAGAATCAGGAGATTTACTTCACAAACTTCAATACCTAATTCAAGTGAATGATCTTCCGGAAGCCGCTGCCTGTCAACGTTCCAACATAATGCTGGGCATGGTAGTTGATATTGTTACCAAGAGAGATCAGCGTTATATGCGGCTTACGCGGGGAAAAGTCCGCTGGATACTTACAAGTAAGCCTTTTCATTCACGTGGCATCAAGGTAATGCTTGAAACCCGTGAAGTGGGAAGGGTACAAAGAATACCTGAAGATGAACCACATAAAAACCAGGATCAACTTACCTGAGACTACACAGAAAAGAATTGTAATCGTTGGAGGAGGCTTTGCAGGGATTGAGCTTGCGAAATCACTCAGGGATCTTAATGCACAGGTGTTAATGATCGACAAGAATAATTACCACACTTTCCAGCCATTGCTTTACCAGGTAGCCACAGCTGGCCTTGAACCCGATTCGATCGCATTTCCTATTCGCAAGATCTTTAAGTCACATAAGAACTTCTATTTCAGGATGGCCTGTGTGAATGAAATTCGTCCTGAGACGCAAACGATCGTTACAAGCATTGGTGATGTCCGGTACGACTACCTGGTATTGGCTACCGGCTCCGATACGAACTTCTTTGGCAATCAGAATGTCGCGCATTACAGTATGCCTATGAAGTCGATCGCTGAAGCACTTGACCTGCGCAGCCTGATTCTGCAGAACTTCGAACAGGCTCTGCTTTCAGGTGACCCTGTTGAAAAGGAAAGCCTGATGAACATCGTGATCGTTGGCGGTGGTCCGACAGGTGTTGAAATGGCAGGTGCTATTGCGGAACTAAAGAAGCACATCCTGCCCAAGGATTATCCTGAACTTAACCTGTCGGCAATGAAGATCTGCCTGATCGAAGCAGCACCTCGTCTGCTGGGAACCTTCTCTGACAAAGGTTCTGGCAAGACACAGGAATTCCTTACTGAAATGGGAGTAACTGTGATGCTGAATACACAGGTAAAGGATTATAACGGTGAAGTTGTGGTCACGCAGAATGCAAACATCAATTCAAAAACACTGATCTGGGCTGCAGGTGTGTCTGGCGCTCCGGTAAAAGGAATGAAAGCGGAGTCAGTGAACAGGGGAAGCCGGTACCTTGTGGATGAATACAATCGCGTGATCGGTTACGACAATATTTTCGCGATTGGTGATGTATCCGCGCACATTACTGAAGAAAATCCTAAAGGCCTACCAATGGTGGCTCCTGTAGCCATGCAGCATGCTGAAAATCTTGGTCACAACCTGAAAGCCATCTTCAATAACAAGGTATCAGAACTGAAGCCATTCAGGTATCATGACAAAGGCTCGATGGCTACCATTGGCAGGAATAAAGCGATCGCAGACATCGGAAAGTTCCATTCACAGGGATTCCTCGCGTGGGTGATGTGGATGTTTGTTCACCTGTTCATGCTGATAGGCTTCAGGAACAGAGTGATCGTATTCGTCAACTGGCTATGGAGCTATGCGATCTATGACCGCGGGATCAGACTGATCATCCGGCCATTCAAACGCACATCCAAAGAAACGTATGAAGTGAGAAAAGCCAGCTGATCAGCTCGCTTTTTTCTGGTAGAAGTTCACCTTGATCAAGTCCTGGAGAAGCTTCCTCTCACCTTTGTACCAACCTGTCACCCAGGCATCTTTTGTGCCTTTTCTGATCACCTGCTGACGAAAAGCTTCTGCCTCTGCCATTGTCTTGAATTCTTTCATGGTGAAGCGTGTGATGCCATCAGGATAGTCGAGCACCTTCGCTGATCCAAAGATCTTCAGGTTCGGGTACTTGAAGTTTTTAGGATGTCTGTAAGCTCCGATCTGTACCCTGTAGGTCACGTCTCCGCAAAGCACTCCACCTTTTCTGATCAATGCATTGTAGTAAGTCGTGTCGTTAAGATCCTTGCCATCGAATTCGCTGAAGTTTATCTCAGGTCCTTCATAGCAAGGTTTTGCAGCAACCGGTTCTTCTTTTTTCTGCTCAGCGGCGAACTCTTCAACTGTTTTGCGTTTGCCAAGTGAGAACACAGTGACGAAAGCTTCGGCAAGCTCAGGATACTTTTTGATCACCTGCTGCTTGAACACTTCAGCATCTACGAGGGTTTTGAACTGGCCAATCGTATAACGGATCGTGCCATCAGGATATACCTTCTTTTCAATATTGCCATATTCTGACAGGTATCCGTATTTGAAATCTTTTTCGTCTTTCACGGATGCGATCTCCAGCTTGTAAAGCACACCTTCGATCTCCCTGTTTCCAAGTTCTGTAAGGATCTTCTTGTATTCTTCAGAGATGACAGGCTTCTTCTCGCGTGCATTTTCCTTTCCTTCAGGAGTATAGATCTTTTCTTCTTTTGGCTCGGTCTTTAAATTCTGCTTCTTATAATCTTCCGCATAGAATTCCTGCAGCTGCCTGTCATTTGCTTTTACAAACGAGGTTGACCTTACCGTCGAATCTTTCCTGATGACTTGCGCCCTGTAAGCCTCTGCTTCAAGAAGTGTTTTAAATGGTCCTGCCACGATACGTGTAATGCCATCAGGTCCTGCTTCTTTCTTCACTTCCTGGCCAAGTGGTGTAAGATCTGTTTTAAAATCTTCGGGATCCTTCACTGCAGCGATCTGCACGGTATATTGAACACTGTCGATCCTTTCTTCACCATATTTGGCAAGTACTTCCTGGAATACTTTTTCTTCACGTGCGATCTCTGAACTTTCCTTGGCAGCTTTCTCCTGTTCAAGGGCAATCAGCTTTTGCAGATCTTCCGGGTTGTCGATGATCTTGTCACCTTCATATCCTTTTGAATATAAATGGAAATCTTTGATCACTTCAACATACTTATCCAGAGTTTTGGTATTTACATATTGAAACACCGGATCATATCCATCGATCTCGAATGCAAGCTTGTAATCTTTCCCTGGCGATAAGGCAAGAAGGTACTTTCCTGTTTTCGCATTCGAAGAGATGGTGCTCTGCTTTGTGCCATTTTCATCATATACAGTGATCTTTGCTTCCATTGGCTTTCCATCTGCCATCACGGAACCTTTGATCAGCGCCAGGATTGGCTTGATACCGCTCACTCCTGGTGTAACGGAATAAATATCCTGCTGACCGAAACCTCCCGGTGCTCCTGATGAATAGTAACCATGCTTCCCATCTGCAGTCAGTACATAATACCTGTCATCACCAACTGTATTTACAGGATATCCGAAGTTAACAGGCTTGCTCCACTGTCCATCTTCTTTCTTGTATGAAAAGAAAATGTCGTATCCCCCCATTGTCTCATGTCCTTTTGAACTGAAGTAAAGCGAAATTCCATCAGGGTGAATGAACGGGCCATCTTCATCAAATTTTGTATTGACGCTTGGTCCCATGTTTTCTGCTTTACTCCATTTACCATCCGCACCCAGCTTGCTGATATAGATATCACGGCCACCGAATCCACCAGGACGTTCGCTGGAGAAGAAAAGCGTCTGGCCATCCGCCGAGAGCGAACAGCTTCCTTCCCATGATGAGCTGTTGACATCACCCTGAAGAAGTTCCGGTGCTCCCCATACATCACCAGCAAGCTTGCTCATGTAAATATCCCCTTTGTTCTTGATGTCGCTTTTGTAGATGAAAAGGTACTGTCCGTCCGCAGAGATTGCGATGTTGGCATCGTGACGTGTTGTATTGATATTGTCTCCGATGCTTTCAGGTGTAGTCCAGTTGTCACCGATGCGATAAGAGATAAAGATGTCTTCATAATATTCGCCTTCAGGATCCGGTGTGAAGTCTTCAGCCTGCAAACCTCCCTTGCTTCGTTCACCACGGTAAGTGAAGATCATTACTGATTCATCTGCGGAGATCACTGGAGCGTATTCAGAATTCTCCGTGTTAAGCGGTGCGCCGATATTCCTGATCAAAGCATCGATCCGGTTTGAGATCTGGGTCTTGGTGTAATTTGATTGTTCGATCATGCGCAAGGTTTCTTCCCTGTCTGCATCCTTGATCTTTTCTTTGAGGTAATCGTTGAAGGTGGATACTGCTTCCTCTATCCGGTAATTCAGTTTATAAGCCCTTCCAAGGTAAAAGTTGATGCCTGGCATGGAAGGATCTTTCTGCTTCACTTCTTCTAGTATTGATACTGCTTTTTCGGGCTCATCGGTTTTGTACAGGTAGCAGATCCCGAGCTTGTATTTAAGATCCTGGTCCTCTGGATAGCTGTTCGTTAGTGTGAGGTAGAGCGGCAATGCTCTGAGGAAATAACCTTCACCGAACAGATACTCCGCCTCTTCAAGGTATTCCTTGTCTTGAGGTTTGATCTTCGTTTGTGCTGAAAGGGATCCTATCAGAACAGAAAAGATCAGGAGCAGGAAGTATAGTTTTCTATTCATAACGCTAAAATGTTAAAAAACAAAGCGGTGACAGAGAGGGGTATAGCGATATTTATAAACACACCCTGGTTGAAAAAGTTGAATGTGAAGGATTTTAGTGCACGATTTATGGCGGCATCAATCACCTAAATAAGATACTTTTGCGATGAATGGAGCCAGTCATATTTACATTATCAAACGGGATCAGGGTAATACATAAGCAGGAACGAACACAGGTAGGACATCTCGCTCTCCTTGTAGATGCAGGAAGCCGTGATGAAGAAGAATCACAGCATGGTCTGGCACATCTGCTTGAGCATGTGATCTTCAAAGGAACCAAAAAACGAAAGGCTTTTCATGTGCTTTCAAGAATTGATGCTGTGGGTGGTGAAATCAACGCCTATACATCCAAAGAAGAAACATGCATTTATGCGAGCTTTTTGAATATTTATTTTGAACGTGCCTTTGAACTTTTTTCAGATATTCTTACCAACAGCGAATTTCCTGATCGTGAAATAAAAAAGGAAAAGCAGGTGATCCTTGATGAGATCGCATCATATGATGATAATCCTGCTGAAAGTATTTTCGATCGTTTTGAAGAAGAGCTGTTTCCTGGACATCCGCTGGGACGAAGCATTCTGGGAACTCCTGAGTCGCTGGATGCATTGACAAGACAGGATATTTTTCATTTCATCTCGCAGCATTACCTTCCTTCGAAGATCGTCATTGCCACTGTCGGAAAGGCAGATGTCAGTGAGATCCGGGAGCTTGCTGAAACCTACTTCTCTTCCTACAACACCCGGACAAAGCCAAGTGTACGTGTAAAGGCGGGAAGACCAAAAAAATTCAGGAAGTCTGTGGAAAAGCCTATTCACCAGGCCCATTGCATCATAGGTAACCGCGCATATGGTCAGCACGACCGTAAACGATTTGCCATGAGCCTCCTGAATAACCTGCTCGGCGGACCTGCCATGAACAGCCGGTTAAATCTCGCGATCAGAGAAAAATATGGGTTTACCTATAATCTCGAATCGAACTATCAGATGTTCAGCGAGACAGGTGTGTTCTGTGTTTATCTTGGAACAGACCCTAAGTTCCTTGATAAGACAAAAGATCTCGTTTATAAAGAGCTCGAAAAGTTAAGGTCTGGCCTTTTAGGCACACGACAGCTTTCCGCAGCCAAGCAGCAGCTGATAGGACAGGTTGCACTGGCCCAGGAAAGCCGGATGAGCCTTGCCATCACCATGGCAAAAAGCATGGTCGTTCATAACAGGATGGATACGCTTGAGCTGCTTTATGCGAAGATCAATTCCATATCATCACTTGATATCGCAGAGGTGGCCGAGGAAGTGTTCAATCCTGAAAAATTATCAGAATTAATTTATAAACCAGCCTGATGGAATTTATTGATGCAAAAATTGAGGAGTATAGCCTCAGCCATTCTGACCAGGAGTCGGATCTGTTAAAGAAGATCAACCGCGAAACACACGCTGAAGTGATGATGCCAAGGATGCTGAGTGGCCACCTGCAGGGAAGAGTGCTCAGCATGTTCAGCAAGATGATCGCTCCATCGGTGATCCTGGAGATCGGAACCTATACAGGATATTCCGCTTTATGTCTTGCTGAAGGTTTAAAAAGCGGCGGACGTCTGATCACACTGGATATTAACGAAGAGCTTGAGAGCAGGGTGAAGGGATACTTTAATGAGTCACCATATGCGAAAGCGATAGATTACAGAATTGGTAATGCGATAGATATAATCCCTGGGCTGAATGAGACCATTGACATTGTTTTCATTGACGCGGATAAAGAGAACTATCCGAATTACTATGATCTTGTATTTGACAAGGTGAGAAGCGGTGGATACATCATTGCAGACAATGTGCTGTGGAGTGGAAAGGTGCTGAATGATGGTAATAAGATCGATAAGGATACCAGGGCAATTATGCAGTATAATGAAAAGGTGATGAAAGATGAACGGGTTGAAAAGCTGCTGCTTCCTGTAAGAGATGGATTACTGATCGCCAGGAAAAAGTGAGAATGTATTATAAAAGAAAGAGCCCTTCCGCAATGCAGAAGGGCTCTTTCTTTTTTATGACGTTAAGGTCAGATTACTGCTTTGTATAAGTAACAGTTTCTGTGATCACCTGAACACCTGAAATGTTTTGAGCAGGAGTAACACAGTTGTTGTATGCTGAACCATTTGTGTTCTTAGCAGAGAATGTAAGCGTGAGTGTGCTTCCGCTAACAGTTGCTGTCCACAATTGGCTGCCTGCACCGAATCCAGTGTAAGTAGGAACGATTGTTCCAGCGATTGGGGTGAAGCCGGTTGAAATGAACTGCTGGTTGTGAACCCAGTTGATTCTTGTCGCATCGATCACGTTGTAGCTTCCGGTGTAACGGATGTTGTTGTCGTTATCATACACGATGATCGTGTTGTTTGAAAGCACTTCAATGTTTGGTGTGCTTGTAGCAGGGAAGCTGTAAGTGTAAGGCTGTGGCTGAATGTTCGCACAGTTTGGTACAGTTACGTTGTTTATGGTGTGAGTAAGATTGTGTGTTGCGATCTTCCATTTTCCAACAAGCTTTGATCTCAATGTGAAGTCACCGCTTCCGTTACCAATTGTGATGGTAGCCATTTTAGTGTCAGTGTGTTGTCTGTCCCAGCTGTAAACAGTAAGGGATACTGTGTAAGTTCCACCAGCAGCGTAAACATGAGTTGGGTTTGGAGAAAGGGACATTTGACCGTCACCGAAATCCCAGACGAATTCTTCAGCGATTGTATCAGTTGCAGCGAATGTGATCACTTCACCTGGCATTGCAGCCGTTTTAGATGTTGTGAAAGCGGCAGTTGGAGCTTTTGGTGCCGGAGGAGCATTAACTTTGATAGTTATTGCAGTAGCATCAGCAGGCTTCTTCATTTTGTTTTTTGCAGATGTCATAGTAACCTGGTAGCTACCTGGCGTATCATACACGTGCGTAGGGTTTTTCTGGGAAGACTGAGTTCCGTCTCCAAAATCCCACATGTAAATTGCAGCATCTTCTGAGCTGTTAGTGAATGTAACGACTTCACCGGTTTCGACTTCCTGCTTGTCAGCTGTGAAGTTTGCGGTAGGTTTTTTACAACCTGCGATCAGGATAGCAACTGCCATAACTGCAGTCAACGATCTGAAGAAATTTTTCATTTTTAGGAATTTGTTGGTTTTCGGGTGCAAATGTAGGAAAAAAGAGTTCAGTCGAATAAAATCCGGGGTTTGTCGTAACATTACGGAGTAATCGGTCAACCTGAGTGAGCGGTTGTTGAGTTTGAGTGTGTTATCGGTCAGGATCAATGAAACATGGCTGGTTTATTTCATGTTTCGAGGATAATTTCCTATCTTTGCAGCCCGTTTATTCGGAAAGAACTAATTAAAAACAAAAAACAATGTTAAAAGATTACGAAACTGTCTTCATTTTAACTCCCGTTTTGTCTGAAGATCAGGCAAAGGAGGCAGTAGCCAAGTACAAGGAATTTATCACCAAGAACGGTGGTAAGATTGTAAATGAAGAGCACTGGGGCCTGAAAAAGCTGGCTTACCCGATTCAAAAGAAATCCTCTGGATTTTATCACCTGTTTCAGTTCCAGGCACCTGGAACGATCATCAACGACCTCGAGATCGCATACAAGCGTGACGAGCGTGTTCTAAGATTCCTTACGGTTTCTCTGGACAAGCACGCTGTTGCATACAGCGAGAAGAGAAAGAAGAAGTTCTCTGAAAAGAAAGAAGCAGTTGCATAATTTTTAAAAAGAAACAGGATGTCAAGCAAAACAGAAATCAGATATCTGAATCCTCCATCAGTGGAGATCAGCAAAAAGAAATATTGCCGTTTCAAGAAGAGCGGAATCAAGTATATCGACTACAAGGATCCTAACTTCCTTTTAAAGTTCGTAAATGAGCAGGGGAAGATCCTTCCACGCCGTTTAACCGGAACCTCTGTGAAATTTCAGAGAAAAGTATCTACAGCAGTTAAAAGAGCACGTCACCTGGCACTTATGCCGTACGTTGCTGATATGTTAAAGTAATTAGGAGGAACGCGCAATGGAAATCATTCTAAAAAAAGACGTAAAAAATCTGGGTTATAAAGACGATCTTCTTAAAGTAAGAGATGGTTATGCCCTTAACTTCCTAATTCCTCAGGGAATGGCAGTAGTTGCTTCTGAATCAGCTAAGAAAATGCTTGCTGAAACAAGAAAGCAGCGTGCTCACAAAGAAGAAAAGATCCGCACTGAAGCTGGTAAGATCGCTGAAGGCCTGAAGGACCTGACTGTTAAAGTTGGTGCAAAAGCTGGTGAATCCGGTAAGATCTTCGGTTCAGTTACTCCTCTTCAGATCGCTGAAGCAATCAAGAAACTTGGATACGATGTTGACAGAAAGAACATCACGATCCAGGGTGACTCAATCAAGTCCCTTGGTAAGTACACAGCTGATGTAAGACTTCACAAGGACATCGTTGTTCCTGTAAGCTTCGAAGTTGTAGAAGACTAATACAACCACTGAAATTCAAAAAGCCCTGTGATAGCGATATCATGGGGCTTTTTAGTTGGGTTAAAAGTTAAAAGTTAAAAGTTCAAAGTAAGGTTAAATCACGGTTGTCTTTTCGGGTTCAATTCTTGCCTGAAGGATTTCTTTGATAACTTGGAGCGAACAAAAATTCTCACATGAAAGGACTTTCCAATTATAAAGATCATGCGATCCTTTTCTTAAGGGTTGGACTTGGTATTATGATGATGACCCATGGTATTCCAAAGCTCATGGGTGGTGTCGAGAAATGGACTGCTGTGGGTGGAAGCATGAAAAATTTCGGAATTGATTTCGCGCCGGCTTTCTGGGGATTCATGGCGGCTTTCGCTGAAGGCATCGGTGGCCTGCTTGTCGCTCTGGGCCTATGGTTCAGAATTGCATGCTTCCTGATCATCGTAACCCTGATCGTTGCTGCTGTTTCACATTTCGCAAAAGGTGATGGTCTTAAGGGAGCCTCTCACGCAATAGAAAATGCAATCGCGTTCATCGGACTTTTCCTCCTTGGCCCTGGAAAATTCAGCATCAGAAAATAACCCGGAAGAAGATCAGTTTTCGATCTGTTACCTTTTATTCTGATGATCAATCAGGCGTGTCATACGCTTCTTCCAATCATGCATGAACGAATGCATTTTCAGTCATTTCATACAAGATTACCGTGATTTAAAACGACAGGAAATCCAGAGGATTCAACACCTTATGCGGCTTTTTTTCTGCGCTCTTTTTCTTTGATGATGAGACTGAGCTCTCTGCCTGTCTGACCTTTCACTGAAGTATTTTCCTGTGCTCTGCGGATGAGGTATGGCAATACTTCTTTTACCGGTCCGTAAGGAACATACTTGGCCACATTGTAGCCTGCTTTTGCAAGGTTGAAGCTGATGTGATCGCTCATCCCCAGCAGCTGGCTGAACCAGATGTTCTGATGCCCGGGCCTGATGCTTCTTTCTTCCATCATCTGCACAAGGTACCTGCTGCTTGCTTCATTGTGTGTTCCTGCACAAAACGCCATGCTTTCCACATGAGCAATACAGAAATGAAGTGCTTTATCATAATCCCTGTCAGTATCTTCCTTGGTATCCTGGATCGGTGACGGATATCCTTTCTCGGCTGCACGTTTGCGCTCTTTTTCCATGTAAGCTCCGCGCACCAGTTTTGCTCCGAGGTAATAGTTGCCTTTCTCTGCTTCGAGTGATGAGTGCATCAGGTATTCCAGCCGGTCTTTCCGATAAAGCTGGAATGTATTGAATACGATCGGTCGCTGGTGATTGAACTTCGACATCATTTCGTTGGCCAGATCGTCGATGGCAACCTGGATCCAGCTTTCTTCCGCATCGATAAAGATCCTCACATTTCGTTCATACGCTGCTCTGCAAACCTTATCAACCCTGGCTTTCACGCGCTGGTATTCCGCCTTTTCATCTTCGGTCAATGCTGCTTTTGAACTTACTTTTTCAAGTAGTGACAAGCGTCCCATTCCGGTAACCTTGAATACGGAAAAGGGAATGTGCTTTTCTCTTTCCGCTCTGACGACTGTTCTGATCGTTTCTTCGGCGCAATTGTCAAAGTCTTTTTCGCTTTCTTTCCCTTCGACCGAATAATCGAGAATGGTTCCGATACCGAATGCGCCGAGGCTGTCCACAGTTTGCTGGCATTCTTCAATGTTTTCTCCACCGCAGAACTGTTTGAAAATAGTGGCTTTAATAATTCCTTTTATCGGAAGTCCACTGTTAATTGCAAGGGTCGTGAGGTGCTTTCCGATGTTTACGAATCCTGTGTTGCTGACAAGCTTAAAAAGCCAGTATGAACGGGAAAGGTCTTTATCTGACTTGGCGGAAAACGCAATCTCTGTATTGTCGAAAGAAATCATATACAAATATCAGCTTCAGTGAACAAAGTACAAAGCAAAGAGGCCACCGATTCCAATTTAAGAACCTGGTGTCACGGTATTCATTCAGCGTCAGGTTGATTGCATTGAATATAAGTCAGCCCTCGATCCTGATGATGTTCACCGGACAGTTGATCATGCATTCTTCAAAGCCGGCTCGTTCAAGTTCAGTGGTATCCAGGACAAACGCGCTGTTTTTAGATGATGCACCGATGAGGTTGGACTTTCCATCAAGCCGTGAGATCTGCCAACGTTTAGGGAGAACCTGTACACACGAACCACAGCCAATGCATTTGTTACGGAAGAACACGACTTTCATTTTACATCGTTCACTTTATAAAGCTTGTCAGATGGCCTGATCTGCTGTTCAAGCAGGATGGTGATCATGTCGCCTTTCTTTGCATCAGTGGCGGCAGCACCATTGATATGCAGGTCCCTGACGGTGGTTTGAATCAGTCCTGTTGTAGGCCCGGTAATGATCACATCGTCTCCGATACCAAGCTTTCCGGACTCCAATAGAAATTCACCTGCCATTGCTTTTGCGTAGTAGGAGCGCCCTTTCCCGATATAAACCTTTTGCTTCGTTGCAGCTGAACCATATCGGTTGCTCCATTCACCCGTTCGTTTTCCAAGATAATAGCCATTCCAGAACCCGCGGTTGAAGACGGTTTCAAGTTTAGTTCTCCATTCCATGACTTTCTCTTCACTATAGCTGCCATCCCTGATGGAGTCAAGAGCTTCGCGGTAGCATTTTGTAACGGTGTAAACGTATTCAGGAGCTCTGCCCCGGCCTTCAATTTTTATCACATCGATACCTGAATCTACCATGAGGTCCATAATGTCAATTGTGCACAGGTCTTTGGCAGACATGATATACTCATTCGAGATCTCAAACTCAGTTTCTGTTTCCTTGTCTTTCACGATATAGCTTCGACGGCAGTTCTGAACGCAAGCGCCTCTGTTCGCCGATGCATAATCAGTATGCAGGCTGAGGTAACATTTTCCTGAAACCGCCATACACAAGGCACCGTGTGCGAAGATTTCAAGCTTTACAAGATTTCCTGAAGGCCCTTTGATCGATCTTCTTTTAATTTCTCTTGAAATATCTTTTACCTGCTTTAACGTGAGTTCACGTGCAAGAACCATGACATCAGCGAAGGTTGAAAAGTATTCAACCGTGTCGATATTCGTGATATTGGCCTGAGTTGAAATATGTACACTGATGCCTTTCCTGGATGCGTAATTGATCACTGCTGGATCAGCAGCGATGATTCCATCAACCTTGTGTTCAATCGCTGTATCCACGATTGCCTTCATTAACCGGATGTCGTGATCATAAAGGATGGTGTTGAGTGTCAGGTAAGCTTTCACTTTACTTTCTGATGTTACCTGCATGATCTCCTTCAATTTATCTGTCGTAAACGAATTAGAAGATCTTGCCCGCATGTTCAGCTGTTCAAGTCCAAAGTAAACCGCATCGCAGCCCGCATCAATTGCAGCTCTTATAGATTCCATGGATCCTGCAGGCGCAAGTAGTTCAGGTATGTTTTTTAATTCACTCATGTCCGGATTTTATTTTGTTCTGAATTCTTAACGATTCCTGGTGAAGGAGATCAGCAAGAAGTAATGTAAAAGACATCTCGAGTCCCTGAGCTGATCCTTCGCTCATGTAATATCGAACTACCTCCTGGTACATGTCCGGCTGATAGGGATCAAGGTTCATGGTTTTCTTTAGTTCACCGATCTTTTTAGCTTGAACCATTCTTTCCGAAACCGTCTGAATAAGCCTGGCATCTAATGCCTTAAGAAGTATTCGATGTTTCTCCAATTCCTTTGAACCACTATCCTCGTTGTTCATCCTTCACAAACTGTTTAACTTATAAAGTTCAGGTGATTGCATATTCCTTTATATGACCAGTGTCATTCTTCTCCGGTTATCCATCATAAACAGGATGTTATCGTAATTTTGAGTATCATGAAAATGAGGAACAGTGTTTGGCTTTACTTCATGATAAAGAAGTTAACTGAAAAACAATGAGTGATTTCGTGCATCATATAGAAGGCGGCACCTACAGGATCCATGTGGGGAACGGAGCATTTTCAACCCTTAACTCCTTCCTCACTGTTGAGCATGAGCATAAAAAAAAGTTTATTCTGTGTGATGAAAACACAGTGACACATTGTGTTCCTCAACTGGTTTCCGGGGTTAATGCATTAAAGAGTGCAGGCATCATAGAAATAGAATCGGGAGAAAAGGCCAAGACGATCAACACCGCACAGGCTGTGTGGACTGCGCTTGCCGAAGCAGGGGCAGACAGGAATTCATTGCTGATAAATGTAGGAGGCGGTGTTGTGACTGATCTCGGAGGGTTCTGTGCAGCAGCGTATATGCGAGGGATCCCATTCGTGAACATTCCGACAACACTGATAGGCATGGCTGACGCAGGCTTTGGAGGAAAGAACGGCGTTGACCTGAATAGCCTGAAAAATATCATTGGACTGTTTAAAGATCCTTCAGGGGTGTTTTGTTTTCCAGGATTGCTTGATACATTATCCAGTGATGAGCTGCTTTCCGGTTTTGCTGAAGTCATGAAGCACGGATTGATCGCCGATAAGTCGCACTGGCAGGCTGCTGCAGAAACAAGCCCTGAAAAGATTGATGCAAGGCTCATTGCTGATTCTATAAGGATTAAGATGAAGATCGTTGATAATGATCCGTTTGAATCAGGATACAGAAAAGTGCTCAACTTTGGTCATACTGCAGGACATGCCATCGAATCGTGGTATCTTCAGGAAGATAAAATGATCAGCCATGGCTTTGCTGTCGCTGCAGGAATGATCATAGAATCCATGCTGTCAAATCATGCCGGTCTCCTGAAGACAAGTGAATTAAACGAGATCACAGCAAACATCATTTCACGCTATCATGGACACCTTCCGGTGGATTTCAATGAAGCACAGGTGATCCAGCTCATGGCTCATGATAAGAAAAACAACCGTGGAAATATTAACTTTACCCTGCTGAGTGGCATTGGTAATTCGGTGTATGACAGGACATTTGAGACCCTCGTCATCTTTGAAGCACTGGAAAAATATAAGAAGCTTGCCTCAGATCAACTATGAACCTGAAAATAAGTGCCCCTTCCACAAACATTTCATCAAGCATCAACATTGATGCATCCAAAAGCATCAGTAACCGTTTGCTGATCATTCGTGCACTTTGTGAATCGGATTTTAACATAGTGAATCTCTCTGAGTCAGACGATACCCGCATACTTCAGGATATTCTCGGCCAGGTGAAAGATCATCCGGGTGGTAACCTGACCTTCGATGTAAGTCATGCAGGTACAACAATGCGATTTCTTACCGCTTATCTTTCTACACAGCCAGGCGAATGGGTGCTGACAGGTTCAGAACGGATGAAAAAACGTCCGATGAGAATACTTGTGGATGCACTTCGTATGCTGGGTGCGCAGATCGAATACCTTGAAGAAGAAGGACATGCGCCATTGAAGATCTATGGAGTGTCACTCAAAGGTGGCGAGATCGAAGTGGATGGTAGCGTGAGCAGCCAGTTTGTATCAGCGCTGTTGCTTACCGCTGTGGAATTCTATCATGGTCTGGTTATTGATTTTGTTGGGGAGGTCATTTCCCGACCTTATATCAATATGACATTAAAGATCATGGAAAACTTTGGTGTTTACGGCCAATGGCAGGGTAACCGGATCTCGGTGAGCAAGCAATACTATTCGTGTGCTCCCGAGAAGAATAGTGTGACTGTTGAGGCTGACTGGACATCCGCTTCGTATTGGTATGCCATGGCGGCACTCAGCGAAGGCTCAGCTGAATTCCAGCTTAGAAACCTGAAGAAAACTTCTGTTCAGGGTGATGCGCTTGTTGCAGACCTTTTTACTTTTTTTGGGGTAAATACGCACGAAACTGAGGAAGGGATCTCCATCAAGGGCACTCCAAGAAAATCATTTACATTCTGTTTCGATTTTTCTGACTGTCCGGATATAGTACAGACCGTGGCTGTAGTTGCAGCAGCGAAAAAGGTAAGGTGCCTGATGAATGGACTATATACGCTGCGTTATAAGGAAACAGATCGTATTGCTGCATTGCAAAAGGAGATCAGGAAACTGGGAGCAGAGCTGGTTGATCATGGTGATGGTTCTTTTGAGCTGATCCCCGGAGATGACCTCGGTGAGCTTTCATTTGAAACATACGACGATCATCGCATGGCATTGTCTTTCGCATGCCTCGCAGCCAAATATGATCATGTTGAAATACAGGATGCCGGAGTGATCAGTAAATCCTATCCATCATTCTGGGATGAAATGAAGAAGGCCGGATTTCAGGTAAAGGAAGGATGATCTTTCCGGAAGATCCTTCGGCTGATATAATTGAACCTCAGGAACAGCAGTATCGCGGCGAGTGTAAGTCCAATCGACAGTCCATACCAGATTCCGTTCACACCCATCTGTTTTGAAAAGGCAAGCCAGTAGCTTAACGGAAGCGCGATGATCCAGTAAGCCACAAGAGTGATCCCTGTTGGAATTCTGACATCCTGTATTCCCCTGAGTGCACCGAGAGCAACAGTCTGTAACCCATCTGAAAGCTGGAAGAATGCCGCAATCAGAAGCAGTCCTGATGCAATTGAAATAACATCTTCCTCTTTGGAGAACCATTGCGGAATCATTCCCCTTGTAAAGACAAAAAGTAGTCCTGCGAATGACATCACCACCACCACCATCATCAAAGCGCTGAATGCTGACCTGCGAAGCTCCTGAAGATCTCTCATCCCAAACTGGTTTCCAACCCGCACACTGGCGGCTGCACTGATTCCGCTGGCCATCATGTAGGTAAGTGCGGCAAGGCTTAAAGCGATCTGGTGTGCAGCAAGCTCTGTGGCCCCGATCCATCCGATCATGACTGCGGCAAAGCTGAAGGCACCTACTTCAAACACATACTGCATACCCGATGGGATTCCGATGTTGAGAATATCAGTTGACGTTTTCCAGTTGTATTTAGCGATCTTCCATTCCTTCCAATAGATCTTGTATGCCTTTTTCTTCCAGAGGTACAAGAACATGACAAGCGCCATGACGACCCTCGAGATGAAAGAAGCCCAGCATGAACCCATCAGTCCCATTTCAGGAAAGCCCATCTTTCCGAAGATCATAACGTAATTAAGAAACACGTTTAAAAGGTTGGCAACGATGCTTACGATCATAGCAACTTTGGTGTCAGACAATCCTTCGGCAAACTGCTTGAAGCTGAAAAATAAGCTGAGTGGGATCATCGACAGAACCAGCACATTGAAGAACGGTATCGCCATGGATGAAACAGATTCCGGCTGGTCAAGATGAGAGAGCAGAGGACTCGCGAAAAAAAGAATTCCGAACAATACGATACCGGCAATCAGGTTCACGAGCATGCCGTTCTTGAAAATGGTTGTTGAACGGAGCTTGTCGTTTTCACCATCGCTTGCGGCAACAAGTGGTGTGATCCCGAAAGAAACACCAATCCCGAAAACAAGTATGATCGAATAGACGCTGGTCGCAAGAGCAACTGCCGCCTGCTCCGGTGTACCGATCAAACCAACCATTGCGGTGTCAGCAACACCAACAAGTATATGACCCATCTGTGAAAGACAGACAGGGTAGGCAAGGAGGTAAGTTTTCTTAAAATGTTCTTTCCAGGTCATAAGGGGGGCGCAAAAATAGAAAAACGCCTATCGAAAGTGAAACCTGTACAGATTATATTAATGATTTCGGAATTGAAGGGTAATGCTTATGTCATTTTAATTCAGAAGGATGTTCATCACAAATGATAATTGAATAGGACTTGTGTTTGAATGTTTGAGCCGTAAGCAGCTGGTGTTGCTGTCCCTTCATCCTGCCCGGATGCTCTTGTGCACCAATCTCCTTTTTACACCCGCTTGTATTGTTTTACCAGCTGCTTTATCGGCTCAAATAGTTGATTTAATTATGGAAAAAATGTCTTGTAATTTTTACTTGAGTTTGAAATATTCATTCGTTCATTAACCACTTTTCAGATTGATTAACCAATAAGCAATTTGATAACCGCTTTTTCGAAACCGTTGGTACATACCGACTTGGGAGTAATGTCATGAGAAATAGAGTGAGAAGATTGTTTCCTTCTTAAATACGGGAGAAGTGATTTAACCCAAGCTATGCATTAGAAAAAGACTAATGCATAATCGACTAAGAAAATCAGCACGTTAAGACCATTCTGATTTGATCAAAAGAGTGATTTTCTAAGTCGGGGTAATCCCGGCTAATGCAAGTAGTTCGTGGTTTTTAATAACTCCTATTGCATAATCCGGGTTTAAACTAAAAAGAGAGACCAGGAATAACTGAGGCCATGCTATCAGGTCTGAGATTTCCGACGTGGTATAGCGCAATAAAACCGGAAGTTCATCCGGAAGGAATAAAGTGAAACCAACATCTGACTTTTGTGTTAACGTGTTTATCCAGCATTTCACAATGAGGATTCAATTGCTGTTTTTTTAACCCAGATTATGCATTAGAAAAAGCTCATGCATAATCGACTAAGAAAATCAGCACTTGAAGACCATTCTGATTTGATCAAAAGAGTGATTTTCAAAGTCGGGGTAATCCCGGCTAATGCAAGTAGTTCGTGTTTTTAATAACTCCTATTGCATAACCCGGGTTTAACGACTCATTTCTTCACGATCGTTTTCGAAACATGAAATGAAAGTGTGTGATCGATCTCTTTTTCGACGGGCTTTGCTATGGTCAGCTTGAACTGTGTCTTTAATCCATAAGGAAGCTTTCCGCTGAAAGCCACATAAACCTTTTCACCTGAGCCATATGCCGTAGCGAAGGATGTTGATCCTGAAATACTTTCTTCGGGTATGTACAGAGAGATCCCTTTTTGCGATTCGTACACTGCAATTCCTCCGGCAACAGAAATGGCTTTTGAGAGCATCATTCGTCCTCCGCATGAAAACAAAAATCCACTTGTGAAAACAGAAGCTTCACCGGCTTCTCTGGTCGTGCAGTTTACCCAGATATTTATCTGTTCATTCACGCCTTGATTGAATGTCACTGCAAGTCCCTTTTGACTAATCCGTTGTGTTTCCTGCATGTATCCGGCTCCTTTAAAATTTGCGAGTGACCCTCTGTAAGTTCCCGTTGCTTTTAAGAAGGTTCGTTTACCAACAGCATAGGTTGTTGTCATCCGATAGTCATTCCGGTCCTGCGGTAAATTGGAGCTTCTTGTTGGAAGAATGCTCCTGGTGGAGCGGCTGTAAGCTTGTACCGATACGCTTTTGTTAATTTTTAGATCAACGTTCAAATAGATCCCTGTTTCATTTGAGCCCATTCCAAGTGTTGATGCCGCATGCTGATAAAAGCTTTGATATCCTGGACTGTAACGCACATATAAAATTCCAATTCCAAGATTAGGACCTGCACTGAGCAAAGCTCCCTGCAAAATGCCGAAGCCTTTGTTGCCAGAAACTGCCAGCTCTCCGAACAGATCCATATTCAACACAGAACTCGCGTAATCAACCGATGCTACATGATTCTTTCTACCACTCAGATTCCTGATTTCATGCAGCTCGGTTGATGTTACCACCGGATGCTCAAAGCTTGCAGATACCAGGTTCATACCAGCTCTGGTACGTTGATGTCGCCATTGCAACGTGCCTGCTGTAGTCGTTACTGTTGCAGACTTCCTGGATGCCAGTTCACTTTCGGTCCGGTGATAGCCTGAGGAAGGAAAACCTTGTATTTCATCTTCTTCGCTCATTTCATTTCTGGCAAGTGTTGCATCCAATGCTTTTCGTGAACCAAACAGAATAAGGGAAAGCTTCTTTGTGATCTTAGCTTCTGCAGAAAGCCCGCGAAAAAAAGTGATCTCATTCCTTCCAGTGTTCGGCTTTAGACCAGGCATGAGCTTTTTAAGTGTAATGATATCCGCCGATGGATTCCTTGAAAATGTATTCCATACTGTAAGACCTTGTCCGAATCCTGCAAGGAAATCTCCGGCGATCACTTTGGTAAAAATGCCTGTTTTGCGCAGCTCCACGAATCCTGACAAATGATCAAAGCCATACTGACTATCTTCAAACCTGTATTTTTCTTTCGCATCGTTTTCTGCTGTTACTCCCCAGGTGATCCTGTCTCCTGCATTGCCGCGATATCGAAACAGGAGAGATGACTGATCAACCTCATCAGGAACTGTACTCCTGATCGTTGAGCTGAATGACAATGTCTGGCGCATCTTCCAGTCCTGATTCACACCATCTGTCCGAACGAAAACAAACGGAAGGATCTTCCTGATATCTGCAACTGATAACAGCTCTATGGATTGAAGCTCAAGCAGGCTTAACAATTTTCCATGCATCCTGATATGCTGATGTATTGCCAGCATCTGCGCCTCTGTCAGTAATCCTGCTTCAACGAAAATTGAAAGATCTCCATGATTTATTTCGATCCTTTTATTTGAAAGTTCGAAGGTTGCTGATTCTGCATTTAATAGTTGAAGTGGGTCAGGATCGATCGGATCAGCATCTGAAGGATCATTCGACTGCGCTGTAAGCATCATCGGAAGAACAATCAAAAAGAGGATGATCAGTTTTCCCATTGCGCTGCGAATGCCGGTGATGGTCCCAGCTGGTTATGATACTTCATGCCCAGCAAATATGTCATGGATCGTTTTCGCCAGGCATATCCCAGACTATATTGAACCGGAGCTGTATTCATGCTCACGAAAACAAATGACCTGTTAAGATGATAGACGAATTGAGTGAAGAATGATGGCGTCCTTGTCTCCGTAGCTTTGGAGAGCCCGCCTGTGATTGTTACTCCGGGAGCAGTGGTGTATTGAATTATAAATGAAACATGATGCATGTTGATCGTACGTTCACCCTCTCGTGAAATGTCTCTGGCAGCAACAGATACCTTCAGCTTTTCATTCATCCTGCAAAGAAGCCCTAACTCAGCCTGAAGTATGAACTCGCTGTATGCATTCTCCGGAACTCTCGTTCCTGATATTCCTAATCCTGATGAAATGGAAATAGAATTCGTCAGGACTTTTGAAATTCCGGCTGTGAAGGATGTTTCATTGAAATGGTGATAGCCAAACCTGCTTGCTGACAGATACACATTGCTGTTGAATGCAGGCTTTGAAAAAAACAGAGATGCCTTTGAGATCTGAGGAATTAAGAAGCTGTTTTCCAGATTTCCAGAAAGTGATGTCGTGGATGTACCTGCCAATAACGCCCGGTTTGTACATGGTGACCAGAATAGCTCAGAAAAAGAAACTTCCTGGGCATAGAGTCCGGATGAAAAGAAGAAGATGATCAGAATGAAAATTCCCTTGCGATGTTTCACACCTCAAAGGAACATGGTGGGCTGCCTTATGTAATGCTCAATCGTTTCATAAGCATTTCATAAAAAGGCTACTCAAATGTTTCGCCTTGGAATTTGAATTTAGATTCTCCGGTTGATTTCGCACCCGACAGCACCTTGTCTTTTAACTCCTGCTTAAAAGCCTTGATTCGTTGCCTAACTTTTTCATCATGTGAACCGATGATCTGTGCAGCGAGGATCCCAGCATTCTGCGCGGCATTGAGAGCCACCGTGGCAACAGGAACACCATTTGGCATCTGAAGGATCGACAGAATAGAATCCCATCCATCGATTGAATTACTTGATTTCACTGGTACTCCGATCACCGGAAGCTCGGTCACTGATGCAACCATTCCCGGAAGATGCGCCGCTCCGCCGGCACCCGCGATGATCACCTGCAATCCTCTTGCTGAAGCAGTCTCCGCATACCTGAACATCCTCTCCGGAGTGCGATGTGCAGATACAATATTGATCTCGAAACCAATACCGAATTTTTCCAGGATCTCAGCAGCCTGTGTCATGACAGGCATGTCTGAGCTGCTTCCCATAATGATCCCTACAACAGGTTTGATCGTTTCCATCAGCTTATAACCTTTAACGTATGTTTGACAAAATAGGCGTTCTGTTTTGCTTCTTCAAGTGATTCACCAAGTATGGTAATGTGACCCATTTTACGGAATGGCCTGGTTTCCTTTTTGCCGTAGAGGTGCACATACACTCCTTTTCTCTTTAGAACATCGTTCAACCCATGGTACCTCGCAGTGCCTGAATATCCCGGTTCTCCCAAAAGGTTCACCATGACAGACGGCTTGATAATATCCGTGGAACCAAGCGGCAATCCCAGGATCGCTCTTAAATGCTGCGCATACTGGGAAGTGAAGTTGGCTTCGATCGTTTGGTGTCCGCTGTTATGAGGCCTTGGGGCAATCTCATTCACCAGGATAGCACCTTGCTTTGTAACGAACATCTCAACTGCGAGAAGGCCGACAATTCCCGTTTTTGCAGTGACTTCCTTGGCAATCTGCATCGCCTGCAGCTCAAGTGTCATGGAAAGTTCAGCAGGAGCAAAAAGGAACTCAACAAGGTTAGCATCAGGATTGAATTCCAGCTCCACTACAGGAAAGCAGGTGATCTCGCCATCAATAGATCTGCAGGTGATGACCGAGATTTCCTTATCGATATCAACCAGCTTTTCCATTACCGATGGCTCAGAAAATGCCTTGTCAAGATCAATTAATGTATCCAGCTTCTGTACACCTTTACCATCATAGCCCCCGGTGCGGAGCTTCTGAACGAAGGGGAACTGACCTTCAAGAGGCTTGATCTCCTCTTTTGAGTTTACAAGAAAGTATGGAGATGAAGGAATGTTATGCTTTTTGTAGAATTCTTTCTGTAATCCCTTGTCCTGTATCATCCGGATAACCGCAGGCTGTGGAAACACACGCTTACCTTCTTTTTCGAGCTTTTCAAGAGCATCCACATTGACATTTTCGATCTCAATGGTAATGGTATCTGCTTCCTTTCCAAAATTGTAAACGGTGTCGAAATCAAGCAGGCTGCCCTGGGTGAAAGACCCGGCAATATTCCTGCATGGAGCGTTCGGATCAGGATCCAGCACATCGATATGAACATCCAGGTCTGCCGCTTCCTGGATCAGCATTCTTCCAAGTTGCCCTCCACCAAGGACTGCGACCCTGGTTTCAGAAGAAAAGTTTTGGGACATGGCCGCAAAATTAGTTTAAACTTTCAAGTTTCAATTCAAAGTGACGGGTTAACCATACATCCTGATATTAAGCCATGAGGCACCCGGCTCGGATTTTATTTCCTAACTTTGCCGGCTCATGAAGACCACCGAAGTACATGGCAAGCGGTTCAGACTCGCTATCCCTGAGGAGCAGATCAAGTCATCTGTACTCAGGCTTGCCCGAAAGATCGATCAGGATTATGCACATAAGAATCCATTTTTTCTTGCTGTGCTGAATGGCAGTTTTCTTTTCGCGGCGGATCTGCTGAGGGAAGTACGGACTGAATGTGAGATAAGCTTCATCAGAGTTTCTTCATATAATGGAACTTCTACAACAGGTGTGGTTTCGGAGTTGATGGGCCTCAAGGAAGATATTGAAGGACGGCATGTGATCGTTCTTGAAGACATCATCGATACTGGCAATACACTGGTTAAGCTTCAGGAACTGCTGCTTGCGAAAAAGCCTGCATCGATCAGGTTCGGAACACTGCTTTTCAAACCACGAGCATACACAAAAGATATTCCTGTGGATTATGTGGGCATGGAGGTTGGAAATGAGTTCCTGATCGGCTACGGACTTGATTATGATGGCAAGGCACGTAACCTGAAAGATATTTATGTACTCGACGAGGAGTAAGAATTATTAAATCAATAGAGATGCTGAACATCGTTTTATTTGGCCCTCCGGGAGCCGGAAAAGGAACCCAGTCAACAAAGCTTATTGAGCATTATGGACTTGTTCATTTAAGCACAGGAGATCTCCTTCGTGGCGAGATCGCTGCAGGAACCGATCTAGGGCTTGCCGCGAAAAAGCTGATGGATGCCGGAGTTCTTGTTCCAGATGAGATCGTGATCGGTATGATCCGTTCAAAGATTGAAGGAAACCCCGGAGCAAAGGGTTTTATTTTTGACGGATTCCCTCGCACCGGTGCACAGGCACTCGCACTGGATAACCTGCTTCATGAGGTCGGTACATCCATTGCCATGATGCTTTCTCTTGAAGTGCCTGAAAAGGAGCTGATCGAAAGGCTTCTGCTGCGTGGCGAAAATTCAGGAAGGCCGGATGACCGTGATGAAGCAGTGATCAAACGCCGCATCCAGGAGTATGAAAATAAAACGGCTCCTTTGAAAAAATACTATGCCGACCAGGGCAAGCTTAAGCCGATAAAAGGCACTGGTACAATCGAAGAAATATTTAACTCATTAACAAACGCGATCAATATTCGTGTTGACTGATATACGTGGCTGAATCGAATTTTATTGATTATGTAAAGATCTGCTGTCGTTCCGGAAAAGGGGGCGGAGGCTCGGTGCATTTGCACAGAAGCCGCCAGACAGCAAAAGGTGGGCCTGATGGCGGTGATGGTGGAAGAGGTGGCCACATAATCATTAAAGGAAACAAGCAGCTCTGGACACTGATCCATCTGAAATACCGCAAGCATGTCATCGCTGAAGATGGTGGCAGCGGTGGCGCCCGATTAATGACAGGGCGGAGCGGGAATGACGAGATCATTGAAGTTCCTTTAGGCACTGTTGTGAAAGATGCAGAGACCGGAGAAATTGAAATGGAGATCACCGAAGATGGTGAGATGCAAATTCTTACTCCAGGAGGAAGAGGTGGTCTTGGTAACAACCATTTTAAATCTGCGATCAGACAGACACCACGCTATGCACAGCCCGGTGAACCAGGTAAAGAAGAATGGAAGATCCTTGAGCTGAAGCTTCTTGCTGATGTTGGACTTGTCGGATTTCCTAATGCAGGAAAATCAACACTTCTTTCTGTTGTTTCTGCGGCGAAACCTGAAATAGCAAATTACCCTTTCACTACCCTCGTACCTAATCTTGGTATCGTGAAGTACCGTGAAGACCGCTCTTTTGTGATGGCTGATATTCCGGGGATCATTGAAGGCGCTCATGAAGGTAAAGGGTTGGGAACACGTTTCCTTCGTCATATCGAACGAAATTCAACCTTGTTGTTTCTTGTTCCTTCGGATGCGAAAGATATCCTGACAGAATACAAGGTTCTCCTGAATGAGCTTGAATTGTTCAACCCTGAGCTGCTGCATAAGAAACGCATTCTCGCTGTTTCAAAAATCGATCTTCTTGATGAAGAGCTTCTCACAGGCATCAAACAGGATCTTACTAAAAAGCTCAAAGCTGCAAAAATTGATATCCCGGTATCTTACTTCTCATCGCATACCCAGCAAGGTATCGTGGAACTGAAGGATCTGCTGTGGCGTCATCTTAATTCCTGATCGCATTCATGTCCTTGTCCGACCATATCGAAAAGCTGGATAAGGATCTTTTCCTTTTCATCAACCAGGCTGGAAATGATGTGATGGATCCCTTGATGATCTTTGCAAGCCATCGTGGTGCATGGATTCCTTTTTACGCATTTCTTTTATACCTGCTCATCAGGGTTTATAAGAAGAGAACGTATCTTTTTTTTATTACAGTTTCTTTATGTGTGTTCCTTTCAGATAAGCTTTCCGTTTATCTGAAAAATGGCTTTGAACGTTACAGACCATGTCATAACGCTGAACTTGCTGAGCTGATTCGCCTGCCCGACGGATGCGGTGGACAGTTCGGATTTGTTTCTTCCCATGCGGCCAATACATTCGGTCTGGCATTCTTTATCACCTTGTTTCTTGGAAGGAATTACCGATGGCTACCCTATGTGATGGTTGCATGGGCTTTATTTGTAAGTTATTCAAGGATCTATCTCGGCGCACATTATCCGCTCGATGTCATTGGAGGTGCAGCTGTTGGATTTGTAGCAGCATTCCTTGCCACGGTTGCGCACAGGCGATTGGATCAGCGTTTTTTTTCAAATGAAATACCTCACTCATGAAAAAGTATTTTCTTATTATTCTCTTCCTTGTTGCAGGAACCTCGTTTGCCCAGACACCACGTCAGCCCAGGCTTGTAGTAGGCATTGTGGTTGACCAGATGCGATATGATTATATCTACAGGTTCTGGAACAGGTATGGTGACGGTGGGTTCAGAAAACTATACAGGGATGGTTATCTCTGCAGGAACACCTCCTACAGTTATGTTCCTACATACACCGGACCTGGCCATGCATCGATCTATACAGGCACCACACCTTCGATACATGGGATCATCGCGAACAACTGGTATGATAAGAGCCAGAACAAAATGGTTTATTGCACTGAAGATAAAGCGGTGCAGCCTGTTGAAGGCCCTGTTAAGGAAGGTCAGATGTCGCCTAAAAACATGCTTGTTACAACCTTCGGAGATGAGCTGAAGCTGGCAACGAACAAACGTGCAAAAGTTATTGGTGTCTCCATTAAAGACCGAGGCGCGATCCTTCCTGCAGGTTACCTGGCAGATTATGCGTTGTGGTATTCAAACGATGGAAAGTGGATGAGCAGCAGTTTTTATGCAGACAAGCTTCCTTCTTGGGTAAGTGCATATAACCAGAAAGATTTCTCTGCGAAGTTTTTGGAAAAACCATGGCAGCCGATATTGCCGTTGAACCAATATGCTGGTTACAGCTCTGACGATAACCCGTGGGAAGGACGTTTTGCAGGAGAGGTTAAAAGCTCATTCCCTCATGATCTAAAAGAAGGCTATAAGAAAAGCAAATACGATGTGCTAAGGTTCACTCCGTTTGGAAACACCATGGTGAAAGACATTTCGCTGGAGATCCTGAAAAATGAAAATCTCGGAAAGGATGATGTCACGGATGTTCTTGCAATCAGTTTTTCAAGCACTGACTATGTAGGTCATCGTTTTGGTCCTTCATCAGTTGAACTTGAAGACACTTACATCAGGCTGGATCGTGATCTCGAAGAGCTGATCAATGGACTGGAAGCATCAGTTGGTAAAGAGAATCTTTTGCTGTTCCTTACCGCTGATCATGCGGCGCCGGAGATACCTGAATACCTTGCGTCCATGAAGATCCCTGCTGCCTCAGCAAACAAAGACCTCATGTCGGCCAAGCTGAAATCAGCCTTTAAGAATGCATTCGGAGATACGCTGATCACAAGCTTTTATAACCAGCAACTTTTCTTTGATCATGCAGCCATTAAGTCGAAGAATATCAATTACGAGCACGTTACAAAAATGGCGGTTGAATTTCTTCAGTCTCAGCCCGGAGTGGTGGATGTGTACACCAGGGATGACATCAGAAGAGGTGATTATAAAGGATTTGCGATGGACAGGATCAGTGAAGGCTATCATTTAAAGCGGTCAGGTGATATTGTATATAATTACCAGCCTCTGTGGATGGAGAATGAATATCCCGGCACAACTCACGGATCGCCATACAGCTACGATTCACATGTGCCATTGTTCTTTTATGGATTCAATGTTGAACGGGGAAGCACTGTAGCACCAGTGGATATCATCGACATCACGCCAACGATCTGTCAGTTCATGAACATCAGCTATCCTTCAGGTTGCCAGGGTCAGCCCATCCAGGAGCTCTTCGTAAAGTAATCTGATGAAGAAAAAGCTTCTCAGCAGGACAGTCATCATTCTTGGTTTTGTAAGCTTTTTAAATGATATCTCCAGCGAGATGCTCATTCCGGTCATGCCGGTATATCTTTCGAGCATTGGTTATACTGTGCTTTGGATCGGAATTATCGAAGGAGTGGCAGAAGCTGTAGCAGGGATCTCGAAATCCTATTTTGGCAGCTATTCCGACAAGCTTCAATCACGCATGCCATTCGTGCGTTCAGGATATATACTCAGCAGCTTCGCAAAGCCCATGCTGGTGTTGTTCAGAAATCCGGGATGGGTTCTGTTCAGCCGTACTGCCGACCGCTTTGGTAAAGGATTAAGAACAGGTGCACGGGATGCTATACTGTCTTCTGAAAGTGAGGAAGGAAACAGAGCAAGGGTTTTCGGGTTTCATAAAAGCATGGACACGTTTGGTGCAGCGATAGGGCCTGTCATTGCGCTGATCTACCTCAATTATTTTCCAGGAGAATACATCGCATTATTCTGGATCGCGTTCTTTCCCGCAATCGTTGGTTCACTGTTAACCTTTCTCATAAAAGAACCCAGGGTGATACAGGTGAACAGACAAAGGCCATCACTGAAGGAAAGCTTTACCTACTGGAAGGAATCACCCGTGCAGTATAGAAAGCTGACTGTGGGTTTACTCCTGTTCACCTTGTTTAACAGCTCTGATGCATTCTTGTTGCTGAAGATGAAAGAGGAAGGGTTGTCAGATCAATGGATATTGATGACCTATGTGATCTTTAATCTTGTTTCTGCGGCATTGTCTTATCCTGCGGGCATTCTCGCAGATAAATTCGGAATGAAGAAAGTGGTGATCACAGGAATACTGATATTCAGCTGCGTGTATATTGGGATGAGCGCAAGCACGGAGCTCTGGCAGTTTGTGGTCCTGTTCGTAGCTTATGGAATTTACACTGCGATGATGGCTGGAGTATCAAAAGCATGGATCACCGTGACAGTTCCTCAGAATAAAACAGCTTCAGCAATCGGATTTCTTACAGGTGCTTCAAGTATCGTTACATTGGTATCAAGCTCTTTTGCCGGATTTCTCTGGACATTCCAGAGCTCGTCCGTACTTTTTATCTTTGCCAGTCTTGGAGCCCTATTGACCGTATTATACTTTGCTCTTGTCGTAAATCATCCAAAACATCCGCAAAGAGCAAATACTTAATTTATATTTGTCTGTTATTTTAGTGATATGAAATCAATTAATTATTTATTCATTGTGCTGCTTTCTCTTGCAACGGCATGTGGACAGAAGGAAAAAAAAGAAGAGAACGGATCGTCTGAAACAGTTGTTGTACAAGGCGATACAAGCAGAGTGAGTATGGATGATTTTAAAGAAACCTACAAGGAATTCTTTTATTCGATCATCGATGGAAAGCCGGAGAAATTCAATGAATATATTCACCCTGATCTCGGATTGTACCTGATCGATTCCAAAGGAGCGATCCCGATGGTGACCAACGTGAAGGATATCAGCAAGTATGTAAGGCCTGACAATAAATCATTCTTTGAATTCGACAGGAGTAAGGTTGGTTATGAACTGATCGAAGAAGAGCTTCCAACTGTTGATTGTGACAATGGCCCTGATTTTTATTCCAAGCAGGGAGCATTCACCCAGGCAGTAAATAAGCTGTCTGCTGAAAAGCCTTGGCAGGAAAGCAAGCTTGAAAACGGCGAAGCAGATAAGGTGAATGCAGCATCCAAAACAGTGATGATCACCGTGATCAATACTTCAAACTACCGCTACTATTTTTCAAAGATGGGTGACAAGTGGTATGTGACATTCATTGATCTGCGTAAGCCTTGCAATGCCTGATGCATTACTGATCCAATGTCAGATGCTTAAATACGCTTCAATACCTTAATTACTTTATCCAGCATCTCATCTGTAAAATCAAGGTGAGTGACGAGCCTTACAGTCTGCTTACCAAAGGCCGATACCCTGATGCCTGAATCTTTCATCTTCTGCTCAAAGGTTATTCCTTGCAGTGTATCCTGTAAAGTAAAGATGACAATGTTTGTTTCCACAGGAAGCACCTCCTTTACATAGTTCATGGAACTCAGGGTATCTCCAAGGGCTTTCGCACGTTTGTGGTCTTCGGTCAACCTGTTCACATTATTATCAAGCGCATAGATCCCTGCAGCAGCGATCACTCCGGCCTGTCTCATTCCACCACCCAATACCTTGCGCACTCTTCTGGCTTTTCTGATCAGCTCTTTTGAGCCAAGCAGGACAGATCCGACAGGTGCTCCAAGTCCCTTTGAAAGGCAGACGGAGATAGAGTCGAACATGCGTCCTATGTTCGCCGGATTTTCTTTAGTGGCAACAAGGTAATTGAAGATCCTTGCGCCATCTAGGTGGAAAGCGAGCCTGTGTTTTTTTGCAAGAACCGACAGATCATTCATCTGCTCAAAGCTATAATAGCTTCCACCTGCCCTGTTGGCCGTATTCTCAATGGATACCAGTGATGTTCGTGCAAGCCAGTCAAGTTCAGGATTGATCGCTTCTTCGACTTGCTTCACTGACATACGTCCTCTGTCACCCTGGATCAGCTTTGCCTGGATGCCTGAATTGAAACCTAATCCTCCGCTTTCGAAGTTGTAAATATGCGAAGTGGCATCACAGATCACTTCGTCGCCAGGCTGGGTATGCAGCTTGATAGCGATCTGGTTCGTCATGGTACCTGAGGGGCAATAGATCCCAGCTTCCATACCGAACATGGATGCGGCTTTCGCTTCGAGCATATTGACTGTAGGATCTTCATTGAATACATCATCACCTACCTGTGCATTCATCATTGCTTCCAGCATGGCTTTTGATGGCTTCGTCACCGTGTCGCTTCTGAGATCTGTCATAGTTAAATTCCTTACTTTTGAAATTATGCGATCATTATTCGTTTGCTTGTTTCTGCTGATCGCTGCGTCATCACAGGCACAGCAAAAGTATTGGGTTTTCCTGAAAGATAAAACCGATACAGTATTCGACCCCTATTCGTATTTTGACAGGAAGGCGATTGATAGAAGGATCCGCAACAACGTAAGTCTTTATGACTTGACAGACCTTCCCGTAAGCCAGATATACATTGATAAAATAAAACGCATTGTTGATTCCACAACAGCAGTTACCAGGTGGTTCAACGCTGTTGTCGTGATTGCAGACCATGAACAGATCCAGGCGATCAGCAATCTTGAGTTCGTCGTAAAGATCAGTGAAGGTGGAACGCTTGGAAAACGAATCTCAGGTGCTGATGATGATCTTTCCGCAAAATCAGTGAAGCTTCTCGATTACCAGACACGAGTTCTCGGGCGCGAAGATCTTGCTGTCAGATCACTTAATGGCAAAGGTGTTCGCATTGCTGTGCTTGATGCAGGTTTCAGTGATGCTGACAAAAATCCTGCATTTGATCACCTGAGATCGAACAACAGGATTTTGAAGACCTATGATTTTATAAAGAGACGTGATCATGTTTATGATCATGCAGACCATGGCACCATGGTGTTATCATGCATCGGAGGGATCTACAAAGGAAAGAATGTAGGACTTGCCACGGAAGCCGAGTTCCTGCTTGCCCGAACTGAATTTAATTTACGTGAACCTTTTTCCGAAGAAGAGCATTGGGTTGAAGCTGCTGAATGGGCAGATAAAAACGGTGCAGACATCATCAACAGTTCTTTGGGTTATACCACACATCGTTATTTTCAATCTGACCTTGATGGAAAGACGAGCATTGTTTCGAGAGCAGCAACCATGGCAGCAAGAAAAGGCATCCTTGTAGTCAATGCGGCAGGAAATGAAGGAACAGAAGATTGGAAGAAGCTGGGTGTGCCTGCTGATGCGGATAGCATTCTCTCAGTGGGAGGGATCGATCCCTATCTTGGAATGCATGTGGATTTCAGCTCATATGGACCTACTGCAGACGGACGGATGAAGCCGAATGTATGTGCTCCCGGAATTGTGATGGCTGCAGTGGGCGAGCGAATAGGAAGAACAGAAGGCACATCATTCTCTTCACCGCTGATGGCCGGATTTGCAGCCTGTGTACTCCAGCTTCATCCTGAATGGGATTGTCAGACTTTATTGCACAGCATCGAACGTTCAGGTCGTCTGTATCCATATTATGATTATGCGCATGGCTATGGAGTTCCCCGTGCGGGATATTTCCTGAATGATTCCCTGCCGGAGAAAGTAACGTTCAGCTTTGAGCTGATAAACGGAAATATCAATGTCATGCCGGACAGCCTTCACATGGAAAACGACGACAGTGATCTGCTATACTATCATATCCGTGAACAATCAGGAGCGATCCGGAAATATTATGTGCTTCAGCTTACTTCATCTGAACCTGTAAGGCTCGACGTTTCCGCATATTCAAAAATGATCGTTGCCATACACTTTAAAGGATTCACAACTGAGATCTTGCTTCCATGAGAAACTTATTTTTACTTCTGATTGTATCATTCGCATGTGGAACGGCCAATGCGCAAAAAGTGCTGCTTTCACAGGATGTTGCGCTGGACACCATTGTCCCTAAAAAAGGTCCGAACAGAAATAATTTTTCTCACTTGTATGTCGGGTATGGGGTGCTGTTCGGGAATGAGCCAGGCGGATTGAAAACAAAACTTCCGGGCACTTCAGATTTCAGAGCAGGCTTCCGGTATAAAAGAAGGTTATCGCAAACGTTCGCACTTGGATTTGACCTGGCTTACGTGAAGAACAGTTTTAAACTGAAAGATACAAACGTTGACAAAGAGAAATATATAGTGAACAAAGCAGAGGGCGGATTTTATTTAAGAATGAACTATGGAAAGAGAGGCGACAGGGTAGGTAACTTCATAGACCTTGGTGGATCAGCAGGGTATGTTTTCAGGTCAGCGCATGTTCTGACAGACAGGCAGCCCGTGACAACAACTTTTCGTGCAAAGTCATTGCAGGTAAAATATACAGGCTTGAGCTTCTTTGAAGATGTGAGCTATTCTGCGCTCATGCGCGTAGGGTTTGGTCGTTATATATTTTATGGCGAGTACAGGTTGTCTGATGTGATCAGTAAAAGCCATTCATCCCGTGATCTTCCTTACATCACTGCAGGATTCCAGATCGGACTTCATCAGTGATCTGAAATAATATCCAGGTCATTAGTTAAAACCGGATTATGCAATAGTCTTTTTCTAATGCATAATTTGGGTTAAAAGAAGCACCCAAAATTCATCCCTGCCTGGGAATGAGAATTTGATCATCAGGTACTCTATAAAATCAGATCTTTAAGCTGAGCAGGACAGATGACGTAAATCACCTCCCGGCAGGAATTCTCTATCCAGATTACACATCAGGATCAGGCTATTTCGCGCATCGATTTCATATATTTGTCGGGTAAAAAAAATCACCATGAGCGTTAGAATTGAAAAAGATACCATGGGACCCGTAGAGGTTCCTGCTGATAAATATTGGGGTGCACAAACACAGCGTTCCAGAAACAATTTCAAGATCGGGGGACACCTGATGCCGGTTGAAGTTATCCAGGCATTCGCTGTTCTGAAGAAAGCTGCAGCACAGGCAAATCATGAGCTTGGTGTTCTTACAAAAGAGAAGTGTGATATCATTGGAACAGTTTGCGACGAGATCCTTACCGGTTCTCTGAATGACCAGTTCCCTTTAGTTGTATGGCAGACAGGATCAGGCACACAGAGCAACATGAATGTGAATGAAGTAGTTGCCAACCGTGCACATGTGATCATGGGTGGAGATCTGAATGATGAAAAGAAAAAGATCCATCCGAATGATGATGTAAACAAGTCGCAGTCATCGAATGATACGTTTCCTACCGCGATGCATATTTCTGCCTATAAGATCGTGGTGGAGCATACCATCCCCAACATCGTTCTTTTAAGAAATACGCTTGACAGGAAAGCCAAAGAATTTAAGGATATCGTAAAGATCGGCAGGACGCACCTGATGGATGCTACACCGTTGACTCTTGGTCAGGAATTCTCAGGATATGTGTCACAGCTTGACCATGGGATCCGTGCGCTGAAAGCCACGCTTCCCCACCTTTCAGAGCTTGCTCTTGGAGGATCTGCTGTTGGAACAGGCCTGAATACACCAAAAGGATATGATGTGCTGGTTGCAAAGAAGATCTCGAACATTACAGGACTTCCATTTGTAACAGCAGAAAATAAATTTGAATCACTTGCGGCACATGATGCGATCGTTGAAACTTCCGGTGCTTTAAAAACCGTGGCCGTGAGTCTGATGAAGATCGCAAATGATATTCGTTTGCTGGCGTCCGGTCCACGTTGTGGAATTGGTGAGATCCTTATCCCGGAGAATGAGCCTGGATCTTCCATCATGCCTGGTAAAGTGAATCCAACTCAATCTGAAGCCATGACCATGGTATGTGCCCAGGTGGTCGGAAACGATGCAGCTATTACTGTGGGTGGCATGAATGGTCATTTTGAGCTGAATGTTTTCAAGCCTGTGATGATCTTTAACCTGCTGATGTCTGCACGGCTGATCGGTGATGCATGCAACTCCTTCAACGAGCATTGTGCGATCGGCATCGAGCCAAACAGGGAAGTCATTCGCGAAAACCTGGAAAACAGCCTGATGCTTGTAACGGCACTCAACACGCACATTGGTTATGAAAATGCTGCGAAAATTGCTAAGAAAGCACATAAGGAAGGCACTACTTTAAGAAAAGCTGCCATTGAACTTAACCTTTTAACAGACGAGCAGTTTTCAGAATGGGTGAAGGCAGACGAAATGATCGGTTCTTTATAATCTTTCTCCGGAGCAGGCTGCTGTTGCTGCTTGCTCCATTTTTTCTTTCCGCACAGAATACTGAAGAGATCATCAGGAAGCAGGAGGAGAAAAAGAGAGCAACTCCTGTTTTGCTTGAAATAAACGGGAACCTCTATAAGGAGCACGCCAATTATCTTAATGCCGGCGCAGGATTCGGTTATTTCTTCAGTCAGAAAAAATCGTTCGGATCAATCGGGCTTGGCTATAATTTCCGGGTAAAAGAAAAGTATTACAAGGTTGGTTTCGAGCGTTCGGATAACATCAGCTTCTTTGGTACTTCCGTCATTCATCTGAACGATTTTCACATTGCAACTGGCAAACGTTATCCATCCAGACGCTGGAACCTTTCATATTTCTATGGTGGGTCGATCTATACTTTTCATCAGCGTTTAAACCTGGAAGACCCTGTGAAGGCCGGTGTTGGACTGTATGGAGAAGCATCGGCTTTTTTCAAGCCTGTTTATGATATCGGGATAGGAATTACAGCATATACCAATGTAAACTTTCATGCACCTGTCGCTGGTGCCAGACTGGAATTCTATTTCAGCGGAGCTTACCGCGGTAAAAAGGAACGTTAGGCTTTTTTAAAGCTGATCGGAAGCTGGTTGCTTTTCTTGATCGTAGAGAGGATCACCATGGTCTTCATGCTTGAAATTTCTTTGATATTCCTGATCTTTTCCATTGCCAGGTATTCATACGAAGAAATGTCTTTCACAAGGATCTTGAACATGTAATCTGAAGAGCCGGTGATATGGTAGCACTCAATGATCTCATCGATCTGTTCAACCTGTGTGATAAAGCTTTTCACGGCGTTGCCCGTTGAATTTGAAAGTGATACCAGCATGAATGTCTGGATGCCGAATCCAAGTAACGATGGATCCAGCTCGGCTCTGTACGAACGGATGACTTTTGCCTTCTCAAGTTTCTTAACTCGTTCAAATGTTGGAGTAGGGCTCAAACCGATTTTTCCTGATAATTCAAGGTTGCTGATTGAGCTGTCTTCCTGAAGTATTTTCAGGATTTTGATATCAAGATCATCGATTTTATCAAAGATTCCAGCCATGTGAGAAGTTTTTTGCAAAGTTAAATTTTATTAGGGCGAAGGCAGTTAAAAGAGTATTAAATACTGCAAATATTCTTTCAACTGAAATAATGTATCGGATTCCTGGCTATTCATGAAATATATAGCCGTTTGCGTATTTTTTTAAAGCCTTTCCTGATTGAAAAGAGAAGGATGAAAGGATTGTAAATTATTCCGGCTCTAACACTTTACAGACCTTCCCATTCAAAACGTGCATGCTCCGTAGAATTGCCTTGTGCAGGTTAATTTTCCATTAAGAAGCAGATAACCGGGACCAAGCTTTCAACCTGGAAGGCTGTTTTGTTCAGTTATCGCCTTTTTGCTAACACTAAATGCTGGATATGTTGCCGGAACAGGTACATCACCTATTGCCTACCAAGGGAGCCCGGCATCCTATTTCCCCGGGGTAAATGCGGCGCAACCATCACCTCCATTGAATCTAACAACTGGAAGCAGTAGCGAAGATTTTAATTCTTCCCGGAGGAAAGCTTACCATAAAGAACTCGGCGGTATATTCTAACTGCGACAGAATGTGGGATGGAATATATATAGATGGAAGTACATCTGGCGAGGTGGTGATAGACGGTTCATCTATAGAAGATGCTGAGGTCGCAATCTATTCCACTGATGGTGGAAAATTCACTATTTTAAACTCGATCTTTAATAAGAACTTTAGAAATATTTTGATGAAAACTGCGAATGGTACTCACCCGGGTTTAGTTTCGAATACTTCATTTTCGTGTTCTTCATCCGCTACCAGTGTCAGTTTTCCCGGCGCTTATTTGAGGGCGCCACATACGACAGAACGAACTTATTCTGGAATAGAAGCTTATACGGTTGACCTGTTCAGCATAAGCGATAATAGCTTCGACAATATGAACTTTGGAATAATCGGAGATAATTCGTCACTGACCATATATAGTAATAGTTTCTCTAATATTAAGCAACTATATGGTTCTCAAAAGCCAAAGGTTTTACCATTGCCAGCTCAATGGGGAGTTGCAATCTGGGCCTCAGGGAACACTGGTTCGCCGGTAAGAGCGTTAACTGTTGGTGGAAGTATTTCTCAACAAAATACCATCATGAATGGGACTCATGGTGTTATCGCAGAAAAGAATATCAATACATATGTTATCGGAAATAAGTTCCAGAATCTGGGTGGGGGATCGCCGAGCTTAAATAATTCTTATGCAGTTCTTGTCAGGAATCAACGGGCTCGCACAATTCAGGTTAACTCGAATGAGATTTTAAGATTCAGATATGGTGTAAGGATTCTACAGATTGTTAATTCAAATGCAGAAATAAAGTATAATACGTTCAACAATTTAGGTGGAACAGTGAACACCGGTCTGACATCAATATCGGCTGAGAATGCGGGTGTAAAATCTTTTACAGCGAATACTACAAGCATTTCTAATAATACTATTAAGAACTGTAATGTTGGTGTGTATGCCAGTTACTATCCAGGCATTCACATCTATCCGAATAATGATGTTTCATTTCCGCACGCATCGGGAACTGTTTCTAAGATTGGCATCCACGTAGTGGGTTGTAACGGCGCCATAATAGATGGAAACATGATTACAAAGGCTAATCCAACGGTTTCTGCCTCTTATAAAAATAACTGGCTGGGGATTTCAGTTGAAAATAGCTTGAAGGCAACTGTCGGCTTGAATACCGTTACAAACATGGGCACGGGCATCAGAGTTTATGAGAATTGTGATGTTGCGCAATTGGTTTGTAATACGTTTGACCGTTGTTACCGAGGCTTTTGGTTTACCGGAGCAGGAGGAGGAACAGCGACGATAGGCAATCAGCTCGGAAGTGTTCCGAATGAATATCCTACGGCGAATCAGTGGGTGAATATGGGATCATCTAATTTTAGATTAGAAGGAGGAATTTTTCCGACGGTAAATTGGTTTTATTCAGCTGGCGCAACCTATAACCCATTCCCACAATTTTTACTTGCGAATAGTATTATAGGGCCTGTTTTATCCTCTAATCAAAGTTTATGCACAAGTTTACCCATGATACCTCAAAATCCTGGTTCTGATCCGCGTGAGGATTTCCTTCCAACTGCTGCGGGAACTCTTGACTTTGATAATTTTGAAGAAGAAAATAAGAAGCTGAATAAAAAGTTTCTTTACTCTAAATTGAAAGCAGAACCAAACCTGTTGTCCTTAGGTAATCCGATAGATCAGGTTTTCCAGAATTTTTATGCAACTGAAACCAATTCAACTTCCGGAAAATATGAGGAGATTGCAAATGAAATGGCTATTGGAAGCCATTCCAATTCAGCTTTTGCAAACACCCTTGTTCCTACTTCAAACGCTCATGAAGAGAATTTAAGAACGGTTAATGAAGTTTATCTAAAGTCATGGGGTTCTGAAAGATATGTCCTTGACAGTGCAGAAACCAATACGCTCTCTAATATTGCTGAGCAGGACCCATTGATTGCTGGACATGAAGCTGTATATAGTTCACGTACGATGTTAAATAGACATATTGTCGATTATGGAACTTCAAACCAACGTATGGCTTATATTGATCCTTTAACGGAGGAGATCAATCCTGCTTCAAACTCAAAGTTTGAAGTTTACCCAAATCCTTCATCAGGTATTTTTCAATTTGTTTCTTCTGAAGAATTTATAGGAGCAATAAAGATCTATGATCTGAAAGGACAATTGATAAAGGAAACATTCTTGCAGGACCAAACGACATTGGATCTCACTCATTATGATAATGGTGTTTATTTCTATCAAATAACTGACGGTTCAAGAAGTATCTACGGTAAATTGATAATTTCAAAATGAGAAGGTTTTTAGGACTTCTTCTTTGTTTTATCTGTTTTAACTGTAAGGGTTAAAACCTCCTTGAAAATGGAAGCTTTGAGAGTTATGCGACTTGTCCCTCGATTCTCGGACAGTTGAATTTGGCTTCCCCTTGGTATAATCCTACAATAAATTCTCCCGACTATTTTAATGAATGCAGCACTGGAAGCTGGGTTGACGTTCCGCAAAACTTTTTGGGATTCCAAACTCCCCGTTCAGGAAGTGGATACACAGGAATTGCAACGTATTATTCATCAGCTAATGGGAGGGAATATATCTCACAGCAGTTAAGCAGCCCGTTGGTTAATGGAGTAAATTACTATTTGGAGTTTTATGTTTCTTTATCTGATACTTCAAGCCATGCAACGGATGGATTAGGCGCATATATCTCTGTAAATCCTACTGATAATGGTGATGGATTTAATTTGCCTTATATTCCTCAGATTAGACAACCTGATGGAATTCCTGTAACAAGTAAGACGACCTGGACAAAAATATCTAGTTTTTATACTGCTACTGGTGGGGAATCTTATGTGACGATAGGAAATTTTTATCCCGATAGTACAACTACCATTGATACAGTTCCCGCGACCGGTAACTTTTGGATTGCATATTATTACATTGATGATGTTTTATTAATCCCTGACTCGTTAGTAAATGTTAAAGCAATCGATTCTGTTTCAGATGCAAAGTTCAGTGTTTACCCAAATCCATCTTCAGGTTTGTTCCAAATTTCTTCGACTGAAGAGTTTATAGGAGTAATGATGATCTATGACCTTAAAGGACAATTGATGATGGAAAAGGTCGTGAATGAAAAAGCTTCTTTTGATCTCGGTTATTTCAATAGTGGTGTTTATTTCTATCATTTCAATGATGGCTTAAACAGCAGGTATGGTAAGTTGATTATTTCAAAATGAGAAATATTCTAGGACTTTTTTTCTTTCTCATTTTCTTGAACTGCACCGGTCAGAATCTTCTTCAAAATGGCAGTTTTGAAAGCTTTAGCACCTGCCCTTCAATTCTCGGCCAATTGAATTATGCTTCTCCCTGGTACAATCCTACTACTAATAGTCCTGACTACTTCAAT
>JAKFFM010000046.1:0-37123 GCA_036675075.1 Bacteroidota bacterium
GGAACGGGCTCAGGAAAGCCGGCTGGTTGCAAAAGCAATGGCGGCTGTGATACAGGAGGGTGCAATAAGCTAAATGTTTTTGACTGGCTTGCAAATATGCAGTTGCCTGAAGGCCAGGCCCCCTTTAATGTTGTTGAAGTGGCGTGCATGGTGCGTTCCGAAATGCCAACTGGAAAGGTAAGCCTTGTTTTAAGCCTTGATTCGTCAGGAGTTCAAAAGCACTGGGAAGGTGTAGCTTTTGAAAAGGAAGTTCAGAACCAAACTTACAAAGAGATCAAGGCAAGGTTCAAGCTGCCTCATCATACCAGGGCTGAAGATGTACTCACCACATATGTTATGAATAACCTGTCGGATAAGGTATATGTTGATAATTACAGCATGAAGCTTTTCCTGGAATAAGCAAATGAAGGCATCTACGATCTCCATTATCATCACCTTACTTGGAATCACCTTGCTCAATTTTCACTGGAAACCGTGGGAAAGGCGTGATGGTGTCTTACACTGGGATATCAATTCTTATTACGGGTACCTTCCTCTTACATTTATTTACAAAGACGTTAAGGCAGAAAAGCTTTCAACCTATCCTGCGCATATAGAACGCAAGATCTGGCTTAACCATGCAGATGGCCACCAGTTAATAAAAACAACCTGTGGAACTGCCATCATGTATTCTCCCTTTTTTGCGCTAGGTGCATTAACAGCGAAAATCACAGGGCATCCTGTTGACGGCTATTCCGAGCCCTTTATCTACTGGCTGCAGTTTTCAAGCTTTTTTTATCTGACGCTGGCAACAATACTTCTTATCCGGTTTTTAAAGCACTTCTATTCCGACCTCTCGAGTGGTGTCACTGCATTATTAACTGTACTCGCAACGAACGTCGTCCAATACACAACCAATGATGCTTGCATGAGTCACGTGTTTACCCTGTTCCTGATCACTGCATTTCTGAATTTAACTTATGCCTATCGTACACGAAGACCAGATTATAAAGTCGTTATTGGTCTTGGAATAGTCAGTGGGCTGATCATTCTTATCAGGCCAACCAATATCCTCATCTGGATCATCTTTTTCCTGTATGGGGTTAACAGCATCCAGACTTTCAGGCAACGGATCATTGACACGATAAAAGCATATACTCATCTTCTCGCGTTTGCCGCACTAACCTTGATAGTCTGGGTTCCTCAATTTACCTATTGGAAAATTGTGACAGGCAGTTATTTATTTTTCTCTTACGGCGAAGAGAAATTCTATTTTAATGATCCTGAGCTTATATCCGGATTGTTCGGCTTCCGCAAAGGCTGGCTGCTATACACACCAGTAATGGCCTTTGCGCTGATTGGCTTATTTCTTATCAGGAAAGACAATCCATTAAAGTTGTCTGCCATTCTTTTTATGCTGATAAGCACCTATGTGATATTATCCTGGTGGTGCTGGTGGTATGGAGGAGGATTCAGCAACCGCGCCTTCATTGACACTTATCCGGTTCTGGCCATAGGTCTGGCTGCATGTATTCAGGAGATCCTGAAACAACGTTTATACATAAAAATTCCAGCTTTAATTGTCGGGATATATCTGTGTTACCTGAATATCTTCCAACATTTTCAATATGATAACAGCGCGATCCATTATGATTCAATGACCAAGTCCGCTTACTTTGAATCATTCGGAAAATTGTATCCAACGAAGAATTATTGGTTTCAGCTGGAGCCCATAGATTATGACAGGGCACTTGCAGGAGAAAATTGACAATAACAATGAAAATGCCTGCTAAACAAGGAATAGCTGGCGCTTAAACTTCATTAAAGAGAGATTTTTAATTAATTTTGACCGCCTATGAAATTAACTGCACTCTTCGGAATCATTTTGCTGATCTTTTTTTCTTCCTGCGGAAAGAGGGACACAGGCTTTAGTCTTCGTCATGGTGGTGAACCAAACTGTGGCTGGATCAATCTTGGAACCCTCAGGCCAGATGATAATGAAACGACAAACAATGTTTCTTTTATCGATACGGCAGCTCAGTATAGCCTTGGATACAGGCAGCGTTTGAATCAGCTGAGCGACAAGCAGGTAAAAGAAATAATATTTGAAGCAGACGTTAAGCCATTAACAGACAATGCAGAGTTTACCATGGTAATCTCACTGGATTCACAAGGCAATGGCATCATGTGGGAAGGAATCAAGCACGACACAAAATCATTTCCGAAAGGAAAATGGAGTACAGTTAAACACAGCGCCAAAATTCCAGTGGACAAGATCGATGGAAACACAGAAGCCACGATTTATGTATGGAATAACAATGGCAGCTCTTTAATAGACAATATTCGTATTGAAGGTAACTGATCTCATAGATTCTCCTGAAACAACCGTTGCTCCTCAAACATCCACAAAGGCAACTGTAAAACCTATCAATGAATTCTTTCCATTACTTGATGGCATCCGCTGTTTCGCTGTCATCATGGTTCTCATTGCACACTGGATTCAGTGGGATTTCAATGACGAATTTTTAAGAGCATTTCCATTTTCACATGGAGTAACCCTTTTCTTTATACTCAGCGGATTTCTGATCACCAACATCCTGCTGAAGGAACGTTTTAAAAAACCAGAGACACGGGGGAGCAGGATATTAACACAGTTCTACATCCGCAGAGCAATCAGGATCTTCCCGGTTTTCTTCCTTCTGGTTGGATTTCTTTACTTTATTGATTACGACAGGATCCAGACGCTGGGTCCATGGCTGGCAACCTACACCATCAATTTTTACCAGGCTTTCGTTGATCATGAGATCGGCAACTTTGCCCACTTCTGGTCATTGGCCGTGGAAGAGCAATACTATTTATTCTGGCCGCTGCTTGTGCTGTTCCTCCCTGCCTCCAGGCTTCGTTTCCTGTTTCCAGCCATGCTGATCCTTTCAGTAGGTACAAGACTGGTCCTTTTTAACACTGTTCATGAATGGACGATCACCAGCTATTTCACGGTGTGCTGCCTGGATGGTCTGATCGTCGGAAGCTGGCTTGCCTGGATCATGCGATTCCGGCCTTTTCTTTTCAGCAAGCTAAGCGGCAATGTTTTGTACCCATTGATATTACTGGCAACCTACACCTCACTTTACTTTTTTGTGTTCAAGGATTCAGCTATCATAAAAGCCGTGCTGGATCCATTATTCTTCTCCATCGTGGGTGTTTCTTTTGTGATCACCGCGAGCAGAGATAACAAGTACCTTAAACCAATCCTTGGGAATCCTACCATCAGTTACCTTGGCAAGATCTCTTACGGGATCTATCTTTACCACCTTTTCATGTCTGCCGTTTTTATTGAATGGGGATCCGTTGTAGGTATCTCTGCATCGAACAATTACGTTTATTTCGTTCTTTATTTTATCTTGAACTTCCTGATCGCTCATTTCTCCTGGGTTTTAATTGAAAAACCCGTGAATAATCTCAAAAAGCGTTTTCAATATTCTGTTACATGAACCTGAGCATCATCATCCCACTGTACAACGAAAAAACCCTGGTAATACAGGTGCTCAAAGACCTGCTGAACATCCAGCTGCCAGCTTTTGTTAAGTTCTTTGAGATTATTGTTGTGGATGATTGCTCAAGCGATGGTTCGGGAGACGCAGTGAATTCATTCATTGGAGACAAGCCTTACATCACGCTATTCAAACATGAAGTGAACAAAGGGAAAGGAGCAGCAGTAAGAACCGGTATATCGCAAAGCAAAGGGGATGTATTTCTAATCCAGGATGCAGACCTTGAATTATCACCTTCGGATATACCAAGCCTCTTGAATGCGATGCATGAATTGAATGTTCAGTTCATCAACGGGTCGAGATACCTTCCTGGAGTCAACAGGCCTGTAGCCGCATACAAACGCTACCTCGCCAACAAGTTCTTTACATTTCTGACCTCGCTGCTGGTCGATGTGCACCTGACCGATATGGCTTGTGGATATAAGCTTATTCATCGTGACCTGTATTCAAAAATTGTGCTTGAAGAAAACAGGTTCGGCTTTGAAGCAGAGCTTATTCTGAAAGCTTTGAAAGTGAAACGAAACAACGTAGCTGAAGTACCTGTCAAATATTTTCCGCGCAATGAAGGTGAAGGGAAAAAGCTGAGAAATATGGATGCCTTCAGGATACTAAAGACTATTTTCAAATATGGCCTTTTCAAACGATAATAGCCTTGCATTGTCTATCATTATACCGATCTATAATGAAGAGAAAAACATCGATCTTTTATATGAAAGGTTAAAGCATGTCGCTGACCAGCTGACAGATTCCTGTGAGTTCATTTTTATCAACGATGGCAGCAGGGATGCTTCTCTGACACTTCTTAAGAAGCTTACCATTATAGACAGCCGTGTACGGTTCATCAGCTTCAGCAGAAACTTTGGTCATCAGATCGCCGTGTCTGCAGGTCTCGATCAATGCATCGGCCAGCGGATCGTGATCATTGATGCCGATTTACAGGATCCTCCTGAGCTCATCCTTGACATGTACAGAAAGATGGATGAAGGATACCAGGTGGTATATGCCAAACGACGAGCGCGTAAAGGAGAAAGCTTCGCGAAAAAAATCACCGCGAGGATCTTTTACAGAACTCTTCAGAAGATCACTTCCATAAACATCCCGGTTGATACGGGGGACTTCAGGATCATGGATCGCTGCATCGTAGATGTTTTGAAACAAATGCCGGAACAGCAGAAATTTCTTCGCGGACAAATTTCATGGGCAGGATATAGTCAGACCTATATTGAGTATGACCGTGAACAGCGAAATGCGGGCGAAACAGGTTATACTTACAAGAAGATGATCCGCTTTGCACTCGACGGCATCACTTCCTTTTCAAATGTTCCATTGAAAACAGTTACATTCTTTGGCTTCGTGGTTTCCATTATTGCATTCCTTATGACGGTTTATGCACTGTACTCCCGGTTTATGTCGAAAGACTTTGTGCCAGGATGGACCTCGCTGATGCTTGCCATTCTCTTCATTGGAGGCATCCAGCTCATCGGTATAGGGATCATCGGTGAATACATCAGCCGGATCAGCGCAAACGTCAGAAACAGACCTCTCTACATCATACAGGAAACCAACATCTCAAAAGTAAAGCATCATGCTTAACAGTTTAACAGGATCAAAGTCGCTTCTTGCATGCTGGCTTATTGTAATTGTGATTGTGATCTGTCATTTCATAAACCCCAGAACAGTTCAGAATAATTTCGAAAAAGAGATCTCCTTCGATTGCTTCTCTTATTACATGTATTTGCCATACACCTTCATTCACGATGATGTGAAGATGCGTGACCAGAGTGTTGTGGAGAACATTTTCAGGAAGTATGAACCATCACCAAGCTATTACCAGGCCTACCAGCTGGAGAATGGCAACTGGACACCGAACTATACACTCGGATATGCCCTGATCTGGCTTCCGCTTTTTTTCCTGGGACACCTCTGGGCACTCTTTGGAGATTATCCCATAGATGGAATGTCTTATCCATATCAATATGCACTTGTGAACGGAATGCTCCTGTATATACTCCCTGCCACTTTTATCCTTCGGAAAGTGCTGCTAAAGTTCTTTACAGATAACATCACGGCACTTACTCTTTTGCTCGTTGTATTTGCCACCAACTATTTCCATGAAGCATTCAATGTGCCCCATCAGTCACATGCAGTATTGTTCACGGGATATGCACTTGTGCTTTATCACACCATTTGCTGGCATGAAAACTTTAAACGCAAGCATCTATTCTGGGGAGGTCTTGTCCTGGGCTGGATGATCCTCGCGAGACCAAGTGAGATCGTTGGTGTATTCATTCCGATCCTCTGGAATGTTTACAATAAAGAATCACTGGTTGCAAAATTCAGGCTTGTTATCGACAGATGGAAAGATGTCCTGTTCCTTGCCTTCGCAGCTTTTATCCCATTCATCCCACAGATGATCTACTGGAAAGTTGTTACAGGTTCATGGATCTTCTTCAGCTATCAGCGTACAGAAGGATTTGACTTTGAGAATCCTCATATCATGAATGTGCTTTTCAGCTTTAAGAAAAGCCTGCTGGTTTACACACCGATCTTCCTTGTATTCGTGATCGGACTGTTCTTCCTGCGCAAGCGTGTACCACAAGCCATGTGGGCAGTCATTATTTTTACACTGACCAACTTTTACCTTCTTGCATCATGGGCAGCCTGGTGGAACGGAGGAAGCTATGCCATGAGGTATTTTTCGGAATCCTTTGCGGTGATGTCTATTCCATTGGGCGCGGTGCTGGCTGCAGTGGCAGGAGCTTCATTAATAACCAAAGTGCTTGTTGGAATACCATTGGTCTTCTTTACATTCCTCAACCTTTTCCAGACATGGCAGTATGCCAACTTCTACATCCCTGCTGACCGCATGAACTGGGCTTACTACAAACGGATCTTTTTAAAGACCAAGGTAACCCCCGAAGACATGAAGCTCATGGAAGTTGAGCGATCCATCGGAAATACAGAAACATTCAGCAATGAGCATGAATACACGAAAAAGACCATTGCCTATAATGATTTTGACAAGCTGAATTCTTTTCCTTTTGATCAGAACAGACTTGATACCAGCAGAAAAGTTTCGGGTGCACATTCATTCAGGTTCGGAGCTGAAGAAGAATGGGGACCTATGTTCACCATCAAGTATGAAGACCTGGTGCCTGAAGACAAGGACCACGTATGGATCAGGGTGAGCTTAAAATATTTCACTGAAAAGGATATTAAAGAGAACCCGGCAAGCATTGTCATCAATATGCCGCACAAGAAGTACAACCTAAAGTATCGTGCGTATGATCTTGAGAAGCTCCCATCAAAGCCAGGTGAATGGAATGAGGTTACGATCAACTACATGACGCCTTATCCATACCTCGAATCAGACCACTTTGAGATCTACCTGTGGCATAGAGGAAAATCTGTATTATATATTGATGACTGGCTGATCGAGTCATTCGAAAAGAAATAGACTACACCGGAAGGATGCTAATCGGCTTGCTTTAAACCAGTTTCAGTGATGACTGTTGATTCCTGGTAATCTTCATAATCTGTGTTGATATCCCACAGGTTATGACTGGCTTTACCGGAGATGTTTTCAGCAGCAAGTAATCCCATAAGAATACTGTGATCCTGGTTATTGTATTTAAAAGCACCATAGCGACCAATTACTGTAAGGCCTTTAATGGTATTCAAATAACTCTCAATAGGAAGAAGACGATCTTTGTAACCACTGTCATAAACTGGGTAACAACGATGGATCTTGTGAATGTATCCATCGAGGATCTTATGATCACCTGTGAGTCCGGTAGTTTTTAGTTCCTTCGTTGCAAGGCTGATCAGGTAATCGCTGTCAGCCTTCCACATGGCATCATGATCATAGCACCAGTATTCAATTGCAAGAATGCTTGATTTTTGATCACCATTGATTGTCGGCACCCAGTTCCTGAAATTGGTAATGCGTCCCATCTGGAGGTCTGATGCATGTACATACAGCCAGTTATCAGGAAACAGGTCAGTTCCTTCGACATTCAGATAGACGATGATCGTATTTCTGAACTTAAGTGAATTTGCAGCCTGTTTAATATCTGCCGGCACTGAGGGCAAACGGTCAACCATGAGCGAGAGAGGCATTGTTGAGATCACATGGTCGAACTGATGGACCTCTCCTGAAGCCATTTCAATGGAAGTTGCTCTATTGTCATCCGTGAGGATCCTGTTCACCGGAGCTTTCAGGAAAACGTTACTTCCATTTTTTTCAATAAAAGAACGCATATTCTCATAGATCATTCCTGAACCGTAGAGAGGATAAGCGAACTCATCAACAAGTGTTTTGTGCTTATTTCCCTTCCCCTGCACCAATGCGTTTTTGATCGCTTCGAAGAGAGAAAGCTTCTTGATCCTCTGTGCAGCGAAATCGCCGTCGAGCTCTTTACAGCTGATGCCCCAGAGCTTCTCTGTATATGTTTTAAAAAAGATCTCGAAAAGCCTTCTGCCGAATCTTCCTACGACCCAGTTCTCGAAGCTGCCATCCTGAACTGTCGGGCTGACCTTTTCCTTCATGTAGCTAAGTACACAACGTGCTGCTTCAAAAACACCCAGCTTTGAAAGCGCATCAAAAGCCTTGATCGGATAGAAAAAGAAGCTGCGTTTGTAATAGATACGCGTTAACCTGTCCACCATGGCATACTTTCCATCTGCCACTTCCAGCCAAAGTTCATTGACACGTTTATCACTGCTGAAAAACCTGTGAGGGCCAAGATCCACGATCTGATTCCAGAGATTCAAAGATCTTGAGAGTCCTCCTACTTTATCAGAAGCTTCAAACACATACACTTCATGACCGTCCTTAACAAGCTGATAGGCTGCAGTAAGTCCTGCCGGACCTGCACCAATAACGCCTACCTTCAATTTCCGCATATCTGCAAAATTAACAATTCATTCTGACCACTTAGTATCTTTACGGAGATGCCGTTCAAACCAAAAGTAAATCACCTTTATTCACCCCTGGTGATCATCACGCTCATTACATTTTTTCTCTGCATCAAGATCGAGGCATTTAAAGATTACCGCTGGGGAAAGCCGATAAGCTCAGATGTGATCTTCTATTATGAATACCTGCCTGCAACATTCATTTATAAAGATCTCAGCTTAAAATTCAGTGACACCGCTTCAAAAGAAGTTCGTGAACATATCTGGTATGTGCCACTGGAAGATGGAAGCCGTGTAATTAAAACTACCATGGGCGTTGCATTCTTCCTTGCTCCTGGGTTTTTTATCGCTCATGAGCTAGCACCATCACTCGGATATGAAGCCAATGGATTTACGCTGCCTTACCAACTTTCGATACTTTTTACTTCTGTCTTTTACAGTGTGCTTTCCATGCTCATACTTACAAAGACGTTACGAAGGTATTTCGTTGACTGGGTCGTCTCCCTCGTGCTATTGACACTGGTGCTCGGAACAAACCTTTTTATATACATCACCACCGAACCAGGCATGTCCCATGTTTACAGCTTCTTCCTGTTCTGCTGCTTCATTGAACTTACTGTTTCCTGGTATGAAAAACGAACTACCGGAAAAACGATTTTGCTCGGACTTACCTTTGGCCTGATCGCCCTGGTGCGACCAACAAACATTCTAATTGGAGTATTCTTTCTCTTCTATCACGTGACTTCAGTCGATGATCTGAAGCAACGATTTAAACATCTGGTAACAAATTATTTTTCAATTTTAATCATGGCGATCGCTGCAATAGCCTGCTGGATCCCTCAAATGCTTTACTGGAAGCAGATCACCGGCGACTATCTTTATTTCTCCTATTCTCCCGGTGAACGATTTTACTTCGATCGTCCCCAGATCATTCGTGGATTATTCAGCTACAGAAAAGGCTGGCTTCTTTATACTCCGGTCATGGCATTGGCGATTGCAGGAATTTATTATCTCTGGAAAAAGTACAAGACGTTCTTCTGGCCACTGGCAATATTCCTTCCACTAAACATCTACATCATATTCTCCTGGTGGTGCTGGTGGTATGGTGGAAGCTTTGGGCAGCGACCGATGATAGACAGCTACCCATTGTTCGCTTTTCCAATGGCAGCATTGATCTATCAATTCAGAAATTCCTGGAAGCCTGCGGTCATTGTAGTGATCCTGGGAGGATTCATCTATTTCAACCAGTTCCAGTCTGCACAGTACAGATCAGGCGCTATACACTGGGATGCCATGTCAAAGGAGGCTTACTGGAAAGGATTCGGAAAAGTAAAGCAGACAGAAAACCTACATGAGCTATTAGAACCAATAGATTATGAAGCTGCTTTAAAAGGGAACTATAATGTGATTGAAAATAAGAGCGATCACTAATCAGATCACCATCTCAGGAACATCTCCTTCGACAATTAATCTGCCCTGTGTTGCATTTTTTATTTCGTCGACAGAAACACCGGGTGCTCTTTCAAGCAGCCTGAATCCCTGAGGTATAATATCAAGAACAGCAAGTTCAGTCACGATCTTCTTTACACACTTTACTCCTGTTAATGGAAGTGTACAATGAGTGAGAAGCTTTGACTCACCTGCCTTATTCACATGCTGCATAGCCACGATAATGTTCTTTGCAGATGCTACAAGATCCATTGCACCCCCCATACCTTTCACCATCTTGCCGGGGATCTTCCAGTTCGCGATATCACCTGTCTCACTCACTTCCATTGCCCCAAGGATTGTCAGATCCACCTTACGTGCCCTGATCATTCCAAAGCTCATGGCAGAATCAAAGAATGCAGAACCAGGCAAGGTCGTGATCGTCTGCTTACCGGCATTGATAAGATCAGGATCCTCTTCTCCCTCGAAAGGAAAAGGTCCCATACCAAGAAGGCCGTTCTCAGATTGAAGCGTAACATTGATGCCCTTAGGAATGTAGTTTGCAACAAGCGTTGGAATCCCGATTCCAAGGTTTACATAATATCCATCCTGTAGCTCTCTTGCAATACGTTTGGCAATCCCTGTTTTATCTAACATGTGCGTTATGGTTTTTCGATCAGGCCTTCAAACCGGCTTGACAATTAATATCGAATAATCTGTGTTATGCTTCAGAGCGCTTTCTTACAGTACGCTGCTCAATCCGCTTTTCATAATTTGTTCCTTCAAAGATCCTGTGAACGTAGATCCCCGGAGTATGAATGTGATCCGGGTCAAGTTCGCCCGGTTCAACAAGATGCTCCACCTCGACGATGGTGATCTTCCCGGCCATAGCCATCATCGGATTGAAATTACGTGCAGTTTCCCTGTAAACCAGGTTTCCGAATTTGTCGCCTTTCCATGCCTTCACAATGGCGAAGTCTGAATCGAACGCAAGCTCCATCAGGTAGTCTCTTCCATTAAAGTTTCGAACTTCCTTGCCTTCGGCCACTTCAGTACCCACACCTGCAGGAGTGAAAATGGCTGGCATACCGTAACCGGCAGCGAGGCATCGTGTTGCCAGTGTTCCCTGAGGAACAAGCTCTACCTCGAGCTCACCGCTCAGCAGCTGTCTTTCAAATTCAGCGTTCTCACCTACATACGAAGCGATCATCTTTTTGATCTGATGTTTCTTCAGCAACAAGCCAAGACCGAAATCATCGACTCCTGCATTGTTCGAAATGCATGTCAAACCTTTTACGTTTTTATTGACAAGAGCAGTGATGCAGTTCTCCGGAATACCGCACAGGCCAAAGCCTCCAAACATGATCGTCTTGTTGTCGGTGATGTCCTTAATGGCTTCTTCAGCGTTACTTACGACTTTATTCATGGCGTAAAAATAACTTTTTAAAAGAACATTTGGAGATGACAGTTGGCAGTGCCAGTTCCTGTTGCCAGTTCCAGTTGCCAGAAGAAGTGTACTAATAGGAAGCATTCAGGTCGCGAAAGTTGGCAAGGGGATGAGTGCTATACTTGAGGTAAGTTCAAACTCGTAACCCGAAACTTAAAAAAGTTGGCAGTTTGGAGTAGGCAGTTGGCAAAGAAAGAGTACTAAACTTGCGGCATTCCGGTCGTCACTTTGAACCTTAAACATTGAACTTTAAACTTCGAATGAGTGCCTATTTCAGGGCTTTACGGATGCTATAACCCGAAACGCGAAACTCGTAACGCGAAACTTAAATAAGTTGGCAGTTTGGAGTTGGCAGTTAGCAAAGAAAGAGTACTAAACTTGCGGCATTCCGGTCGTCACTTTGAACCTTAAACATTGAACTTTAAACTTATAATGAGTACTAAACTTGCGGAAATCCGGTCGTCACTTTGAACCTTAAACATTGAACTTTAAACTTCGAATGAGTGCCTATTTCAGGGCTTTACGGATGCAATAACTCGAAACCAGTAACTCGTAACGCGAAACTTTTCCTTCACCTGTCAAACAAACTTCCGCCGTCATCAAGTCCGCCACCGTCGGCTTCCTTGTCTTTGTACTTGGTACAGTCGAGCTCGATCGAAATTTCTTTATCGGGCTTTTCGAAGTCGCCCTTTGAGATTTTCAGCTGCTTGTCGTCATACACTTTCTTCATGAACTTTCCCCAGATCGGTAAGGCCATGCTGGCACCCTGACCAAGATCTGTAGACCGAAAATGCGCTGCTCTGTCTTCACAACCTACCCAACACCCGGCTACAAGATCAGGTGTTAGTCCCATAAACCAACCATCCGAATTATTCTGTGTGGTTCCTGTCTTTCCGGCCACTGGATTCATGATCTTGTATTTACCTCTTAACCTCCAGCCAGTACCATGGTCTACAACACCTTTCATCAGACTGGTTGTAAGGAATGCAGTTTCTTCATCCAGCGCTTCCACGCGACGTGGAATGAATTCCTGAAGCACGTTGCCATCTTTGTCTTCTATTCGTGTGATGAAGATCGGCTCAGTCCAGACGCCTTTATTTACAAATGCGGCATTCGCACCAACCATTTCGAACAGCGAGATATCAGCAGTTCCAAGACAGATTGAAGGCACTGCATCCAGATGACTTTCTATACCAAGCTTGCGTGCAAGATCAACGACTGCTTGCGGACCGAATTGCTTAAGAACATATGCTGTTACAGAGTTTGTTGAAGTGGCCAGTCCTTTTTTAAGGGTCATCATGCCACCGTATTTACCATCTGAGTTCTGTGGTGTCCATGAGCCTCCTTCAGGAAGCTCGAAGGTCACAGGAAGGTTTGGTACCATGTAGCATGGCGACCAGCGTTCCTGCATTGCCAGTGCATATACGAAAGGCTTGAATGTCGATCCAACCTGCCGTTTTCCCTGGCGGACATGATCATACTTAAAGTGCTTGTAGTTTATTCCTCCCACCCATGCTTTGATGTACCCTGTCTGCGGCTCCATCGCCATAAAGCCTGTCTGAAGGAAATACTTGTAATAACGCATGGAATCCATCGGAGTCATCACGGTATCGATCTCTCCTTTCCAGCTGAAAATGGTCATTGGCACCGGCTTCCTGAAAGACTCTTTGATCTCTTCCTCATCCATTCCATTTTTCTTCAGGATTCTGTATCGTTCAGAACGTTTCATCGACTGCATCATAAGCTGCTCGATCTCCTTCTGGTTCATGCTGTAAAACGGTGCGCTCTTGTGGCCTTTCCAGTGTTTGAAGAATGCCGGCTGCAGATCATTCCCAAGCCAGTCGGTCACTGCCTCTTCAGCATACTTCTGCATGCGGGAATTCAATGTTGTATAGATCTTCAGGCCATCTTTATAGATGTCGTAGTGTGAACCATCCGGCTTGACGTTCTCTCTGCACCACTGCTTCATGTAGTCACGCAGGTATTCGCGGAAATAGGTTGCATAACCCTGGTTGTGATCTTCAGACTGGAAGCTCAGATTCACAGGCAGCTTACTCAATGAATCATACTGCTGAGGGGTGATGAAGTTGTACTTCTTCATCTGGAACAACACGACATTCCTGCGATCACGAGTCTTTTCAGGCCTTCTCACAGGATTGAAGAGCGCAGGATTTTTGGCCATTCCCACCAGCAAGGCAGCTTCTTCCTGCTTTAATGAATCGGCAGTGGTATTGAAGTAAATGTTTGCTGCAGATTTAATTCCGACGGCATTATTGATGAAGTCGAACTTGTTCAGGTACATCGTGAGGATCTCCTGCTTGGTGTAGTTCTTTTCGAGTTTGACAGCAATGATCCATTCCTTGAACTTTCGAAAAACGATCTCAAGGCCGCTTAGCCTTTCACGCGGGAAAAGCATTTTAGCAAGCTGCTGGCTGATGGTGCTTCCACCTCCGCTGCTTTCGCTTCCGGTAACCACACCTTTTAATGCACGAAGCAATGCACGTGTATCGACACCGGAATGCTGAAAAAAACGAACATCCTCGGTAGCGATCAGCGCGTTGATCACATTGGGAGAGATCTCATTGAAATGTGCATTGACACGGTTCTCAATGTAATATTTCCCAAGGATCTTCTGGTCTGCAGAGATGACTTCGGAAGCCAGGTTGCTTTTAGGATTTTCAAGTTCCTGCAGGCTTGGAAGGTCATCAAATAAAAAGATGTAACCGATCAGCAGTCCCAGGAATACAATCGGAGAGATAAACAGGATCCAGACCCATTTGACAAATCTTCTGTTATTGCCGGTCGCCATTTCGTATTTAATTCTTTTCTATTCTAAGTCCGACATCCAGGATGGAAGGAAGTTTTTCAACCCTCATGGCCTGTTGAAAGACGAAGACATAATTTCCCTTCAAAGGAAAACGTACACCACGCTTAAATAATATCCGGTTGTCCTTAATATCTCCTAAACCTTTTCCCAGCCAGTTGCCTTTTTCATCAGCAAGGATGCATTCCACTGTATCACGTGCGCTCTTTCCATTCGGGAACCAGGTATCAACAAAAAAATAAATGTTGCTGTAAGGATAGGTGGATGCCTGGCGCAGGTTAATATAGAAATCGTATCCGTTCAGGGTATCATCAACATTCACCAGGAAGACCAGCTTGTTATCTGTATCCCAGGTAGCGTCTTTGATTTTTTTATTCTCCTCGAAGAACCTTGAATTATCGCACGAAACAAGGCTGATGGAAACAAGGCATGCGAGAAAAAAGCCAATCGTATACTTCATTGCTGAGGGTCAGGTTGGTTTGGTTTCTGAGGACCTCCTGGCTGATTACCCCTGTTATTCGGACGACGATTATCCGGCCTCGGCCTTCTCTGCTTACGTTCACCCTGTGGCTGGTTCGGATTCTGTGGCTGGTTCGGATTCTGTTGCTGATTCGGATTCTGCGGTCTGCGCTCACGTGGCTGTCCTTGTCCCTGACCTTGCGGACGGCGTTCTCTCTGGGGATTATTTCCCTGAGGTTCACGCTTAGGACCTTGTCCCTGAGGACGTGGAGGCCGCGGAGCCTGTTGTGCAGCCTGTGCTGGCTGTGCTGGCTGATCACCTGCAGCCTGCTCTCTTGGCTTTTTACGTTTTGGCTTGCGACGTTTGTTCGATTTATCAAAACGCGTTACATCATCCTGCCCGACAACGTTTTCGTAGTCAGGTTCCTTTTTACGAACCACAGAAGTATCAACGAAAACAAGCTCTTCAGGAACCTTGCCGGCCTTATTCATTTCCATGATCTCCTTCACACGATCAACTGGCATTTCAATGAATGTGGAGAAGTCGCCTTCATAGGTGTACCACATCTTTCTTTTGAAGATGTCTGTTTTCTGATGCACCGCGTTCCCTTTTTTTGTCTGAAGCTTGACATTCGTTTCAGGAAACTCTTTAATGGCTTCCATGTATGAATCAAGCTCGTAATTAAGGCAGCATTTCAGCTTTCCACATTGTCCGGCGAGCTTCAAAGGGTTCAGGGAAAGCTGCTGATATCTGGCTGCGCTGGTTGACACGGTTCGGAAATCGGTGAGCCATGTAGAGCAGCAAAGTTCTCTTCCACAGGATCCGATACCTCCAAGCCGGCCTGCTTCCTGGCGAAGCCCGATCTGGCGCATTTCAATACGGACTTTGAATTCATCAGCGAGCACTTTGATAAGCTCCCTGAAATCCACCCGTTCATCAGCAGTATAATAGAATATAGCCTTGGTTTTATCACCCTGGTATTCTACATCACTGATCTTCATATTTAACTTGAGCTTGACAGCGATCGTACGTGCCTTGTACATCGTTTTCTCTTCAAGCTCACGTGCTGATTCCCACTTCTCGATATCCGCCTGGCGGGCTTTTCTATAAACCTTCTTGATCTCTGCAGAATCATAGGCTACGTTCTTCTTCTTCATCTGAAGCCTTACGAGCTCACCTGTGAGAGAAACTACGCCTATGTCATGTCCTGGCGAGGCTTCAACAGCCACAATGTCACCAGCATATAGAGAAATATCAGGTTCTTTCTTAAAAAATTCCTTCCTGGAATTTTTAAATCTTACTTCCACGATGTCAAACTGCACCTGTCCATCAGGAAGCTGCATGTTTGCAAGCCAGTCGAATACGTTCAGTTTATTGCAGCCGCTGGTTCCGCAGGTGCCGTTATTCCGGCATCCGTTCGGAAGTCCATTTTTAGTACCACAACTACCACATCCCATTTGAACAATATTCAGTTTACAAAATTAAAAAAAGCTCAGCTTGTTTTGGCTCTTTTAATGAGCACGAACAATTTGAGCGAAAGGTCAAAGAAAAGGATTTTGGGGTTAGCATTTCGTTCTACATGCCCATAAGCCTTATTAAATTCTTCCATCACTTCTTCAGCATTCGTATGGTTGATGAAGGGTGAGAAATTTTTTGCGAATGTAAATTCATCTCCTGCAAGACGCACCAGACCCTGCTGTCCGTAATTCAGCAGCATGCAAGAACGTACAATCTCAAGTCCGTATGCCAGCAGACTTTTCTGCCTCTCACGTCCCTGCTTTGCAATTTCTTCAACAACCTCTGTGAGATCCTTGATCCGCGCGGTATAACAAACCTGCATCCACTTTCTGAAGAGTGAATAAAGCTCGTAGCCTTCACTGTCCATACTCAGAAGCCTCAACGCTTCATTGTAATCACCATCAGCAATGCGGGCAAGATTCCTTGCTTCTTCATGCATAACAGATTTCGCGATCAATGCCTGAGTGATGTCCTCATCAGTAAGCGCAGGCACCTTTACCAATTGGGTTCTTGAAAGGATCGTTGCAAGCAACTGGTCCTGGCTCTCCGCCACTAACAGGAAGAGTGTTTTCTCTCCAGGCTCTTCAAGTATTTTAAGCAGCTTGTTTGCGGCGGCATTATTCATCTTCTCGGGATACCAGACAATGATTATCCTGTATTCCGATTCATACGATTTTAATGAAAGTCTTCGGAGTATCTCACTGCTTTCACGAACGGAAATCACTCCCTGCTTATTTTCAACACCCAGTGCTTCCAGCCACTGAAACAGGTTCAGGTAAGGATTGGATAAAAACGCACTCCTCCACTCTGCAACAAAATCAGCGCTTTTCGGCTCCTTGACATCCTTGGCAGTAGCAACCGGATAAACCAGCATCACATCAGGATGGACAAGCTTGGCAAATTTCAGGCAGGAAGAACAGGTGCCACATGAATCATCATTGCCCTTGTTCTCGCAGCTGATGTATGTCGCATATGCAATGGCAAGAGCAAGATTTCCAGATCCTTCAGGTCCAAGAAAAAGCTGGGCATGACTAACCCTTCCTTTCTGAACATTTTCGATCAGTGCCGATTTAATGGCGTTATGTCCTAATACCTGTGAGAACTGCATAATTGAAGGCCTTAAAGATAAACGAAGTTTAGTGAAGTCTGTTATATTTGCAGCCAAATCCAGCCATTTATGACCACATTAGATTCATTTGATTTTAAAGGAAAGAAAGCGCTTGTTCGTGTAGATTTTAATGTACCTCTAGACAAAGACTTTAACGTTACGGATGATACCCGCATAAGGGCTGCAATTCCTACGATCAAAAAGATCCTGAATGATGGAGGTTCCGTGATCCTGATGTCACACCTTGGACGTCCAAAGGATCTGCCGGAAGAAAAATTCTCCCTGAAACACATAATTCCCGCAGTTGAAAAGCTTGCAGGAAAAAAGATAAAATTTGTGAATGACTGTGTGGGTGAAGAAGTTAAAAAGCAGACACAATCATTACAGTCAGGCGAGATCCTGCTTCTTGAGAACCTCCGCTTTTACAAGCATGAAACAGCGGGCGATCCAAATTTTTCAAAACAGCTTGCTGACCTGGGTGATGTCTATGTGAACGACGCATTCGGAACTGCGCACAGGGCACATGCATCGACAACCATCATGGCAAAATACTTTTCGAAAGAGACCCGGATGTTCGGATACCTGATGCAAAGTGAAGTGGACAACATCAACAAAGTGATCGACAATCCTGTAAAGCCTTATGTAGCCATTATGGGTGGAGCAAAAGTGTCAGGCAAGATCATGATCATTGAAAACCTGCTAAATAAAGTGGACCACCTGATCATTGGAGGAGGCATGACCTTTACATTCATCAATGCACTTGGAGGAAAGACAGGCGCATCACTCGTCGAAGGAGACAAGCTGGAAACAGCACTGCATATATTAAATGCTGCAAAGGAAAAAGGAGTTCAGATCCATCTTCCTGTAGATTGTATTGCGGCTGATTCTTTCAGCAATGAAGCAAAAACGATTACCTGTAACATCAATGAGATCCCAGACAACTGGATGGGACTTGATATCGGACCTGAATCCGTAAAGCTCTTCCAGGAAGTGATCCTGAAATCAAAAACAATTTTGTGGAACGGACCGATGGGAGTTTTTGAAATGGAGAAGTTTGCCAATGGTACGAACCAGATCGCCCAGGTGCTTGCAGTAGCTACAAAAAATGGATCATTCACCCTTGTTGGTGGTGGAGATTCAGTAGCTGCGGTAAACCAGACAGGCATGGCGGATAAGGTCAGTTATGTATCAACAGGCGGAGGAGCACTGCTTGAATACATGGAAGGAAACTCGCTTCCGGGAATTAAGGCTGTCCTGGATTAGTCGCTGACGATGCGCCGGCAGCCTGGAAACTTCTGCCTTTCTGCATGACCTTTTCTTTAATATCATCCATCGGGAGAATGACAGTGGAGATCTTTTCAAGAGGCTTGTAAAGCACTGACTTCGTCCTGGTTTCTTCAGAGAAGAACCTGCCATCCTTTCCTGCACAATTCAACAGGAAAATGATGACACTGATCCCCAGTGAATATTTAAGCAAGCCCAGAAGAGAGCCACCAATTTTATTCACTGGTGTAAGGGCGACCGCTTCAACAAACCGTTCAACCAGCTTTGCAGTGATGATGATAGCAAACACCACCAGCACAAAAATCACTGTGAACGCAACAATTGGAAGGTATTGAGGATCGATTGAGAAGCTGATATTTAAGAAAGCCTCCATCGAATCCGAAAATTTCACTGCGAAGAAAACTCCAAGGAATAAGGCAAGCAGTGTTGCCACTTCCATGATAAGTCCTTTCGTAAAGCCTTTATAAATTCCCCAGATCAAAGGGATGATCACAAAAAGATCAAAAGCGGTCATGACGGTATTTTAAGCAAACTTAGGATATGATTGGATGAACGGAACAGCATCCTGCCGGGACTTCCTGACACCGGAATGTTAACAAGGATGCATGATTATTCAGTCCGGATAAAAGATAGTCGTTAAGATGAACAATGAATACCGGTAATCTATGTTTACTTTTGCAGTATGTCAGCAGCAGCAGAAACAGAAAAAGAATTTCAGAAAGTAATCGACTTTGTTGAAGAGAAGTTCGGTGGTGGCGCAGATCTTCAGGCAGTGCTTTTCATCATAGGTGTACAGGAACTTGGACTCGGATATAAAAAACTTAACAAGACCCAGAAGCTGGATGTGCTTCATATTGCGGTATGTACACTTTTAGAGCAGTATGGGTATTATGAGTTTGAAGGGAAGGATGATGATGGATGGCCGCATTTTAAAGCAACAGACAAGCTCCCGTTTTTAAAACCAGGACATCAGGCCTTTCTTATGAAGCAGGCCGTGATAGATTACTTTAAATCGAACGAGCTTATTTAAGCGTGATGGTCGCTTCAGTTTCCTTGTCTTCTTCGAGCTTGAGGATACCTGTGCCTTTTAGTGTATCACCCACAGCTTTCACTTTGGAGCATGTTACATTCAGGATGGCAGGAAGCGTAAACTCATCAAAATGGGCTTTTCCACTTCCATCGGTTGTTCCAGTCGCTTTAAGAATACCATCACCACGATCGCCTCTTGAAGTTAACTTAACAGTAGCACCTGAAATTGCAGTACCTGCTGAATCCAAGGCAATCACGACACCTGTGGGAGGTGCTTTTTCCTTACATGCGGAAACGGGAGCAAAAAAACAGGCTACAACACCTATCGCAGCAAGTCTTTTTACCATTTTAGCCAGCATAAAATCTTGGAATTTTATTGCTAATATTGCTTAGCAGAATTGTTTCTGAATCGTAAATCTACAATAATTTTTCATAACGCAAATTTCGCTTTTAGTTAATGAAGAAAATTCTCTTTCTCCTATTCGTTGCAGTAAGCCTACCCGCGCTTTCGCAGAAAAATGAAAAAGAAACCCTGGTGCTTATAAGTACCGACATGGGTGACATCAAGGTGAAGCTCTACAATGAAACACCTTTGCACCGAGACAACTTTATCAAGCTTGTGAAAGATTCATTCTACGACAGCACACTGTTCCACCGGGTTATTCAGAACTTCATGATCCAGGGCGGAGACCCGCAGAGCAAAAATGCACAACCTGAAGTTATGCTTGGAAATGGCGATGTAGGCTATACTATTCCAGCCGAGATCAAACCAGGAATCTATCATAAAAAGGGTGCGCTGGCAGCGGCAAGACAGGGTGATGATGTGAATCCAACAAAAGCTTCATCGGGATGCCAGTTTTACATTGTTCATGGAAAGACCTTTACTGAAGCAGACCTGACAGGTATTGAAGCCAGGGTCAATATGCAGAACAAACAGAAACTCTTTGGAGAACTGATCAACAAGCCGGAAAACACTTCGCTTAAAAACAGGTTCATCGCCAATCAGCAAACAAGGAACCAGGACAGCCTTATGCTCCTTACTTCCATCATTGAACCTATGATCGAAAAGGAGCTTCAGAAAAATGGTCTGTATAAGATCGGTGAAGAAGAAAAGAAAGTATATACCACTGTAGGAGGTGCGCCACACCTTGATGGAGGCTACACCGTGTTTGGTGAAGTGGTTGAAGGTCTTGATGTGGTTGACAAGATCGCGGCGGTAGAAAAGAACCAGTTCGACAGGCCGAAGACCGATATCAGAATGAAAATGAAGATCATTCAATGAGATCATATCGTCCATTAGCCGCACTGATCATCGCAACTGGTATTGTCATCACCGCGGTCATTCTTGGCAATGCCTTTAAAAACCGAAACAAAGGACAAGACTCGATCAATGTAACCGGCCTTGCAAAAAAAGATTTTGTCTCCGACCTGATCGTGTGGAACGCATCCTATTCAAGAAAAGCATATACCATCAAAGAAGCTTATTCAATTCTAAAGAAAGATGCCGAACAGATCAACACCTATCTTACAGGTAAAGGAGTTGATCCAAAGCTTATCGTTTTTTCAGCAGTAGATATCAATAAAGAATTTGATCATCACTACAATAAGGAAGGCGCGGAAACAGAGACTGTATTTACCGGGTACAACCTGACACAGCATGTGAAGATCGAATCGAAAGAAGTTGAGAAGATCGAAACCATCTCAAGGGAAGTCACAGACCTTATCGACCAGGGGATAGAACTTTATTCCAATGCGCCACAATACTACTACACAAAGCTTGCGGAGCTAAAAATCCAGATGCTTGCAGAAGCCACACGTGACGCAAGAAACAGGGCAGAGCAGATCGCTGAAAATGCCGGAGGAGGCATAGGATCATTAAAGCGTGCAGACATGGGAATTTTCCAGATCACCGCTCAGAATTCTTCAGAAGATTTTTCATACGGAGGCACATTCAATACAAGTGCTAAAAACAAAACAGCATCAGTAACAGTACACCTTGATTTTACGATTGATTAAGCATGAGAGATAAGATCAGCTCCCTTCTTGCGGAGATAGCAAGCTTCCAGACAACCGACCCTGCATTGCTTGAAAATTTCAGGATCAGGTTCATGGGCCGGAAAGGAGAGATACAGGCATTGTTCGACGATTTCAAGAATGTGCCCGTAGAAGAAAAGAAAGAAATGGGCAAGCTTCTGAATGAGCTAAAGAACAGTGCCCAGGACAAGTATGATGCGCTTAAAGATAGTATCGGCGGGCCATCATCAAAGAAAGAAGCGATCGACATCACAGCGCCAGGAGCGCCGCTGCAGCCGGGTTCGCGTCATCCGCTCATGCTTGTAAGAAAGCAGATCATTGACATTTTCGCACGCATCGGTTTTACTGTTTCAGAAGGACCCGAGATCGAAGACGACTGGCATAACTTCTCCGCACTGAACTTTCCGCCTGAACATCCGGCGAGAGATATGCAGGATACTTTTTTCATCACTGAAGACATGGCCCTACGCACACACACCTCTTCCGTGCAGGTACGTGTGATGGAAAACTCAAAGCCGCCGATCCGCACAATTTCACCTGGAAGAGTATATCGGAATGAAGCCATATCAGCCAGGGCACATTGCTTCTTTCACCAGGTGGAAGGATTGTATATTGATGAACATGTATCTTTTGCAGACCTCAAGCAGACCTTGCTTTACTTCTCCAGAGAGATGTTCGGAGAGAAGACAGAGATCAGGCTGCGGCCATCTTACTTCCCATTCACTGAACCGAGTGCAGAGATGGATATCACATGCACATTATGTGCGGGAAAAGGCTGTAACATCTGCAAGCACAGCGGCTACGTGGAGATCCTGGGATGCGGCATGGTTGATCCTGCAGTGCTTGAGAATGCGAAGATCGACAGCAGGAAATATTCAGGCTTTGCTTTCGGCATGGGCATAGAGCGCATTACGATGCTGAAGTACCAGATCGATGATTTAAGACTATTTTCAGAAAATGATGTTCGCTTTCTGCACCAGTTTAAAGGAGTGATCTGATATGGCAAAGAACAGGTTTGATCTGCTAAAGGAAATGCTCCAGAAAGATCCGGAAGACAACTTCCTGAACTATGCGCTGGCACTGGAGTATAGCAGGCAAAGCGAAGTGAGCAAAGCCATCCGCATCATCGAAACCATCCTCGAGAAAGATGCAGAATACCTTCCGGCTTACTATCAGCTTGGAAAGCTTTACGAGCAGGAAGCCATGATTGAAAAAGCCATCGACATCTATAAAAAAGGAATAGAGATCGCCAAGCATCACAGCAACCTAAAAACCATGGGCGAGCTTACAGAAGCGCTCATGATCCTTGAAGAAGATTACTGATCTTGAAAAAGCTTACAGCTGACCTGATTTTCGACGGAACAGAATTCCATAAAGATTCTGCTGTGGTATGTAATGAGAACGGGATCATCCTCGATCTTATTAAAATCACTCCCGATGATGAACATGTTGAACGTAACAAGGGAATTCTTACACCTGGTTTTATCAATGCCCACTGCCATTTAGAGCTGTCACACCTGAAAGGCTTGATACCACAGCATGAGGGACTTGACCAATTCATACGCTCGATCGAACATTCACGAAATGCCAGTGAGGAAACGATCATCTCAAACGCTCAGGCTGCGGATGAAGAGATGCGCGCGAATGGCATTGTTGCAATTGGTGACATATCAAATACACCGCTCACCTTCAGGATCAAGAAGCAAAGCAGGAACCGTTATTACACATTTGTTGAGGTCTTCGCGTTTCATCCTGATCGTGCAGAGACCGCGATAGACAAGGGAAAGGCACTATACAGGATCCTGAAAGATGAAAAGCTTGATGGCAGCATCACACCTCATGCACCTTATTCTGCATCATCAAAGCTTCTGAAGAAAATTTCCGAAGCTGTTTATTCTGATGGCGCACCGCTTACGATACACATGGAAGAAAGTCCTGATGAGGATCTTCTGTTCATACATAAAGAAGGCAAAATACTTGAGAGACTCCGATCCTTTGGAATTGATGATACCTTCTTCACTCCCACAGGATTCTCTGCACTGAGGTCTTCGCTCATTCATCTTCCAACATGCAACAGCATCCAGCTTGTTCATAATACATGCACATCAAGGGAAGATATTGAATGGGCCGAAGCCTACCACAGTCAGCTATACTGGTGCTTCTGTCCCAAGGCAAATCTGTATATCGAAAACAAAGTTCCGGATTTCAGTATGTTCTTTAAAGCAGGAGTGAAATGTACCATCGGTACAGACAGCCTCGCATCAAACAATTCACTTGATGTACTGGATGAGCTTAAAGCGATTGTCACACATGCACCTGAAATACCACTGGAATGGCTGCTTTCAGCCGCAACAAGGAACGGTGCAGATTTCCTGGGGATGCATGAACTGGGACGATTCGAAAAAGGAAAGAAACCAGGGATCAACCTGCTGACAGGAATAGATGCTGATGCAAGAAAGCTGAGTCCAGGTGCCAGGGTAACCCGGTTACTTTAGCCAGCCGTTGGCAAGAATATCGTGTGTATGATAGGAGATAATAAGATCCGCCCCAGCACGTGAAAATGCATACATGTTTTCCATGACAACATTTTTTTCATCGATCCATCCATTCAATGCCGCGGCCTTTACCATGGAATATTCGCCTGAAACATTGTAGCAAGCCACCGGGACATCACTGTGTTCCTTTACCTCTTTGATGATATCAAGGTAAGCAAGTGCAGGCTTCACCATTACAATGTCCGCTCCTTCTTCCAGGTCAATGATCGTTTCTTTCAGCGCTTCTCTTTTGTTCCTGAAATCCATCTGGTAGGATTTTCTGTCGCCCACCTGAGGGGCAGAATCTGCAGCATCCCTGAAAGGTCCGTAATACGATGAAGCATATTTCACTGAATAGGCCATGACAGGAACATGCTGGAAATTGTTTTCATCCAGCGCGTCTCTTATTGCGCTGATCCTTCCATCCATCATGTCAGAAGGTGATACCATGTCGGCTCCGGCCTGTGCATGAGCAACAGCCATCCCTGCAAGAACAGGCAGTGAACGGTCATTATCAACAACACCTTCATGGATCAACCCGCAATGTCCATGGTCTGTGTAAGCACATAAGCATACATCGGTAATGATATAAAGATCCTTTCCGAATCGCTTTCTTAATTCACGAATTGCCCTTGGTATAATGCTGTCAGTGTCTGAAGCGGCTTTTGCATCAGGCGATTTAAGTTCACCTGTTCCGAACAGCAGGATTCTTTTCACACCAATGGCCAGACCTTTTTCGACATCCTTCAACAGCTCGCTGATACTGAACTGATAGATCCCGGGCATTGACTTGATCGCTGTTTTGCCTGAATCAGCAGGGCTCACAAAATAGGGGTAGATGAACATTTCAGGAGACAACCTTGTTTCCACGATCATCTCTCTGAGCAGAGGGTTTGATCTAAGCCTGCGGGGCCTTGTTCTCATCATAGTAAAGACTGAATACTGTTCGTGCCATGGCAGTTTCTGAAAATGAATCGACCTGTCTTGGCTTTTTAATATTGTATTTTTCGAGCGAAGATGTTGTAGCGTGACCCATTGCAATGACCTTCTGATCAGGCCTTACACTGTTCTTTTTGAAGAATGCCTCCACATTCGAAGGGCTAGTAAAAAAGATCACTTCACTATCCGGAACACGTTCCTCTCCCCTGTCGATGCTTTCGTAAACAATGACATTGGCTACCTGGCTCTGGTCACTGAATTGCTTCTGAATAGTCCTGAGGCTTCCTTTAGCCTGAGGGAATAGAACTTTTTCGTTCTTCACTGTTGCTGCGAACTGCTTACCGGTAAGACGTGTATCGGTGGAGTATCCGATGAAATCAGGCTTATAACCAAATTTTCTGAGTTCTTCCGCAGTGCCTTTACCTACAGCTGCATACTTTGTATTGTGCTTAGGCTTATGCTGCCTCAAAAAGTATTTTACTGCATGCTTGCTGGAAAAAAAGATCCAGTCTGTTTCAGGTACCTCTTTCACCGGGATCATTTTAATGTCGATCAGCGCATAGCCATTCACCGTGTAGCCTTTTTCTGACAACATCCGGTAAAACAGATCTGACTGGGATACATTCCTGGTTATGAAAACAGATGCAGGCTTATATTGAGTCAGCTTTCTGACCATGATCTCAGGCGCATCATCTCTTTTTGTTTCGAGGTAAATGCATACCGGTGTTTCATCAGAGTTATCGGCTTTTGCAGCCCAGATACTGAATGTGCTTTCTTCATTCTCCACCTTCCTGCAATAAACACCAAGAGGAAGCTGGCATCCACCATCAAACAGGTTAAGCACTTTTCTTTCAATAGCAATTTCTCTTTCTACATCCGCATCATGGATCGTCTGAACAGCCTGAATGGTATCAGTGTCAAACTCCCTGGTCTGAAGAGCCAGGACACCTTGTGCAGGAGCAGGGATAAACTCAGTTGGATCAATTTTGATCACATAAAGGTCAGAAAGATCAAGACCTAAACGCTCAACACCAGCTGCAGCGAGAAGGATGCCATCGAAATCACCCGAGCGCAGCTTTTCAACGCGTGTGGGTACATTCCCGCGAATGTCTTTGATGGTCACATCCGGACGAAACATCCTAAGCTGTGTTTTTCTGCGTGCAGAAGAAGTACCAATTACGGCGTTCTTCTTAAACTCAAGCTTTTGCTTTTCATCAACAGCTTCTCTTCTTAAAAGAAGGAGCTCGGAAGGATCTTCGCGGTATGATACTGCAGCGACTGTCAGACCTTCAGGATGAGTTGTCGGAAGATCCTTGTGTGAATGAACAGCCAGGTCAATTTCGTTTGCAAGCAAGGCATCTTCAAGCTCCTTTGTAAAGAAGCCTTTTCCTTCGATCTTGTCAAAGCTAAGGTGCTGGATCTTGTCACCCTGGGTTTTGATGATCCTTACTTCGGATGTGATCCCTTTCTCCCTGAGGCGGTCCTGAACAAAGTGAGCCTGCCATAAAGCAAGCTCACTTCCTCTGGAACCTATGATAAGATGATTCTTCAATTCTTTATTAAAGGTTTTGTTATTGGCTTTCTGGAAGGCTTGTCGAGAAGGATCTCTTTGGCCATAACCATGGGTACACTGATGTATTTCTTCTCAACGTAAGCAAGGACTTTTTCAAGCACTTCTTTCGCATTGTCATCGAGGGCATTCACCTCATCCGCGAAAACGGATTTCAATGCAGCTTCACGAATGATGCGCACCTGTTCAGGTATTTCACGCATGGCTACTTCAAGGCTGCGTTCACGCATTACATCAATAAAGCGAACGATCTGGTCACCAATGATCCTACGGCATGACTCAAGCTCCTTTTTCCGTGCCTGGAGATTTTCATTGGCAATGGCCTGCAATGAGGTTACATCGATATGATGCAGGTCGAATCTTTCAGAAATGACGGGGTCAAGGTCATTCGGAACTGAAAGGTCGATCACAATTTTTTTGTCTTTCTCACCCTGTAGCAGCGACGCATACAATGTCGGACTGATGATATGTTCAGCAGCTGCCGTACATGTAATGATGACATCGAAGCCTTTGTCGTAAGTTTCAAGGTCAGACAACAAATAGGAAGTACCCTTCAGTTTGTCAGCAAGCTTTTTCCCGTTGGATGCCGATCTGTTGAACACACTGAAATTCTGGAAGCCATGCTTGCTCAGGAACTCAGCCATGAGGGTATTGGTCTGCCCGGCTCCGATGATCAGGAACCTTGCATCGATGTTTGATTTAAGGTCTTTAAGTTTTCTATATGCCAGAGATACAACGGACACAGGACGGCTCGCAATGTGCGTGCGCGTGTAAACTTCCTTGGCTGTTTCAATGGTGTGCTTGACAAGAAGCCTGAGGCAATCTCCTGTGAGGCCGGCAGACTGGCAGAACTCATACGATGTTCTAACCTGTGTAATAATTTCACGTTCACCAACGACCAGTGAATCGATCGAAGAAGCTACTTCAAAAAGATGATATACAGCTTCATGTCCATTGAACATCAATGCGCGCTCGGAAGCATCATCGATCTGATCTGAATTCCAGGTCAGGTAAAGGCACGAAAGCAGTTCTTTTGCGAAGGCGAGGTCGAGCTGTCTTTCTGAACAGAAGATGACCTCAAACCTGTTGCAGGTTGAAAGAAGCATCACCTCCTCGAGGCCGCAGGCTGTTCTTAAAGCAGAAAGCCTTTCAGCCATGAACTCTTTTTCGATGCCAAGTTCACCGATCCACTTAAGGTCGGTTGACTTGTGAGTAAAGGCTAATATTCTGAAATTGTGGTGCAAAACAGTTCTTTGTAACTTGTAACGCAAAACTCCGGCTAATCCGACTTTTTTTTGTCATGAAATTGTCAAAACACCTGCAAAACCTACCTTTCCAGAGGATTTATTACATGACTTTCATCATGTTTTTTTGTGGGTTCATCGGAAAATCTTCAGGCGAGAACCAGGGTGGGAATGCTCCAGGCAAAGATACCGCTTATGTTCATGAACTTCTGAAATTATCACGTGAATCACACCATCAGTCACGAATCAGGGAACAGCTCGGGCTTGCTGATCAGGCATTCGCACTATCGGATTCACTTGGCTATACAAAAGGAAAAGGCTATGCGCTGATCCAAAAAGGGATAGCTTACAGGGAGTTAGGAGATAAAGTCAAAGCGGTGCATCACCTCACGGAAGCTGATAAGATCTTTACATTGATCAATGACCAGGAAGGGAAAGCACGAGCCTATCTTGTCATGGCAAATGCTTACGATCGTGCAGGCGAGTATGACCATGCAGTCGAGTTTGCACTTAAAGCCCTTGCAGGAAGTGAAAGCATCCACGACTCCTCAGGCATGGCAAGCTCATTCAGTACGCTCGGTGTTCTTCATTTCAGGAGAGGAGACCTTGAGCTGGCAGGAAAGTATTACAACAATGCAATCCTGATACTTACTAAAACAAAAAGGAAAATCGCACTCGCCAATATCTACAATAACCTTGGAGCACTCTGGAGAGACAGGCAGGACGATAAAAAAGCGCTTTCCTATTTTCAGCATGCGGCATCCATCAACTTTGAAGAAAAGAACTATACCGAGCTATGGACCAACTATACAAACATGGGAGTTTCACATGAACGGCTTAAAGAATTTCATCGAGCAAGAGAACTTCATCAAAAAAGTATTGCCATCTGCAGAAGTTCGGACTTCAGGCAAGGACTTGCAACGAGTTACCTGAATCTTGCAAGCACATATTTCTCTTCAGGAGACCTGGCAATGTCGACGGTCTATCTGGATTCTTCACTGAAGATTGCGAAGGAACTAAAGAACCACATGGTGCTACAATCCATCTACTTCGCATTATCGGAAGTTGCTCATGCTTCAGGGAAAGATGACAAGGCCTATCATTACTTCAAGCTGTTCAGCATTGAAAAAGATTCTGTGTTCAACCAGGAGAAAAACGACAAGATTGACAGGCTGCAAACTGCATTTGAATCGGAAAAGAAAGACAGGCAGATAGAGCTTTTGCATAAGGACCAGGCACTGAAAAACTCAGCACTTGAACAGCAACGCACGATCAGCTATGCCACTGCATTCGGGCTCCTTGCAGTATTAGGCTTTTCATCTGCACTCATTGTTGCTTACAGATCTAAGCATAAAACGAACAGGCAACTGTTGACCGCGAATAACCTGATTGAAGAAAAGAGCAAGATCCTCGAAGAAAAAAACAAGGACATTACAGACAGCATTACGTATGCGAAAACTATACAGGAAGCGATCCTTCCAAAGAGAGGCCTGTTTTCGAAATTCGATGATCACTTTGTTCTGTTTCAACCAAGAGATATCGTAAGCGGTGATTTCTATTTTATTACACATCTGGAAAACGAAATCATACTTGCAGCCGCAGACTGCACCGGGCATGGAGTTCCGGGAGCATTCATGTCACTCATTGGAAATGAGCTTCTTCAGCGATCCATTGAAAAAAAGATCAGTGATCCTGCTTCCATCCTGCTCGAGCTAAATTCAGGCATCAGGTCCGCTTTGCAACAGCAGGGAGAACCTGTTGCAAGAGACGGGATGGATCTCGCCATCGGAGTGTTTGATCTTTCAACGATGCAGCTCAGAACGGCTGCAGCTCACCGGCCTGTTTATATCGTACGCAACAACGTGCTGACAGAAATTAAACCAGACAAGATCTCAATAGGACATCAGCCAACAGAAGAAGTAAGATTCAGCACGACGTATTACCATTTGCAGAAAGGAGACTGGATCTATTTCACCAGTGATGGATATGCCGATCAGTTTGGTGGCAGTGAACAAAAAAAGCTCTTAAGCAAGAACCTTCGGAACCTGCTCATCACACATTCCAGAGAAGAGGGTGAAATGCAAAAAGTAGGATTGCTTCAGGCGTTCAGTAACTGGAAAGGTCACGAAGAGCAGATCGATGATGTGATGATCATTGGAGTGAGGGTTTAGAAACTCCCGGATCACTCGATACGTTTCAGATTCACTTCTTTGGCAGGAAGGATTACCAGCGGAACTTTCTCAATAGTCACCGAGCTTGTATCCAGTCCGAACGCACGCTCTTCTGACAGACCAAAATCCTTCAGCCAGAAATAGCCATCCAGAATAAGCTTTTCGTAAGGAGGCAATTCATTTTCGTAAGAGAGGAACTTCTCAATCACGACAAACCTGAAGTCACCAATGACATTGTTCTTATTGAGTGATTCGTAACGGCTTGTGATATCCACTTCACCATTCACAACCATGTCCTGCACCACTTTTCTGAAGAGCAGGTTGATCCTAGGTTCAACCCGGAATCCGAGTCTGAAATCGATCCTGATCACATCGTTCTGTACAAGATGGATCACTTTATATTCCATCTTATATGGTTCATCCACCGTATCAACGTGAACGAACCAATAGATATCTGCGCGCTTAGGCTGCTTCTGCATGATGGAGTAGATCACTTTCGACTCGATCTCATCACGCTTATCGGCACTTGTAAGGTACACAAGGTGTGTAGCGTATTTAGGCACTGAAAGATCCGAGCTGAGATCAGTAAGCAGTCCGAGGTAATCTCTCAGCTTGACAAACTCCACATAACGGTTCTTGATCTTTCTTGCTTCATACCAGACCCACATGACTGTGAGGAGAATGGAAGCGATCAACAAGGTAACCCATCCGCCATGCATGAACTTATTCAGGTTCGCGATAAGGAAGTTTGTTTCAATGGTAAGGTAAACCACAAGGAACAGGAAGATGAAAGGCTTCTTGTATCTTCTCAGAACCATGAAATACGACAACAGTGTCGTTGTCATCAGCATGGTAAGTACGATAGCCAGTCCGTAGGCAGCTTCCATGTTTGAAGATTCTCTAAAGAAAAGAACCACTGCGATACATCCAACATAAAGCAGCCAGTTGATCGAAGGAATGTAGATCTGTCCTTTAAGGATGGTTGGATAGATGATCCTCACCTTAGGCCAGAAATTCAGACGGATGGCTTCATTGATCAGAGTAAATGAACCGCTGATCATTGCCTGTGAAGCCACGATCGCGGCACACGTCGCAATGATGATTCCTGTGATAAGGAACCATGGAGGCATGATCGAATAGAATGGATTTTCTCCCTCGAGGTACTTCCCGTTATGTAACAGAAGCCAGGCACCCTGACCGAAATAATTGAGAATTAAACAGGTCTTCACGAAGATCCAGCTTACCCGGATATTCTGCTTCCCGCAATGGCCAAGGTCTGAGTACAAAGCTTCAGCACCTGTTGTACAAAGGAAGATCGCTGCAAGAAGCCAGTAGCCATTCGGATAATGAGCGAGCAGCTCATACGCGTAATATGGATTGATCGCTCTGAATACCGTTGGATTATGAACCAGCTCACTCAGACCAAGAATGCCAAGCATGAGAAACCATGTTAGCATGACAGGTCCGAAGAAATTTCCGACGATCTTTGTTCCAAACTGCTGGATCACGAACAGCATGGTGATGATCGCAATGACGATAGGCACAGTAGGTATATGATCATTCAGCACCGTTAAACCTTCAACAGCCGATGATACCGAGATCGGTGGCGTGATGATTCCATCTGCAAGCAGCGTGCTTCCGCCCAGGATGGCAGGATAGAGAAGCCATTTCTTTTTCGTTCTCCTGACAAGCGCATACAGCGAGAATATTCCACCTTCACCCTTGTTATCCGCACGAAGCGTCAGGATCACATACTTGAAAGTTGTCTGCAGGGTGATTGTCCAGAATATACAGGAGATCGCACCGAGGACAAGAAGCTCAGAGATCGGCTGTGAACCGACAACTGCCTTAAGAACGTAAAGAGGAGATGTCCCAATATCGCCAAAGATGATACCCAGGGTAACAAGTAACCCCGCGCCAGTTACGCGGCTGAAATGCTGATTATGATGGCTTAGATTTGCCATGGAAAATTTAAGTGGACAAAGCTATAAAGAATATTTTGGACCTATTAATAAAACAAGCAATTACCTTTATTCCGAAATATCCTGATCATGACAGAAATTGATGATGTTTATGAGAAACTTCTGCAAGGGAACAAAGACTGGGTTGCAGCAAGGTTAAAGGAAGACAGCATGTTTTTCGACAGGCTTGCCAGAGGCCAGAGTCCGCCGCTTTTATGGATAGGCTGCGCAGACAGCAGGGTGTCGGCCAACGAGATCACCAACACGCAGCCAGGCGAAGTTTTCGTTCACAGGAATATCGCGAACATGGTAATTCATACTGACATCAACATGCTGTCGGTACTTGAATATGCAGTGAAGGTTTTAAAGGTCAAGCACGTGATCGTTTGCGGGCATTATGGCTGCGGAGGAATTGCTGCGGCACTTGGGAATGACCAGTTTGGATTGATCGATAACTGGTTAAGGAATATCAAGGATGTTTACAGGCTTCATTACCAGGAGCTCGATTCGATAAAGGATAAAACCGAGCAGGCACGAAGACTTGTTGAGTTGAATGTGATCGAGCAGGTGTTTAATCTCTGCAAGACATCTTCCATACAGAATGCCTGGGAAGAATCGAATATCCCGCATGTGCATGGATGGGTGTATGACATTGCCAACGGGATCATTAAAGATCTTAATGTCACTGTGAGGGATAATTCAGACATGATGAACATCTACAAGTTTGATCTGTAAAAAAAGAGGAAACGACCATTACGATCATTTCCTCCAGAAAGAATTCAGTTTCGACTTACTCCGGATCTTTCATTACCGGTGAGTTTTCAAAATTTGGGCTGTCGAGAGACTCCTATTTTGGAGCAATATCATTTATCGCATTACAATTCATCCGCTCAGGTAATTCGCCATTGTCATTGTTCAATGTTCCGTCACTGATCCCATTTGGGTTTGATGGATTCGGGAATTGCCCTTCATTTGGGATGTCCATTCCGTTAATATCCCGGAGGAGGGAATCTTTACATAACTTCCCTGCCGGATTAATTACAGAAGGCGCACCCAGGTCTTTTCGCGGATCATTGTAAAGCTCCTTATTGTAATCCTGTACATCATCCTGATCCGGTACATCGGATTTGTTTTGCTGTGTTTTTTCCTGTGTCTTTTGAGTTTCTTTTTGTTGCGGCACTCCTTTCTTATCCTGTGCGACCATTGGAACAGAATAACTAAAAAGCACCACGATCATTACCACCAACGCTTTCATGGGATCCTCCTCTTTTTAAAGGTATAACTGCCCTTCCATTCACGGAAGAGCAGCCAATACCATTAATGATTATCAGAATTTAGGGGAATTATCATTCTGCAAACGTTGATCACTATCCTTCATATCAGAATCGTCCTCAACCTTTACATTAGGACAACTTCCGCTATCCTTGATCTCATCCGACTTTAACATGTCTCTCTCTGATTTTTCAAGATCCATTTCAGATTCTTTCATGTCAAGGTCTTCAGTCCTTCCACCAGCGTCCATACGGGTATCGTTATTATATATGTCAGATTCCCCGCTGACGTCCATTTCCGAGCTTTTCAGTTCAGTTTCTGTGCTTGTGTTTGCCCTGGATTCGGTGTCTTTAAGAGACTGTTCAGCCTGCTTATCTGTATTGTCTTTTGCTTTATTATCTACACCAAACTTCCAGATGCCAAATAATCCATCATCTTTTTCTTCACCGCAACACAGGCTATTATCTTCTTTCACACCGGTTGCGGAAGTTTCAGATTCAGATTTGATCACATGCTTTTCCTTATAATCCTCATCAGCCTTACTCACCTCGGATTTAGACTTTTCCTTGGTAGTAGTTTCCGTTTCAGTTTTTACAGGGGCCCTGCGATTCTGAAGATCACGCTCCTCTGTATCCACCTGAGCAAAGGCAGTCGCTGAAAACAACGCTGCAATTGCGAATAAACCTAATCCTTTCATCTTTCCTCCTTCTTTTAATTACACATTCATTTAATCAACACTGAATCTTCGCAATGAAGGTTTGTTATTCAAGTGCCATCATCGTACCGGAATCAGTAAAAACACCGACGTATTTATTGTGTTGTTTTGCGGCTTTTTCCATAAAATCCCTGTCCACCATAGTTTTAAAATCAACAATTAGCAGGAAGACTGGGCGTTCTTAACACAAGATAAACCACGCTAATTGCCTATATTTGATCATATAGCACCCTTTTGATGAAGCTGAAACTCCCCTATTTCCTGGTAATTCTGATTTCATTGTGTGAATTCGCATTCTCACAGGACAACACCATCCGCTTCAGCCAGCTCAGTATTAAAGATGGCCTCTCCCAGAGCTCTGTGAACAAGGTAATCCAGGATTCAAAGGGTTATATGTGGTTTGCCACCCAGGATGGACTGAATAAATTCGATGGACACCGGTTCACAGTGTATAAAAACGACCCTCTTGATTCCTCATCCATCTCAGATAACTTCATTCACACCATTTTCGAAGATAAAAATGGGAATCTCTGGCTGGGAACAGACCAGGGGCTGAACTTTTTCGACCGGGAAAAGCAGCAATTCACAAGCTTTACGGCATCACAAAAAAAAGGCTCACTGAGCAATAATTCCATTTTTGGAATCACTCGCGATCAAAAAGGAAAACTCTGGGTTGCGACTGGTGAAGGGGGCCTGAATCGTCTTGACACCATCGACGGAAAACCTTACTTCACCGTATTTAAACAAAGCAAGGCAGGACTTTCCAGCAATTTCCTCTCAGCACTTTATACCGATAAGGCCGGAAATATCTGGATAGGTACATTGGGCGGCGGAGTTTCAGTTCTCGGTCCGGATCAGCAATTTGAAACAATCAGCCATGGGCGAGGCAATGCATTAAGCAATGACCTTGTCTGGTGTATTTATGAGGATACCCAAAACAACATCTGGATAGGAACCAATGAAGGCCTGAACAAGTACGATCCAAAGACCGGACATTTCGAACATTTCACGCACGATCCTTATGACCATTTTTCTATTTCAAACAATACCATCCGTTCGGTATTTGAAGATCCCGAAGGGAATATCTGGGTAGGTACTGCAGGCGGCGGATTGAACCGGCTTGACAAACAGGGGAAATTCACGCACTTCAAAAACCTCTCATTCAATACCACATCATTAAGTGGCAATACGGTGTATTCGATCTACCAGGACAAGCAGGGTGTGATCTGGATAGGAACTGACAATGGCCTTTGCAAGTTTGATTTCTACAAGCAGAATTTCAGCCATTATCAATACATCACATCAAACGAAAAAGGCATCAGTTCAAACATGATCTGGTCTATCCTCAAGAATGACGATGGAACGATCTGGCTTGGAACAGACAATGGCCTTTGCCTGCTGAACCGTCAATCCCAGAATTACCAGGATTTCGGAGGCATTGAAAAAACACTCGAAGGAGAAAATAAAAGGATCTATTCGTTATGTAAAGATCATTCCGGGAAGCTTTGGGTCGGTACTGACAAAGGCCTGTACTTCTTCAATCCTTCCACAAAGAAAATCGCGAAATTCAAGGAAAATGACCGTAAAGTCAATGAGACCAACAACAAGCGCGTTTACTGCATCTTTGAAGACAGGGCAAAAAATCTCTGGGTCGGTACCAAGGAAGGTCTTTTTATTGTCAACCCGAAACGAGACAAGCTCACACATATCAAAGCGGATGACGAACAACGTGAAGGACGGTTATCGAATAATGTGATCCGTGCGATCAGGCAGGACATCAATGGGCAGATCTGGATCGGAACAAATGGAGGTGGTCTGAATAAGGCACTTTTAAAGGATGACCAGGAGATCACCGAGGAGAATTTATACTTCACACATATAAAGAATGTTGACCGGAAAAAAGGAACGATCAACAACAACAGCATTCTTTCAATACATGTCGATAATGACATACTCTGGCTGGGAACCTACGGAGGCGGGTTGAACCGATTTGAGCCAGCCACCGGAAAAGCGGAACATTATACCGATCGTGAAGGCCTTGCGAACAACGTTGTTTACAGCATCCTTGATGACAACGACGGCAACCTCTGGATGAGCACCAATAAAGGCATCTCGAAGTTTGACCGGTCATCAAAGAAGTTTCGCAATTTTTATGAGTCGGATGGATTGCAAAGCAATGAGTTCAATATCGGTGCGTATTACCGTGCTTCCGATGGCGAGCTATTAATGGGCGGCATCAATGGTTTCAATGCATTCTATCCAAAAAAGATCCGTATCAATCCGATCGTTCCTCAGATCGTTATCACAGACTTCCTGATCTTTAACAAGTCTGTAAAAACTTCTAATTCCTTTTTGAAGAAAGATGTTTCATACACACAGGACATCAACCTCACCTACCGACAGAATTCGTTCTCATTTGAATTTGCAGCGATCCATTTCTCAGCTCCGGAAAAGAACAGCTACGCATACATACTCGAGGGATTGGAAGATACCTGGAATTATGTAGACGGACGAAGGCTTGCAACTTATACCAAGCTTGATCCCGGCACCTATGTATTCAAGGTAAAAGCTGCCAACAGCGATGGGGTCTGGAATGAAAAGCCATTGGAGATCGTTATTACAATCGCTCCTCCATTCTGGCAGACCTGGTGGTTTAGGATTCTTGCATTTGTAATGCTTGCAGCAACTGTGTTCGGAATGTATAAAAGCAGGATCAGAAGGATCGAGGACCAGAAGAAAGTGCTTGAACAGCTTGTTGCGATACGGACTGCAGAGATCCAGCATCACATGGAAGAAGTCGAGATCCAGAAATCGCTTGTAGAAAAGGAAAAAGAAAAGGTAGAGAAGCTGCTATTGAATATTCTCCCGGAGGATACTGCCGAAGAGCTCAAGACAAAAGGAAAAGCATCCGCACGCCATTACAGACTGGCATCCGTAATGTTTACTGACTTCAGAGGGTTTACGAAGATCGCGGAAACAATGCGGCCAAAGGAGCTTGTTGCAGAGCTCGACAGATACTTTGTAAAGTTTGATGAGATCATCGAACGTTACGGCATTGAAAAGATCAAGACGATTGGTGATGCCTATATGTGTGCAGGAGGTTTACCGATCAGGAATAAAAGCAACCCGATCGATATT
>JAKFFM010000053.1:0-35056 GCA_036675075.1 Bacteroidota bacterium
GCTGTCAGAGACAAGGCTCAGGCTCATGCCCAGCGCAGGCTCATTGATCGTATAGCTCATCACCTGCTGGCAGCCATTGATGTCGGTTACAGTAACCTGGTAGTTGCCTGCTGCAAGGTTCGGGGCTGTAGCTCCTGATGCGCCGTTGCTCCAGCTGTAAAGGTAAGGTGTAACCCCTCCGCTAACAGTAGCAGTAGCCGATCCATCTGTTCCGCCTTTACACATCACGTCAACCTGGCTCGGGGTGATCACCAAAGGATCAGGCTGCGTCACAGTCGCTGTTGATAAAGACTGGCAGCCGTTGATGTCGGTTATAAGGATGTCATAGTTGCCTGCTGTTAAGCCTGTCGCTACAGAATCCTGGTCGCCATTGCTCCAGCTGTATGAGTAAGGTGCCGTTCCGCTTGTAGGGGTGACAATGGCTGTTCCTGTGGAGCCGCCGTTACAGAGTACCGACTGTGTGGTGACAGAAGATACCGGACCACCGGTAACATTAATAGAAAAAGGGACGGTTACATTACATCCATTGACATCTGTAACAGTAACTGAGTATCCGCCAGGACATAAGTTGCTTTCTGTCTGTGCCATACCTCCGCTAGTCCAGGTATAACTATAAGGTCCAACACCAATACCTGTAGCGGAAGGCGTCGCTGTTACGAAACCATCGCATACACATGTCGCGTCCGCAATTGTAAGTGTCGGTGCATCGAGTGGCACCACAGTGACCGTGATCTGGGCAGTGGCAACGCAAGAGCCCACGCCGGTCACAGTATAAACTGTTGTAACCGAAGGAGAAGCTATGACACTATCGCCTGTGGTTGTATTTAATCCTGTTGCCGGGCTCCAGGTAAAATCTGTTGAGCCGGCGACTGTAAGTAAAGCAGATGTGCCCTGGCAAATTGTTTTTGAAGGGCCGGGAGAAAGTGAACAAGGTGGAACACAGGTTGTACTTCCTGTTCCACCAGTTTGAGAAAATGAAATGTTTGTTGGCTGACCAGAATAATTCGTGATCAGAAGGATGTACACTTCACCAGCGACTGCATTTGGAATGTTCACGTTTTCAATTGCGGCAGAAGAATAGCTACAATCCACTGCTGAGCCGGTAAGGCCTGAATTACAACCATCTGAGAGAGAAGTGAAAGGTCCCCACAGAATAAAATCCACATCGACACTGTTCGAGTTGTTGATTGTGATATCTATATTTCCGGAATTGGCAATCTGCATATAAAAGAAGGCCGGGTTAGGCTCACTTCCAAGGCAGCCATAGTTTGGTCCGACTGGAGCAGTTGTATTGGTACTTGCCGGATATGTGTAAGGACTGGCACCTCCACAAAACTGGACGGCATCGGCACATGTACCGCTTTGAGCGAACGTTGACGAGGCCAGTAACACTAAGCCAAATGACAGGAAGGCTCCAATTAACTTTCTCATACTTAATTGTTTATTTTACTTAATCAAATGGGAGTTTGGGAAAAAGCAAAGTTAATATTTTGTTGATAACTACGTAACTTTCGAGGACCCTGCGTAAAGCCTATACTGGCATAGTTTTCGGACTTTTACCTCAGATGTATGAAAAAGCAAACAAAGCCTAAGAAAAAAAAGTCGAGCGAAGGAAAGTCTAAGCTGGTGACAGATGTAGTTAACGTGTTGAAGAAGCATTCTGGCAAAAGTCTCAACTATAAACAGATCGCCTCTAAGCTCAACATAACTGAACATACCACCAAGCTGCTCGTAAATGCAATACTAAGCGAACTTGTAAGCCAGGAGATCGTTGATGAAACTGAGCGAGGGAAGTTCTCTGCCCGTGTTGCAGAATCACATATCACAGGAAGGGTTGATCTGAACCAGCAGGGATTTGCATTCATCATTTCTGAAGAATCTGAAAATGACGTTTATGTTGCTGCCAGAAATCTCAATGGTGCCCTGCATGGTGATCTGGTTACTGTATCGTTACATGGAGGCGGCAGACGCGGAAAGCCGGAAGGTGAGATCATCGCTGTGGTTCAGCGGGCAAAAACAGACTTTGTCGGAACCCTGCAGATCTCTAAGAACTTCGCGTTCCTGGTGCCCGACAATCCCAGGTTCAATACCGACATCTTTGTTCCACAATCAAAGCTGAACGGTGCACTGAACGGACAAAAAGTAGTCGTGCATGTTGTTGAGTGGCCATCTGAAACAAATAAAAACCCTGTGGGTGAAGTCACCAGGGTGCTCGGAAATCCTGGTGAAAACGATACAGAAATTCACGCGATCCTTGAAGAGTACGGGCTTCCATATGAGTTTCCTGAAGAAGTTTTGAACGATGCAGACAAGATCTCTGTAGAGATTTCGGAAGATGAGATCAAACGACGTAAAGATTTCAGGCAGGTCACCACGTTCACGATCGATCCTGTTGATGCAAAAGATTTTGATGATGCCTTGTCGATCCGCAAACTCCCGAATGGAAACTGGGAGATCGGAGTTCATATCGCTGATGTGACGCATTATTTAAAAGAAGACAGCATTCTCGATAAAGAGGCACTCATGCGTGCAACATCCGTTTACCTTGTTGACCGCGTTGTTCCGATGCTCCCTGAAGTGCTTTCGAACCATGTGTGCTCACTGAGACCGCAGGAAGAAAAGCTATGCTTCTCGGCGGTATTTGAACTCGATGACAATGCCGAGCTGATCAGTGAGTGGTTTGGAAGAACTGTGATTTACTCTGACCGCCGGTTCACCTACGAAGAGGCACAGATGATCATAGAAACCGGCGAAGGAGATTTCAGTGAGGAAGTGCTGACACTCGACAGGCTGGCGAAAATCATCCGCAAGAGACGTTTTGTAAAAGGGGCTATCGGCTTTGACAAGATCGAGGTAAAGTTCAAGCTTGATACAAAAGGATATCCTTATGGGATCTTCTTTAAAGAACAGAAAGACTCAAACAAGCTGATTGAAGAATTCATGCTACTCGCGAATAAGCGTGTGGCAGAATTCGTAGGAAAAACGCGTAAAACAAAAGAGAATAAAGAGCCAAGCAGGCCATTCGTTTATAGGATTCACGACAGCCCCGACCAGGAAAAGCTGAGTGCATTCACGCAGTTCATTGGAAAGTTCGGATATAAGATAGGAACCAAGTCTGACAAGGAGCTTGCGAGTTCATTCAACAAGCTTCTCGCAGATGTAAAAGGAAAGAAAGAGGAAAATATTATTGAGCAGCTCGCGATTCGCACGATGGCAAAAGCTGTTTACAGTACTGAAAACATTGGCCATTATGGTCTTGCTTTTGACTACTACACGCACTTCACTTCACCTATCCGACGCTATCCCGACGTGATGGTCCACAGGCTGCTTCAGAAGTACCTTTTGGGTCAATACAATGAAAACCAGGAAGAGCTTGAGTGGCGTTGCAAACTTTCGTCTGAGCAGGAAAAGAAGGCCGCTGATGCTGAACGTGCTTCTATTAAATACAAGCAGGTGCAGTTTCTCGAAGACAAGATCGGCGAAGAGTTTGAAGGTGTCATTTCCGGAGTAACCGAATGGGGGCTGTTTGTAGAAATCATATCAAACCGTTGCGAAGGCTTGATACGTGCGCGTGATATGAAGGATGACTTCTATGATTTTGATGAAGAAAACTATTCTCTTGTTGGACGAAGGACCGGCCGCAAATATCAGCTGGGAGACAAAGTAAAGATCAAGGTTAAACGTGCAGACCTGATCAAGAAACAGCTTGACTTTATGCTGGCCGATTCGGTATTCTGATTGCACAGAAAAGCCATAAAATAAAAAAACCACCTCAGTGAACGGGTGGTTTTTTATTTATGGGAATTGTATCTCAGATTAAGTTGATCCTTCGAAGAAGCTCGTCTTTGTAAGATCCGCCGATAGGAATCACTTTCTTGTCATCTTCCATCACCAGGTTTGGTTGTTCAATAGAAGCGATCTTGTCAAGCCTTACAATAAAAGAACGGTGAACCCTGATAAACTCATTTGTAGGAAGCTTCGACTCGATATCCTTCATCGTCGAATGGATGGTGTATCTTCCATTCACTGTATTGATGATGACATAGTCTTTCAGAGCTTCTACAAAAAAAATGTCTTTTGTTTTAACCCTTACAAGTCTTGAATTCGACTTGATAAAAATGATGTCTTTGCTTTCTTTGTTTTCAACGATCGAGTACAGGAAGTCGCGTTCCTTGCGCACTTCAGTTTCTTTTTCGTGCTTGTAAAGTGCCATTTCGATCGACGTGTGTAGGTCGATCTCCTTAAATGGCTTTATGATGTAACCATAAGGTTCAGTCACCTTGGCTTTGCTGAAAGTGCTTTCATCGGCATATGCTGTAAGGAATATGATCGGAATATTATACCGTTCCCTGATCATGTTGGCCGCTTCAATGCCACTCATTTCTCCCTTTAGCATGATGTCCATCAACACCAGATCGGGCTTCTTCTCTTCAGCTACCTGCACAGCCTGCTCTCCTGTTGAGCAAAGATCAACTACAAGATAACCCAGTTTCTTAAGGCTATGCTGGATATCTTTTGCCACAATGCTCTCATCTTCAACTACCAGAATGTTTGTCTTTGCCATTATATGATTTTCTGATCCTTATTAAACCAAATTGTATATTTTGTTCCGTTCTCGTTATCCAAACTGATCTGTCCATTCAGCTGATCGACCAGTGTGCAGACGAGCTGCAGCCCAAGTGATTCTGTATTTCTGTAATCAATATTTGCAGGAAGGCCTACCCCATTATCTTCAATGATAATGTAAATGGTATTGCCAGACTCGCGCATGTTGATCTTTACACTGCCTGAACGATCATTCGGGAAAGCATATTTGAACGCATTTGAAACAAGTTCATTTATGATCAGCCCTGAAGGGATCGCGTAATCAAGGTTCATAAAAACTGTATCTGCCTTAATATCAAGCGATACCTGATTTCCATAAACGCGGTATGAATGTAATAAATTTTTAGACAGATTCGTGATGTATTCAGCGAAATTGACCTTGGAGAAATCCTTTGCTGCGTAAAGACTTTCATGGATAAATGACATGGATTTAATACGGTCCTGGCTTTCCCTCAGCATCTCCAGTGTGTTTTTGTCTTTCACATAGGATGATTGCAGATTAAGTATGCTGGAAATCACCTGCAGGTTGTTCTTTACACGGTGATGCACTTCCTTCAGCAGCACTTCTTTTTCGCGAAGCGACAGCCTGATCCTTTCTTCTGAAAGCTTTTTCTCTGTGATGTCATGACCTATTCCCGACACCTCAACAACCTCGTTGTTCGCATCAAAAATTGGATTCAGGAAGATCTCTCGCCAGATCAGCTTGCCTGTTTCGGGATCTGTCAGGCTTGATTCAAAGTGCTGGGATATTCCAAGAAAAGCATCTTCATAGCGTTTTATCCACGCAGTTGTATGCTCTTGTCCTGCCAACAGACGACTGGCATTCACTTTCATTCCGGCGTATGCATCAAATCCATAGATCGAACGGAAAAGTGAATGGAAGTTCCTGTTGCATGAGGTTAAGCTGGAAGTCTTGTCAATTGTCCAGATCACATGCGAGCTGCTTTCAAAAATAGCGTTGAGCTTGGATGCCTGGATCCTGACCTGCTCCTCAACTTTTCGCTGGCTGGTAATATCCTGGAATACCGAAAGAAAGTAATCTGGTCCTCCGTGCTCATTTGAAACAAGCGTGCTCGTTAACATCGCATAAACCAGTTCGCCCTTTTTGTTGATGTAGCGTTTCTCAAGCGCAAAGTTCTTTTGAGCTCCGGAGATAAGCTCTTTTTTAAATTGATTCGATATTTCAACATCGTCAGGATGAGTGATGTCGGCGAAATTCAGACTGAGCATCTCCTCCTCGCTATAACCAAACATGTTGCAGAGCTGCTTGTTTACCTGTATGAACTGACCGGAAAGCGCCACCATGGCAATACCTACGAATACATGATTGTAAATGGCTCTGTACTTTTCTTCGCTGAGCTTCAGGGCTTCTTCGGCAAGCTTTATCTTGGTGATGTCACGCGACACGCCCATATTCCCAATCTGCTGGCCATTTTCAGCAAGGTGTGCCGACGCTGACAGGTATGACACGAAGATCTCACCGTTTTTTTTCCGGTTTAGCACTTCGCCTTTAAAATGGCCTGTTAAATTGATGCTCTCCAGGATTCGTTTTTCTTCGGAATCATCCGCGTACAAAATCGAGAACCGCTTGCCAACGATCTCTTCAAAGCTGTAACCAAAAGTAGTTTGCGCAGCTTTGTTGAATTCCGTTACATTGCCATTAATATCCGCTGCAATGATCATATCGAGCGAGCTTTCAATAATGCTTCGGGTATATTGCTGATTCAGCTCAAGCTTTTTCTGTGTTCTCCGATGTCGTTCAATCTCTTCCTGGAGCCTGGAGTTCGTCTCTTCCGCAACCTGTGCGCGCATCTTTTCCCTGATGAGCTGCTTTCTTTCAGAGAGGTCATGCATCACAATCATGATTGCAGGTTCGCCCTGGTATTGGACTTTAATGGATTTTGTTTCAAGGCTTCTTGGTGTGCCTTTGAAGGATTCCAAAAGTATCTCCACAAAGTTCAGTGATTCACCGCGCTCTGCTGCCAGCTTTCTTTCAAATCCAAAAGATCGAAGGTGGGGGGGCAGCAGCATCATGACATTGGTGCCAATGATCTGTGAATCGTCCTCAACCTCGAAGATCCTTTTGACCTGTGGGTTTACGAAAATGATCTTTTCATCACGGAAGATCATGATTGCATCCGGAGAAGATTCGATCAGCTCTTTGTATGTCTTCCTGCTTAGATCAATCTCGGTTTCATACGCTTTTCTTTCCTGCTCGATGCGTTTCCGGTAGGTGATGTCATGGAAGATGACCTGTATGCAATCTGTGCCCTTGTATTTTACAAGTACCGATCGTGTCTCGATGTCAACCACAGATCCGTCTGCTTTTTTGGCCTTTATCTCCAGGAATGGAAACTTCTCTCCTCTCCTGACCTTTTCATTGGCGACATTGATCCTTGAATGGTATTCCGGAAGGATGTGTTCGTAGATCGAAATATTGCTTAGCTCCTGCGGACTCTGATCATAACCGAAAACCCTGAAGGCGGATGGATTGGCGTAAATGATCTGTTCTCCGTCAATAATCAGTACACCTGCAGGTATTGATTCAAGCAGCGATTTATACGTTTCCCTGCTTTCAATCAGCTCTTCCTGAAGCTTTATCCTTTCACTGATGTTCCTGCTGATCCCTTCAATGTACCGGACGTTTCCATCTTTATCATAAACCGGTGTGTTCCTGGTTTCGGTCCATATGATCTCTCCGGATTTTGTCACCCACCGTAGGATCGTTGTATTATCACGTAAACGATGAACCGTTTTTCCTTTTTTTAATACGCTTTCCGAGGAAGATGTTTTTGGTCTATCATCTTCATAAACAAGCTTGAATCCCAGGTAAGGGTCATTATAGAAATCTTCAGGAGTGTACCCCGTGAGTTCATACACCGAAGGGCTTACATACTCATATTTGTGTTCAGGATTCACCTGGTATCTGTAAACCACATCCAGGGCATTTTCAGCAAGCATCCTGAAACGTTCTTCACTTTCCTTCAGTCGCTTTTGCTGCTGGATTCGTTCAGAAATGTCTTTAATGATCGAGATATTGTAATGAATCCCGGTAACAAGAAAGCTTCCGCGCGTTACTTCAACTTCAAAGCTTGTTCCATCCTTTTTCCGATGGATCCAATGTCCTTTATAAATCAGCTCGTCATTCTGGGAGTTTTTCCGATACTGCACACTGAATTTTTCATGTTCAATTTCAGGCCGGATATCCAGAAGAGACAGCTTTAAAAACTCTTTCCGTGAATAACCATACAATTCCACTGCAGCATCGTTGACATTTGTGATCGCGAATTCACCTTTATTGTAAACGATCATCGGCAGCGGACTCTTGTTAAACAGAAACCTGTACTGCTCCTCACTTTCTGCGATTGCCGCTTCCTGGATCTTTTTAAGCGTTATGTCTCTGACTGCAACGATACGCAGCTTGCGTCCATTGTGCAGAAGGGTGCGGGGAGTCAGTTCAGCGTAAAAGTTTTTCCCGGATTTTGTTTTTCCGATCACTTCATACGGTTCCGATTTCTCACTGGCGATGGCATCCTTTATGACATTGTGAAACTCATCATTTACCAGGAATAAAGCCGATTTTCCAATCAGCTCCTCTTCACGATAACCCAACATTTTACAGAACGCTGTATTGACATCCTTCACGATTCCTTCCTCGTGCAGGATAATACCCTCAGCCGTTGCTTCGGCCATTTTCCGATAACGATCTTCACTTAACAGCCTGGCTTTTTCAGCCTCCATTCTGTCGGTCACATTTCTTGTGATGCCGATAACCATGGAAGGTTTCGAGTTCTTGTCGTAGAATATGTTGTTGATGGTTTCTACGAATACGATGTTACCCTGCTTTGTAATGATCCGGTTCTCAATTTTTCTGGAGATGCAGGAAAAAGGTTTTCCTTTAGGGAAGTTGAACAATCCGGTCTTGTCCTCATCAACGACCATCTGGTAACTCAGAGTAGGATCCTGATAGAGCTCTTCTGCCGAATATCCTGAAAGCTTTACCACTGAAGGGCTTATAAACTCATATTTTACCTCTTTTCCACTGATGATCAGCTTAAAGATGACATCCTCAGAATTCTCGCTGATCGTTTTAAAGAGCTGCTGGCTTGATTCAAGTTCCTTTTGCTGGGTGATCTTTGAAGTGATATCGAATGAACAACCTACAACACCAATAATGTTTGAATGATGGTCTTTTATCGGCTCAAGAACACTTTCAAAAATCCTGTCCTGATCGGAATGAACGACTTTGGCAGGAATTCCTTTAAGCGCCTTATAATGACCCGCAATTGGTTCATATGTTTTTGGCTTCCCTGGATATAATGCCTTAAGCTCCTGGCCAGATAATTTCTTAACAGGCGTTCCATTACTGGAATAAGTTTTAACCCTCAGATTTTCATCCGTTGTCCATACCACAGCAGGAACCTGTTCAAACAGAATTCTGGTCTTTACCTGGTTTTCATGAAGCTGACGCTGGATTTGTTTTCGTTCGGTGACATCTCTGACTACACCTACAAACTCATCGTCAGAGATCTTTTTAAAGCTTACTTCAGAATAGATCTGCTTTCCTTTTGAGTTGATGAAAATGAATTCCTGAAGGATGGTTTTTCCATCTTTCAATGAGCTTATCAGAGAAGAGAATTTTTTCTGTTCAGAAGGATCAAGGAACTTTTTCAGCTTTTCTCCTGTGAGCTGTGTTTTTTTAAAACCAAGAAGTTTAGAGCATGATTTATTGACAGCTACGATGTTTCCTTTGATATTTACGAGCACGATGGCATCAGCAGCCTCCTCAAGTGCCGTTTTACAACGCTGATCAGGATCATCCAGCATTTTTTGCTGTTTATTGATGATCGCTTTAAGTGATTTGATTTCCTGGAGAAGCTCTTTCCGGCTTTTCTCTTTCCTGTCCATTGAAAAAGAAAGTTACAAATTAATTTACGGAAGCCTCAGTGATAGGAACTTTCAGGCCATCTATCTTAACTTCAACTCCATCCCTATAAATGGTCGTATTGATCAAGACGCCATCCTCATCATATCTTTTCCATGTGCCTTCTTTCAGGCCAACTATGTACTTCCCTTCTTCCATCAAACGGCCGGATTCATAATAATAGCTATGTACACCATCAGGATTGTCATCTACAAATTTACCCTCTGACTGCAACTTGCCTGATTTAAGCCATGTAGCTTTCCAGAGTCCGTCACGACGACCATTTTTATAACTTCCTTCGGCCCTTATCTCACCCACTTCATAAAACCAGAAACCATCTTCCTCGCCTTCCAGGTATTCGCCTTTCTTGATCACCATTCCACTGTCATTGTATTCAACCATAGGTCCATCCGGAAGTCCGCGACTGTATTTTTCTTCTCTCAGCAGGTTACCGCTTTCATAATACCATTTCCAGTCGCCGGAAGGCTTTCCACCTTTCAGAAACTTTCCTTTCTGCTCAAGCTTTCCGTTTTGATGATAAAAGACCCAGTCGCCCAAACGTTTTCCATCTTCATAAACACCCTGAGCTCTAAGCTGTCCGGTTGGATGATATTCTTTCCATGGTCCCTGCTGAAAGCCTCTTTCATCGTAAATACCTTCACCCATCAGGTAACCATCTCTGAAAAGCTTTGCATTGATGATCTTTCCGGTTGTATCGTATTCACGGGTGATGCCTTCCGGAATTCCATCCTTATAGGTTCCGCTTGTACGTAGCTTCCCGGTTTCATAAAATTCATTTCGGGTATCAAGCTTTACAAGCTCTTTGACATTTTTCTGAACTTCACCTTCTACAAATTTTTCTGCCTTAATAAGATCACCGGTCGGGCTGAATTCCTTGTAATAACCATCCACCTTGTCATCACGGTACCTCGTTTCAGTATGCACTGCACCGGATTCATAGAATGTTTTCCACATCCCCTGCCTCCTGTTATTTCTGTCTTTACGATTGATTCGTTCTTCACCGGCAAGAAAGCCATTACGGTAATGGATCAGTGTGATAATTGATCCGTCCCTGTCGAACTCTTTTCCTAGTCCTTCCTCTTTGCCTTTTATGTATGGAACTGTCTTTTCAACATAGCCATCTTTATGAAAATAACGAGTCACACCAGATTTGATGTCGCTTTCATAAGTTTCTTCAGAATAGAGCTTACCCTCTTTGTATGTTCTTTTAGGGCCATGCTTTTTATCTTCCAGGTAATTGATCACCACAGCGATCCGGCCTTTATCATCATAGAACTTCCAGGCTGAATCCAGCTTGTGGTCTTTTCTGTTTCCTTCAGATTTCAGGATTCCTGATTCATGATAAGTTTTCCAATAGCCGTCGGGTTTACCTTGTTTCATCGGACCCTCGCTGGAAACCTTTCCATTCGCATGATAGAATTTATTATACCCTTCGGGATCAATGGTCTGAGCCTTCAGCGGAAAACTGAGCAATGAACAAAGGGAAATAAAAACTGCGAGGTGCTTCATGAATTATAATCCTAACTTTTCTGAAAGTTCAAGCATGCGCCTGATCGGTTTTTCCGCCTGCAGACGCAATTGTTCATCCAAAACGATCTCAGGCAGCTCATATTTTAAAGCATTATAGAGTTTTTCCAGAGTATTCAGCTTCATATGTGGACAATCGTTGCATGCGCATGCGTTGTTAGGAGGAGCCGGTATAAATGTTTTTCCCGGGTTTGCCCTTTCCATCTGATGCAAAATACCGGTTTCTGTGGCAACAATGAACTCTTTTGAAGGATCTTTCTTCACAAAATTCAAAATTGCTGTAGTTGATCCAATAAAATCGGCATGTTCCAGAACCGGAGCTTCACATTCAGGATGGGCCACAATTTTGGAAGAGGGATGCCTTTCTTTCAGTGCAATGATCTTTTCCAGGCTGAATATTTCGTGCACCATGCATGCCCCATCCCAGAGCAGCATATCTCTCCCGGTTTTTTTAATGATGTATGCTCCCAGATTCTTATCCGGAGCGAAAATGATCTTTTGATCCTTCGGAAGGCTTTCAACAATTTGGACTGCATTGCTGGAAGTGCAGACAATATCCGTGAGCGCTTTGATCGCTGCAGAGCAGTTTATATACGAAATGACAAGGTGGTCTGGGTGAGCCTCTTTAAAGCGCTTAAATTGATCCGGAGGGCATGAATCTGCCAAAGAACATCCTGCCTTGAGGTCTGGTAAAACCACTTTTTTGGAGGGCGACAGAATTTTAGCCGTTTCAGCCATAAAATGAACTCCAGCAAAAACGATCATTTCAGCATCGGTCTTTGCAGCCTGCTGGGAAAGCCCCAGGCTATCACCAATATAATCAGCAATATCCTGTATATCAGGGTTTTGATAATAATGCGCCAGAATAATGGCATTCTTCTGTTTTTTAAGCTTCCTGATCTCATCAAAAAGATCGATGGTAGGATCAGGACTTATATCAACATAGCCTTTTTCATTCAGGAGTTCTTCAGAGACTATCATATATATATTTATTCTTTAATAAAGATTTATAATAATAATGGCTTGTTAAGTCTGTGTATAAGATCTTTTGTAATTGCTTGCTTACTGAGTTTGTGATGATAAAATAACATGTTATTAACAGTCATCACCTTCCTAAACGCAGGACAGATGCAAATGTGATAAAGATTTTAACAAATAAAGACTGACTGTTATCATCGATTAATGTTTAAAGATTTTCCCATGTTAGGGTGTTCATTCCACAGATGAAAAATGGTACAATTTTAATTTTTCAATCTGCTTAAATAAGCTAAGGCACTTTTTTCCCATCCTGTGCAACTTTATTTGCGGTGCAGTTTTAAGACGTCCGTCATGGATATTCACATAAATAGTGTCAATTACTATTATTACAATCCATTGAAAACCAGCATGTAAAATTGATAATGAAGTTTGCCATGTTCAAAAGTATTGTTTAGAATACGCGCACTTGAATTGCCCAAGCAGTACTTTTGTTTTTATGAGCAGGATTAAAAAAATTGCCCTTGGTTCCGACCATGCTGGCTTTAAGCTTAAAGTGAAAGTAAAAGAACATCTTGAATCCAGGGGGATCGAAGTTAACGACTTTGGAACCAGTTCAGAAGAGAGCACTGATTATCCTGATTATGCTCACCTGGTTTCCAATGAGATAGAAACTGGAAATATCCCGATGGGCATCCTGATCTGTGGAAGTGGGAACGGGATCAATATGGCCGCAAACAAGCACAAGGGCATTCGTGCTGCCTTATGCTGGAACCGGGAAGTCGCTGAAATGGCCAGGCTGCATAACGATGCCAATATAATTTCCCTGCCTGCAAGGTATGTAACTGTGAATGAAGCTATTGAAATGGTTGATGCTTTCCTTTCAACTGATTTCGAAGGTGGAAGACATCAGAAAAGAATTGATAAGATACCTTGTTAATGAGCCTGTTATCACTATTTTTTATTGGTTCTTCATTACTGATCCAGCAAGACACTGTGGCTGTACGGTATTCGAAGGAGGTGAAAGCTTCTGATCTGGAGTCATACCTGCGTGTACTTGCTTCACGTGAATTTGAGGGAAGGGAAACAGGTAAAAAAGGCCAGAAGCTGGCTGCAGCTTACATTGCCAAAACATTTCACTTAAATGGTGTATCTGGTCCGGTTAACGATACCGGGTACTTCCAGAAATATCCGATCACCTTTCAAAATCCAGAAGGCATTGAAATAAAATCAGGGAAAAAGAAATTTCATTTTCTGAAGGATTTCTATTTTTTCCCAGGCTTTCAGGATGTGGTGATCGATGCAGACTCTATCCTGTTCGCCGGATATGGAATAGATGCAGCCGCCTATTCTGATTACAAAAAGAGTAACGTCCAGGATAAAGTTGTGTTTGCGCTTGAAGGTGAGCCATATAAAGATGGCTTAACAGTGATTGGTCAAACCAAAGAGCCGGGCGAGTGGACCAATTCCTGGAGGCTGAAGACGGATGCAGCGATCAGGAATAAAGCGAAAGCTGTTTTTATCATCACCGAGAATTTTGAAAAGAGGCTGAATGCTTCACGACATTCCATAGAGAATCCCAATGCCAGGCTGGATATTCCAGGAAAGGCGAAAAAAGAATCCATCCCGTACATTTATATCTCACCAAAAATGGCTGAGAAGATCCTTGGTAAAAAGATAGCGGATCTTAAGAAACCCGGTGTTGATGGATTTCCGCAACATTTCATTCAGAAAAAGAACCTGAAGCTGAAAGTGAATCGACCTGTAACGAAGATCGAAGCAGAGAATGTGCTTGGGTTCATCCCGGGTTCAAAGCACAGGAATGAAGTCATTGTGATTTCGGCGCATTATGATCATCTTGGAAAGAAAGACACCACGATCTATTATGGTGCAGATGATGATGGTTCAGGAACTTCAGCATTACTGGCAATCTCCAAGGCTTTTGCTAAAGCATATAAAGATGGCAATGGACCAAAAAGAAGCATTTTGTTTCTTGCTGTGAGCGGTGAAGAAAAAGGACTTCTGGGCTCGGAATATTATACAACAAATCCTGTGTTCCCATTAAAAAACACTGTTGCGGATCTTAATGTTGACATGATCGGCAGAAGGGATAAAAAGTATGCGGATGATCCTGACTATATCTATGTGATAGGAAGCGACAAGATCAGCACTGAGCTGCACAGGGTCAACGAAGAAGCCAACAGCACGTATTCCGGATTAAAGCTGGATTACACTTACAATACGCTCACAGATCCAAACAGGTACTATTTCAGGTCAGACCATTACAACTTTGCAAAGAACAATGTTCCTGTAGTGTTTTATTTCAATGGTGTTCATGAGGATTATCACAAACCAACAGATACGATTGACAAGATCGAATTCGGCAAGATGGAAAAGATCTCAAGGCATATTTTCTTTACAGCCTGGGAACTTGCGAACAGACCTAAGCGGATCACTAACGACAGAAAAGCAGCCAAAGAATGAGTAAAGAATACACAGCATTTCTGGAACAGGCCGAAGAGAAGTCATTCGATTTAAAGCACCGGCAGATATTAAGTCATAACATTGCAAAATACACTGCTTCGGTTGAATCAGGAAAGAAGCAATACAGCGATCTTCCGCTTGCCAGGAAACGGGCTGGATACATTAAGAACAAAACCATCGAGAAGCTTGATTCTCATCTTATTGAATTTGAGTCCAATTTTATAAAGCGAGGAGGAAAAGTTCTCTGGGCCCAGGATAAAGATGAAGCCCTTGCCGAGATTTCAAAGATCATCGAAAAGCACAAAGGAACATCGGTTGTAAAAAGCAAATCGATGGTGAGTGAAGAGATTGGCCTGAATGCACATCTTGCAAAAAAGAAGGTTGCTGTGACCGAAACAGACCTCGGTGAATATATTCAGCAGATCTCAGGTGAAGCGCCATATCATATTGTTACGCCAGCCATGCATAAAAGCGCTGGAGATGTTTCGAAACTGTTTAGTGACAAACATGGATTACCAGCTGATTCGGGTCCTGCAGAGATCACGGCTTTCGTAAGGAAAGAGCTTCGTGAAAAATTCTATAATTCACCAGTTGGCATCACGGGCGCAAATTTCCTTGTTGCTGATCCAGGTGCTGTGGTGATTACTGAAAATGAAGGCAATGCAGCATTGTGCACCAGTCTTCCCAAGGTGCACATTGTAGTTGCCGGGATTGAAAAAATGATCCCTGCATTAAAAGACCTTGATCTGTTCCTGTCGCTTTTATCAACTTATGGAACCGGGCAGCAGATCAGTGTGTACAACCACATTCTTACTGGTCCGAAGATGCAGGGTGAAAAGGATGGTCCGGAAGAAATGTACGTGATCCTTCTTGACAACGGGAGAAGCGATGTTCTTGCAGAAGCAGAGCAGCGTCGTGCGCTGTCATGCATAAAATGCGGAGCCTGCTATAATGTTTGCCCTGTTTATAAAAACGTCGGTGGTCATACTTATGGTTCAGTCTATGGAGGCCCGATTGGTTCAGTGATCACTCCGATCATGCGAAACCGTGAATCCTTTGACCATCTTTCCTTTGCCTCGACAATGTGCGGTAAATGCACGACGGTGTGCCCTGTAAATATTGATATTCATAACCTACTGTATTACAACCGCCGAGATTCACATGAACGAGGATTAAGCTCTAAGAAAGAGAACTGGACGATGTATTTCTGGAAGAACGCCATGCTGAAGCGCTCGAAGATGGAGAAAGGCGGCGCCACATTAAAGAATTTTATGTTGAAGCAGTTCTTCAGAAAGGGATGGGGCGACCGCAGAAATTTCCCTGAAATTGCTCCGAAATCCTTTAATCAGATCTGGAAAGAGCGTAAAGGAATCAAGTAAGATCTTCAAGATAAGCGATGCAAAGGTCGATGGTTGCATCGATGCCTTTTTTATGCGTGCGTTCAACACCGTGAGAAGCCGCTACACCAGGGCCGATCAGGGCAACCCTGAAGTCATTTCCTGCACGAAGGGCCGCGGAACCATCTGATCCATAAAACGGATAAACATCCAGCGAAACAGGTATGTTCTTTTTACCGGCAAGCTCAACCAGCTTTGTCCTGAAGGAATAATCATAAGGACCGGAAGAGTCTTTTACACAGATCGAACAGGTGGTTTCTTTGCCAGTGCAGGCATCTCCTAAAACTCCCATGTCAATCACTAGAAGATCTTTGATCGATGGTGCATAACCGCCCGCACCACCATGCCCAACCTCTTCGTAGTTGCTGAAGAAAAGTTCAATGTTGGTTTTAAGGCCATTTTCTTTGATGTAACGGGCGATCTCGAACAAGACGAAGCATCCGGCCTTGTTGTCCATAAAACGGGATTTAATGAAGCCGTTTTTAAATTCCTGGTACCTCGGATCAAAGCAGATGAAGTCACCTGTTTTGATGCCCAGATCTTCAACATCCTTTTTTGAGCAGATCTCTTCATCAACCCGGATATGCATGTTATCAATGGTTCTTTTGTCATTCTCCCGTGTAGCATTTGCATGAGAGGATGGATTATTTAAAAGCAGGGTTCCATTGTAAACCTTGCCTGTCATGGTATAAATCTTAACATATTCACCTTCGGCGCTGCTTAAGGAAAGTCCACCGATCGTTGAAAAGGTCAGTGTTCCGTCACTTCTGACACCTGAAACAATCGCTCCCAATGTGTCAACGTGGGCAGCGATCGCGATTGTTGGTTCTTGACCTGTTTTGCACTTTACGGCGCCTTTTCGTGTGTATTCCGGGTGAAAGCCCAGGTTTTTAAGGTAGGTGAAAATGAAATCACAGGCTGTTGCTGTAAATCCTGTAGGTGAATCGATCTTTACAAGATCTTCCAGGCTTTTGTAGTCACGTGTCATGACGACAAATTTATGCTAAAACTTCTTCAAGGACCTTAAGAGAATTCATCTCCCTGAACGCAGGAACATGTAAAGTGTAATATTTGAGCAGCAGGGAAAGCAGCGTTTTTTTTGAATCCCGGTCGAGCTTAATGGTGTCTCCTTCTCTCATTAACCTTATCAGCAATGAAGCATCGCGTGGGTCAGCACAAGGATTCAATGGCGAGGGTTTACTGGTAAATATTCCGTCTGCCAGGTCAAAGTAAGGCTTTCCTTCTTCAGGCTCAGATGGGTAGAAACCAATGTGTTTTGTGAGTGTTAATGCAAATGACAGATGGAATGAAGCGTAATCATTTTCAGCATGATCCAGCCACAGAATGGAGGATTCGATGAATGAGTACATAGCCTCGTTGACATCCTCCTGCTTAACTGATTTCAGAAGCAGCTCAGCAGTGAATTGTGCTATACAGCTTTTGTAAATATTTTCATAGATGCTCGAGAATACTGGTTGATTGCGGGCTTCATAGATCATTTCGATCTTTTCTTTCCCCGAGTGCGATACGTCGAGTTCAAGAAGATTAAGCGGTAAAAACAGTGCTTTTTTTGTTCCTGACTTCTTGCCTGTGATTCCTTTGACCATATAGGATTTCATTCCAAAATCTCTGGTCAGGATTTGTATGATCAGCGAAGTGTCTGAGTAGTTGATCCTGTGGATAGCTATTCCACGGGTTTTGTGTTTCATCAGTTAATGAAGAGGATCTTTGTAACACAGGTTTCCGAACCGTCGTCATTAGACGCAAATGCGATGTAAACTCCTGAATGGACCCGCTGGCCGTTCATGTTCTTTCCATCCCAGATGGCCTGTCCTCCTATTGCCTTTGTTTCACAAACGAGGTTTCCTGCAATATCTGTTATACGCACATGGGCATTGTTAACCAGCCCTTTAATCGCAATGTATCCTGAATAGCCCGGTCTTACCGGATTTGGATAGGCATAGGTTCCTTCGCACCTTGAAATTCCTTCAGTTGACGTGCCTTTGTAGGATATAATTCCTTTCTCTGTTGCCACGAATAGCTCTCCGGTCACAGGGTTTATCTCCAGGGATATGATGGTGTTTGAGAAGAGCGGACTGTTGTCAGTAGTGAAGTGTTCAAGCTGCTTCGAGCCATCTCCGCTCATCAGGTAAATGCCGCTGTTCTGTGTTCCAAACCATTTACGGTTCGCGCCATCCACTACGATTGATGTCACTGTCTCGGTTTCCAGCAGCTTTTGTGTGTGGCCGTCCTGGTTGATCAGAATGGCCTGTGCGTCTGAGCTTTCATCTGTAAAAAGGTTTGAGGGATTGTAAAACACAACCACGCCTTTGTCGGTTCCAACCCAGATCGAACCATCCTTGTCTTCAACAAATGACAACACTTCATTGCTTGGAAGTGCGCCTGATCCCGCATTGATATTCAGGTGTTTGTACTGGTCATCGCTATGGTCTGTCACAGTTCCTGCATGATCATAAACCAGGATCCCTCCTTTGCCGGTGCTGCGAACCTGCATCCAGACCTGGTTCAGGCTGTTTGCCATGACTTTACCAACTTCCGGAACATTCACAATCGATGAAAAGTTGAATGAATCCCAGGTTTTATCTTTGGTGTAAACAACCAGGGGATTGGCGACCCACCAGTTACTCATCCACAGGTTGCCTTCCTGGTCGAAATCCACATCCCCTACCCTTACCTGGTGCCAGTTGCTTGCTTTTTGCTGGATCTGAAGTTTCGTGCCGTCCACATTGTAGGATGTAACCGGTATTTCTGAGTTGAATTCTATAATTCCATAACCCCAGCTGGCACCGAAAAGTTGGTTGTTGTCTGTCGGGTTTACGTCGATGGAAAGAATATCAAACACGGTGTCTGTAATGTCATTTTTAATGTGCATCCACTCGTTGTTCCTGAGCACAGAGATCCCGCTGTTTATGTATTGCTGTGTCCAGGAAATGCTTTTTCCACCCGGACTTACCCAAATTTCGTCACCCCGTGCGGTAAGGTCTGATACGTTAAGCGATGCCGGACCTGCCGGGTATCTGATCGAGAATTTGTAATCATTGTCCCTTCGTACGAGGCCCCGGTTAAAGTCAGCGATCCAGAGGATTCCATCTTTGTCCATGACAGCATCACGTGGTGCACCACCTTCGCTGTCGTAATAATTCACATAGGTGTTAATTGAGTCTGGCGTATAGGTGAAAATGATGTCATGGCAAGAGATCACCAGGTTGTCGCCTGTTACGCTAAATCCTCGTAAGCCATAGTTGTCTGCCAGTTTTGTTTTGGCCCATGAAGCACCGGTCTTGCGGTATATTGTGTCTTTTGGAACCTGCCCTGTTGTTTCAAACTTTGAATAATTTGCGTAGATGTCGCCATTGTAGAACGTTGTTCCATTGAAAACACCGCTATTTACTGCGTTAGAATTCGAAACTGTTTCCCTTATCCAGAACTGGTAGTTTGTCAGGTTGGGTTCTGTAACACTTGCTTTGTATAGCCCTGTTTCTGTTGCTGCATAGTAATGTGTTCCATCTGAAGTAAGGTCATAAACGTTCAGAAAACCTCCGTTTGTTCCGATGAAATAAGTGTCTTTAATTTCTTTTTTATCAAGGTCGAGCAGAACAATTCCGAATCCGCATGAGAGATAGGCAATGTTGTCTTGATAAAAGATGTTGTTGATTATTTTCCGGGCATTGAGTTGTTTTCTTTTGATATCAGGGATATTGAAGATCTCTGAACCAACCATGATGTCAATGTTTCCATTTTCATAACCTATAAGAAGCGTGTTTCTTGATTCGGAATAGCGCAATGCTGAAATGGAAACATCTGAAAGGCCCTGAACTTTAGTCAGAATTCCAATGCTGTTATCGGATTTATTGAATGAGAACATGCCGCTCTGGGAAGCGCAGTATACAGTGTTTCCTGCATCAGCTACCAGGGTTGCTTTATGAAAGGGAAGATGTGCTCTCCATTGACCAATCGCAATGTTGTTTGTTTGTGCGATAGTTACCAGGGATATCAGACAGAGTGATATTTTGAAGAGTATTCTACTCACAAGCGGCATACGGAATTTGTTAAACAATATTATGATTTAAATACGGTTTAGAACGCAGATGCGTCCATTTATTGTGACTATAACCTATCTTTGCCGGCATTAAGGCTCCGTAGTTCAACTGGATAGAATGACAGATTCCGGTTCTGTTGGTTGGGGGTTCGAATCCCTCCGGAGTCACATCCAAGCCGTCATGATTTTTCTGACGGCTTTTTTTGTTCCTGGTTTTTCCTCTTCCTGGACTATTCTTTAATTTCCTGCGAAAGCAATTTAGTTTTTAGAGTATAGTGTTAAAATGAACCATTTTGAATTAAATTATTGATTTTCAAACGATTGTGTTCGTGTGAATATTTCCTGTTAGAAGCACGATCTCTTCTTTTTGAGGATGTGGTTCCAGAATGGGTTGCGAGGTGTTTAAATGGCTTTATTTTGCCTTTCTGAGGATGTAAATCTGGCTTGAGTACCTTCTTTTGTGTTTTAGGCCGTGTAAATTGCTTTTTAGACCAGTGAAGAATGCTTTCAGGAAATTGGACTTCCCTGTTTTGTATTTCTCACTTAGCAATGAAATGTAAAACGCATCCATGAGCATGGGTAAAACATCGATGACTTTGAACTGGTGTTTTTCGGCTAAAGCTTCAATATCTTCAGGACGGAAATGATAAAAGTGTCTTGGCACATCGTAGGCTGCCCAGAATTCCTTATACTTTTCTGCTTCGTAGGAAGTAGGGTTTGGAACCGCAATAATGAGCGTACCATCATTGTTGAGGAGTTGGTCAAAATTTGAAAAGGCTTCGTTTAGATCAGGAAGATGTTCTAAAACATGCCATAGAGTGATTACTTGAAATTTCTTTTCCTTTGGCAGCGATTCTGGTGTTGTAACATTTAATTTGTATTGTTCAACAGCTTGTTTTCTTGCCTGTTCTGATGGCTCTACTCCTTGCACTTCCCACCCTGCTTTTTTACATACATTTAGAAATTCTCCGGTCCCACAGCCATAGTCCAGGATTGGCCCTTTCTTTTTTGTAACCCTTAGAACCAATTGTAATTTTTTCACCAGCGCATATGATCTGGCAGCCTGGTATACCCGATTAAACACTCCCTTTTTGCTGTTGCTGTGGGATATGTAACCCTCAAATTCATAATACGAACCTACGTGTGATGGAGCCGGTCTGGGACTAGTATATTTAAATCCACACCCCCCACAAAGCACAACATCAAACACCTCTTTAGAATGACTATGATCCGGAATACTCATATACAGTTTCTGGGACTCAGATCCACAAATTGGACACTTCTGCAGTTTTTCTTTGTTTTGTTCCACGTGGAACATGGTTGTTTTGTTCATTGTTTTATTTGTTTTTGTGTTCCACGTGGAACATTGTTTTTGTTGTTGTGGTTTTTGTGTTCCACGTGGAACTATCGCCCTATGTGAATTAGCAATACAGAGATGTCGGCCGGTGAAATTCCGCTAACCCTGGACGCTTGTCCTATTGTTTTTGGTTTTATTCTGGGAAGTTTTTCTTTTGCTTCAGAGGAAAGTGACGGGATGGCTTTGTAGTTAAAATTGCTGTGAAGTTCGATGTTTTCCAGTCTCTTTAGTTTGTCTGCCTGTTCTTGTTCTTTGGAGATGTATCCCTCATATTTCATTAAAATCTCCGCTTGTTCGAGGTGTTCTTTGTTGTGTCCTGAGACAAATGTGTTTGTTTCGGTTGATGCGTTTGAAAGGGTCTCCAAGGAGATTTGTGGTCTGCTCAGCACTGTAAAAAGTTTTGTTTTTTGAGTGATGGGTGCGGTTTCCAGGCTGGCCAGGGTTGGGTTGATGTCTTCCGGGTCGATGCTGGTGGATTTGAAGTATTTAATTATCTCTGCAGACTTTCTTTCTTTTTCCCGAACAGCATTTAGTCGTTCAGTTGATGCTAATCCTAGTTCGTGAGACTTTGGTGTTAGGCGTATGTCGGCGTTGTCTTGTCGTAAAAGAATTCTGTATTCGGCCCGAGAGGTAAACATTCTATATGGTTCTTCTGTCCCTTTTGTGACAAGGTCGTCTATCAGTACTCCGATGTAAGCTTCTGAGCGCTGAAGTATGAATTCGTCTTTTTGATTGACTTTTAAGTGTGCGTTTATGCCGGCCATTAGTCCCTGGCATGCTGCTTCTTCGTATCCGGTTGTGCCATTAATCTGTCCCGCAAAGTACAGGTTGCTGATCAGCTTGGTTTCAAGTGTAAGGTTAAGCTGCATAGGGGGGAAGTAGTCGTATTCTATGGCGTAGCCTGGCCTGAACATTTTCACTTTCTCAAACCCGGGAATCATTCTGAGAGCATTGAGTTGGGTGTCTTCGGGTAGTGATGTGCTAAAGCCGTTCACGTAAATTTCAACTGTTTCCCATCCTTCTGGTTCGACAAAAATCTGGTGTCTTTCACGTTCCGAAAAGCGCGTGATCTTGTCTTCGATGGATGGGCAGTATCTTGGTCCCAGCCCCTGAATTCTTCCCTGGAACATTGGACTCTGGTCAAATCCCGTTTTCAGGATCTCGTGGACCTTGTCGTTGGTATAGGTGATGTAGCAAGGCAGTTGTTTAGTGAGCGGCTTTGTGTCGCTATAAGAAAATTTAGATGGATTTTCATCGCCATCCTGGCGTTCCATTTTCGTGTAGTCTAGTGACCTTCCATCTATCCGTGGAGGTGTTCCTGTCTTCATTCTTCCACTCTCAAAACCAAGTTGAACGAGTTGTTCCGTGATGCCTGTCGCTGCTTTTTCACCTGTCCGTCCACCGCCAAATTGCTTTTCTCCGATATGGATAACACCGTTCAGGAATGTTCCATTTGTAAGGACAACCGATTTCGAACGAATCTCAAGTCCCATTCCTGTCACGATACCGCGGGCCTGTCCTTCTTCAACGATGAGGCCCTTGACCATGTCCTGCCAGAAGTCGAGGTTGGGTGTACGCTCCAGCATAAGTCTCCACTCTTCGGCAAATCGCATGCGGTCGCTCTGAGCTCTAGGTGACCACATGGCCGGGCCCTTGGAGAGATTTAACATCCGGAACTGAACTGCGGAGTTGTCTGTGACGATGCCCGAGTATCCACCCAGCGCATCGATCTCACGAACGATCTGTCCTTTTGCAATTCCTCCCATGGCCGGATTGCAGCTCATCTGTGCAATGGTGTGCATGTTCATTGTGACAAGCAAAACCTTTGAGCCCATGTTGGCTGCTGCAGCTGCTGCTTCACATCCGGCATGGCCGGCACCAACTACAATTACATCATATTCTGGAAACATCGTGGCATAAACAGTTTAAACGTGAAACTTGTAAAATTTCTTGCAAAATAATCTGCAAAGGTATGAAGGAAAGTTGGATGCCTGAGATTCCAGGATCCAGGCTTTATTCTGTTTCCTGTTAAAAGCAGAAGCCTGCATGGAGCCCAATCCTGAATGACACACCTTTGCGCGCCATCAGATTGATGATCTCTGTAGACGTGTAAACTTTTTCGGATGGATGTTGGTAATGCAGGCCGGCATTGAGGTCAATGGCGAGACGCTTGAAGTAGATCTGTCTGCTCCCGGCCATTACTCCCATCTTTGGAATGAAAACACTAAATGATTGTGGCAGGGGAGTTCCTGAATCATCGCGAATGATCCCTGAGTCTTTTGTAAACTGGTAGTCCGTGATCTCGTCATAAAATGCCTGCAGGTAAGGCCCGAAATAGAAATCTTCAGGAGTTTTGCCGGGATAGGTTCTCGTGTATTTTCTTAATTCCAGGTATCCTCCGGTGAAATGTAAGCTTCGGACATCTCTTTTCGATTTTCCTTCCGGATAAATATGTCCATCTAAAAAGCCAATACGCATCGAAAATCTTTGATTTAAGAAGCGTTCGTATGAAATATTGGCCGTCGCCAGGGAAACGCTTAATGGGTTGAAATAAACCGTGTTTTTATGTGTTTTGAAGGATGTGGAGTCCTGGCCGATACAAGTTGTTGATAATGAGACATATAGCAGAGCAACTACCAGTTTCTTCATGATGGGAGCCTCTTGAGATATTTATCTTCAGCCTTTCGCATCAGTTCTTTTTTTACTGAACCCTTATCGCTCATACCACAGAGATGCAACACGCCATGTATGATTACGCGATGCAGCTCGTGTTCCATTTCAACTCCGAACTTTTTTGCGTTTTCAGTAACGCGGTCAACACTGATGTAGATGTCGCCGTGGATCTGGTCTGGCTTTCCAGGAATTTCCTGCGGAAAGGTGATGATGTCAGTAAAGGTATCGTGATCGAGGTACTTCACATTGATCTTGTGAAGGTATTCATCAGAGCAGAAAATGAAATTAAGCTCTCCCGGTTTTAATGAATGATCTCTGATGGTTGATGTGACCCATTCCTTGAGTTTTGTTTTTTGCCTGAGGCTGAATCCCGGGATTTCAGAATGAAAGTAAACAGGCACAAATCAATTATTGCAGATCCTGAACGAGAGCTCTACGATCCTGCCGTTCTCATGGAAGTCAACCTGGTCTGCCAGATGACGCATCAGGAATATTCCTCTCCCATGTGGCTTTTCAATGTTCTCGGGATCTGTTGGATCAGGAATGGAAGTGTAGTCAAACCCGTCGCCTTCATCTTTCACCCTGAACTTCAGGGCATGAGATTCCTGCTCGAACGATATGTCGATCGATTTGTTGGGGTTTAACTTGTTACCATGCTGAATCGCATTGTTAACTGCTTCGGTCAACGCCACGAGGATGTTTCCGAAATTGTCTTCATTGATCTTGTATTCTTCACAAATCTCTTCGATCATCTTTTCAACGAAAACAATGTTTTCCGTTTTAGACGTGAAAACAATTTTGTGATTTTCCATTATATCCATAATGTAATTATCTTACATTAACCTGATTAAAATATTCGTTTACCTTGTTCCTGTAGAAGGGATTTAATGCTGGCGGAACCGTTCTAAGTAATTCTGCCTCCTTCTGTTTCTGATTGTTATACTCAAAAAACTGCTTAGGGTTACTAAAATATTCATTTTTTGCTTCTTCCGACTTCCTTTTCTGATCCTGCTCGCGCTCTTTTTCTGCTTTTTCCGATTCCAGCATTCTCGTAAGTATTTCCTGCTGACGTTTCAGGGTTTCTTCTGTGAGGCGTTTATTTACAAGATCTGTTTCCGTTTTATCCATCTGATCTGCTAGCTTTTGCAGCTGACCGGAACTTCCTTGTCCTTCTTTGCCATCTTTCATCATCTGGTTGGCCGCATCCTGGATCATCTGTCGCAAAGCAGCCTGCTGGGCAGCCATTTTAGCAAGCTCCTGGCTCATCGAACCGCCCTGTCCGCCTTTCTTGCCATTTGGGTTTTTCATGCCTTCCATCATCTCTTTCATCTGCTGATTGAGCTGTTGCTGCATTTTTCTCATAGTGGCCATGGATGGTTTCGGACTACCTTTCCCTCCTGGCTTTGAACAGGAACCACTGCCGCTGCTTTGTTTCTTTTGCATTTCCTGCATTTGCTGCTGCATTTGTTGCAAAGATTCGCTGAGCATCAATGCCAGGTTGTTGATGCCTGTCATGGCAAGCTGCTGTCTGTTCGATGCAACGCCGGTTTGCCTGTCTTCAAGCGCCTTTAACGCCTTGTCCATGTTCATGTTGATCTCGCCGATTTCCTTGTTCACAAAGGATTGAATCTGAAGCTGGCGCTTGCTTAGTGCAAAAAGCGAATCTTCGATCATCTTTGCATCATCTCGAAGCTTCTTTTGATCCTGGCCAAGCCTGGTGTATTGCGGGTTGTTACGATCGGTACTTGCACTTCGTTTTGAAAGATCTTCTTCATCAAAAGAAAGCTTCAGGAGATTTTCGAGGATCTGCCTTAGTGCATCCATGTCTTCTGCAGCCTGTTCCATGTCCATGGATGATTGCATCTGGTTCATCTTTTCTGCCAGATCTTTCATTCCTTCTGACGCTTTCTTCTGGGGTCCTGACGCTTTTTTCGGTTTGCCATTCTGAAGTTGTTCAGAGCTGTTCTGCATCTCTTTCGAGATATCCTCCTGCTTTCCCTTGGTATCTTCCATCTTCAGATCCTGGCCAAGCTCTTTGTTTAGTTCTTCAATTTTTTTCAGTTCATCCTTCAGATCCTTAAAATCTTTATTTAGCTGATCCTGCTTTTGCTGAAGATCTTTGGGATCGGCATTCTTTTCTTCTGATTTCTTTGCAAGGTCCTCCTGCTTTTTCGACAGGTTCTCAAGGTTTTCTTTTGCCTGGTTGAATTTCTGCTCAAGCTCAAGCTGCTTGAACAGCGAGAGGTTTCTGTCAAGTTCTTTTTCAAGGTCTTTCGCCTCAAGCTTCATTTTTTCAAGCTCTTGCTGCGCACTGTTTTTATCAAGGTTTTCCAGCATTTTCTCGAGCTTTTCCATCATGGCCTTCATCTCAGGGCTCATGACTTTCTCGAACAGTTCCTGGAGCTGCCTTTGTTTTTCCATTACAGCTTCACTATTTTGCTGATGTTCATTTTGCTGGTTAATGTTCTTCTGGTTTTCAGACTTAATGTTGCTGATCTGTTTTTCAAGCTGTTTTTGCTTTTCTATGATATCCTGAAGCTTTTTCTTTTCCTCCCAGGACAGGGTCTTTTTTTCAAGCATTTTCCTGTTCAGCTCCGCAATTTCCTTTTGAAGTTGTTTGGCATCACGAATACTTTCTTCAAGATCGTCTTTGATCTTTTCATTACTCTTTTCAGTGTTCGCGGCCAATTCCTTCAATGATGGGATTTTAAAAAACATCATGTTGCTGCGGGCTGATTTCCGGCCATGCACACCATCATTATCCCACACTTCAAAATAATACTCTATGCGGTCTCCAGGCAGAATATTGATCATTGAAAGATCCCAGTAATGGTAAAAAAGCTGTTGCGTCTGATTTTTTACAAAAGGCACATCGGTTGTCTGACTATACGGTTGAAGCGTGTCACTTTCCGGTGTTATCCGGAAGTTAAAAGTGAGCCCGGAAAAGCCATAGTCATCCTGGATTTTTCCGCGGAAATAGAATTTCTTGTCCGTGAGGCTGTCTTTTCTTCCTTCTGCTTCTATCACCGGTCTGTGATCCGGAATAGCATTCACCGCGTATTTCACAGAATCGGCATTTTTCATGAAGGAGTTTGAAGCACTGATGATGTAACCGAAACTTTTAAGAATTCTTGAAGAATGACTGAAAATGCCTTTTTCCTGTTCTGCGGGCTTTATCAGAGAGTCTCCGATCAATAACGAAACAGATTCAGTATTCCTGGTGTTAAACTTCCAGGTTGCTTTAGTTCCTTCGGGAATTGTCAGATCTCCCGTGTTCGTTATAGTCTCATCTTTTTTCCCGGTATGATCGGGATAGTCGAGCTTTACCTGGAAATCAAGAAGTACCGGTTTTGGCAATACTTCCATTTCAAACTCTTTTGAATTGAACCCATCCGCAGAGAAGTAAAATGATGAATTTTTCTGAAGGTTTTTGAATATGTACTTAAAGCTTAGTTTATCAAGCTGAGTTAATTTGTATTGCTCATTGCCGGTGTGAATGAATACTTCCTGCGGTATTTCTTTGCCGGCGAGCGAAAGCTCAAGAGTGAAATCTTCCTGCTGAACGGCTTTCAGACTGGTATTCTTCAGAAGAAATTCAAAAGGTGCAGGTTTTTCAAAATAGGTATCGTAGGAAATGATCCTTTTTGTACTTCCTGTTATGATGTCGGGAGAGTAGAACATCAAACAAACAAGAATAAAAAGTGGAGGCAGAGCCCATTTCAGATATTGTTTGTTTTTGGATAAATCAACGGCAGATGTGAATGGAACGGGCCTGAGTTCAGAGATCTTCTGATCGATTCCGGCCTGGATAAGATCACTGGAAGAGCCTGATGAGGCCTGCGATCTCAGCTGGAGCACATTCAGCAGCTTGTCGCGCACCTCTGTAAAGTGATCACCAATGATAGATGCTGCTTGTTCGTGTGATATGATCTTGCCAAGCTTCCGCAGCTTCATTAACGGAAAGATCACCCATCTTCCCAAAATTGAAAGTAGCAATGTGAGCAAAGTAAAAAACATAACACCTCGCACTGCTGTTCCAAACCGGCCGAAATATTCCAGGAACGTCGCTGCCAGGAAAAATGCCACACCTGTACCGGTGAAGTAGATGATTCCTCTGATCAGCTCGTTCTTGTAGTATTTCCGGATGAATTCATCCAGCTTTGAAACGAGTATGTTATAACTGTTTTCTCTCACGTGTTTTCGTTAAACGCATTCCTCTCTCATTTGTTGCCGGCTTTCCAGCAACAATACTGCCTATACTTCAATTCCGATCACCATCACATCATCAACCTGTTCATGCTCATTTTTCCAAGAAGTGAAAAAGCGGTCAAGTTCATGTTTGTGGTCTTTCAACGCCAGATGCTGGATCGATTCAACCAAAGCCCTTAAGTTTTTCTTCATCAGCTTTTTTCCGTCTGCTCCACCGAACTGATCTGCAAATCCATCTGAAAACAAGTAGAAACGGGTTCCTGAAGTAAGCGGAATTTCCTTTTCTTCAAAGGACGTGTCTGATTCTGTTGAGCCACCAATTGAAAGCTTGTTGCCTTTAATTTCTACGATACCTCCCTTTTGATCGGTGAACCACAAAGGCCTGTTCGCGCCTGAGAAGAAAGCTTTTCCGCTGTTCTTGTCGATCATGAGCATGGCGAGATCCATTCCATCACCCGTTACTACTTCAGTCTGGTCCTGCTTGAGTGCTGCCCTGATTTTGGTGTTCAGTGATGTGAGGATCCGTGATGGTGATTCATTTTCTTTTATTGCAGCCGAAAGCTTCTCTGCTCCAATCATGCTCATAAGCGCCCCCGGAACTCCATGTCCTGTCGAATCAGCAGCTACCAGGTAGCTTTTGTTTCCGGTATGATGACACCAGTAAAAATCACCGCTGACAATGTCTTTTGGTTTGTACAGGATGAACCCGCTGCGTCCACACTTCAACATTTCTTCTTCTGATGGAAGTATCGAGTCCTGGATCCTTTTAGCGTAGTTGATGCTGTCTGTTATTTCATTTTTCTGAACCTGGATCTCTTCTTTCTGGATGGTCAGAATCGAGTTTTTCTCAAGGATCTCAGCTTTCTGCAAGGTCAGCACTAAATTGGTGCGATGCTTCTGCCTGAACGCAAAGAATAATGCTCCCGCCAGGAGTGTAACCAGAAATCCAACAGCCAGTGAAAGATTCCTGAAGGTGCGCTGCTGCTGGATTTCAGCATTCTGTAATAGCTTGTCTTTGTTGAGAAGCTCAATCTCTTTTTCCTTTTTTTCAGTCTCATACTTTGTGGACATTTCCGCCTGAGACCTGGTGACTTCTTCATTAATGATGCTGTCGTTGATCTGAATGTATTGCTCAAGATTTTTATAAGCTTCTTCGAATTTTTTATCGGCATAGTTTAGCGAAGCCATTCCTGACAACGCATTTTTCAGATCATCTTTCGCATCAAGCTTTCTTCCAATGACAAGTGCTTCATCGAATAGTTTCCTGGCGCGTGCTTTCTGTCCAATATCTTTGTAGCTGTTAGCGGAGTTAATCAGGGTGCTGATCATTCCCAGGCTATCTCCTATCTCCTTTTTTAATGCAATCGCTTTTTCAAAGTAAGGAATGGCAATATCATGCTGATTCATTTGCGAGTACAGGCCTGCAAGGTTTGCGAGTGAAGCTGAAATGCCTTGTTTGTTTCCGATCTTCAGCCTCATGTCGAGTGAGAGGTGAAAATATTTTAAAGCAGAGTCAAGCTTTTTCTGGTTCATTAACACATTGGCAATGTTGTTCAGGCATCCTGCAATGCCTTTTTCATCATTGAGCTCTGTTTTGATTGCAAGCGCTTTCTTCAGGTATTCCAGTGCTTTCGGATAGTTGTTCGTGTAATAGTGGATGTTTGAAATGTTGATGTACCCTGCCGAGATGGCTTTCTTGTCACCGAATTTATCCTGGATCCTCAATGCCATCAGGTAATACTTCATGGCTTCGTTGAAGTTGGCTTTGTCTTTCTTGATGTTGCCAAGCGTGTTGTAAACCGAGGCTTTTTTCTTTTCGTCCGAAATTTTTTCTGCCAGGGTCAACGCTTCCGTCGCATACCTTTCAGCTTTGTCGAGATTGGTTACACGCGTCTCCCATGCAAGCTCGGCCAGCACAGCACACTTCTGCTCATCGGTAAGATCGTTCTGAAGGATCTTCTGTAAACTATCAACCTTTGGATTTAATGACTGGCCATGAGACACCAGGCATCCCAAAAAAAGAATGAAAAATAGAAGCAGTGCTTTTGACATTTAGAAATTCTTCAGGCGGGCGAACACTCCTAATGGAAGTTTCTGCCCTGTGCTTGAAGATAGGAAAAGTTCACCTGTTTCTTTCTGCCCCTGGTCATAATGCATAAACAGGTTTTCAAGGATAAGAGACGAGAAGCCAAGTGAATAGGCATTCAGGATAAGGAAATGCTTGTCTTTATCAAGAAGGTTTAACACCCCTTCAACCATCTCAAGAATGTTGTCTTCCAGTTTCCATTTCTCTCCACTTGGGCCATGGCCATAAGCAGGTGGATCCAGAATGATCCCATTGTATGTGTTTCCGCGTCGTTCTTCGCGTTTAACAAATTTAAGCGCATCTTCCACGACCCATCGGATATCCGTTAATCCACTGAGCATCATGTTTTGGTTCGACCATGTAACCACCTGCTTAATGGAATCAACATGGGTTACTTCGGCTCCCGCTGCACGTGCTGCCAGTGACGCTGCTCCGGTATAGGCGAAAAGATTCAGGAACCGGGGCTTTTCAAGTCCAATTGTTTTAATTGAACGATAGATAAAGTCCCAGTTCACTGATTGTTCCGGAAAAACACCGACATGCTTGAAGGATGTAAGGCCTAATCGTAACGTGAAATCAAGATCTTTCTCAACACCATATGTGATCTGCCACTGATCAGGCATCTCTTTGAGCTTGTTCCAAACGCCGCTTGCACTGGATTTCTGTGTGAAATGAACATTCGCCCTGTTCTTCCATTCTTTGTCTGTAAGCTCTTTTCTCCACACAGCCTGTGGCTCAGGGCGAATCGTGATGTATTTGCCGAAGCGCTCAAGCTTTTCAAAATTGCCTGAATCGATCAGTTCATAGTCTTTCCATGGATTGGGTGACAGTACCAGCATGCCGCAAAGGTAGGAAAAGACCAGGATGTGTATAAAGGTTCAGAATTCCGATGAAGTGGAATATCTTTGCAGCCCTAAAGAGAACAAATGGAAAACAGGAGAGTACGTTTACGTTTCGCACCAAGCCCTACTGGCGGGCTGCACATGGGCGGTGTGAGAACAGCGTTGTTCAATTATCTATTCGCGAAAAAACATGGTGGTGATTTTATTCTGAGGATCGAAGACACAGATCAGACAAGATATGTTCCAGGTGCAGAGGAATACATTGTGGAAGCTTTGAAATGGAGTGGGATCACTCTTGATGAAGGTGTCAGCATTGGCGGTCCTCATGAGCCATACAGGCAATCGGAAAGAAAAGAGCTTGGCATCTATAAAAAATATGCTGATCAGCTGATAGAAAGTGGTCATGCCTATTATGCATTCGACACTCCCGAAGAGCTTGATGAAATGCGCAAAAGGCTCGAAGCTGCAAAAGTTGTTGCGCCTCAATACAATTCTGTGACCCGGCAGAACATGAAAAACTCGGTGTCGCTTCCCGAAGATGAAGTGAAAAGCCGCCTCAGCGCTGGTGAGCCTTATGTTGTTCGTCTCAAAGTGCCAAGGAATGAGGAAATCAGGTTTCATGATATCATACGCGGATGGGTTGTTGTGAACAGCTCCCAGGTGGATGATAAAGTCCTGCTGAAGTCAGATGGAATGCCTACTTATCACCTGGCGCATATAGTTGATGACATTCTCATGGAGATCACACATGCCGTAAGAGGCGAGGAGTGGCTGCCATCTGCGCCAGCACACATCCTTACATACCGCTTCCTGGGAATCGACGAAGAAACCATGCCGAAGTATGCACATCTTCCTTTGATCCTTAAACCTGATGGACATGGAAAGTTGTCAAAAAGAGATAAGTCTGGATTGCCGATGTTCCCTTTGAACTGGTCTGATGCAAGAACTGGTGAGAGCTATGTTGGTTACCGTGAAAGCGGCTATTTTCCGGAAGCATTTATAAACATGCTCGCACTTCTTGGTTGGAACCCGGGAACCAACCAGGAGCTTTTCACCATGGATGAACTGATCGAAGCATTTACTTTTGAACGTGTCAGTAAGTCTGGAGCCCGTTTCGATCCTGAAAAAACGAAATGGTTTAACCAACAATACCTGAGAAAGAAACCGGATGCTGAGCTTGCGACCTATTTCATGCCTGAACTGGAAACCCAAGGTCTGAAACCTGATGTTTCCTATGTAGAGAAAGTATGTAAGCTTATTAAGGAAAAAGCCCATTTCGTAACAGAATTCTGGAGTCTCGGACATTTCTTTTTTGTTGAACCAACAGTGTTCGATGAAGATGTGATCAAAAAAAGATGGAATGAAAATTCTTCAAAATTCTTTATACAGCTCATTGCGAATTTCAAGTCGTTGAACACGTTTACTGCAGCAGAGTCTGAGGCGACGTTTAAGTCAACTTCTGAACAGACAGGCATTCCTTCGGGTCAGGTAATGCAGCTGTTTCGAGTAATGATCAGCGGGGCAGGCGGAGGTCCTGTGCTTTTTGAAATGGTTGAGCTTCTTGGAAAAGAAGTGGTGATTAAAAGAATGGAAAAATTTCTTGGTGTTCGTTCATAATTAAAGCTATGTCAGTTATTTCAGTTGAAGGGATAAAAATCTATGCATTTCATGGATGCATGGATGAAGAAGGAGCAGTGGGCTCTCATTACGAAGTCAATGTGAAGATCGAAGCCGATGTTGAGAAAGCCGTTGAAACAGACAAGCTTTCTGATACAGTGGATTATGTGAAGGTGTACGAGATCGTCAAAGAACAGATGGCGATCCGTTCAAAACTGATCGAGCATGTTGCACGACGCATCCTGACTCATATAAAAAATGATTGCGCACATGTTGTTTCAGCCGAAGTGACCGTGTATAAGCTCGATCCGCCAATTCATGGCATTGTTGACCGTGTTGGCATCACCCTTAAAGCGTAATGTCGGTAAAGCAATGCAGTCAATGCGGAAAGGCTTTTGAATGTCGCAACGAATCAAGAGGCTGCTGGTGTGAGTCTCTTACGATTCCAGAACAGACATTGATGCAGCTTCGCGAGGATTACAGCAATTGCCTGTGCAGGGAGTGTCTGGCTGAATACGAAGCTGAAACCAACGAACCACATCGTTAATTTATTGTAAAAAAATCTTCCCCGGAATTTCATTGAACTGCCTGTCTTTTCCTGCTGCAGGTTGATATGGCTTTTATACACCGTTCATTTTCAGGGATAATGATCAGATTGAGTGATCAAAGTGTTCTCTGGAAATTATAATTTCGCATTTCACAAAAAATCACATGAAGAAAATCTTTACACTACTCACACTCGCTTTCACATTCACCACCACGATGGCTCAATGGAGTACGCTGGGATCAGGATTAAATGCTGAAGCAACAACACTTGTATTTTTTAACGGAGACCTCTATGCAGGTGGAAACTTCACCCAGGCAGGCGACACTGCGGCGAATTACATTGCCCGATGGGATGGCTCCACATGGTCTCCGGTAGGCACCGGGATGAATGCTGCTGTTCGGGCACTGTGTGTTTACAACAATGAACTCTATGCAGGAGGCGATTTCAATGTTGCTGGCGGCATCACAGCCCGAAAAATTGCAAAATGGAATGGCGTTGCCTGGGACTCGGTAGGAACTGGGATAAACGACAGTGGCTTTGTTGCAGCACTTGCAGTGCATGATAACGAGCTTTATGTAGGAGGTCAGATCACCAATGCGGGTGATGTACAGCAGGTTCACGGGATCGCACGATGGAATGGAAGTGCATGGAACGCGGTAGGATTCGGATTTACATCAATGTATTTTCCTAAGACGATCGTGAAGTCACTGTATTCGCACAATGGAACACTGTATGCCGCCGGAATGTTTGACCAGGCAGAAAATGATTTTGCCGTTGGTGTGGCAGAATGGGACGGACTGATCTGGTCTGACCTGAACTTCGGATTTAACAATGAAGGTTTGTGTATGACAGGTTATTCCGGATTTCTGTATGTGGGAGGATCGTTTTCAGAAACGATCAATGGAGGACAGCCTATGGGTGGTTTTGGACAATGGGATGGAACAAGCTGGGAGCAGATCGGTACAGGCGTTGACTCTACTGTAAGCGCGATGGCCGTTTTCAAAAACAACCTGTATGTTGGAGGCTACTTCAAAACGGCCAATAACCAGGCAGCGCGTCACCTGGCTGTTTGGAATGGAGGCACCTTCGATGCAGTGCCACTTGGAACAGATACAGCGATCCTCAGCATGGCTGCAGACAGCTCGGCATTGTATATGGCAGGACTATTTACTACTGCAGGTGGAATAGCTGCTTCGCATATTGTAAAATATGCCGGTCCAACAGACATTAAGGAGCATAGAAATGCAGAGATTGATGTGTGGCCGAATCCATCTAATGGTTCATTTTTGATCAGCCTCAGTAAGGCATTTAATGATGCTGATGTGAAAGTTTTTGATGTTGTCGGAAATGAGGTTTATTTCACAAAGCTAAATGGAACGAAGGCTACTGTTGATCTGTCTTTTTGTGCAGATGGTGTTTATATGCTAAAGGTGAGTGAAGGAAGCTTTGAGCTTCATACATCAAGGTTGATATTGATCAGATAATCATTATCGTTTTTGCAGACAGAAGCCCGTAAACTCGTCTTTACGGGCTTTTTATTTATAATTTATTGTATTGATTTACAGGCTAGTGAATAAATAAAGCAATAATTCAAATTAAGTTAGGTTATTACATTAAATGTTTATACATATATTTGTGAAGCAATGACACTTGAACAGGACATAAAGCAGAAGAAGTTTAAGAATGAATACCAGAAGGCGTTGATCAATCTGACCTATACAACGAACCAGCT
>JAKFFM010000049.1:0-6942 GCA_036675075.1 Bacteroidota bacterium
CTCCACCGGCACCAGCTTGTGCGTTGCGTCGTCGTAAATCACTGAGCGGATTGCCATGCTTTGCCTCCTGCGATCTTTCTCACCATTCGCTCGCTGATGCCGAACTCTTTTGCGATGTCGCACCGGCCCTGTGTGTGCCTGCTCTCGCTCATCCCTGCTTCTCCTGCTGTTCGTCCTGCGATACGGCATCTTTCATTTCTTTAGAATCCTTCGGACACGAGAATAGATAGACATGTTTGGTTGAGGAGAAAACATTTCTTCTGTGTCCATGATGTAATTCTCAATGTTTTTAGACAAAGGTTGTTCCATGTGTGATGGTTTCTCCAACGCTGGCCTTACAGAACCAGCAGGATTTATTGTATCTAATTCAGGACGCTTCCTAATCATAACTATATGCACCTAAAAAGAAAAAAAGAGTAAAAAAAGAAAAAATATTCTCTCTCTTATATAAATATTGTAGCATTTTCAAGAAGATTTGTCAAGTCAGTTAGAAGTATTACAAGCTTTAGCTGCTACTTTCACCTTGTCAATCCAATAGGACTTGACACCATCCGGTGTGTCTTCTAGTTGGTCCCAATCAGGCTTAGGGGTTTGCATGGATTCATAAAGGACCTTGGCCTGTGCTTCCTCTTCAGGAGTCCATTTCTGTTTGGTGTTGATCACTTTAATTTCTGGAATGTATGTAAGAAAAACGTATGCTTGTCGATAGGAATTTCTCCTCATCCACTGTGCTAGTGACAAAGAATCTGCCACTTCAAACGTAGTGGTATACTTTACCAAAGGGTTTGGCTTTTCAATGTCTTCCACTTCCTCCAAAACATCGTTAGGAGGATACAGCTTATACCACGCCCCATAGTGGTTAAGTTCTAAGGTAATCATTTATCTGCTTGTCCGAATATTCTTTGGGGTCCAGTTCTGTATATATAATTTTGGTGCTAAACCCCAACCATTTCGCCATTTGGGCAATTTCACGAGATTCCTTTAGTTTGTCAGAATCAAGCCAACACCACAAGAACTCGTAAAACGGCCTCAGACGCGCTAATTTCTTGGCTGGTAGGTAGCTACCAAGACAGGGCATTGCGTCGCACTGACGGGCTATACGGGCCGCTGAGACTGCATCTTCAACCACAACGAGTGTTCTAGGCGAAATTGCTGCATTTCCTCGTAACTCCTCACTGCTGCTGCCCTCAATTCCATCTCCGCTAGATCGGCGGAAAATAGGGAGGACATCTGCGGGACTTCCTTGGTTGAAATATTTTGTCCTTGCTCCTTCACGGAAATTCCTAGCTTGCGTAAGAAGAACTTCTCCTTCTCCATCTGTCCATTGAAAGACGAGTTGGTCCCATTTAGGGGAGTATTTCCATCCATGTTTTAACGCCTCCACCACGGAAACATCATATCGAGCCAACCATTCCACCACATGTCGAGGGAAATCGTTGCAAAGATCATCGGAAGTTGTAACATTTTTTACTTCTTTTATTTCGTTAAATAGTACAGAACTATTACCTGACTTAGGTTCACGATAGTGACATGCGAAGCACCAAGCACTACCGTCACTATATCGTCCTAAATTATTACCCTTCTTATCTGCCCCACGGGAACGGCATTGAGGACAGGGCTCGTGTTTGAGAAAGACACTCATTATTCATTTTCAATTGGATTTCCATCATCGTCGAACAGTTCATCATCCTCTCCCTCGCCCTCTACAGTTTCTGTGAACTCATCTCCAGTGATGGTGGACAGACAGGGATTACACAAGTCAGTGAAAACACCAGAGAGTTTGAACTTTCGTGTTGCTTCAGAAGGCTTGAGAATGTTATTACAGGCAGTACACCTCATGCTTTCACTCCCATATCCTGCATGAAATATGACCAGTTAACACAACCATTGTTGTGGATAATCTCTCCCGTTTGTTTGGGTTTCTTAAAACTATTGTGATCTTTCCCGCAGAAGTACCACATTCCACTGAAGTCCTCAGGCACGAGAAACCCCCATTTCTCCGTGTTGTTTCTAGTTAGGTCATCAAACACTCTGTCCATGGAAATGAGGGGGGCTTGACTGTGAAAGAAATCTTCCCATTTCTCATGCTTATAGCCGTAATTACTGCATCGAATTAGAGCCGTTACAAGAGACATTCGCCAAGTGTTTTTCCACAGCTCATTAGGAAGGAGGATGATGATGTCCTTTTCCACTTGCCAATAGGCCACTTCACACTTAAGTTGCTCATACAGCTTAACATTCAGCACATTAATGTTGTGTAAGAAAGTATTCTTATTTTCAACATTTAGTAGAAGAAAGTATACACCCTCTTCATTCTTCTTCACTTTAGCTTTGTAACCGTACATGCTAAAATCAACACCATGCTGGAAGAATGCCAAATTGTCATTAAAGAAATCTTTACATTTCACACGACCTGTTTGACAAGTAAAGTTTTCCTCGTCTTCTCGATAAAGCACCACCCATCGGAGAGGATTCTTTTGAGGAACTTCCAGATAGGTGATGTTAGGAATAGTACCAATTTTCATTTTAAACACCAACGATTGCTTGGACATACTTGCCCACATTAGACCCTTCAATGCCGGGGGCACTGTTTACCTCGATGACAAACACGTCATCTTTCTTCTCGTTGTAGCCTACATCCACTCCTTTGAAGTCGGATTTGCATACTTGTCCAGCAGCCAAAGAAAGAGCTTCGATACGGGTTCGTAAACCATCACTGAGGTCAATTTGCTGAGCAAAGATGTATCCGTGTTCAAGATTTCGGATTTTTGCATCTTTCTTGTCTCCATTCCATCCTGTTTTACGCTTCTTTTCTACGATGGTTACTACTTTATCCTTAAAGATGTGGACACGAAACTCTCGTTTCTTGGGCTTGTATTTAGTGTACACAGGACAATCTCCTGCATTGATTTCAGCACCCTTCTCGTACACTACAATACCCTTACCACAAGACGAGTTCAGAAACTTCCTTCCGAATACTACATCAGCGTCACACCACTCAGTAGCAATTAGAGCACTGGTCGTGTATTCCAGCGACGATAGACCTTTTTCCTTGAAATACTTATATTGGGTGAGTTTGTCAACTATATCACCATAACGAAGCTGTTTACGATTGGTACGAAACTTCGTCGTCCTCCACACCTTATAACCTAAAGTTTTAGACAGTTCAACAGACAGTCGTTTCAAACTGCCGCTTTTCATTCCATTCTTAGTGGACAGCAATTGGACTTTCATAGATCACCTCGTTGTTGTTTGCATTGATAAGCTCAATAATCCCGCTGGGAGTGGTTCGTTGAATCACCATAATACCAATGTTTTGATATTGATCTTTCATTTTTTCTACTCTGTCAAGAATAGGGTTTCTAACCACCGTCTTGTCTTTGTCAGAAGATTTGGGAAAGGGATACCTCCGTGAGCCCACCACCGGCTTAGGACTTACAATGTTTAACACCAAATCTTTGATGTCTTTATCATAGTCAATCCAATTACAGGTACCAAGCCACAGTCTTTCCGTAAGCTCGTTGTCAGACTTAATGCCAAGCTTTGGCAAGTTTACATGAGCACGGATGACATGATTCACAAGAACGTCTTCACATTCTCCAAGTAAGATTACGTCAGTAGCACCTTGAGCAACCGTCTTAGAGGGTTCTGTTTCAATATAGTCATCAGACCAAAAGCGAATGAGTTTGCCTTCCCACGCCCTTTTGAAGTTCTTTAGTTGTTGCTTGGACCACTCAGGAGGACGGTTAGAAGGGACTACCGTAGCCTTCGTTCCACCCCCAAAGGGAGTCGTAGTATGCTTGTTTTTCCCCGAGATAACCACCGGGGTGAAAGCTTTTTTTGGCGACACCTCCGTTTCAATCATCTTGAGGGTAGTGTTGTTAACATCAAATTCCATGAGAGTGTTCTCTTTCACACTGATGAGAGTACATTCTTTGTCTTTGTACCCATTCCTCGTGAGAATCCAGGCTGCCATAGCTGGCTCAGACGCCCAATAGAATGCATTTGGAGTCTCTATGATGGAGAGAGGTCGTTCTTTGTTCCTCAGCATGTACAACTTATGTACTCGTTGATCATACCACACACAGGCATAAGCACCCCACACCCTGCCTAGTACTTCTTCTAGAGCCTCTTTCCAATCTTCCTTGCCCATCGCATCATACAAAACAAGGGCAAGAGCCTTGCTATCAACATCCGTTTTGGCTAGAGCGGAGTGATTGAGCAGAGTGCCATTATGCACAAAAGCAAACTGTTTGTCAATCACAAAAGGATGGGCATTCTCATCATTGGTCTTACCCATCGTAGCCTTACGATTGTGACCAATCCAGATTTTACCTTCATTCCGAGCGGTGCTCATGTTCTCTTTGAAGAACTCTTCCCCTTTGATTTGAGGAATTACAAAGGCTGCTTCGTAAGCTTCCTTCGCAATGAACATGTCTCCATGACGAGTCACTCCAACAACACCAGTGCTGTCATACCCTCGTACAGCATCAGCATAAAGCATCTCAAAGAATGCATTCTCCTGTCCTAGAGTGAATCCAGCATTATATTTATTAATCAGTCCGACTAAGCCGCACATACTTATTCCTTAATGGTAGAGAATTTCACATCAACCAAACTATTTTGAATGATGTTATGAAGTTGACCACCGAGCATCATAGTCTTCTCAGACGGATTAAAGATGGTGTCAAACCATGCATAAATACGAGCATGGTCGCTAAGAGCCTCCTCGTCAATAACCACTTGACGACTCAAGGTCCATAAATTATCTAAGATTTTCAACCAAACAGACACCTCATTCACATCACCAGTGCCATGAAGGTGACGGAACTCAAACGTACCCAAATCACGCAGACGGCAGATGTTTAGGGCTGCATACTTCGTCCAATGATTACGAAGATGAAGGATGTCCTTGTGATACTTAGAAGGCAGGTGAGTGTCCGTGAGAGGAACACAATGGATGTTGTTCCTACGAGCAGGTTTAGCCAGAGAGAAGAAGAATTCTTCAAACAGAGCATAAAGCAACAACATGTTCTTTGCTTGTTTTAGCGACATGTTTGCTACATTGACATGAACATGCAAAGAAGTGCGATAGGAAAAGGGGTCCCTATCCATGTGGAGATTGAGAAACTTCTGCAATTCTTGGAACTGCTCAATCAGAACATCTCTTGTTGCTGGAATACTCACATATTCCCAACCATCATTACGAAGACTGTTGTCTTCTTTACAATCAAAGATGCCAACATGAGTGGCCTTTCCAGCAGGAATGGCCTCGATTTCACATTCAAGCCCCGCATGGAAAAGCTCAGTAGAACGAAGCAGCTCGTTCCCACACCCATATAGTTCCCAAACCTTGTGATCTGGAGAAGGTGCTAGAGGCGCTGGCATCACCATTTTCTTCTTATCCGCTTGTAGATTATTTATACCACCAGCGCCAACTAACGGTTCTGGATGATTCAACCATGCTTGGAAAGCATTTTCAATGGCTGGATCAACCGGAACAGCGCCAACAAGAATATCAGGCATTTTGCACCTTAAAAATTTCAAATTCTCCACTCTTCTTCAGAAAGTTTTCCACTTCTGATTTGAAGATAGGAAGAGTAAGGATGATTGCTTTACTAGGCACATCAACTGTTGCCACTTTGGTAAAGTCAATGTAGAGGTTTTTCGTAGAACGATGGAACGCCATACGGGGAGTTAACACAAAAGACCTCAAACCATCTGGGTTGTGTTTACTAACCGCGGTGGTGAGAGAATGAAATGGCTGTTTAGCAACGAATGCCTTAAGCACAGGGAAATCAAGAGCCCCCATTTCAGAACGCTCTCCCACAGGAGAAAACTTACTTACAGCCGTGTTTTGTACACAAATGCCCCGCATATACTGGCGTGCAGGAATGCGAAATAGTTGACAAGCATCCTTACCATATTGAAAGAAACTCTTGTGTGGGAGCACATAGTCAATTTCATAGGGATTTTCATTGTTCATGTACAAGATGAACTCTCGTCCATCCTCCACCGTACCAGACACCCTAGTGCGATCAACATGATCAATTCGGAATAGAAGGTCTCCGTGTTCCTTCAACTTAATGAAACTACCTAAGTAGTATTTCCGAATGTCATCCCAATTGTCAGTTGTGAATTGCATATTTTTAGAGAACTTCCAAGTTAAACTCTTTCACCAGTTCTTGCGCGACTGCTTTGTCACCTTTGTTAATAGCTTCTTCAATGGGCTCACGGAGGTTATCAACAAGAAGGTTGCTTTCCAATGCTCGTGCCGTATTACGCCACACCCAACGTACATACTTCTCTTGGAAAATCCAAAAGTTGCTGGGAGTACGGTACTCCACGCCATAAGACTTAGGACGGAAAGCACCTGCCTTTCCGTACAATTGCCTACGCTCCACACCATCGTCCATGAGAACAGACGGAACACTGATAAACAGGTCCATGTTCTTTACAACTTCCAGAGGCTCTCGTGTGGTTTCCACATGAATATGTCCACCCGCAGAACGCATGTGAACATGAGGAGGACGTGGCTTCATGTTTTCCATCTTAGTCCATGCATTGTAATCAGGCTCACACCCAAATACATGAGCCTTAGGATGGCGCATCTGATCGGCAGGGAACACTGTGCATGACAAAGTGCTGAACTTCAATCCGGTCTTACGGAGCCCTGCTCGCATTACAGTGTCAATGCTCTTAACGAACTCATCTTCACTGGCCGCAGGAGGAATACCAAATTCCAAGGCAACGTTGTCTTCTTGAAGAGTGAAGCCTTTCTTCAGTCCCCTCACTTGAAGAGGATTGTACTTGTCACCTCCAATACGACCAATGGCAGAGAAATATTTACCTTTGTTATTGAGGAGAAACACCTCTGGATCACATCCCAAACGCATAGCTATTCACCTTTTTGAGTGTTGTCGTAAATGCAGAAGAAGAACT
>JAKFFM010000021.1:0-6886 GCA_036675075.1 Bacteroidota bacterium
GGTCAGAATCTTCTTCAAAATGGCAGTTTTGAAAGCTTTAGCACCTGCCCTTCAATTCTCGGCCAATTGAATTATGCTTCTCCCTGGTACAATCCTACTACTAATAGTCCTGACTACTTCAATGGGTGTAGCACTGGAAGCTGGGTTGATGTTCCTCAAAATTTTTTGGGTTTTCAGGCAGCAAGATCAGGAAATGGATACGCAGGTATTGCAACGTATGATATAACAGCAAATGGAAGGGAATATATATCACAGCAGATTAGTAGCCCTTTGGTTTCCGGAATAAATTACTATTTAGAGTTCTATGTTTCTTTATCCGACACTTCAAGTCACGCCACTGATGGATTAGGGGCCTATATTTCACAAAATGCAGTTGATAATCCTGAAAATTTTTATTTGCCATATATTCCTCAGATCAGACAGCCTGATGGGATTACTTTAACAGACAAAACATCCTGGACAAAAATTTCAGGGTTTTATACAGCTACTGGCGGTGAATCCTATGTGACGATAGGAAATTTTTATCCGGATAGCACGACAACAATCGATACTGTGTCTTCCACAGGCAACTTTTGGATCGCATATTATTATATCGATGATGTTTTATTAATCCCTGATTCGTTGGTAAATATTAAGCTCCAACTTCAAGACCCTATTCATATAACAGTGAAAAATGATCGCCTCGAAATTTTTTCGGGGAATGAGAACTCAATTGCTAAACTATTTCAATCTGATGGTAGAGAGATTAAAAACTTCATCTTTTCAGAAAGAACTTCAGTTTCCCTAGCTTCACTTCCTACAGGAGTTTACCTGGTCTGGGTTCAACAAGACGATGGAAGAACTTTCAGTAAGAGAATCTTCATTGAATAGCTTTGGAAGGTTAAAACTGGTAAAAGAGTATTAAAAGTAATTTTCTTTATAATTTGAAAAAGATTCCTTGAAAGATTGCAAACGTGTTTAACCCGGATTATGCATTAGTTTTTTTCTAATGCATAAGTTAGGTCTAAAAGAAAACAAGAGTGAAATCCTATCAGACGCTAGATGGCCAGAAGTAACAAACTCCTTTCCCTTTGGGTAAATTGAGTTATCTAAAGGTTGCCTGAAAACTAAAAGGTGATCCAAAACTCTTGGTAAATAAGGCATATAGGCAGTTTCTCCGATTGCGAAGCAGATAAATAAAAAGGAGCCCTGAGAGCTCCTTCCATTATAATGCTTTTCGATTTCTCTAAACAAACTTATCTCCTTTGGTAAGCTTCACATCATTCACAAACTGCCTGATCTGCTGCTCATCTTCTTTTTTACACACAAGCAGGATGTTCTCAGATTCAACCACGATGTATCCCTCCAAACCCTGGAGCACGACCAGCTTATCTTTCGGAACATTGATAATACAGTCTTTGCTTCCATACATCATCACATTTTTTCCAACGATGGCATTTTCATGTTCATCCTTGTTGATATGATCAGAGAGTGAACCCCATGTGCCAAGGTCTGACCAGCCAATGATGCTAGACCTCACATACACATTGTCGGCTTTTTCCAGGATCGCATAATCGATGGAAATATTTTTACATGTGGAGTAGATGTTGTTGACGAATGGCTGCTCCTGAGGTGTGTTAAAGTTCTCACTGCCTTCACTGAACGCGTTATGCAGCTCAGGCATGTATTCGTTAAACGCCTTTGTGATGCTTTTTACATTCCAGATAAAGATGCCGCTGTTCCACAGGAAATCGCCGCTCTGAAGAAAGAACCTGGCCATTTCATGATCAGGTTTTTCGGTAAACGTCTTTACTTTCTTGATCCGTGGATCTTTCTCATCCTTGTCGCTTTCACGGAACTGAATATAGCCATAGCCGGTATCCGGTCGTGTAGGCTTGATGCCTAATGTTACGAGACAATCTTCTGATTCAGCTTTTCTGAAGCAGGACTTGATCGCTTTGATGAATGTATCTTCCTTGGTGATCAGGTGATCAGATGGAGCGACAACGATGTTTGCTTCAGGATTGATCGTCTGGATCTTATAGCTTGCATAGGCGACACATGGAGCGGTGTTTTTTCTCGAAGGCTCGCTCAGGATCTGGAAATCCTTGAGATCAGGTAGCTGCTGTTTTACAAGCTGGGTGTAACTTTCATTGGTCACAATGAAAATATTTTCCTTCGGGCAAACTTTCAGGAAGCGGTCGTATGTCTGCTGAAGCAGGGTACGGCCTGTTCCCAGGATATCCAGGAACTGCTTGGGATATGCCGTGCGGCTCATTGGCCAGAAGCGGCTTCCGATGCCACCGGCCATAATAACACAAAAATTCTTTTTCACGTCGTGTGTGAAGGGATTAGTTAAGCTGCTTTAATGCAGCGCGTAGATTGCTGATGATGCTTTCAACTTCATCAAGACGGCATGTGCCAACAGAGATCCTGTACCATGGTGAATCCTCAGATGACCCGAAAGCATAGAATGGTACCATGGCGATCTTGGCTTCATCCAGAATGTAACGGGTGACATCTTTAGAAGTAGCCAGTGTCTCGCCCTTAGCTGTTCTCTTGCCTTTAAGATCCACCTTGACTGTCAAGTATATGGCAGACTGCGGGCTGATCGCATCAACTGGGAATCCTTCTTTCTTCAGATCATTAAAGCCTTTGTAAAAGCCCTGTAGCCTGTCGTAAATGCTTTTTTTGAATGAAGAGAGAAAGCCATTCATCTTTTCATTCTGAGCCATGTATCTTGCACTGGCGATCTGTTCAGCTTTTGGAGCCCAGGCGCCTACATGACCTAATATGGATTTCATTTTCTCGACGATCTTTTTCGGTCCGAATCCCCAGCCAACACGGATACCGGTTGCTGCAAGTGATTTGGAAAGACCATCAACGAATATGGTGTATTCTTTAAGTTCAGGCCTGAGGCTTACAGGATTATAATGTCTTGTTTCACCAAAGGTCAGTGACCAGTAGATCTGATCATACATTAGGTACAATGGTTTTTCATCCGCGCCTCTGCGAAGATTCTCGGAAAGTACAAGATCACAGATCTGTTCGAGGCCTTCTTTGGTAAAAGCGGTTCCGGTAGGATTCAATGGTGAGCAGAGAGCCAGTAATGTCGCGCCCTTTAAATGGGGAGCAAGCTCTTCTGCTGTCGGCATAAAATTGTTCTCCGGAGAGGTTTCAACCACCACCTGCTTTGCGCGGGACAGATGCGTGTAATGGTTGTTATTCCATGAAGGAACAGGGAATACGATGGTATCGCCCGGATCAACAAGCGCCTGAAAAATTGCATAGATCAACGGACGGGCACCACCTGCGATGAGGATCTGATCAGCAGAGTAATCAAGGCCTTCTTCATCCTTCAGAAATTTTGAAACTACCTGGCGTAGTGCAAGGATCCCGTCTGCAGGAGGATAATTTGTTTCATCTTCCTGGTATGCTTTAATGATCTCTTCCTTTAATTCAGAAGGGATTGGGAATATTTTCGGGTTAAAGTCACCTATCGTAAGGTTGTAGATTTTCTCGCCATTCCTGATCTTTTCGTTAACCTCCGCCGCGAGCTTGATGATCTCTGAGCCTATCAGATTTTCAGCCATTGAGGAAACCTTATGATTTCCAGCCTTTTCAACTAATGCCATTAAGATTTTTAATTTTCGTAAAAATAGTAAAATGATTCGCCTTTTTTATCAGCTAAACAATTCCTGCTTCACTAAAATAACTTCAGCGAGCGGGTTGAACAGATAAAATCGGCGGGTATGCAATTCCTTGCACCTGAAGCGCTTTCTTAATTTCTCTCCTTTAATGAAATACCTGTCGGTATATGTTTTAAATACGGCATTCGCCGGAAGCTCCTCAAGAAAGATAAACTCTTTCTTTTTGTCGAACTTCTTCAGGATCCTGAGGAGATTTTCATCCGTGCAGCTTGATGCCGCCGGATCCACCATGTAAGAGTTGAGCGCATTCAGCACATCGGGTGGAAATATGTCGGCCCTGATAAATGGATTCATCAGCTTTTTATAGTCCTTCTTCCATTCAGCTCCATGCGGTTTGATGCGCTTTTTGTTGTTCTCAAAGGCAGTAAGGTGTGCAATCTCATGCACCAGTGTGATCAGGAAATTGTACTTGTTCAGACTGTGATTGATCGTGATGAGAGGGCGCTGGCCTTTGATGCCTGACCTGAAATCACCGAGCTTGGTAGCGCGTTCTTTTGTGATTTTCAGGTCGAAATTATATTTCAGGATCCAGTCCGCGATGACCTCGACGGATCCTTCCGGCAAATACTTCGATAAAACCTGAATGTATTGATCCCTGGGTTTCATTCCCTCTCCTCCTTGTTGTCCTGGAAAAATAATTTATTTATTTGAAAATTGTATAAGCCAGGAAGCTTGAAAAGTAAGCCAGAAATGAAAGGAAGGCAAACTGGATCGCCGGCCATTTCCAATGTCCTGACTCCCTGTAAACAACAGCGAGTGTACTCATGCACTGCATCGCAAACACGTAGAAAAACAAGAGTGATATGGATGTTGCCGGGGTAAAAACTCTCTCACCGGTTACAGGATTTATATCATTCTGCATTTTCTCCCTGATGGTCGCCGTGTTTTCTGCATCGCCAACTGAATAGATCGTTGCCATGGTTCCAACAAATACTTCACGCGCTGCGAAGGATGTGACCAGCGAGATGCCGATCTTCCAGTCAAATCCGAGAGGCCTGATCACCGGCTCGATCGTTTTTCCAATGATCCCGGCGTAGGAAGCTCCCAGCTTTTCAGAAGATTTTAATGTCTGGACCTGCTCTTCGGGTAAATCAGAATTCGAATATTTTGCTTCGATCGCTTCCATGCTGTTTCCTGGGCCATAGCTTGAAAGCACCCATAAAACAATGGAGATTCCAACGATGATCTTACCCGCATCGAAGAGAAAGATCTTCACCTTCTGCAGGATCACCATCAGGATATTCTTCATCCTCGGCATCCTGTAAACAGGCATCTCCATCATGAAGTAGCTTTTGTCCCTGCTTTTTACAAAGAAGCTGATGACCAGGGCTGCTGCAAGGCTCGACAGGAATCCGAGAAGGTACAATCCCATCATGGCAATACCCTGAACATTCATTCCAAGGATGTTCATTTCGTTCGGAAACACCATTGCTACAAGTAGTGCATATACGGGCAGACGAGCTGAACAGCTAACCAGGGGTGTGACCATGATCGTGATGATCCGTTCCTTGTAATTGCCGATGGTACGGGCACTCATGATGGCCGGAACCGCGCAGGCCATTCCGCTCATCAACGGGATCAATGACTTTCCATTTAATCCAAAGCGTCTCATCATTTTATCCATGATGAAGCTCACTCTTGCCATATATCCTGAATCTTCAAGAATGGCAATAAAACCGAACAGCAGTGCGATCTGCGGAACGAAAACGAAAATGCCGCTGAGTCCTGAAAGCACACCATCAGTGATGAGGTGACTCCACCAGACATCTGGCAGGACCGATGAAACGGCGTTTGTAAGCATCATGAATCCCTGCTCGATCCAATCCATTGCATAGGAAGCCCAGGAAAAGATCGCCTGGAATATCACGAATAAAATCGCGAGAAAAGAAAGGTATCCCCATAGCGGGTGCGTCAGGAACTTGTCAGCTTTCTCCGATTGTATGGATGATTTTGTCTGTTCGGAAGTGTTGACGCAGGTTTTGAGAATTTCTGTAATGGCCGCATACCTGAAAAGTGTTTCCCTGGCAAGCAGCTGATTACGGTTGAAATCAAATTCAGAAACGAGACGGTTGATCAGCTCCCTTGCGCTGTCCTTGAGGCTGATGCCCTGAAGGTTGTCATGGTTGCATGCAACGATGTATGCTGCATAATCATTTCTTACGAAAAGATATTTTCTGATGTTGTCGATGACTTCAGGGGCGAATGAGCGGATATCAATGAAATCCTTTACAGGCTGTTTCGCTGCGGAGAGTATGGCTCTTTTTAATTCTTCAGTTCCTTCGTTGTTGCGTGCATTCACGGGAATGACCTTCACACCGAGCTTAATTTCAAGGCATCTCAGGTCTATCTGCTGATGCAGATCTTTCAATAGGTCCACCATATTCAGTGCGAATACAACGGGTATCTTGAGATCCATCACCTGTGAACATAACAGCAGGCTGCGTTTCAGGTTAGTTGCATCGGCTACAATGACTACCAGGTCAGGATACTGTGGATTCTTTTCATCACACAAAACCTTGAACGTGATCTGTTCATCGTAAGATTTAGGGTTAAGGCTATAGGTGCCGGGAAGGTCTGTTATTTCAATCTTCCTGTTGTTAACTGTCAGGAAGCCAGATTTCTTATCGACGGTAACACCCGGGAAATTTCCGGTTCGCTGGTTAAGGCCGGTGAGGTTATTGAAAAGTGTTGATTTACCTGAATTGGGATTTCCAACCAGCGCTACTCTTAAGAGAGCAGCTTCTTCAGCTATTTCAGTTCCCTTCTCCACGACTTATCCTTCTATTGGAGCAACTACAATCGCAGATGCTTCCGAACGTCTGAGACTTAACGTATAACCGGAGATGTTAATTGCGATCGGATCACCAAAGGGGGCGATCAGGCTGATGTGCACTGTTTCTCCAGGAACACAGCCCATTTCAAGCAACTTTACCTGAAGGATGTCATCAGTGAAGGATTCAATGGTTGCCTGCTTTCCAAGCCTGAGTGTATCTAGAGTCTGCTTTTCCACGGTAATTTTAATTTAGATTCAATCTAAATTGATTGTAAAAATAGCGAAAAAATCTCCAGTTTATTTCATGAAAGAGCTGACAGATATCAGCTTTTTATAATTGACTGATCAGCAGGCGTACCGCTCCATTTAGGGCAGTCAAGGCATTTCTTCCTTGCCCGGCATCCCAGAGCACAGCAGGAGATCA
>JAKFFM010000034.1:0-119231 GCA_036675075.1 Bacteroidota bacterium
AGCTAACAGCACGTTGTTGTCATGGCGGAACTGCATGATCCTTTGGAAATTATTCGTTAGATTTAAAATGTCAGCTTGTTAGGGAAATGGTCCGCCACGAACAACAACCTGCGAAACCGTTATTTGCCACTTTAGGACGACAACACAACGACAAGAAAAATGATAGTATTATTTGGACTTTTCTTTCTTATCATAACACTAATTCCAGTTGGACTGGCTTACCTTGTTTTTCGTTGGTTGACAAAAAAGGGATATAAAAAAATAGGACTTGCAATTTTGGCGACAGTTACAATTTGGACAGTTTATTCATCTTACACAGCTTTTTACCCAACAGACAGTTTTTACGAAGACGAATTTGAATATAACACTGGGCTTGACTTCCCGACCTCAGGCGACATTCTGACCAAAGACGCAAGTTATCCAGACCTTCACGGTGACTATTCTGCGACAGCTCTTTTTAAAACAGGAAGCAAAGACTTCAAACAGATATTAACTGCAATTCAAAAAGACAGCAAATTTCAGCTTGACACTATTCCTTTCAAATTTAATTTAGCAAACTTTGACACGACAATTAAGGAAACAAATTTTACTAAATGTTACACACTCAACAGACAAGACAGAGACTTAATATTTACAATAAGCTTTAACGACAAAGACAATTTAATTGAAATACAGCGGGACAGTTGGTAATTAAAAGAAAAGCGGCATATAACAGCACATTTGCAATAGGCGGTTTTCTTTGCTCCGCAGACAGTTTTGTGGTAGCCGAAAGTTTTGTGCTCCGCATAAACATTAGTGGTAAAAATCCCGCCCATCGCAAATCTGCAAAACGTTAGGGTAAATATTAAAGAGAATAAATGACATTAATAGTTTCATGGATAGGAGTTGACTCCAGAGGGCCAGCATCACTTTATATGATGAGCGATAGTCGTATTTCTTGGGATAAAGACTCTTGGGACTTCGGAAAAAAAGTATTTGCATTTAAGAACTCTGCTGATATTATTGGTTATTGTGGAGATGTACACTTTCCACTTCAAGCAATAAGTCATGTTGTTAACTTAGCGGATAACGGTGTTATTTTCGATGATTCCCACTCTTCAAGTAAGAAGTTTGAAAGAATTAAACACAAATTACAAGAGCTACTTGAATCCTATCCAAAGAAGTACATGAAAGACTCATTCTCGATTCTATACGGCACAAGAGTTTCAAAAAAAGAATTCGCTTGTTATAAATTATCTTGGAGTAAGTTAAGTAAATGGAGAGATAGCAAGATATCCTATTCAGAATATTCTGACAAAGTTTATGCGTTAGGTTCGGGTGCCGAAGAATTTAACACTAAATACGAGTTGTATCAAAAAAGTGAAATTCAAAGAACAAGCAGAGCAATATATCAATGCTTTTGTGACACTTTAGAGAACATTAAAGACCCTCTTTGCGGTGGAGCACCTCAATTGGTGGGATTATATAGAATTAGAAATAGCATTGATTATGGTATAATATATAAAGATAAACGATATCTTTCTGGTGTGAAAGTTGACAATCTTGGAAATTATGAAAACCTCGAATGGAGAAATGAACTGTTTGAAAGATTTGATGGCAAGACTAAGAAAATTATAAAGGGTGCACAGAAACAACCTAGCCCATTAATGAAAAGATAAAAATATTAAAGAGGCAAATCCCTTCTCCCCTACAACTGAATACTAAATTACATAGGGGGCACAAGTGTGTGGGCAGGCTCAGCTTTTATTAGTTGAGCCCTGCTGAAGTGGTTCGAATTCACTGGGATTACTCAAAAAATACTTACCCTAATCGAGTAGACGGCCTCGCCTGATCACTCAAGCGAGGTGCGCCTCTCACACCACTGTACGTACGGACCTCGTATACAGCGGTTCATTAAGTTGCGGAGATACTTTCAGGTAATATTCGAGCATTGATTCATAACCTTTCTTCTTTAGTCTTTCCAACGTTATTGTCGTTGTCAGAATGGGTGATTGAGCTATTGCCCAGATCCCTTTCCTTGTTCTGCTCCATGCGTAAGCATGATCATGATCCACGCCTAATCGAATAAGGTTCTTTCTTCTTCTTTCAGCCTTCTTCCAGTGTTTCCAGATGCATAGTCTTAATCGATTCCGTAACCAGCTATCCAGCTCGCTTAGTTTGCCATGGATGTTTTCCATGCGGAAATAATTCACCCAGCCTTGCTGCACCAGCTTTAGCTCTGATATACGTTCTTCGAATGATCTTGCGTTGGTTTTCCTGGTGATTGATCTCAGAGTTTGTTTTAGGCGTAGCCAGGCTTTGTCGGATACAGTGAGCTGGTATTTGCCTTTATCCCCTTTGATGTACGTCGGAACAAATCTGTAACCGAGTATTTCAAACTGAACAGGCTTTCTTATACCGCTCTTTTCCCTGTTGACCGTAAGCTTTAGCTTGTTCTTTAAGAACAGGAAGATCCTATTCCCAACTTTACGGGCCGCCTGCTTTGTTTTACAGTAAATGCTAAAGTCATCTGCATATCGTACATATTTTTGTTTCTGCTTCTCAAGCTCATTATCGAGCTCATGAAGGACTATGTTCGATAGCAAGGGACTTAGCGGAGAACCCTGCGGGACTCCCTTTCTGCGTTTAACAAGCTTGCCTTTGATCAGAATAGGAGATCTAAGCCATTTACGCAGGAGCCTCATCGTTGCTTTGCATTTTATCTTTTTATAGATAAGATTCAGAAGCAGCACGTGATCCACTTCATCGAAGAAATTCTGAAGGTCAATATCAACAATGTATTGATAGCCTTCGTGAATATTTCGCTGAGCCTGGATCACCGCCTGATGTGCATTGCGGTTCGGCCTGAATCCGTAGCTATGCTGTTTAAACTCAAACTCAAATCGTGTGACCATTACCTGGCTAACTGCCTGTTGGAGCATCCGGTCTGTAACTGTTGGTACACCAAGCAGTCTGGTCTTGCCGTTGCTCTTGGGTATTTCTACTCCTTTGATGGGTGAAGGCTGGTATCGGCATTCTTTTATCTGACTGACTAAACGCGCTTTGTTAGTTCTTAAAAATTCCAATAGCTCGTTTACTGGCATGTTGTCCACCCCCGCTGAACCTTTGTTTCGCGTTACGTGGTAACATGCCCTTGTCAGATTCGGGCTGCTTAGTACTTCTTCGATCATCTTTTGTCCAGCGGAGATCTTATCCCCGGCCGGATTACCTTTTAATATGCCTGCTTCTCTTATTACATGACTATTGTACATTTCATGCAGCATTTGAAGCAACTCAATGTTCGGTCCTTCGCTGCTTATCAAGACTTCCACATATCTATTGTGGCTTGTTAGGACAACTACTACGACCTCTGCTGACTTCTCCTTATTGCTACACGTAGCATAAGAGACCTCCCCCGGTAAGAACACTCACCTTCAGCCAATTCCTGGTACATCTACATTAATGAGTTTTTGAATTCTTTGGACTTTGCAAAGGTGTGCTTGCTTATCCGCTCATTAATGCCTCTTATGTACTTTCTATTCGTCAGTACTGGCTTTTGCAGTCCCGCTTCCTTCAGTTCCGGGATCACTCCCAACAACCTTGCGGCTTGCTATACTTCCGAACGTTACTCCGGCGTAGAAGGAACTTTCATCCTTCTGGTGAATAATTCAACAATGTTTCCTTGCTTTAGAAAAATTAAATTGCATTTTTGAACTATTTCTATTGCTTGGAAAAGCGTGTTGCTCGCTCATGCGGGGCACACACAGCACATTTGCAATAGGCGGGGTTTCGTGTTTCCCAGACAGTTTAGTGGTAGTCGAAAGTTTTGTGCTCCGCATCCACATCAGTGGTAAAAATCCCGCCCATTGCAAATCCGCAAACCGTTAGCTGCCAGCCCACTCCTCGGAACTTTCCTGGTACTCATTTCTTAACTGCGGCCTTCCATTCTTTAATTTCAGGCATGTATCAGGTGATCGGTTGACTTGATTACTATTCCGGCCATTTTCGGTCTCTATGAATGATCCGTATGCCAGCAGCTAACAGCACGTTGTTGTCATGGCGGAACTGCATGATCCTTTGAAAATTATTCGTTAGATTTAAAATGTCAGCTTGTTAGGAAAATGGTCCGCAACGAACATTAACAGATAAAATGCTTATTCCAATTTCACATCTATTACTTTACATAATATTCACCCTAATAGTCCTAATCCTTTCCTACCCTCTCTGGCTATACCTCTTTAAAACCAACATCTACAAAACCAATCAACATAACAAAGTTGATGAAGTATCACTGATCTTTCTTTCCTACAATGGTGGTAAATCGATTGAAGAGAAATTGTCGCTAATAATTAAAAACCTCAGGTGCTACAGAAACTGGGAACTAATCATCATCGACAATTCAAGTGAACATGAAACACGTTCAATTCTATCGCAATTCAGCACAATTGAAAACGTGACTATTCTTTATCAGGAGAAGAACATCGGGGTTGCAAATGCGATGAACCTTGGAGTCAAAACATCCAGGTATAAGTACCTCCTGTTTTCTGATCAAAGGCAATTACTCCAGGAAGTGAACTTTGACAATCTTCTTTCTCCGCTCATACATAATGATATTGGAGCTGTTTCAGCAAGGATATCATCCTATGATAAAGAAGGAAATTATTCATTCATTCGTGCTTACGAAAACTTTATCAAGACACAGGAAAGTAAAATCGGATCTGTAATCGGGGTCTATGGTCCCTTATTTTCTCTTAAGAAAGAATTCTATACAGAATTGCCTGGTAAAGTTATTTTAGATGATCTGTATCTGAGTCTTAATGTACTTTGCAAAAAGAAGATTCTTTTCGCGCAGGACGTTGTCATAACTGATGACAATTTCAATTGGTTATATAATAAAAGACGCGCTAACAGCTATTTCCTCGGACTTCTGGAACTCTTAAAAGAACCGGCCTTAATTAAAAACCTGCCTCCAACGACAAGGATACTTCTGCTTTGGCACAAGTACTTCCGGTTGTTCATTCCCATTTTACTTCTGATAAGTTTAGCCATTGCAGTTTTCACTTTCAGTATAGGGAACAGCGAATACCTTATACTTTTCATCTTACTTTCTCCCTTCCTCTTATCTAAAAAACTAAGGTTTAATATATTAACAGTTTTCTCGATTAATGCTCACTATTTCAAGGCTGGCTTTATGAAATATGTCAGGGTTGATATAAAGAAGCAATGAATGTCTTAAATGAATCAACCATTTTTTTTTATCATAGGTTCAGGCTTCAGAATGTACCTTATACGCTTTTGAGATATATCATTAGTTTTAATTTATCTGCAAAATTTTGAAGACCAGATAATTCAATAACAAGCCACATAGTCTTTCATCCATGACAAAAAGCAATCTGATCGAAATGAACAATGTTGGCATTGTCGTAGAATCACTCGATAAAGCCATCGCTTTCTTTACAGAAATAGGTTTGAAGCTTGAAGGCCGTACCAAGGTGAAAGGTGAATGGGCCGGACGAGTCACAGGTCTTGTAAATCAATCGGTAGAAATTGCCATGATGGTCACCCCTGACGGACACAGCAGACTGGAGCTTTCACAATTTCTCTCACCTCAAACCATAGCAGACCATCGTACAGCTCCGGTGAACTCCCTCGGTTATCTCCGTGTGATGTTCAGGGTTGACAATCTTGACGAATTGTTGACCAGACTAACCAGGCTTGGCGCTGAACTCGTCGGAGAAGTGGTTCAATATGAAAACATGTATAAGCTCTGTTACATTCGCGGAACCGAAGGCCTTCTCATCGGGCTGGCTGAACAACTCGGCAATAAAACCGCCACTGATAATTTAGAGCAATCCTGAAAGTATCAGTATTAGCTAATGATCCTTAAACTTCTTCGCAGATCCTCCCGGGCTATTATGAGAACAATGTGACACAAGAACCCTTCATGGAATTTCGTATCTTGGTATAATGGAACCTATCTCCCGAAACATTGATGAAATAAGGGCTTTATGCAATAAGCATCACGTCAAATCACTCTTCGCTTTTGGTTCAGTTACTCGAAATGATTTAAAACCAACAAGTGACATCGACTTCATCATTGATATTGACAACAAGGATCCTTTATCCTACTCAGAAGATTATTTTCAAATAAAATTTCAACTTGAACAAATTCTAAAGCGACAAGTAGATCTATTAGAATCAAAGGCTATAAAAAATCCTTATTTGAAAGAAAACATTGACAGAACTAAAGTTCTTGTATATGGAAAATGAAATTAAAGTTTGGCTGTCAGATATTAAGCAAGCGATATTCGAAATCAATCACTTTCTACCCAAGCAATGAAAAGATTTTCCAGGAATTCCAGAAAGATTTAAAAACAAAGCGTGCGATTGAAAGAAATATAGAGATCATAGGTGAAGCTGTAAAGAGAATACTTGTTTATGATCCCCAAATAAACATCAGTGGTTCCAGAAAGATTGTTGATACCCGCAATAGAATTACACATGGTTACGACACTGTGTCAGATGAAATCATTTGGTCTATAATTATAAAAGACATTCCAGTCTTAAAAGAAGAAGTTGACAAATTACTGAACGAGTAATGCCCTGAATTGCAACCTAGCATTTAATTAAAAGAACCACCGGCAGCTTGCAGGTCAACGCCTTTGAAATGCACTGAGTTTTGCCGATTCATCAACCCTGTACAAATAGTAACTTTGTCCAATGGATTTAAATGACATCAAAGAATTCAAATCGTCACCATTAATACAGGAAAGGCTTGCTTACTTCGGGTTCGCTAAAACCTTTTCCGAGGGCGAAGCCATCTTATCTGAAAACGCATACATAAAAGCCATTCCCATTGTTACAACAGGTAGTATAAAGGTTATGCGAACCGATGACGACGGCAGAGAAATTCTGCTTTACTATATCAAGCCGGGAGAGAGTTGCATCATGTCTTTTTTAGGCGGTCTGCACCACGATACAAGCAAGGTAAAGGCAATAGCAGAAGAAGATACCGAGATACTTTTTATTCCAATAGAGAAGGTGAATTTGCTAATTAAAGAATTTCCGGAATGGCTGGACTATATTTTTCGCCTGTATCACAAACGCTTTGAAGAATTGCTGGAAGTTGTCAATGCCATTGCCTTCAAAAAATTAGATGAGCGACTTTTAACCTTCTTAAAGAAGAAACAGGAACTGACAAAAAGCAAGACCCTTTATGTAACCCACGAACAATTAGCCAACGAATTGGGAACCGCCCGTGTTGTGGTTTCCCGATTGCTTAAGCAAATGGAGGATGAGGGCCTGGTAGAACTTGGCAGAAATAAAGTGACGCTCCTGTAACAAAAGTCACTATGCATACGCTTTCATTGTCTGACTTTTGAAGTGTACTAATTCACTAAAAGCCCAGGAAAGCCGCAACGATTCTTCCAATTCTTTTCAGAGACCGTAATTTCAAAAAGTATTGATTACACTATCATCCCTGGCTTAATGCTGCCCTGGTAGTCCATAGAACTAACTCAAAAACATAACGGCATCAGGCATGATATTCTTATTGGATATTGATGGATACCAGTAAGTTCATGTAATAACCATGAGATTCCATAATAGATGGACTATGTAACAAAAGTAGCTGTGGAAGAATGATCAACTTCGGACCTTTGTATCATAAAACAGATGAAAATGGAAATCAGGCAATTTGAAGATAAAAACCTTGCGTTATACTCCTATGCTATCGTAACCGCAGTGCCGCAGGAAGCAGCATCATTAACCCCGGATTATGCATTAGAAAAAGACTAATGCATAATCCGGGGTTAAATCTAAACTAAAAGGTCCTCCACAAGTTTATGATCTGAGTGAAGACGTCAAACAATTTAAAAAATGAATTTTATACTAAAGCATAAGCTCACCCTGATTGGAATACTGGCAGGAGCAATTGGCGGTTATCTCTACTATTATTTTATCGGCTGTGCAAACGGCTCCTGCGCGATAACCTCAAAACCTCTGAACAGCACGTTATATGGAGCGATGATGGGCGGATTATTATTTAATATTTTTCAGAAAGAAAAACCAAAAGCTGACTAGCATGAACATTGAAAAGATCATCAAAGAAAATCTAGGGACGATAGTCGATGTACGGACTACCGGTGAATACAGAAGTGGCCATGTCAAATGTTCAATCAACATTCCTTTGCAGGAAATTGGCACCAGGATCGATGAATTAAAAAATCTCAAACAACCCATCGTGTTCTGCTGTGCTTCAGGCGGCAGAAGCGGGCAAGCCACACAGTACCTGAAAAAGCTTGGACTTGAATGTTACAATGGCGGGTCCTGGTTAGATGTAAATTATTATCAATCTCAAACACGATAGAAAATGATAGACACGATAAAGAATTTGTTTGGCTTTGGTCCTAAAGTGGATTACTCACAATTAGTAAAAGATGGTGCAATCATTTTAGATGTACGAAGCAAAGGCGAATATGCATCCGGACATATAAAAGGTTCAATTAATATTTCTGTTGATACACTCAGAAGTAATCTGGGCAAATTAAATAAGAACAAGCCCATCATTACCTGCTGTGCCAGTGGCATGAGAAGCGCGTCGGCAAAGAGCATTTTAAAATCGAATGGCTTTAAAGAAGTACACAACGGTGGCGGATGGAGCAGTCTGGCAAACAAGATCAGATAGTTATGAAAGAACGAATTTTAACCAACTGGACATTCACAAGAGCATTGTATCTCCTCATGGGAATTGCTGTGATCATTCAGTCTGTCATGAGTCAACAGTGGCTCGGTGTACTCTTTGGCGGTTACTTTGCTTCCATGGGTTTGTTTGCCTTTGGCTGTGCAGCAGGAAATTGTCTGATCGGTGATTGTTCGATCGATCCTGAACAGAAGTCAGCAAAGAATTACGATGTGAAGCTGGAAGAAGAGAACACAAAAATTAAAGGTTAGGAAAGATCTCACAATTGTCGTTGCAGGCAGCTACGTTGGATGATTCTTATATTTCTCGTGATTAAACTATTGCAGTAAACTCTCACCTCAACATCTTCTGCATGATCGTCACATCCAGCAGCTTTCCGAACTTCTTACCAGATTGCTTTAGTACGCCCACTGTGACAAAGCCGTTCAGTTCATGCAGGTAGATACTCTGGCTGTTTCCTTCCGTAATGCGTGAGATGATACTGTGCAGGCCGGTACCACTTGCCTTTTGAAGCAGCTCTTTCAGCAAAGTCTTGCCGATCCCTTTACCACGATGTAACGGGTGAATATACAATGACAACTCCGCAGTGATGTCATACGCTTTCTTGTCTGACCACCGGCTCAGTGATGCATACCCGGTGATGCCATGTTCATCTTCACTTACCAGCACCGGAAAATCCTCGCTCCGGTTTGTTAACCAGTTCAGCCTTTCATTGACATCTTTGATCTCTGTGTCAAATGTCGCTGTGGTATTGAGTACAGCATCGTTGTAAATCTCCGTGATGGCTGCGGCATCTGAAGGAATTGCTTTCCTGATCTTCATTCCATTTCTTCATAGGCATCATCCTCCTCGCCCTTTCGGAATGATAAAAATGATGGATAATAAATTACTGAAAGTCCTGCGTGAGCAAGGTTTCCATTTAAGATACTCTTTGACACAAATGACGCAGACTTATTGTAGAATGATGAGTGAAATTCTATCTGAGGCATGAGCACCGTTGTATATTGATAAAACACGTTCACACCAAAAACCTTTAAGCCATCCTTTTGCATTTCATATCCCAGGCTGACAAAAGGGTCTGCTGAAAGCCGCTGCTTCATGGATCCTCCTCCTTTGATGTCATAAAACAAAGAATCAGCACCCACATACCTCAGGTCGTTAAACCCGATCGCCGTGTTTTGAATCCTGAACAGGCTGCCTGCAATACCTGCTGAAACCACCAACAATGAACGATCATTCAGGTTGATCTTATACCGAAGCAGCACGGGCAGCTCAATGGATGAAAAACGCAGCCTGATGTAAGTTGTACCACTTGCAAGATCAGCAAAATGTATTTTTTCCTGTGTGAACCGAAGTTTCCGGTATTGCATGCCAAGGCCACTTGTAAGATCGAAATGATCACCCAGGGTATAATTCAGCTGCAGCGCCACACCGGGAGAATAAAGGCCTTCAAGTCTAAAGCTGGTATGGTCATATTCCGATGCCGTTTCATTTAGAAAGGTCTTTCCGAAATTGACTTTTAATCCACCCTGCAAACGCTGCCCGTGAGAACTCAAAGCCACCAGGAGGAGCCATGAGGTGAATACCATTCGAATCATTCGTCCAAATTAAGAAAACGGGCATAAAAAAAGGGCTATAAAAGCCCTTCTTCAAATTCAGCAGACTGAAATTATGCCGCTCTGCTGTAACGTTCTTCTCCGGCCTCAAGACCGATGATGTTCAACAATGGTTGTGGCGGTACCCAGTCTGCAAGTGTTTTCACACCCAGAATTGCTGATACATCCTTGTTGATCTTGTCAAGCTTCCTTTTCTGCTCCATGTTCAGGAACAGAGAAGCAATGGTGTACACAGCGGATACCACTTCTTTTACTCGCTGGTAATCCCATGGCTGCTCGATCATCATCCTATCATTATTCTGCGATGATGAGGAAGACCTGTAAGATCTTTCCTGGCTTTCCATTGCGGACCCGCTTTCAGTATGCGTCATATGCTGCTCCTCGTCTCTGTGAGATGAAGAACGTGCCTTACGTTTATTCTTTACTGACTGATTCATAATGTATCCTCCTTCACTTAAATTCAACTTCATTTTATACTTAACTATATGTTCAAAGCCTGTACCACATTCAATCCATCAAAACCTCTGAAAGGCTCAATGGTTAAGGAATTGCACACATTTCGCATGTTCTGCCATGAAAATTTTTCTGTTTATTTTTTCTCCTGAAACAATAAATATAACGACCTGAAAACGGTGTAGTTACAAGCTCGTTTTCAGGCTAAAAATTTTAGTCTCTTATGGCAATGAAATTGAATTATACCATACAACAAGTGAAGTTGAAATTTTAATAAGTTGAGTTTAAAAAATTAAGTCATGAGAACAGGAGCAATTATAGGATCAGCTCTGGCAGGAGCAGTTGTCGGAGCGATTGTAACGATGGAATCTTCGGAGCGTCGTGCAGTGAGTAACTATTTTTCAGGTCTTTTGGAAAAAGTACCTTCTGCGGCTAAGGACGTTCTTCCAAAAAATCTGAACAGGATGAGCATGCAGGACCTAAAAGAAACAGGTAAAGCTGCAGTAAGGTCTGCATCAAGAAAAACACAGCGTTTTGCGAATGCTGGGAGAACCGGTGATATTAAAGCACGAGGAAGAGGAAAGCGGGCATAGTGCATTATTAAGTGCCCTTATAAAATGGCAAAACCCATAGTCGAATAAACTATGGGTTTTGTTTTTATATAGAATGCAAGCACTGCCTGCATGAATAAAAAGACCGAATGATCAGTCTTTAAGGTTTGCCATCAGGAACTCCCTGTTCATTGTGGCAATGTTTTCCAATGAGATCTCTTTAGGACATTCAACTTCGCATGAACCGGTATTGGTGCAATTTCCAAAACCTTCTTCGTCCATTGCAGCAACCATCGCCTTTACCCTGCTGATACGCTCTACCTGGCCTTGCGGCAACAAGGCAAACTGTGATACTTTCGCAGAAACAAAAAGCATTGCCGAAGCATTCTTACAAGCTGCCACACATGCTCCGCAACCGATGCATGCTGCTGCCGAGAATGCGTCATCCGCATCTCTTTTCGGAATTGGAATGCAGTTCGCATCCTGTGCATTTCCTGTGTTCACAGAAACATATCCTCCTGCAGCCTGTATCCGGTCAAATGCAGCACGATCCACAACAAGATCCCTGATCACCGGAAATGCTTTTGCACGCCATGGCTCAACGGTAATGGTCTCACCATCTTTGAAGAAACGCATATGCAGCTGGCAGGTCGTTGTACCTCTGTTTGGCCCGTGAGCACGTCCATTGATGTACATGGAACACGCACCACAGATCCCCTCACGGCAATCATGGTCAAATGCAATAGGCTCATCTCCCTTGGCGATCAATTCCTCATTAAGGACATCGAACATTTCAAGGAATGACATGTCTTCGGATATCCCTTTTACATTATAGGAAACAAAGTTACCCGCTTCCTTAGCGTTCTTTTGCCTCCAGACCTTTAATGTTAAGTTCATTATGATAATTCTTAAATGACTGTTTACTACTACCCTTTGCCTGAAATGTTATTTGTAGCTTCTCTGGGCCACCTTGATGGCTTCGAATTTAAGCTCCTCTTTATGCATTTCAAATGATCCGGGTCCTTTATATTCCCATGCAGAAACATATGCATAATTCGCATCGTCTCTTTGCGCTTCACCTTCTTCTGTTTGTGATTCTTCACGGAAGTGACCACCGCAAGACTCTTTTCTGTTGTATGCATCATCCACCATCAGCTCGCCCAGTTCAAGAAAATCAGCTACACGTGCCGCTTTTTCAAGCTCCGGGTTCAGCTCATTCTGGTTGCCGGGAACCCGAACATCTTTCCAGAATTCATCACGCAATTCGCGGATCATGGTTTTCGCTTTCGCCAGTCCCTGCTCATTACGGGCCATTCCGCAGTAATCCCACATGATCTTACCAAGTCTCTTATGGAAATGATCCACTGACTTGGTGCCTTTAACAGAAAGAAGTTTATTGATCGTATCCTGAACGTTTTTTTCAGCTTCAACAAAAGATGGGTGGTCTGTAGGGATCGCTTTAGTTCCGATCTCTTTTGCCAGGTAAGCACCGATTGTATAAGGGATCACGAAATAGCCATCCGCAAGCCCCTGCATCAATGCCGAAGCACCGAGACGGTTCGCACCATGGTCGGAGAAATTCGCTTCACCCAATGCATATAATCCAGGGATGGTAGTCATCAGGTTGTAATCAACCCAAAGGCCTCCCATGGTGTAATGCACCGCAGGATAGATCCTCATTGGCGATTTGTATGGATTCTCGCCTGTGATCTTTTCATACATCTCGAACAGGTTTCCATAACGTTCACGGATCACATGTTCACCGAGTCTGTTAATGGCCGATGAAAAGTCGAGGTAAACAGCCATTTTCGAGGCGCCCACTCCGTATCCTTCATCGCATCGTTCCTTCGCTGCCCTGGAAGCCACGTCACGTGGAACAAGGTTACCGAAGGCAGGATACCTTCTTTCGAGGTAATAATCTCTTTCCTCTTCAGGAATATCTACTGGCTTTCTGTTATCGCCTTTCTTCTTAGGAACCCAGATTCTTCCATCATTCCTGAGTGATTCAGACATCAGCGTAAGCTTTGACTGGTGGTCACCGCTTACAGGGATGCATGTTGGATGGATCTGCGTAAAGCAGGGATTCGCGAAATATGCGCCTTTCTTGTGTGCCTTCCATGCAGCGGTTACGTTAGAACCCATCGCATTTGTCGAAAGGAAGAACACGTTACCATAGCCACCTGTGCAGAGAAGTACGGCATGACCGAAATGTCTTTCAAGCTTTCCTGTTACAAGGTCTCTTGCGATGATACCTCTAGCTTTTCCGTCAATCATTACCACATCAAGCATTTCATGACGGGCATACATCTTCACTTTCTTAGCACCTACCTGGCGCTGTAACGCACTGTAAGCACCCAGCAAAAGCTGCTGGCCTGTCTGTCCTGATGCATAGAATGTTCTCTGAACCTGAGTACCACCGAATGAACGGTTGCTCAGAAGTCCGCCATATTCGCGGGCAAATGGAACACCTTGTGCGACACACTGGTCAATGATGTTGGCACTTACTTCTGCAAGTCGGTACACATTGGCTTCCCGTGAACGGTAGTCGCCGCCTTTGATCGTATCATAAAAAAGACGGTAAGTGCTGTCACCGTCATTCTGATAATTCTTTGCTGCGTTGATACCGCCCTGTGCAGCAATACTGTGCGCACGGCGGGCGCTGTCCTGGAAACAGAAGACTTTCACTGAGTATCCCATCTCAGCAAGAGAGGCCGCTGCTGAAGAACCGGCAAGACCGGAACCTACAACAATGATCTCAAGGCTTCTTTTATTTGCCGGGTTAACAAGAGGAACAGTCGATCTGTAACGGATCCACTTTTCTGCAAGTGTACCTTCGGGAATTTTGGCATCAAGCTTTGTCATTGATAGCTGATATTATATTAAAATGACCTTCCTGCAATTCCCAGGTAAAAAAGAACCGGGAAAGACATATAACCTATTGTAATAACGATTGCGAAGATGTTCCCCAGTGTCCTGAGTGGCTGCGCATATTTCTTATTATTGAATCCGAGTGACTGGAATGCAGACTGGAATCCATGGCTCAGGTGAAATGCGAGGAATATCAATGCGATAATGTAAAACCCTGAATAGATCGGGCTCGAAAATGCTTCCTTCACCTGGATCGCAAGATTTACAGTTCCATCGTTCGTGATCCTGTACGGAACGAAGAATGTATAAAGATGGATCACCAGGAAAAACAGGATCATGCTTCCGGTAAGACCCATGTTGCGGGAAAACCAGTTGCTTGTTTCATTTGTCTTGTTCACTGCATATCCTACAGGCCTTGCTTCGCTGTTTGATTTTGTCAGCATCACTGCGTCGATCACGTGTACAATGATTGCAGCGAAAAGGATGATCTCAACAATCCTGATGAGGATGCTGTGTACCATGCTGTGCGAAGCTTCAATAAATGCGGCGCCTTTGTCTTCAGGATTAAACAGATCCGCGAACAGCAGCAGGTTTGTATAAAGGTGCTCCAGCACAAAGATGCAGAGAAACAAACCGGTTGCTGACATTAAAAATTTACGTCCCAGCGATGCGCTGAAAACTTTTGAAAGATCACTCATTGATAAGAAATTATAATTTGAGGATGAAATCTCAGGTCTTTATCTTTACCTGCACAAATGTATAAAGCTCAAACCTTACTATCAAAATAAATACGCATTACTATCAACACCTGCCTTCACCATGAAATACCTTTCGATTGATCCACAGCTTTTTTCAGAAAACAGAAAACGTTTTGCATCCACGCTGGAACCTTTGTCAATAGCCATTTTCAACTCAAACGATATTCTCCCCACCAATGCAGATGGTACCATGCCTTTCAGGCAGAATTCCGACCTGTTTTATCTTTCAGGCATTGATCAGGAAGAATCCATCCTTTTGATCTTTCCTGATGCACATGATAAAAATCATCGTGAAATTCTTTTTTTAAAAGAAACCAACGAAACCATTGCGATCTGGGAAGGGCACAAATACACGAAAGAAGAAGCCCGTGCTGCATCAGGTGTAAAAACGATCTACTGGCTCAATCAGTTCAATATTATCTTCAATACACTGATGGCAGAAGCCAGGCATGTGTACCTGAATACGAACGAACACACGCGTGCAAATGTTGAGATCGCGACACGTGATGACCGATTCAATAAATGGTGTAAAGAAAAATATCCTGCACATACCTTCATGCGCAGCGCACCGATCATGCATCACCTGAGAGCAATTAAATCTGAACAGGAAGTAAAGCTGATCCAAACGGCTTGTGACATCACTGAAAAAGGTTTCAGACGTTCATTAGGATTTATAAAGCCTGGTGTCTGGGAATATGAGATCGAAGCTGAATTCGCCCATGAGTTTCTCAGAAACAGATCAAAAGGTTTTGCCTACACACCAATCATCGCTTCGGGCTTTAATGCATGTGTCCTGCACTACATCGAAAACAACAGGCAATGTAAAGATGGAGATGTTCTTTTGATGGATGTCGCTGCTGAATATGCAAACTATGCTTCTGACCTCACACGATCTGTTCCTGTGAGTGGAAAATTCACCAAACGCCAGCGTGAAGTGTATGATGCAGTGCTGCGTGTTATGAAAGCTGCAACGGGCATGCTTGTTCCCGGAAATACAATTGACAAATACCACAAAGCAGTTGGAGCGTTGATGGAAGAAGAGCTGATAAAGCTTGGATTACTTAAATCAGCAGATGTGAAAGCACAGAAGCCAGAGCAGCCTCTCTATAAAAAGTACTTCATGCATGGTACTTCTCATTTCCTGGGACTGGATGTGCATGATGTAGGAGACAAATACCGTCCGTTCGAGCCAGGCATGGTGTTTACCTGTGAGCCGGGCATTTACATCAGGGAAGAGAATCTCGGGATCAGGCTGGAAAATGACATCCTCATTACGAATGATGGTCCGGTTGATCTGATGGCGAACATACCACTTGAAGCTGAAGAGATCGAAGACCTGATGAACGCAGGTAGATGATCAAAAGCTGTGCTTTCCGTGAAGGGAAGATCCGCTACAGGCATCAGGGCAAAGGACGCGCAGTGATCCTGCTTCACGGCTTCCTTGAAAATCTTACGATCTGGGATGATCTTGCAAGCGAGCTGTCACAACATTATCGTGTGATCAGCATAGACCTCCCCGGCCATGGGAAAAGCGAAAACTTCGGTTATGTACACTCCATGGAGCTTATGGCAGAAGCCGTATTCACTGTGATAAAAAAGGAGCGTCTCCGGAAAGTTGCGCTCATCGGCCATTCCATGGGAGGATATGTATCCCTCGCCTTTGCAGAAAAATACCCGGATTTTTTAAGAGGACTTTGTCTATTCCATTCCTCCGCACTTTCAGACTCTGCACAGAAACAGTCTGACAGACTTCGCGCGATTGAAGCATTAAAAAAATATCCGAAAAGGTTCATCCGGGAACTGATCAAAAACCTCTTCAGCAAGAAGAATGTAAAGGTCTTACGCGATGAGATCAGGAAGCTTGAAGACCAAGCGATCTCGGGATCCATACCAGGCTATTGCGCATCCATCCTGGGAATGCGCGATCGTGACAACCGTGAGATCATCCTCAAGTTCGCTCAGTATCCAGTGCTTATTATCGCGGGAATCGATGACCAGGTGATACCGGTAAAGGTTGCCGATGAGCAAAGCAGGCTGCCTGAATATGGAAGCTTTACCCTACTCGAAAATTCAGGACATATGGGATTTCTGGAAGAACCGGGAAACGTACGAAGAGCCCTGAGAACCTTTCTGCATGCCAGCTTCAGGAAATCTTCGTGAAAGGAAATTCACTTTTTTTCCTCGGCAGATAATCGTTAACAGGTAGATTCCTTTTGGCAGATCAGAAACATCAGGGGTGGTCTGATGAGATTTTACAGTAGCCTTTAACAGGAGCCTGCCTGAATGAACTTCACTGATGTAAACGAGAGGAAGACTAATAATAAGTACTTCGTAATTAAAGGTCAGACTGTTGTGACGACTTAAGCCGAAGTCATAGATTCTATAACGCAGCAACTAACCCAAAAGTTGCTGCGTTTAGAACCAGGCACTTAAGGCTTAAAAGTGGAAAATTGCCTTAAGGATGTAATAGATAGCAACCTCTGCAGCTATCAGTGCGAATACCAGAGTGGAAGAGCTGAAGCTTTTGCCAGCTGACTTCCTGATTGTTGGTTTCATGGCGAGTATATTAAAGGTGTTTAAGTAGTTGTATGCCATGCTTTGAAATTTTAGAGAGGTAATCGGCCGGCCCTTCAACATCCCCCGATAAAAAGGACCGGCTTTTCCCTTCCTTGACTTTGATTTCTACACAATTGTACGACAGATATCATACGTTCGCCAGCAACATTACTTAAGTGGCAGAGATGACTTGATAAATGGAAATCTAAAAGGATAAGTGGCGTGAAAGAAAGATGAAGATGATCCTCTTTTTATCTCACATAAGTTAAAACACAACTATTCGTGTTGCTTTAAACATCAATATAAAGAACCTGTAATTAAATGAATAAAAGCCTGGAGTCACTGATTCTGCAGGCGTTGCAGAAAGGCATCCTTTTTTCTTCGTGACACCTCCACCTCCGTTCCATCGCTCATCACGGCATAGCCACCTTCTGTCTTGAGGTAACGAACAACGTGGTTGATATTGATCAGGTGGTGATGATGCACACGAATAAAATCTTCAGCGGGCAGAAGGTCTTCATAATGTTTAAGACTTGCAGAAACGAGCAGCTTTCTTTTTCCATCAATGAAGAAGTTTGTGTAATTCCCTTCTGCTTCGCACCGGATGATGTCCTTGATGTTAACGAGTTCATACCCGTTTCCTGTTGGTAGTGTGATCCTGCTGAAACGATCATCATCTCGCCTGATGTTCTTAAGGAGGAACTTCAGATTTTCAAACGATGCAGCATCGCTGGTACGTTCTTTCACTTTCTTCACTGCACCTTGCAACTCTTCAGGATCGATCGGCTTAAGCAGGTAATCCAGTGCACTGTATTTAATGGCTTTCACTGCATACTGATCAGAAGCTGTCGTGAAGATCAGGTCGAAATTCACATCGCCAAGCTTCTTCAAAAGATCGAAGCCATTGCCATCTCCCATTTCAACATCAAGAAAAACTAAATCAGGATTGTGTTTTCTTATCACAACCTCGCCATCTTTCACTGACTCCGCAATGGCTTCTACAGTGACTTCGGGACAAAATCTTTTTATCATGGTGGAAAGAAGCTCACTGCTCTTCTTTTCATCTTCAACAATAACTGACCTGATCATATTTATGCAGGAATATAAACATCCACCTTGGTTCCGGTCTGACCGCCAGGCCGTAGTTCAAGGTCTGTAATATTAACACTTAGTTCTGAATGTAGACTTCTGTTAAGGATCTCCAGTCGTTCCCTGGTGATACGCGTACCGTGAGAAACATGACGCCTGATCACTTCTCCCTTCATTTCCATGGCCTGCCTTCTGCCAATGCCATTATCGCATACCGTGCAAACGATAAATGTTCCTTCTTTCTTGATCGATATCTCCAGCAGTCCTTTTTCGGGCTTTGGATTCAACCCGTGCAGAATGGCATTTTCAACGTAAGGCTGAAGGATCAACGGTGGAACTTCATAGTAATCAATATCAATGTCAGGATCAATGTGTACCTGGTAACTGAATTTTTCTGAGAACCTCAGCTCTTCCAACTGCAGATACAATTCAAGCGCTTCTATTTCTTCACGAAGTGTGATTGCCGACTTTTCAGAATTGTTCAGGATGATCCTGATAAGCTTCGCGAATTTATTCAGGTATTTCACTGCTGATGTTTCCTCGCTTTGAAGAATAAAATGCTGAATGGAGTTTAATGAATTGAAGATGAAATGCGGGTTCATCTGTGCACGCAGGGCAGTGAGCTCAAGACGTGCAATCTCAAGATTCCGCCTGGCTGTATGCCGTTCTTTTATCCTGATCTGCTGTGTGCGGAACCTGAATCCTAAGAAGATACCGGCAGCAATCAATGATAAGCTGATCCCTCTGAACAGCCAGGTATTCCACCAGGGCTTTTTTATCATGAATGAATACGTGACCGGCTGACTCGTCCAGATCCCTTCGTTGTTCGCAGCAAGTACCTTGAAGGTATATCGTCCCGGAGGAAGGTTTGAATAGGTTGCAAAGTTCGATGCGCTCACTGGCGACCACCCCTTATCGAATCCTTCGAGCATGATCCTGTAACGGACCTTGGCAGGATTGGTCAATGATGTTGCAGCATAGGTGAATGACAGGTGATTGTTGTAATAGGGAAGCTCCAGATCATTCACAAACAATGTATCATTATAGAACAGACGGATATTTGTAAGATTTACACGTGGCTCATAGCTGTTGGGAATGTATTCATACGGATTATAATGTATCAGGCCGTTGACCGTACCAAACCACAATGAACCATCCTTGTCAAGGTAGATTCCGTTTGTATTCGATTCCACTCCCATAAATCCATCTTCCTTACCGAATACATCGACACGCCTGGAACCCTTCTTCTTAAAGGCTGCAATGTCTATTCTGTTCAACCCCTGGTTGGTTCCAACCCACAGGTATCTTTTTGTTTTATCGAACAGAAGGCAGTAGGTCAGATCTGAACTCATACCCGTTGTCTCATTAAAATGCACGAGCCTTTTCACTTTCTTGTTCGGATACGATTCTGGAATATACATGTACACTCCGTCAAATGTGGAGAAGTACAGAATCTCATCATCGTCCATAACGACATCAAGCACAACATTCTCTTTGATGCCCAGTGATTCATTCAGCGGCATAAAGGATCGTCCGTCGAAATAAAAAATACCACCCTGGTAGGTAGTTACTATAAAATTTCCGCCCTTGAGCTCCAGGATCTTCCAGACAGTGAAGTCTGTGGTATGGGATGTTTTGATTGGAAACTTTCTGAAGAAGCCATTTTCAAGTATCGAGATCCCTCCTGCTCCACCGATCAGCATTCTGCCTTTTTTATCCTGCATGATCGTGCACGCTGAATCGCTGAGCAGCCCGTTTCCTTTTGTGAACACCCGTTTCGTGCGTTTTCCGAACACATTGATACCCCGGGCAGTACCAACCCATATATTGCCATCAGCATCTTTCATACAGGACATGATCGAGTTTGAGATCAGGCCATCTTTCTCCGTAAGCAGTTTGAATTCTTTGCCATTGTAAATCTGTAGTCCTTCTGTCGTGCCTATCCACAGGTTATCTTCGTTGTCTCGCGCAATCTGAAACACAAACTGGCTGGGCATGCCATTCTGTGAATTGTAGGTGGTGAACTGATCATCACGGTACCTGTACATCCCGTTGTAGGTGCCTGCCCAGAGGTTTCCTTCGTAATCAACGAAAAGGCTTATGACATGATTGCTGTTTCCATCCGGAGCTGTGGTGTATTTCCGCACGGCGCTGTTGCTGATTCTGAACAACCCTGTGGATGTGCCTGCCCATAACATGCCTCTCCGGTCTTTCACAAGCGCATTGATCCTGGCATTTTTCAACCTTTCATCATGTACCTTATCAATTTCACCTGTTACAGGATCATAGATCAGGATGCCTTTATCAGTTCCGCAATATAGCCTGCCATCTTTTGATGTATTGATCGCATAGATATCCTTTTGTCCGGGATCATTGGTCAGTGTGATGTTCCTGGTGGTGCCGTCATAACTCACAAGTCCCTTATCCGATCCAAGCCAGAAGACTCCTTTCTGGTCTTTGAATACTGTATAAAATCTGTTGGCTGGTAAACCAGTGGAGGTATTGTAGACCTTGAACCTGGTTCCGTCGAATTGGGCGATCCCATTCATGGTTCCTATCCAGATCCCGCTGGAATCCGTGATCAGGTAAGTGATGAAATCATCAGGCAGCCCATCCGCCTTTGTATAGTTTTTAAATGCTTTGCCGTCGTAGCAACTTAAGCCATTGGTTGTGCCTATCCAAAGATTTCCTGCACGGTCTTCATTGATCGTGGTGACTGAGTGACTTGCCAGGCCATTCCTCGATGAGAAATTCATGAATGAATTGCCGTCGAACCTGCTCAAACCACCATAACCGCCAGACCACAAATAGCCTTTGGAATCCTGGAAGATCGTCTGCACCTGCACGAAAGGCAAACCATGCTCGACTGAATACCCACGGAAAAAGGATGTCTGTGCAGCTGCGCCGGCAGGCAACAGATACAAACTCAGAAGAAGAATAAGAGAGTTAAGCTTTTTCAATCCAGGTGTGACAGAACTGATTAAACGTGAAAAGCGCTGTAACTGTTATATGTACAGGCACTTTTCATGAAACACTGTCTGTGGATAAAATTAAGCGATTCCAACAAGGAAGAACGAATGATTATTCCGGGAACTTACATGTCTGAACCTGCAGGTTCCCAGGGCCAAAACGTGATGAGCGATCTGTCAACTATTCAGATTACCTGATCAGCCGAGCTTTTTAGTCACAAGCGATGAAACGAACTTCCTGAAATCTTCCTGCTTGATGTTATTGATCACATCGTCAGCAAAGGCCTGGATCATCAGTCTTTTAGCGCTATCAGGTCCGATACCTCTTGACCTGAGGTAGAACAACGCTTCCTGATCGATCTGGCCGGTCGAGGAACCATGGCTGCACTTCACATCATCCGCATAGATCTCCAGCTGTGGCTTGGTGTTCATCGAAGCATCATCCGATAGCAGAATGTTCTTGTTTGACTGGAAAGCATTGGTCTTTTGAGCATCCTGTCTCACGAAGATCTTACCATTGAACACACCGGTTGCCTGGTCATCGATCACCCCTTTGTAAAGCTCGTTACTCTGGCAGTCACGCACCCGGTGATCAACCAATGTATGATTATCAACAAGTGAATTTCCGTTCGCGGCATACAATCCGTAAAGATGAGCCTCCGCAAATGGATGATTCAGCACGATGTTCAGGTTGTTCCGAACAAATGACCCGTTCACTGTCACGGTATTGATGTGATAGGTTGCCTTTCCATCGAGGCAGGTATTTGTAGACGTTACGATCACCCCATTCTCACATTCATTCTGAAGAATGTAATGATGAAGGATCGCTTCAGATTTCATGACGATCTCCGTCACATTATTTGTAAATGATGTTGCAGACAGCCTTACCGTTTCATAATGTTCTATAATGGTCGCAGATGCACCATCTTCCATGTTTATAATGAAACGCTGCTGATTCATGCGTGCAGCATCAGATGTGGCGATATGGATGCAATACACCGGCTTTTCAACAATGCAGTTTCGTGATAAAGAAAGCACCACACCATCGGTCCATAACGCATTGTTCAGCGCGACGAACGGATCTTCTGCATCAGCATAAGTGCCGATTGACCCAGGTAGCTTGCCTGCTTCGGCATAGCTTGCCAGGGATTCTATTGAGAGTCCGCTCACTGACTGCAGCTTTGAGAGCTCCTTGTTAAACATCCCATTTACCAGGACGATCCGAATGGCATCTTCAAGTGATGGAAGAAGGGCATTGATATCTGCCTCAGAAAGAGATGCTGCACCTGTGGAAAAATCAAACTCACCTTTCAGCAGGGGACGGATGTTCGCATACTTGTATTCCTCATCCTTTCGGCCAGGAAAACCTTTGGCAGCAAACTTTTCCAAAGCTTCTGCTCGGAAGGTGGAGATCTTATGATGAGAACTTCCTGGAAGTCCGGCTGAATCTGCATGCGCAAGAATCTGTTCCCTTAAATCTGTGTTCACGAGTGTTGTCATCCTGCTATTTCAGCTGTTTTGATCCAGTCATATCCCTTTTCTTCAAGCTCAAGGGCTAGCTCCTTCGTGCCTGATTTCACGATCTTTCCTTTGTACAGAACATGTACAAAATCAGGAACGATGTAGTCCAGCAAACGCTGATAGTGGGTCACTACGATAAATCCGTTATTTTCCGTCTTGAGTCTGTTGACGCCGGAAGCCACAACCCTCAGCGCATCGATATCAAGGCCTGAATCTGTTTCATCAAGAATAGCCAGTGAAGGCTCAAGCATGGCCATCTGGAAGATCTCGTTACGCTTCTTTTCACCTCCGGAAAACCCTTCATTCACGGAACGGTTCGCAAGGGCAACATCCAGCTCGACAAGCTTTTGCTTTTCCTTGACCATGTTTAAGAATTCGCGGGCTTCGATCGGTGGAAGGCCTTTATGTTCACGAATTTCATTGATCGCAGTTTTGAGAAAGTTGATATTGCTTACTCCAGGGATCTCAACAGGATACTGGAAAGCAAGAAATACGCCTTCACGCGCTCTTACTTCTGCATCCATATCAAGCAGGTCTTTTCCCTTGAACGTTACAGATCCTTCTGTCACTTCGTATTCATCTCGTCCTGCAAGCACCGATGCAAGTGTACTTTTCCCAGACCCATTAGGTCCCATGATCGCATGTACTTCACCCGGCTTAACAGTAAGGTTGATTCCGTTAAGAATTTGTTTTCCATCGATCTGCGCGTGGAGGTTTTTTATTTGAATAATGTTATCTGACATGTAGTATAAAGTTCAATGTTTAAAGTTCAAAGTTTAAAGTTTAAAGGGGGCGGTTAGGACGCTTTCTGCTTTTCGTTCATTTTAAACTTTGCACCTTTTATTTCAGTAGATCGCAGGTATTTGATAAAACCTGTGATCATTCTCGATATTTCTCCTGTTTTAGTTTTTACAATTTCAAATTCTTCTTCCGTAATATATTTTAAATCAAACAGCAGGTAAGAAAGTGCTCTTAGTTCTCCCGAAGATCCTTTGGCAATGTATAAGAAGTGAATAAACTCCTTATTTCCATTTCTTTCAAAACCTTCTGCAATATTCAGCACAATTGAAACACCTGCTCTTCTTGCCTGGTTGCAAAGACCTGCGTCTCTTGCAACTACCTGCCTTGAAGTGATCTCATAAATAAGCCTGACCAGACTTCGTCCCTTTTGCCAGACCACAATGTCTTCAAAACTTTTTATGCTCATGCCTGGTCATTTAAGACAAAGCTCACTCAAATACTTTTAAAAAGAACGTAATGTCAAGAGTTAAACAGTTCAGCAAACTTTAAACTTTAAGCTTTGAACCATAAACTTAATTCTTACCCGACACTCCCCTCCAAACTTACTGAAAGCAGCTTTTGTGCTTCGACAGCGAATTCCATTGGCAGCTTGTTGAGCACTTCTTTGCAGTAGCCATTCACGATGAGGCCGATGGCCTTTTCAGTGTCAATGCCTCGCTGCTTGCAATAGAAGATCTGGTCTTCACCGATCTTTGAGGTTGTCGCCTCATGCTCTACTACACCGCTTTTGTTATTGATCTCGATATATGGAAAGGTATGCGCGCCACAACGATCACCCATCAGCAATGAATCACATTGTGAAAAATTCCTCGCATTGGTAGCACCTTTGGCAATCCTTACCAGTCCACGATAGCTATTGTTGCTTCGTCCGGCAGAAATTCCTTTTGAGATGATCGTGCTTTTCGTGTTACGGCCCAGGTGGATCATCTTTGTGCCTGTATCGGCCTGCTGGAAATTATTGGTCACAGCCACTGAATAGAACTCACCAACAGAGTTATCTCCCTTCAGAATAACACTCGGATATTTCCAGGTAATGGCAGATCCCGTTTCAACCTGTGTCCAGGAGATCTTGGAATTATCACCAAGACAAACACCTCGTTTCGTCACGAAATTATAGACACCTCCGACACCTTCCTTGTTACCCGGATACCAGTTCTGAACTGTCGAATATTTGATCTCTGCATCTTTATGTGCGATAAGCTCCACAACCGCAGCATGCAGCTGGTTCTCATCACGCATGGGCGCGGTGCATCCTTCAAGATAACTTACATAGGAACCTTCATCCGCAACGATCAGAGTCCTTTCGAACTGACCGGTACCTGCAGAATTGATCCTGAAATAAGTTGAGAGCTCCATCGGGCATCTAACGCCTTTAGGAATATAGCAGAATGAACCATCGCTGAAAACAGCGGCATTCAGGGCTGCATAAAAATTATCAGTATAAGGAACCACAGATCCCATGAATTTTTTGATCAGTTCAGGATGCTCATGCACCGCTTCGCTGAAAGACGAGAAAATAATCCCGAGTTCACCAAGCTTTTCCTTGAACGTTGTTTTCACGGAAACACTGTCAATCACTGCATCCACAGCAACACCGGAAAGTCTTTTCTGCTCTTCCAGGGAGATCCCAAGCTTTTCAAAGGTCTTCAATAATTCCGGGTCAACCTGGTCAAGGCTTTCGAGTGATTTCTTTGGCTTTGGCGCAGAATAATAAATGATATCCTGGAAATTGATCTGAGGATATGAAACATGTGCCCAATCAGGCTCCTTCAGAGTAAGCCAGTGGCGAAAAGCTTTAAGACGATACTCCAGCATGAAGGCCGGTTCATTTTTCTTTGCAGAAATAAAACGAACGATATCTTCATTCAACCCTTTCGGGGCATTATCGCTTTCAATATCTGTAACGAAACCATATTTGTAATCGCTACTGGTTATTTCCTCTAATATCTCGTTAGCCATAATTTTTCCTTTCAGACTGAAAAGCTTTCACCGCAACCACACGTGCGTGATGCATTTGGGTTGTTGAACGTAAAGCCTTTTCCGTTCAAGCCATCTGAATAATCAAGCTCTGTCCCTACCAGGTACAGAAAACTTTTTTTATCCACGGCAATACGAATTCCTTTATCTTCAAAAACCTGATCTTCTGGTTTGGATTCGATGTCAAAATCGAGCTTATAGCTCAACCCTGAACAACCTCCACCTTCAACACCAACCCGGATAAAACTTCCCGGCTTGATATTGCCTTCATTCATCAGGCTCATTACTTTTTCTTTAGCAGAATCGGATACTGTGATCATTGATTGTCCTCCACTTAAAAAAACGTTTACCTAGTTTGTTTGTTGCTTATTTAGACAGAATCTAAATTCAGGACAAAAATACCAATTATATGGTATTGCAGCAACCTTTAAATTTTATTTCTACCTGTTCAGGTCATTAACGATATTACCTTTGCATCCATGGAAAACACTGGAAGAACCGAATTAAGCGAAATTGGTGAATTTGGGCTGATCAGCCATCTGACAAAAAACAATGTTGCAACACAGGAAACCACAAAACTTGCTGTGGGCGACGATGCAGCAGTAGTGGCCTTTGAAGAGAAACATGAAATGCTGATCACTACAGACATGCTCCTGGAAGGGGTACATTTCGATCTTTCCTATGTCCCATTGCGCCACCTTGGCTATAAAGCGGCTAATGTGAATTTCTCGGATATCTGCGCCATGAATGCGCTTCCAAAACAAATAACCGTTTCACTTGCCCTTTCAAACAGGTTTTCAGTAGAAGCCATTGAAGAACTGTATGAAGGAATTTACCTTGCCTGTAAGCGTTACAACGTGGACCTGATCGGCGGTGATACAACCAGCTCAACCTCTGGCCTTGTGATCAGCGTTACCTGCCTCGGACAGGCATTGCCTGAACAGATTGTAAGACGAAGCACCGCGAAAGACAAAGACCTGATCGTTGTAAGCGGCGACCTGGGTGGTGCATATGTTGGTCTCCAGCTCCTGGAAAGGGAAAAAGCTGTGTACCTCTCTTCTCCCGGCGTTCAGCCTGATCTTGAAGGAAACGATTATATTCTTGAACGTCAGCTGAAGCCTGAGGCAAGGGTTGACATTGTCACGATGCTGAAGGATGCAGGAATAAAACCCACTTCCATGATCGATATTTCCGACGGCTTGTCATCCGAGCTGCTTCACCTGTGCACATCTTCCAATACAGGATGTGTGCTGTATGAGGAAAAGATCCCTATTGATCCAACAACCTACAATGTAGCGAGGGATTTCAATATGGATCCGACTGTATGTGCGCTGAGTGGTGGTGAAGATTATGAACTATTGTTTACGATCGACCTCCAGGATTTTGAAAAGATCAAAAACAATCCGCACATGACCGTGATTGGTCATATGACAGCCGCTTCAGCAGGATACAACATGATATCGAAGAGCAATACCCAGCATGAGATCACAGCGCAGGGCTGGAATGCCTTACTGAAGAAAGAGATGCCAAAAAGCAACTAGGTACCTTTTCTATTCAGAGGTTAGTTGCAACTGCTCAGGCCTCTTTCTTGCGAGTTAATGTTGTTAGTTCACCAGTGACAAACAAAAGCAGATCCGCCACTGGCTTCACAAGTGTTATGGCCGTGCATACCAGCACACTCCCTGCGAACGCAAAAACATTTCCATGGTACTTCAATTGAGCTTCCTTGTAAACCAGTGCCTTATCCATCGCAAGATCTTTTAGATCCTGGTCGCTCATCCTAGGACTGATTCCATGGATACCATGTTTTTCACACACATCAAGAAACCTGAATTCCTGGTCATATGCAGGGATTTCAAAAGGGTTCTGCCGGTAACCATGTGTCACGAAATAAGCATTGTAATGAACCATCAAACCTCTGAAAAAGCCCAGACCATAACCTTTCCAGTACTGCATCGCCTGGTTCACATGGAAGCCCTCGTGGATAATATCTGCAACACACTGAGCGCGTGACTCATCGAATTTTGTCACATAGATCCTGTACCTGCTGAAGGAATAAAACTGAGGCAGGGCCTGTGCAGTCACATACGGTGCGACAAACGGTGTAAACCAGGGCAATCCTTCATAAAAATCCACACGATTCCAGTTAACATCAGGATATAATATTTTTAACAGCCTGAGAGTTGCTTCATTAGGTATGTGCTTTCTCAAAAAGAAATGCGACCTATAGCTCCTCAGCAATGATTTCAACCCTTTCCACACACGCTTCATGCATGATATAATGCATAAATAATGCCTTGGAGATCGCTCAAAGTACAGTTAGCTTTGTAAAATGAATCTGAAAACTGAAACTATAGAAGGTTTTGATATCGCAAAGATCCGGTCAGATTTTCCTATCCTGAACAGGATGGTGCACGGAAAAAAGCTGGTGTACTTTGACAATGGCGCTACTTCACAAAAGCCCCGCCAGGTGATCGATGCCATCACCCGATATTATGAACATCAGAACAGCAACATCCACCGTGGTGTTCATACTTTAAGCCAGGAAGCTACTGATGCCTATGAAAATGCGCGGGCGATCGTTGCCAGACACCTGAACGCGAAGCATACTCACGAGATCATCTTTACAAGAGGCACCACCGAGTCGATCAATCTTGTCGCCTCTTCGTTCGGTAAGCAATTTATCCGGAAAGACGATGAGATCATCATTACCGCCATGGAGCATCATTCCAACATCGTTCCCTGGCATATGCTCTGTGAGGAAAAGGAAGCTAAATTAAAGGTGATCCCGTTCGACGACAATGGCCTCCTTGAAATGGAAGCTTTCAAAAAGCTGATCACAACAAAGACCAAGCTCGTTTCCATTGTGCATGTTTCGAACAGCCTTGGAGTGATTAATCCTGTCAAAGACATCATCCGCATTGCTCATGAACATGGCGCGAAGGTGCTTTTAGATGGCGCACAGGCCTTACCTCACATGAAGGTGGATGTGAGAGAACTGGATGCGGATTTTTATTGCTTTTCCGGACATAAAGTGTTCGCACCAACCGGTGTAGGAATCCTGTATGGCAAAGAAGATCTGCTGAATGCCATGCCTCCTTACCAGGGCGGTGGTGAGATGATCAAGACCGTAACACTTGAAAAAACGGTGTATAACGATCTGCCATTCAAATTTGAAGCAGGAACTCCGAATATTGAAGGAGGAATTGTCCTGGGAGAAGCACTTAATTATATCAACTCCATTGGACTTGATGCAATCAGAAACTATGAGCTCCGGTTGTTGAATTACGCCACGAAACGTCTGGAAGAGATCCCAGGCATAAAGATCTTTGGGAAAACACCGGAAAAAGCGGCAGTGATCTCATTTCTTGCCGGTAACATCCATCCCTACGACATGGGCATGATCCTCGATAAACTGGGTATTGCTGTCAGGACAGGACACCATTGCACACAACCTGTCATGGAAAGATTCTGTATCCCGGGAACTGCGCGTGCTTCCATGTGCTTCTACAATACAACTGAAGAGATCGACGTTCTGATTGATGGCATTAAAAAAGCAATCCAACTTCTTGGGGAATGAGCATACAGGAAACAGAAAATGAGATCATAGAGGAGTTTAGCTTGTTCGATGACTGGATGGCTAAATATGAATACCTCATTGACCAGGGCAAAGATCTGTCTTCTCTTGATGATTCACTGAAAACGGAAGACAGGTTAATAAAAGGCTGCCAGTCGCGTGTATGGCTTTTATCAGAATTCAGGGATGGCAAAGTTTACTACAGAGCTGACAGTGACGCGATCCTTACAAAAGGCCTCGTTGCATTGATGGTTCGGGTATTATCCGGACAGCCTCCTGAAGAAATTGTAAAGGCACCACTTGAATTTGTAGACAAGATCGGACTGAAGGAGCATCTATCTCCAACACGCTCAAACGGACTTGTTTCGATGATTAAACAAATGAAACTAGATGCCTTTGTGTATCAAACAAAAAATGCTTAAAAGAATATGGCCGCAATTGTAAATACATCCAACGAAGAAATAAGTCAGCGTGTGATTGACATCCTCAAAACATGCTATGACCCTGAAATTCCTGTTGATATCTGGGAGCTGGGTCTGATCTATGAAGTGAATGTGAATGACACCAAAGATGTTCATGTTAAGATGACACTGACCTCCCCAACATGCCCGGTAGCTGAAATTCTTCCTCCTGAAGTGGAGCAGAAACTGCGTGATGCTGAAGGAGTGACATCCGCCAGAGTGGAACTTACATTCGATCCACCCTGGGAAAAGTCAATGATGAGTGAAGAAGCTCAATTAGAACTTGGATTTTTATAATGAGTAAAATTGTCAATAAGGTTGCACAAAGCGGCCTGGTTGTTTTCGATCTTGAGGAGATCTTCCCTGAAGGTGAACGTGTACTTCTGGACATTCAGGAGCAGCTATTCCATGGTCTCATCCTGAAGGAGAAAGACTTCAGAAACTACATCAGCACCAATGACTGGAGTACATATAATGAGAAGCATGTAGCGATCACCTGTTCAGCGGATGCGATCATCCCTGTGTGGGCGTTCATGCTCCTCTCTGTTGCATTGAAGGATCATGCGAAGACTGTAGTTTTTGGAACCCTTGAAGATCTTGAGATACAATTGTTCCGGAAAAAGCTGGATACTGTCAACTGGAGTGATTACCAGGATGCACGTGTTATTGTCAAAGGATGTAGCCACAAACCCGTGCCTGATGCAATTTACATTGAAACATCAAACAGGTTACTGCCTTACGTAAAGTCAATGATGTACGGTGAACCCTGTTCAACGGTGCCTCTGTTTAAACGAAAATAAATCAATCGATACATGTAATGAAAAGCTTGTCATCAGACAGGCTTTTTTTTAACCTGGCTCATGACAGATAATCTGTAATTAATCATCTCAAGCTTTCACTTTTCATTTGCATTAAAGCAAAAAGGGCGTCCCGAATGGAACGCCCTTTTTATTGATATCAGGATGATCTCTTAGTTGAGGATCAGTCTGAAATTTTGAGTAGTTGAACCAATCACTCTTAACGTGTAAACTCCTTTTGCGTGAGCTGACAGGTCAATTGTTGACTTGATAACTGATGCAGAAGAAACCGTTTTATCAACCACAACTCTTCCTTCAACATCAAGGACAGTGATTCTTGAAACATCAGTTCCTGACATTTCAACATTAAACATGCCTTTCGATGGGTTTGGATAAACCAATACTTTCGAAGCATTCTGCGCTGTTACACCAGACACCACAATTACCTGAAGTGAAGTGTCGCTTCCACAAGAGTTGGATGCAGTAAGCACCACGTTATATGAACCGGCTGCAGTGTATGAATGTGATACATTCGCACCTGTTCCGTTTGTCATATCTCCGAAATCCCATGTAAGTGTGTTCGCCCCACTTCCAACAAAGTCGAAGTCCATACCGGTTACAGTTGAATACGTGAAGGCGGCATTTGGAGCAGTTTCAGTTACAACTTCCACCATGGCAGAACCAACACATCCATTAACATCTGCACCTGTTACCGTATAGGTCGTTGTTGTTGTCGGAGTGGCTGTGATTGTAGCAGTTGTTTCGCCGGTACTCCATGAATACGCAGTAGCTCCTGTAGCTGTCAGTGTTGTTGATGAACCAGTACAGATGGTATCATTTCCAGTGATGTTCACAGTAACTATAGCTCCATCAAGGATAGTCACAGTTTCGTTTACTGTACATCCATTGGCATCTGTGATATTCAACGTATAGGTGCCGGCTGAAAGATTGTTTTCAGTTGCCAGAACTCCGCCAGTCACCCATGAGTAAGTATATCCAGGGGTTCCACCATTAACAACCGCTGTAGCGGATCCGTCGTTCCCACCCTGACATGTAACATTGGTTGTATTCACTGTAACTGTAAGTGGTGTAGGTTCTGTGATCACTGCAACTGCTGTATCAGTACATCCTGTTTCATTTGTAACGATAACAGTGTATGTTCCTGCAACAAGGTTGGATGCTGTAGGTGTAGTCTGTGCCGGAACTGTATTCCATACATAGGTGATTGTTGTTCCACCCACTGCAGCGACAGTTGCACTTCCGTCAGATCCACCGTTACAGCTGACATCTGTAGATGTTACAGAAGCTGTGATTGTATTAACCATCACTTCTGTAGTCGCTGTGCTGATACATCCGTTTGAAGATGTTACAGAAACAGTGTACGTTGTTGTTGCTGCTGGTGTCGCAACCGGGTTAGTGATTGTCGTTGCAGACAATGACCCAGCAGGTGACCAGTCATACGTGAACGTTATTGCTCTTCCTAAACGCACATTCGGACGCTGGTTTTCTGTTCCGGAAACAGTTGTATTTGAACATACACCCGATGCGTCTGAACGATAGTAGATCAGCGATGGGTAAGATGTAGCAGACTGATTCATAGAAGCATTGTAAGTGTAAGATGCATTGTTGAAACAAGTTTCAATTACAAGGTTCGAAACCCCATCCCACACAAAAGGAGTTGAGAATGTATGAACATTCCATCCTGTCGTTGGAGCATAGCTGGCATTTGTATAAACCGTTGTAAGTCCAGTCTCGAATGCACTTGCCGTTGTAGCTGCTGTCATTCCCATCTTAACCTCAAAACCTGAAAGTGGATCAGTTCCATTTGTGTTTGTAACATCAAATGCAAGGCTCTCAATATTACCTGCAGTCAGACCTGATGCAGATAGCTCAGATGCCCTGATGATAAACTGGTGTCTTGCTCCCCAATAGTAGTTACCATAAGGCGCAGGATATGATGTGTTAGAGTTTACAATTGTTCCGGTACCAATAGTATAGAACTGTGGAGTTGTGTTAACCACTTCAAGCTGGCTAGATCCACCAGGGCAAATCGCTGCAGGTGTTGCTGTCGCCGCAATGATCGGTGAAGGGTTCACAGTGATACCAACAGTTCCGATGATCTCACATCCCGCAGCATCTGACGCTGTAACAGTGTATGTCATGCTTGATGTTGGAGTCGCTGTTACAGATGCACCTGTTGTAGCACTTAGTCCGGTTGAAGGTGACCATGAATAGGTGTATCCTGTATTTGCACTGCTTACTGAAAGTGTAGTTGATTCACCATTACAGATCGTGCTGTTTGAGGCAGAAACTGTGATAGGTGTAGCAGGAGTGACAGTTACATCCACTGCAACTCTTGGGCTCTCGCATCCAACTTTTACCTGCCAGTCGTAAGCAAAGTAGTAATAGGTATTACCTGCTGCACTTCCTGTGATCGAAAGTACTCCGGGGATCGTGTAAGGATAAGTTACTCCAACATCACTTCTGAATAAAGAAACGCTGGATGCAGCTCTTCCCAGTCTTAAGTCGGTTGCTACAGGCAGATTCCAGTTCAACGGAAACCATGTCTTCTGATTAACATCTGTTGATGTTACTGCAAGCGTCGCAGTATTCAGAACTGTACCAGCACTGTTCCTTAATTCAAGCACTGCGTTTCCTGCAGCACCAGGGTAAACATATACTCCTGAAAGGAATGCCGGTGTAAACACTGAGAAGATGTTGTAGTTAGTTGTCGTTTGCTGAGCACCTCCTGCAGCATTCGTTGCCAAGCCTACACTGTATGAACTTGCAAAATTTGTTGCAGACACATAATATGTGGTGTTGGCAGAAACTGTAGCTGAGTAGCTTGGACCAGATCCAATCGGTGTTGTTGATGTCGCTGATGAATACCAGTAGATCGAATCATTCGACGTAGCGTTCAGTGTAACCATTCCGGCACCACAACGGGTCACGTTGCTTGTTGCAGGAGCAGTAACAAAGGTAGCGTTGATCGTAACAACGTTTGATGTAAGGTTACCGCAAACAAGTGCACGGTAGTACATCGTATCAGCCGGTGTTACTGTATAAGGCGATGCAGTATTTCCTGTTCCTGTTTCATTCACCCAGGTAGTTCCGTCTGTAGATCCCTGCCACTGGATTGTACCATTGTTTCCAGTAAGTGTCAGCGTTGTACTCTGGCCACCGCAAAGGTTGGTAGATGATGCAGAAGCAGTTCCCGGAGTAACATTGATCGTTACTGCAGGAAGTGTGTTGTTTGCTGTGTTACCATCTCCAGTAAGAGCAACATCTCCGTTAAACACATAAACACCTGCTGCTGACATATCATATGTCGTTGACATAACCACGTTCTGAGTTGCACCCGCCGCAATTGTTCCTGTCGAGATCACCACAGGGGTGAACGTTACAGGATTTGGTCCGGTTACGGATGCAGACACCGTTGCTGGTGACGTAGTAAAGTCGATCACTGAAGATGAATTGTTCTTGATCTGGATCGTCACTGTTTCGTTTGATGTGTAGCAACCAGTTGTTGCAGGTGACACAAGAGCGAAAGCCGCGATGTCCATTGGTACCGGGATACCATCAAACTCATCAGCCCCGATATCAGGTGCTGTTCCACCGCCATTCGTAGAACCTGCTGGTCCAGGACGAACATCATTGTCATAGTCATTCGTTATCCCTGTGATCGCAGTTGCTGCTGATTCAAGTGGAGAAGGAACGGTTGTGCTAAGGTGGGAATCTGTAGATGATACGAAATTCGGATCAACTGACATGGATGTGGCATCTAAGCCAGTACCTGTCTGCCAGTCACCAAAGCTTGCATAGTTAGATGTAAGAACTCCGAAAACCGGACCTGTCACCCAATAGTTATTCTTAAGCGCAAGGAAGGTAGTTCCGGTATTCAGGCTGATACCAATATGGTTACCCCCTGTTGTTGCATTCGTACGTGTATTCGAAATGATGTTATTTCTCAATTCATCGTTTCCGGTGGATGTTCTGATGAACGCATAGGTGTTTGATGTTCCTGTGCCTACACCTGATCCCTGGATCCTGATGGTATTGTAGAAGAAGTTGTTACTGGCAGTTGTTGCCTTCAGAATACCGTTGATCACATACGATCCTGTAACCGGTGATCCTGAATCATCAAGACCAAGATTTACGATGTTGTTTCTGTATGTCGATGCACCACCTGCAACCTGAATTCCAGTGATCACTGATGTTGCTGATGTTGTAGAAAGCCTGATGCCTCTTACCTGATTCCTGCTGATGATATTCGATCCTGTTGATGAACCTGAATAATAGATACCAGTAGCATTCACTGCAGCCGTAGCCGCTGAGTTGAATAATCCGTCGATATCAGTATCGGAAATGATGGTACCTGCTGATGTTGAGGTCATGGATAGTCCAATGATCGACGTGCTTGAACCGGTAAGTGTATTCGCAGATGAGTTAGTCAGTCTGAAGATCGTATTGTTATCAGCAGTTACTGTTCCGCTTGAAATGTTGATACCGATCACAACAGCTCTGGAACCACCAGCAGAATAGGAAAGATTCTGAATGGTGTTGTCGGTGATCGTTCCTGTTGTACCCGAGAATCCGATACCAGTTGTTGCATGACCTGATGTTGTCGCTGTGTTACCAGACTGATTATTGATGCTGTTTCCAACTGCTCCACCAATGGTGTTACCCGTGATGATGACAGTGCCTGAATTTGCGTTGATCCCTGTGAAGTTCATACGCACAGAATTCGAAGCAGCATTGATAAGCTCGAATGAACCTATGTTGTTGTTCGCGATGGTAATGTTACCAGAGGATGTAGAACTGATCCCGAAAATGCTGGTTCCGGTTGTAGTTGCTGTGACAACGATGTTTCCTGTATTAGTAAGTGATCCAATGGTATTTGGAGTGACTGTTCCCACATTCCAGTTACCGCTCGCAACGGAGATCCCTGAGAAAATTGCAGGCGGTGTCGTTGTTGCAGATGAACTTACAATAGAAAGGTTTCCAATGGTATTGCCATCGATGGTTGATGTTCCTGTAGTTGATGCACTTGTTACATTGATACCCATGAAACGGGTCGCCACTGTACCTGGCATACTCCATGAAGCACCTCCTGCATTTATCATGCTTCCTCCAATAAAGTTATTGGAGATGGTGAAGCTTGTTCCAACTGAAGAGTTGATCAGGATCACTGAATGAGTGGCACCGCTTGTAGCTGTTCTTGGACTCGTTTGGTAAATGTGGTTTCCTGTAATTGTCCAGGCACTGTTGTTTGCCTGAAGATTCACAGCAGTTGAAGTGCTGGTTGGATTAAAGTAGTTATACAGCTCATTATTGGAAATCGTGTTGTTTGAATTTTCCTTTGTAGCGGTACCTGCAGAGTAGATCAGGTGTGTCGGAGTGGTAGCTCCATCATAGATTCTGTTGTCGCTGATCGTATTGCCCAGGTTTCCTGTGGCAGCTGTCGATGTTCCAAACAATACCACTCCTGATGTTGTGCTTGTAGTGACGCCGTTGATATTAAGGAATTTCAGCGTGTTGTCTGATGCTCCATTAATAAACGTGAAAGCATTTCCTGTAGTAGATGTATTCTGGATGCTTAGCTCTCTTGAAGTTCCAGTACCATCTGGTCTTCCATCGATAATCAGGTTATCAACTCCGTCAAGAATAAACGCAGATGATGCTGATGAAACCAGTGATAATCCTGTTGCTCCTGTCTGTGGCCTGATTGTAAGTGTATTTGTTGTTGTTGATCCAGGGAAGGCAGTAACGACGATCGGGAAAGTTTCAACTGAACCTGAATAAGCTGGCTGTAGTTCGATCACACTTCCGCATGTCAGTCCGTTCGCATAAAAAAAGTTTAATGCATCAGCAATCGTTGCATGGTCTGCTCCTGCTGATGGCCCAACAACCCGAACTCCGCAGAAAGACGGTGAACCAGTCATCTGGCTTCCTGACAATGGAGCTGAAGGCAAGCTGGCCTCATTCGCTGCTACAACTCTGAAGTAATATAATGTGTTTGGTGTTAATCCAATCTGTGTGTAATTATAAGCTGAACCTGTACCTGCAACACTTGTAGAAACTACCTGTCCTGAAAGTGTATATGTTACGTCGTCTGTCGAAATATATACCTGGAAGTGTGATTCAGTTGAAGAATTATCGGTCCAGTTTAACGTCAATGCACCAGCCCCAATATTTGTAAAAGTAAGTGGTCCACCAGCAGATGCAGGCGTAACTGTTGAAACAGGTGTCCATCTGTAGATCTGATCTGTAGCTGGCTTTGAAGTGATATTGTTCGTTGATGTTGAATAGCTTACAACAGGCGATGCTGTCGGTCCGTCAAGCGATACAAACTGTGTCGGTGAGTTGCTGACACCAATTGATGCGCCGCTAAAAGCCGTTGTTCCTGCATCAGAGCGATAGTGAAACGTAATAGATCCTGTTGCTTCATCAAGAATTACCTGGAAGCTCAGATTTGGTGTTTGAGCAGTTAATGAATACGGAGCCCAGTTCAGCCATTCCATTGTAAATACCTGCGAACCGGCAGTGCCTGTCGTTAGGTAAGATGCCTTTGGAGTTCCTGTTGAATTGTTTCCCATGAGATCATCCCACATCGGAGCTAATATGGGATGGTCAACAACTGTAGATGTAAAGTTGTTTGACCGCATATTTGTTCCGCTAGTTGTTGGCGTCCCGGTAAATGTGATGTACCCATTCGAATTGGCATACACCTGAGTATATGGTACGCCCATATAATTGAATGTAAAGCCCAATGGAATAGCAGCTGATGTTGCATCATCTGCCTGTATGGCAGGAACAGTTGTTCCACCTGTTAGGGGTGTATATGTTCCGGATGTAGCCTGGAACGTGTAATTAGCAAGGCTTTGCGCATATGAATTCCCTGTTAGGAAAGCCGCTGCAAAAACAAGCATAAGTAACCAGGCTCTTAAACCAGGAGACTTACTCCTGCGATTAATATCTGGCTCATGTGTTTTGTAATAATGAGTCATAGCTATTTTTTGGATTTGCGTTAAAAATAAAAGTAAATATTGCTCTGCCAACACAAATTCGCTGAAATATCATATTTGTCTAGGGAAATAGGTGTTTTTACGTATCAAACAAAGACATATGAAACAAAAAAGGCGACCGAAGCCGCCTTTTTGTCTATTTGTTATTTGGATCGATTAGTTAAGAATCACCCTTTTCATGATCGAATGGTTGTCTTTAACGATATGCAGATAATACACTCCTTTCGCCAGACCAGAAATGTCATAATCCTTCCTTAGTTCTGTTCCAAAGTTTGTGAATGTAACATCGTCGATCAGCTGACCATTGATATCCATCAATCGAAGTACAACGGTATCTGATTTTTCATCTTTCATGGAGAATGTGAACACACCTTTTGTAGGATTCGGGTAGATCATAGTATTCGCTTCAAGTTCTGTTTCCCTGATTCCAATTCCATTGATCTCAACCGTTGTGCTTGCAGTATCAGATCCACAGCCATTGGTTACTGTCAGATATACTACATACGTTCCATTATCAAAATATTGATGTGTTGGATTTTCGCTTGAGTTTGCCGGTGAGTTATCTCCGAAGTCCCATACATAATTTACTTCATTGGTTGACATGTTAGCAAATGAAGCTGTAGGCCCTGTAACTGTATTTGTAAACGATGCTACAGGCAGTGGATTGATTTCAACTACAACATTATCAACAGCTGTACATCCGCCTGCAGCAGTAACTGAAACGGTGTAGGTTGTTGTAACCTGAGGAGCCGCAGTAGGATTAGCCACTGATGTGCTGCTCAAACCTGTTGCCGGGCTCCAGTCATAAGTCGTACCACCGGTTCCGTTCAGGGTTGTTGATGTGCCTTCGCAGATCGCTCTGTCACTTCCAGCACTTGCATTAGGGATCGAGTTAACTGTTACTGTTACAGAAGCGGAAGATGTACATGTATTGGCATCCGCAACCACAACGTTGTAAGTGGTGGTAACTAGAGGACTCACTGTGATCGATGATGTTGTTTCACCATTGCTCCAGTTGTATGATGTTCCACCTGTTGCAGAAAGAGTCACTGTTCCACCTTCACAGATGCTCTGGTTCGAGCCTGCCGATGCAACCGGGCTGCTGTTTACAATCACTGTTACTGTATCAAGATCCGCGCATCCATAAACATTCTCAACAAGAACGACATAGCTTGTTGTAACGCCTGGTGTTACAAAGATCGATGGTGTATTGGCACCTGTACTCCAGGTATAGAAGTTACCTCCTGATGCAGTAAGCACAGCACCCTGTCCTGAACACAATGACTGATCGACACCTGCTGCTGCAATAGGCTCAGGGCTTAATCCAACAACAACTGTATCAGCATTCACGCATCCTGCAGAAGAAGTAACAGTTACTGAGTACTGTCCTGTCGTAGAAACGTTGATCGACTGTGTAGATTCAGTTGTGCTCCATGCGTATGTTGCACCTGTGTCAGTAACGGCTGTCAGCTGAATTGAACCTCCAGGGCAGAATGAAGTGTCGCTGCCAAGTGCTACCATTGGAATATCGTTGATTGCTACTACTGCGGTGTCTCGGTCAGTACATCCATATGCGTTTGTAACTGTCAGTACATAGGTACCGCTCTGAGAAACGAGGATCGACGGGCTGAATGCTCCATTGTTCCAGCTGTAGTTAACACCCGAAGATGCTGTCGATGTTAAAGTTGTTGTACCGCCACACTGGCTTACGTCAGGGCTGACAGCCACTGTCGGTGCAGGATTGATCACTACCTGGATCGTATCTGCATTGGTACATCCGTTCGTGTCAACCACAACCACTGTATATGATCCGGCAGCTGTTACACCTATCGATTGGGTTGTTTCTGAAGTTGTCCAGTTGTATGAAGTGAATCCTGGCGCAGCGCTAAGTGTTAAGGTATCACCCATACACACACCTGCTGAATTAGCCAGACCAACTACAGGAAGCTGATTCACCTGAACCGCAATTGTATCAGTTGCTGCACATCCGTTGTTTGGGTTTGTCACCTGAACAACATAGCTTGTGTTCACAGTTGGTGTTCCAACAGGGTTGGCAATTGTGTCCGCAGACAAAGTAGCTGATGGTGACCACAGGTAATCGAATTCCTGAACATAGAATCTCATGTTTGGTCTGTTCGAGCTTGTCGTTGGAGTTGAAGTTGAAGTACAAACACCTGTCGCATCAGATCTGTAATAGATCGTTGATGTAAATGGAGTAGTTGAATACCTCATGCTCGCGTTGTTCGTGTAACTTGAGTTATTGAAGCATGTTTCAACGATCACGTTCGATGAACCATCCCATACAAAAGGCGCTGTGAACGTATGCTGGTTCCAGCCAACAGTTGGTGTATAATTGGCAGCTGGTTTAACTGTGGTAAGACCTGACTGCATTGTTGTCAGTGTAGTCAATGTGGTATGACCCATTTTGATTGTGAACCCAACAAGAGAAGCTGCTGTGTTCGTTGCTGTTACATCAAATCCTACACTTGAAAGTGCGGAGCCAGCTGTAAATCCAAGTGCAGATAACTCTGATGCACGGATGAGCATCTGGTGACGTGCCCCCCAGTAGAAGTTACCATATGGTGCAGGATATCCTGTAGATGAGTTGGTTGTAGTACCTGTTCCTACAGAAACATATCCCATTACACCTGCACTTCCGGCTGACAGCTGTACTGAAGCGCCGTTACAGATCTCTGAAGGAGTTGAAACTGCTGTTACTACAGGCGTGGTTCCGATCTGAAGATATTTTGTTGTTGTTGTCTGGCAACCACTTGTTGTGTTTGTCGCTGTTACGGTATAAGTCGTGGCGATCGTAGGGTTTGCGACAACAGAACTTCCTGTAGTCTGGTTAAGACCTGTTGCAGGGCTCCAGACATAATTGTAATCAGGATCGTTGCTGTTCGTCATCATTGTAACAGAAGTTCCGCTACAAACAGCGGATGCTGAAGAAGAAACGATCACAGTATCTGCCGGAGTGACAGTTCCTGTTACCGGTGTTCTGTTGCTTACACATCCTGTAAGTACGTTCCAGTCATAGAAGTAATAATAAGATGTGCTTGTTCCTGTACCATTCCATCCCGATGTAATGCTTGCAGTTCCGGCTGCTGTATAAGGGAAGGTGTTTCCTGATCCGTCATAGTACAATGCTGAAACTCCTGAATAGGATGAAAGCACCAGTTTATAATTGGTTCCAGGTGTGATGTAAAATCCAACATACACGTTCATCGGTTGTCCTGTAGCTCCTGTTACTGTAATGGTGCGTGAGTTGATCGAGTTATTCGCCGAGTTTAGGAGTCCGATGGTGATGTTACCAGTTCCTACCGGATAGATCTTAACAGAGTTCAGTGTAAAACCCACTGTCGCATTGAACACAACACCGTAGTTGTTAAACAGTGAGCCTGAGTTGGAAGCATTGTTTGTTCTACCAAGGTTTGAGCTTGTACCATTGCTGCCCTGAGCATAGAACGTTGTACTTCCTGTAATGTAAGGAGAGTAGGTAGTTCCTGATGTAAGCGGAGCTCCACCAAATGATGACGCGAACCACTGAATCGTAGGTGATCCTGTTGCATTAAGGTTCACAACACCTTCTCCGCAGCGTGTATCTCCACTTGCAGTTGGAGGAGGCACCACGGTCACCGTTACTGTTACCTCGTTCGATGGCAATGTTCCGCAAATAAGTGCGCGATACATAGTTGTTGTTGCTGGAACGGTAGTATAAGCTGCAGTTGTGCTTCCACCTCCTGTTTCATTCACCCATGTTGCACCACCGTCTGTACTGCTCTGCCACTGAATAGTTCCTGTTGATCCTGTCAAGGTCAGGTTGACACTGCTTCCACCGCAAAGGTTGTTGTTGTCAACTGAGGCAACACCCGGCGATACGTTGATCGTTAATGGCGCTACCGAGTCGTTACCTGCGTAACCATCTGTAGCAATCGTTGCCTTGGCATTGAATGTATATGAACCTGCAGCAGACATGTTGTATGTTGTAGTGATGGTAGTATCAAATGTCTGATTCGGAGCAAGTGTTCCTGAAGTAATTGTCAGCGGAGGGAAAGTCACCGGGTTAACACCTGCAACTGATGAGGAGATCACAAGGTTATTGACAGAGAAATCCACTGTAGCTGTTCCGTATGCTTTTACTCTTACTCTGAATGTTTCAGCAGCTGAGTAACAGCTATTCGAAACTGGCTGAAGAATCGCATTTACACCAAGATCTATTGGTGAAGAAGGCACAAAAGAAAGCTGGGCCTGTGGCTTGTCTGAAGAAACTGATGATGCGGCCAACCCACACTGGTTCTGTGTATCAGATCTGCTGTAGATGAATCCGCTTGGTACAGCTGGGGTATAAATATATACCTGGCCAGAGCTTGTATAATTCGACACCATATCGAAGCAGACATCAACAAGGATGTTATCCACTCCGTTCCAAAGGAAAGGTGTATTTAACTGAAGAAGGCTCCATCCACCTGAAGTAGGTGCGTAGCTTGCAATGTTGTGAACCGTTGTCAAACCAACCCCATCATACGTAGCCACGTTTGTCGCAGTCGTATTTTTCATCTTGATGGTATAGTTAGGCAGCGGGTTCGTTGGTGCACCAGCTATGTAGAAGCCGAAATGCGTGATCGTTCCTGCTCCGGATATACCTGCGGCATTCAATTCTGCTGCGGTATAAACCATCTGTCCATGTGAGCTCCTGTACCATTGATTGATCGGAGACGCCGTCGTTGTTCCATTTGTAGCAGTTCCTGTTCCTAGGATCACTGTCTGGCCTTGAACAGCCACAGTCGATAGGAGACAAAAAACAACTGCAAGTAATTTCTGAGTAAATTTTTTCATTCGCTAGTGATTATGGTATGGAGATTCCAAATACAAATCTAATTAAATAAAAATTTGCTTTTATCAAAAATCTGATTTGTCAATTCAGTAATTATTCGCTAAATTCTAGGTAAGAACAGAATATCTTTCTAGTGATTGCCTAGGTGATCGATGACCATACCCCTCTCAAAATCGTAAAGGGTTTTTCGACGAATCTCAAAATATGCGTTCCAGAAATTCCGCAAAGCCTGGACAAATGATAACCGCGCAGCGTCCTTTTCATTCAGGGCTATATTCAGATCTGTGATCCCGATCTTGCCAATCATATACCGTTTTACAGTTATGTCGTAACGCTTGCGGGCTATGGTGTCACTTTTGGCGGCGATCACAAGCTTCTGCCTGTAAATGTGAAGCTCTTTGACTTTTAGAATGATGTCCTGCTGGAAGTTCTGTTCTGCCTGCTCAGTGTTTGTTTGAACAAGATCATAATTAGCCTGCGCGGTCCGGATCATCGACTTCGCACGTCCCCAATCAAGGATAGGCATTGTAAAGGAGATCTGCGCCCGCTGCTGATCCTGAGGTTTTATATATAGGTCGGGCAACACAGATGAACTTTGAGTTAAGCCATAAGATGCATAAAGATCAGCATTCAGAAAGCTTTCTCCTCTGGCTCTTGCCACATCTCTCTCAGCTTCTGTGAGTGCTCGCTGGAAGGCTACCGGATCCTGCCTGTTCTTCTGTGCCTGCTCAAGCGCAATCTTCACATCCACATCGAACTGTGGAATAAGCAAAGGCTCAATGAGTGTGATCTTTTCGTTCCCTGCAATCTTCAAAAAGTTACGCAACTTTTGCGAGGCATCGTCAAGGTCAAGCTGTGCCTGTGAGAGATTGTTTCTCGCATTCATCAGGCTCAACTCAATCTGTAGCAGATCATTTTCAGCAATCCTACCGAGATTATACCTCCCTTTAGATATTTTGAAAAGTGTATCTGTATTGGTGACATTCTGCTCTTCAATCTTGTATCGGAACTGTGCCAGCAGAAGATTGAAGAAAACATCCGCCGCTTTGACAGCCACATTTTCCATTTCTTCATTATACTGCTTTTGTGATTCTTCATACCTGAGCGGCTCAATCTTTCTGTCCCACCTGAGCGAGTTGAACTTTAGCAAGGGCTGCCTGAAGCCTACGATCGCCGGATTAGCCAGATAACTTGTATATACAGGAGCTGTGAATACATCGATCCGCTGAAGCTGTGAACTTACAAACAGCTCACCTCCTGTGAACCCCAGGTTCTGTGAAAGAGACAGATCAAGGGATGAACTTGCCAGACTTCTTTTCCTGAAGATATCAGTACCATCGGGCTGCGTGATGGGCGTGATGGAACTGTTCAGATCAGGCACGGTTCCTCTCAATGAAAGTTGCGGACGGTAATTCGACTGATACGTGCGGTAGCTCCAGTACTTGTTTCTATACTGTGTGTAGGCCAGCTTAGATTGTGGCGACTGCTTTCTTGCAAGCTCAATCACCTGCTCCAGGGAGTAAACAGTTTCCTGGCCATAAGCATAGCTGCTCAACACTAAACAAACGATCAGCAGTATTCTATTCATGTCGTAATGATTTGATCGGATCCTGTTCTGCAGCTCTTCTTGCGGGAGTAATACCGAAGATCAGTCCTACCATGGCAGATACTCCGAACGATACAAAAATTGAAAGCGCGCTGATGATTGTTTCGATCTCTGCGATCCTTGCTACAACAACACTTAAGATCACACCTAAAACAATTCCTCCAATACCTCCGGTGAGGCTGATCAGTACCGATTCAAAAAGAAACTGCTGAACAATATCTTCCTTCCTGGCACCGAGAGACAGCCTGATACCGATCTCCTTAATTCTCTCCAGCACGCTTGCCAGCATAATATTCATGATCCCTATCCCGCCTACAAGCAGACTGATTCCAGCAATCGCACCAAGCACAATATTGAACACATCCTTTGTCCTCTGCTGCTGTTTGAGTAAAAGTTCGGGAACGGTTATCTCGAAATCAGTGACACCCATGTGCTTCCGGAGCAGCAGTCTTGAGATCGCCTCTGATGATGCAGACAGAAGGTCTGTGTTACCAACCTGCACCACAAGCCTGTCGAGCTGATGATATGATTCAGTCACCTGAGCTTCAGGCTTCTCTTCTTCATTGTTGTTCTGCTGCTGCAGCATACTTTTACTTACAAGCGCCCTGTTCTTATAGCGCAGAAGCACGGTTTTGATCGGAGTGTACACATCCATGTTCACATCACGGATACCAAGGCTCGCGATGCTTGACTTGCTCACAGCCCTGTCAGACAGGACACCCACAACAAGCAGCCAGTTCTGTCCACACTTGATGTATTTCCCGACCGGATCCTCTTTACTGAAAAATTTACTGCTGACGGCACTTCCAATGATGCATACCTGCTCGCCATAATCAAGCTGCTTTTGATTGAACATGGAGCCTGAAAAAAGCGAAAAGTCTGTGATCTGAAAATATGCCGGCTCAACACCTACCAACTTACCCGAGCGGGAAAGCCCATTTCTTACAAAGTTTGTTTCAATTTCGATCTCAGGACTTATGCGTTCAACACCTGGCAGTACTTCCCTGATTGCTTTCATATCCTGAATGGTGAGTCCGGGAGAGAATTTCATTTTGGTCATCCTGGAGTCCGTTTCCTGCTCTGCCGCCTTGCCTTCGGATTGTTCAGTAAGCGGAGTCACCACGATGTTATTCACTCCCACAAGCTTGATCTGTTCAAGAATTTCTTTTCGTGCTCCGTTGCCAATTGCAAGCATTGAGATAACTGCAGCAACGCCGAAGATGATCCCGAGCGCGGTTAGAAAGCTCCTCACCTTATTGGTCAGGATCGCTTCTGTGGCAATCTTAAAATTAACTTCTAACCGATCCCTTGGGGTCATCAGATGGCTTTCTTGTCTTCAGGTTTTAACAGCTCGAGTTCATAATCCTCGGGCTTTCCCGGACTGCTTAATAGCACCTCATCATCTGCAGCAAGTCCTTTCACGATGATTACATGATTTTCATTGGTCTGCCCTGGAATCACTTCCTTCCGTGTAATGGTGATTCCTTTCTTCAGAAAAACATAAGAGAGGCTGTCTGACTGATTATGCACGCATTCCAGAGGAATGAACAACACATTGCTGATCTCTCCGACAACGATGTTATTTCCTGTTGTCATGGCAGGCCTTAAGGAAGTGTCCTTTTCCGAGATCTGGACATGCACCTCGAAAACCTTCGCGTCTGATTTAGGATTCTGCTCACCAACATTGGCAACGCTGATCACCTTGCCAGACAATCTTTTCTCAGGAAATGCATCCAGTGTTACCTGAACTTTCTGGTTCACTTTTACTTTCCGTACATCAACTTCATTCACAAAAGTCCTTGACATCATCACGCTCAGATCAGGCAGAGTTGCCACAGTTGGATCCCAGCCACTGATCGTTGAACCAACCGTTTTTCTTCTTCCATTCCATTCACGCTGATAAATTACCATGCCTGGCTCGGGAGCAATGATCGTAAACTCCTGGAGCACCTTGTTCAACTGTTCAAGCTTGTTGGTTGTAGAATTGAGGCTTGCACCTACTTCCTGCATTTTCGCGATCGCCTGGCTTTTTTTGATGTCGTAATTCTTATGAGCCTGCTGCAATGAACGTTTCGCTCTCTCAAGATCCAGGTTGGCCTGCCTGATCGTTGCAGGTGGTTCGTATTCGGATTGTTCAAGAACGATCTGCTTTTCTTTTATTGAAAATTCAAGGTTAGCGATCTCATCCCTTGCTGACCTAAGCTGCAATGCAGTATCCAGTTTCGCCTGTGTGTATTGTGATTCGATCTTTTGAAGTTCATTTTCTGCATCCCTGATCTTTCCGGATATCTCGCTTTTGTCGAGACTAGCAATGTAGCCACCCTTTTCCACGATGGTTCCTTCGGGCACCATGTCTGCAATTTTTGCCTGCCAGATCCCGATCGAACGCAGGCCCTGAGGACCATCAATGTTCACGGAGTTTTTTGCTTCCAGCTCTCCCGTTGTAAACACGTTGATCTCAAATTTGCCTTGCTGCACTTTAACAGTCAGCTGCTTTTCCTGTGTACCTGAAGTACTGTAAACAAAAACAAGAATTATAACGATAAGCGCCCCACCTGCAAGAAGCAGCTTTTTCTTCATTTGAGTCATTCTGAATATTTTCCTGCTTTTACAAGCATGGTAAAGATATTATTTACCGCGTCTTTCAGGAAAGGATAAGAGAGCGATTGGGAATTTTTCACACATTCAATAAAATAGTATCGCCTGATTCAGTGTCAAAGCAAGTTTTTCTGACCAATGCAGCTAAACGAAATAATTTCATGTAAGCGTATCTTTATAAGATGATGATCAGAAGCAACAGCAGAAAATGGATCCTTGCCATAATGATGATCACGTTCACTGCTGTTGTGTTATCGATTCAGACAATGCCTGCCGGGTTGCTGAATGCACGCATCTTTGAGTGGAAGAACATGCTTGCAACACCAGATACCTTTGTTGTTGACACCAATGAATATGCACCGAAGATCAATGCAGTTGAGCAAATTGAACAAGCTCCTTCGCCGAGGTTTTTAAAAGGGCATGGACTACTTCCAAATGTTCTCTGGATGTCTCCACGATATTTCGGTGGACTTGGACAGCCAGGAATCAGTCAGAAGAAGGCGATAGATGACAGTCGGGCGATCATGCTGTCTCTTGCCCAACGAATGAACTATTATCTTATCCTTCCCGGAAACACCTATGGAATCAAAGGATATAACGACACCAATACCTTCGCGGGCGCTTACATAGATCTTGCAAACAGGCATCCTGAACTTCCGGCCTCGGTGATCACATTCTGGGCACAGATAAAGCCAAAAGTGTGTGGATATAATTATGATCTGCCAGCGATATTCAGAACAGATTTCCCTGATGACCATTATGTACGATGGGACGGAAAAAAACGGTTCAGTCCTGCCGCGCCTGATGATTCACTGATCATGGATGGTAAGGTGCTGCGATGCTATCTGGAAGAGTTATGCAGAAACCTTACACGGCCTGTACAGCTCATCAATGAGAACGGAGAAGTATTCAAGCTCTTTGGAAAAAAGATGCTGGAGAAAGATCCTTATGCACAGAAAGACAAATCGAATAGAAACATCAACGACTGGGATGTTTATGAAGCGACGCGAAGGCTTGAAAAAGAAATGATCGTACAGCAGCAGTTCCTAACTTTACCTTGTCTTAAGAATACAGTTTACACACAATATGCGATCGATGGGCATATCACCTACAGGCATCGCTATCAACAGGTACGCCAGATCAATTCAAAGATCAATGGACAATATTATTCAACCCCTGATTTTTATCCGAGGTGGCCTTCCAACTGGAAATACTGGAAAGGCGCATGGCATGGCTTCAAATGGATCGCTGACTGCAGGGCGGTGGAGATTGCCGCGGGTGATCTGCTTTATTCACCATTTGTGAGTGCAGGCTGGGATATCAACGAATCACGAAACATCAGGCCAGCACAATGGCTCGGACTATTAAAAGCGCTTGGAGTTACAGGTGCAGAATTCTATTATACAGGATTTTTTAGTCTGAAAGCACCATTTCCCAAACCTGAAAATTATGCCTGGCAGGCATTGATGCCATCTTACGCACAGGCTGTCACAAGCCGCTATGAAGCAATTCTCAGAAACGGGATCCTGCTTGGTGGACCCTCATACAACTTCTCCAAAAAAGAAGATGAGCTTATTGTTGTGAGAAAAGCAAAAGATGAAAACATCTACATCATTTCAGGAACGATACAGCCTTCAAACAACCACAAAGGATCATCACCCCTGGAACGTGAAACAAGCATATCACTCGATGGAAAAAAATTCACATTCATGATCAGACGCCAGGGCAGCACGTATGTACTCGATCTTCAGAATGACAGCCCGATTTTTTATCAGCTGGACACCTGGCATGAATACGCTCATCCTTCACGCTGGACGCATGACACACATCGTTATGAAGCAGAAGTTCCTGATAACATAAAGAATAAACCTCAGATTAAAACAGATGTTCGTTCAGCAAATAATTTCACCACATTCACTTCCTATATTTCTTTATCCAAAGATGATGTGGCAACCTATCATCTGAGCATCGCTAAAAAACATCCGAAGTGTTTTGTTTTTGCAAAAATACGTGGCCATGGAAATATTTCATTAATGAATTTTAAATCAACCGCTGTTTCAACGAATGACTGGAGATGGATGAAGATAGGTACACTCGGGTCTGCAACAAATGTGGATGTTACGATAAATGGGAGTAATATTGACATCGATAAATTCTTCTTTTCTCTGAAAGATCAAACACCAACAGAATAATAATCAACCTGTTCACGGACATGAAAAACATACTCTTCACTGCATGCCTGATCATCTGCGCAACGCTTGGATGGGCGCAGCAATCAACATATTCGAGGGTACGAATATTCACAGATGACGAAGGATTGAAGCGCATGGCAGAGGAAGGTGTCACTGTCGATCATGGTTTGCATAAACGGGGTGTATTCTTCGAAAGTGACTTTTCAGGAGCAGAGCTTGAAAAGATCAGACAGCTAGGGCTCCCGTATACCATCCAGATAGAAGATGTAAAAGCTGCATACAAAAATCCTTCACGTGCATCATCACAAAAGGCAGTCGCTGTTTGCAGTCCCTCATCAACATCCATAGTAACACCACAAGGCTTCGGACTCGGCAGCATGGGTGGATTCTATACTTACCAGGAGATGCTGAATGAGCTTGACAGCATGAAGTCCAGGTATCCCAACCTGATTTCTATGAAGTCACCTGCTGATGTCATTACATCAATAGAAGGAAGACCGATCTATTATGTAAGGATCTCTGACAATGCTTCTACAGATGAACCAGAGCCGGAAATGCTTTACACCGCGCTACATCATGCGCGTGAGCCGGCCGGAATGCAGCAGCTGATCTTTTACATGCATTATCTTCTTGAAAATTATGCAACCGATCCTGAGATCCAGGCCATCATCAACAATACAGAACTTTATTTCATTCCATGCATAAACCCGGATGGTTACATTGAAAATGAACTAACTGATCCTACCGGTGGCGGCATGTGGCGAAAGAACAGGCGCAATAACGGCGATGGAACATATGGCATTGACCTCAACCGCAACTATGGATACAACTGGGGATATGATAATACAGGCTCAAGCCCATCGACATCCAGTGATGTTTACAGAGGCACCTCAGGATTTTCTGAACCAGAGACACAGGTGATCCGCAACTTCACGAATGCCCATGAATTTAAGATCGCAATCAACTACCACACCTATGGAAACCTGCTGGTCCATCCATGGGGATACGGAAGTATATACACACCCGATTCTGCCATCTTTACAGACTTCGCCACTGCCCTCACACGTGAAAACAATTACCTGTTCGGAACATCACTTCAGACAGTTGGTTATGTTGTGAATGGAGGATCGGATGACTGGATGTATGGCGACACCAGCAACAAGCCAAAAGTATTCAGCTTCACACCCGAAGCAGGTGACGCTGCAGATGGCTTCTGGCCAGCATCATTTCTCATAGAAGACATCTGCAAAGGAAACATCACACAAAACCTGACAGCGGCAAACATGCTTCTGAGGTATGCGCTGGTAGCTGATAAAGAGCCACAATTTATCTCGCAACCATCAGGTCATCTGAACTTTTCAATTAAGCGGCTAGGCCTTGACAGCACAGGAAGCTACACGGTTACAATCGTTCCACTTGGAAGCACCTTCACTTCCATCGGATCTCCTGAAACATTCAGCGGCCTTCAGCTTCTTGAAACAAAGTTTGATTCAATATCCTATACACTTGCATCATCCACGACAGGCCAGCAACTGAGTTATGTGATTCAGGTGAACAACGGACTTTACACACGTTCCGATACAGTCACAAAATACTTTGGACAACCAGCTATAGCATACAGCAACCAGGGTAACACCATGTCAGGACTTACTTCTGCAGGCTGGGGAACCACAAATGAATACGCGTATTCTCCATCGACATCCATCACCGATTCACCTTATTCAAATTACAATGGCAACACAGCAAGCATCATGAAACTGTCGTCGCCGGTAAGCCTGTTTAATACAAGCAGGGCTGTCCTGCGATACAATGCCCGCTGGGAGATTGAAGAAGGATGGGATTATGCACAAGTGCAGATCTCCACAGACAATGGAATGAACTGGATATCCTTATGCGGTAAGTTTACGAAGCCCGGAAGCCAGAACCAGGATCCTGGTCAGCCATTATATGACGGTACCCAGATCCTATGGGTAAATGAAGAAATAGATCTGAGCGCATACATCAATCAAAACATCCAGGTAAGGTTTGTGATGATCAGTGACGGTTGGCTCCAGATGGATGGGTTCTATGTGGATGACCTGGTTATTGAACGACTTCCGAGTTCACCCATCAGCGTAGAAGAGCAAAGCCTTTCAAACATCAGGATCTATCCTAATCCGACAACAGGTGACGTGCAATTTGAAGGCATCGAAAAAGGAAGCATGATCAGGGTTTACAGCAGCATCGGCCAGCTTGTGCACGAAACAACACATGCCGAATCCTTGCAGATAGACCTGAGCAACCTTGAAAGCGGTGTATATGCCGTTGAAGTGGTGCTTCCCGATGGGAAAGCAATCAGGAATAAGCTGATGGTGTATTGAGAAGAGCGATCTTAATACGCTCTCACATTCTTTCCTTCCATAAAGTTGATGAATGACCTGTTCACCACTTTATTTCCGCCTGGCGTAGGGTAATCACCACTGAAATACCAGTCTCCTTTATGGTCAGGACATGCTCTGTGCAATCCTTCCAACGACTGGTAGATGATCGACACCTCCGCTTTAGTACCTGCGGGAGTCAGCAGATGTGAGATCTTAGCAGAGATCTGCTCAGGTGTGAAAGGCTGATAGATCTCTTTCACCACATTGCGCATGCTGCCTGACGGCAAACCTTCCTGCGACTTTGCTTCTTCATAGATCTCTTCAAGAAGATTTTCTTTGTATGATTCTTTCAGCAAGGCCACGGCAGCTCTGAAGGCAATAAAATCTCCAAGCTTCGCCATATCGATTCCATAGCAGTCAGGATACCTGATCTGGGGAGCTGAAGACACGATCACAATCTTCTTCGGCCCAAGTCTGTCAAGGATCTTAAGAATGCTCTGTTTTAATGTAGTTCCTCGTACGATTGAATCATCAATAACGACAAGGGTATCCATATCCCGGTTGACAACGCCATAGGTCGTATCATAGACGTGTGCAACCAGGTCATCACGGTCACGATCCTGGGTGATAAATGTTCTCAGCTTGGCATCCTTGATCGCGATCTTTTCCACTCTTGGACGAACGGCGAGGATCTCAGACAGTTCCGGATCTGACACTTTGGATCCCATCTTAAGGATCGCATGACGCTTCACCGTGTTGAGGTAATGATCCATCCCTTCGATCATTCCATGAAAAGCAAGTTCCGCTGTATTAGGAATAAATGAAAAAACAGTATTGTTTAAGTCGTAATCAACTTCTTTAAGAATGGCAGGACAGAGAAAGCGTCCAAGGTTTTTCCGTTCAGTGTAGATGTCCTTATCACTGCCTCTTGAAAAGTAGATCCGTTCGAACGTGCACGCTTTCTTTTCGAGAGGTTCGATGATCTTTTCTTCACTCACAGTTCCATTGCGTTTAACGATTACCGCATGGCCGGGAGTGATCTCTTTTACATACTCCACAGCAACATTGAATACAGTCTGAATTGCAGGACGTTCAGATGTGATCACCACAACTTCATCATCATGATAATAAAACGCAGGCCTGATACCTGATGGATCGCGGAGCACAAACGCATCACCATGTCCGATGAGACCACTCATCGCGTAGCCTCCATCCCATTTCTTACTTGCATCACGAAGGATGCGTGCGACATCCAGGTTTTCAGCGATCAACGGAGATATTTCGTGATTGCTGTACCCTTCATCTTTGAATTGTCTGAACAACCTTTCATTCTCTACATCCAGGAAATGACCGATACGTTCCATCACCGTGACGGTATCCGCCATCTCTTTCGGATGCTGACCTAACTCAACGAGCTGGTTAAAAAGCTCATCCACATTTGTCAGATTGAAGTTCCCGGCAACAACGAGGTTCTTGGTCATCCAGTTATTCTCACGAAGAAAAGGGTGGCAGTTCTCGATGCTGTTCTTGCCATATGTGCCGTAGCGAAGATGTCCGAGAAAAAGTTCACCACTGAAGGCAATATTTTCCTTTAGCCATTGTGCATCACGAAAACGATCTGGATGCGATTCAAGCACATGCTGAAACTTGTTGGTGATCTTTCCAAAGATCTCCTGGATGGCTGTATTAGCAATAGAACGATAACGGCTGATGTACCTGGTTCCAGGGTGAACATTGATCTTGATGTTGGCCACTCCTGCTCCATCCTGGCCACGGTTGTGCTGCTTCTCCATCAGCAGGTACAGCTTGTTGATGCCATACAGTGGAGTGCCATACTTGTCAATATAATACTGCATTGGCTTTAAAAGCCTGATCATTGCAATACCACATTCATGTTTGATTAATTCGCTCATTGTGCCCAGGGAAATTGATACAAAAGTACAGTTTTTAGGTGGTTATCAAGCCGCATTTAAAACGTGGGCTTACCGATAAACACAGACATTCAGAACGGTTGGAAACCCTTGAAAATTGTAGTGAAACCACTCAGAAACGAGGTAATGAAAAATGCTCAGATGAACTTACTTCTCTGTAATCCAAGCCATTCCAGAGCGGTTCCGCTAAGAAGCCTTTCTTTGGTGGCATCATCATATGGCATCTTTCTGATCATCTGACCCGGAATTTCTTCACCCAGCGGGAAAGGATAATCTGTTCCCATGGCAAGACGGTCAGCGCCCATCATGTTTACAACGAAATCGAGTGTGGCCTCGTCATGCACCAGGGAGTCAAGGTAAAACTGTTTCAGGTATTTTCGGGGATCGTGTGGATTATCAACAGCCACCAGGTCGGGACGACATGTATAGCCATGATGGATTCTTCCGAATGTACCTGGAAATGATCCTCCTCCATGGGCAAAAGCCACTTTCAGATCAGGAAGTCTTTCAAAAACACCACCGAAGATCATGGAGCAGATAGCAAGCGTTGTTTCAGCCGGCATTCCCACCAGCCAGGGCATCCAGTACTTTGGCATCCTGTCCTTAGCCATCATGTCCCATGGGTGAATAAACAAAGGCATCCGGAGCTCTTCGCAGGCCTGGAAAAAGGGAAAAAGCTCTGGTGCATCCAGGTTCATTCCGTTCACATGGGTTCCTATTTGTATGCCTGCCAGCCCGATACGCTTACATCGTTCAAGCTCTTTGATCGCAAGTTCAGTATGTTGGAGCGGAACAGTGCCAAGTCCAACAAAACGTGTTGGATAACGATCTGCTATACCTGCAATGTGATCATTCAGAAACACCGACATATCAAGGCAATCCTGCGGCTTTGCCCAATAGCTGAACATGACAGGAACTGTTGAAAGCACTTGCACATGTACACCATGCTTATCACAATCCTTTATCCTTCGTTCAGGAGACCAGCAATTATCTTCGATCTCCCTGAAGAACTTCCCGTCGATGATCATCTTTGCGCAGCAAGGCTTGTGATGCTCAAGAGAGACAAATCCTCCATAGCCAAACCTGGCTTTAAAATCCGGAATATGTTCGGGAAGTATGTGTGTATGGATATCTATCGTCAGCATCTTATCTCGCTGCTACAGGTGGCTCCATAACGTGTCCACAGTTCTTGCATGTCCTGAGATCTTCACTGCCGTAGAATTTGGCGAACACTTCCTGGAATTGTGTCATGATGTTTGACAGAGGAAAATATTCTTCATACAGTTTGGTATTGCATTTTTCGCAGAACCACAGAAGCCCATCCTTTTCACCTTCACGACGTTTACGTTCGATCACAATACCGACAGTGTTTGCGCCTCTCACAGGATTATGCGGAGTTTTTGGTGGAAGCAGAAAGATGTCTCCTTCTCTGATCGGCACCTCAACAGCTTTGCCATCTTCCTGGATCTTCACGGTAACATCGCCTTCAAGCTGGTAAAAGAATTCTTCACCTTCATTATAGTGATAATCCTTGCGTGCATTCGGGCCACCAACAACCATCACGATGAAATCTGTGTCCATCCAAATCTGCTTGTTCCCTACGGGAGGTTTAAGAAGATGGCGGTTCTCATCGATCCATTTTTTGATGTTAAAAGGTCTTTGTATTGACATGGGGGTAGAGTTAACTGACAGAGTACACAAGTTTAAGGTTTATAGTTGAAACATTGAAACAACCCGTCTTTACTGGTCGCCACAGTGATCCCTAAAATTTAATTCATCTGTAAGCCCATAAATTCCTGCAGAAATTTCAACTTTGGGAAATGAATTTAGACCTGACCGGAAAACTTGCACTTGTTGGAGGAGCATCTCAAGGAATTGGATTTGCTTCAGCACTTGAATTATCAAAGCTTGGAGCTACAGTAGTTTTGCTTGCACGTGATGAAGAACGCCTTGCGTATGCACTTGGAAAGCTTGATTCATCTAAAGGACAAAAGCATTCCTACCTGCCAGTAGATTATGCCAATCCTGAGGAACTAAAGAAAAAAGTCTCTGTCTTTCTGGAGAAATCGGGACCTGCAGTCATCCTGGTAAACAATACTGGCGGACCTCCCGGAGGATCCATCGTTCAGGCGAAAGAAGAAGAATTCATCAAAACGTTCAACCAGCACCTGGTATGCAATCACATCCTGATGCAACTTGTTGTTGAAGGCATGAAAGAAGAATCGTATGGAAGGATCATCAATGTGATCTCAACAAGCGTCAAACAGCCATTGAAAGGACTGGGCGTCTCCAATACGATCAGGGCTGCAGTGGGAAACTGGTCGAAGACGCTTGCCAATGAGCTTGCACCATTCGGGATAACAGTAAACAATGTTTTACCAGGTGCAACAGGAACTGCGAGATTAAAAGGGATCATCGATGCACGTTCACAAAAAACAGGAATCAGCGAACTCGACATCAAAAAAGAGATGCTGCATGAAATTCCTGCAGGAAGATTCGGGGAACCTGAGGAGATCGCGAATGCTGTGGCTTTCCTTGCTTCACCAGCTGCAGGCTACATCAATGGCGTGAACCTTCCGGTGGATGGAGGAAGAACAGGATCACTTTAAATCCTGATCAATACCTGTTCAGCAAAAGCTTGAATCCTTTTCCATGCACGTTCACGATCTCAATGGAAGAGTCTTCTTTCAAATACTTCCGCAGCCTGGCGATATACACATCCATGCTTCGTCCATTGAAGTAGTTGTCATCACCCCATATTGACTTCAACACATAGGATCTGTCAACAACATCATTGATGTGTGATGCGAGAAGCTTCATGAGTTCTGCTTCACGAGTTGTCAGCTTTTGCTGTTTGCCAAAGCCTTCCAGGATCTGCTTGGGATAATTGAATTTGAATTCACCGACAGGGAACTCTTTCTGTTCTGCAAGCATGATCGCCTGCCCTTTTGTACGTCTCAAAACCGCTTTGATCCTGGCCTGCAGCTCCTCCATGCTAAAAGGCTTGGTGATGTAATCATCCGCACCAACATTAAATCCTTCTATGGCATCTTCCTTCATAGACTTCGCTGTGAGGAAGATGATTGGAACATTTTTATCTTCTTTACGGATCTCTCTTGCCAGGGTGAACCCGTCTTTCACAGGCATCATCACATCAAGAAGACACAGGTCAAACTTTCCGTCACGGAACTTTTCATATCCCTGCTTACCATTGACAGCGAGCGTTGTTTCGAATTCTTTTGCTTCAAGATATTCTTTCAGTAATGAGCCGAGGTTAGGATCATCTTCTACAAGCAGTATTGACAAGGTTTCTTTTTCCATGGTTATTTGGTTTGTTTGAAAGGCAGAAATACAGAGAACCTGCTTCCTTTTGAAAGCTCACTCTCTACAGTAATCCAGCCCTGATGTTTTTCGGCGATGGCTTTAACATAGCTCAGGCCAAGACCGAAGCCTTTTACATTGTGAATATTTCCCGTGGGCACACGATACAGTTTATCAAATACCCGTTTAACATTTTCCTTGCTGATCCCAATGCCATTATCGGCAATGGTAAACACTACGCCACCATTTTCATTTCTCGTTGTTACGGTGACAACAGGCTTGTCATTGGTGTATTTCAATGCATTGTCGATCAGGTTGTACACGATGTTAGTGATGTGCACCTTGTCAGCCTGGATGAATGCATCTTCGGCGCTGAACTTTTTGATGAGGCTTCCTTCACGCTGATCGATCTGCAGCTGGATATTGCTCAGCGCATGTACCAGTACTTCGTGAAGATCCACTTCTGAAAGCTTCAGTTTGAATTCACCTTTATCCAGGATGGCTGTCTGGAGCACGTTCTCAACGAGCAGACTCAATCGCCTGTTCTCTTCACTGATCACCTTTACATACTTTGTCAGCTTTTCAGGTTTTTTCTCTACGGATGGATCACTGAGAACTTCACATGCAAGACCGATCGTAGATATTGGGGTCTTGATCTCATGCGTCATATTATTGATAAAGTCGTTTTTGATGTCACTGAGCTTCTTCTGACGAAAGATTGTCCTGATGGTATAGAAGAAACAGAAGATGATCAGCACAATGAATATGGCAGATGAAGAAAGCATTGACCACATAGTATTGAACAGGTAGTTGCTCTGTTCAGGAAAATGTACAAGAAGGTATTTGGGCGTAATGAATACATTCTCAGGAAGAAGGTTTATTCTGAAGGAAGAACGCAGTAAGGATGTATCCATTCCATGTTCACTTGTATAGGATAATCTTCCCGTTTCACTGTCAAGTACACCGAAAACATATTCAGCCTGAATGCCTTTTTCTTCAAGCTCTTTTCTTAGGATGGAATCAAGAAGACGGATGTCAATCTTGTCTTTAAAATCATTGTAAACATTGATGGATATAAGTTCATCGAAAATGTCATTCACCATTTCTGAGCGATGAGCGAGCCATTCAGGGCTGTTCAGCGAATCAGGTTTAGGAGCCGAAGGAGGGGAGAGTGACAATGAAAGCCTTGATGTGGTAGGAAAGAAGCTGCTTGTATCCGATGAAACTGATTCACGGGTTTTCTTTGTTACGACACCATTCGAGTCAAGTGAAACTTCTTCGTATAAATTGATCTTGTATGCGGAAGAATCAGATGCAAGGCTGCCACCACGGGTTCTCTTTCCCTGCTTCCTGAAATTCAGGCGCCTGCTGATGCTTGAAGCTGCAGATTTTTTCTCGAGCTTATACACCACATTGTTGAGGGCTTCTGTAACTGCCAGCTGAAAGTGTTGCTCTTTAAGATCGTATGCACTGCGGATCCAGTATAGCTGAATTCCTACAAGCCCAACCAGGGATATAGAAATTACTATGATGATCAGTATGATCTTTTGTCTGGACATTCAACAAAATTAACGTTCAGTAACCGGGCACCTTTTAAGCTTAACACTATTTAACAGCGAATGCGGTGAATGGCAGTCACTTATTGCGTCATGGCTGCATCTGGCTTTCCCTGACTGCTTTCTTTTTATCTTTAAAGTCTGATGAAGAAGATAGCCAATTATATTAACGGAGCATTCGTTCCACCACGTTCAGGTAAATACATTGACAATTACGAGCCATCAACCGGGAAGGTATATTCGCTTATTCCTGATTCAGGTGAAGAAGATGTTGCTGATGCCATTGATGCTGCAAAGAAAGCGTTTGAAAGCTGGTCAGTGACATCACGAGAAAAGCGATCAGAGATCTTATTGAAAATATCGAGACTCATTGAACGTGATCTTGAAAAGCTGGCGCAGGCTGAGTCAACAGACAATGGCAAGCCAGTTACGCTCGCAAGAACTGTGGATATTCCGAGAGCCGCATCAAACTTTCACTTCTTCGCCACAGCCATTGAGCATTTTCATACCGATGCACATCCAATGGAGGATACAGGTTTCAACTACACATTGAGGGAACCTATTGGAATCGCGGGTTGCATATCTCCATGGAATCTTCCCTTGTATCTCTTTACATGGAAGATAGCTCCGGCGCTGGCAGCAGGAAACTGTGTCATTGCGAAGCCATCTGAAGTCACACCGATGACCGCATACCTTTTGAGTGAGATCTGCAGTGAAGCAGGGTTACCTCCGGGAGTGCTGAATATCATTCACGGATATGGCCATACAGCAGGATCCGCCATTGTAGGGCATCCGGAAATCAAAGCGATTTCATTTACCGGAGGCACGAAAACTGGAGCCGACATTGCACGAGTGGCCAGCCCGATGTTTAAAAAGATATCACTGGAACTTGGTGGAAAAAACCCAAACATCCTATTCGAAGACTGCGACTTTGAAAAGGCACTGAAGACCACTGTTCAGAGCTCATTTGCTAATCAGGGACAGATATGCCTGTGTGGATCACGAGTGTTCATTCAACGCAGCATCTACGATAAATTCAAAGCAGCATTCATTGAGCGTGTTAAGCAGCTGGTACCGGGAGATCCGAAAAATGAAAAGACACGCATGGGTGCGATTGTGTCCAGGCAGCATATGGAAAAGGTTCTGAGCTATATTGAGCTGGCTAAAGAAGAAGGCGGTACGATCATCTGTGGAGGAAACCAGGCTCATCCTGAAGGCTTAGATGGATGGTTTATTGAGCCTACTGTGATTGAGGGGCTTTCACCCTATTGCCGTACAAACCAGGAAGAGATCTTTGGGCCTGTTGTTACCCTGACACCATTTGACACGGAAGATGAAGTGATCACCTATGCGAACAGCACTGAATATGGTCTTGCAGCAGTCATCTGGACAGAGAATCTTAACAGGGCACATCGTGTAGCCAGAAAAGTGCATAGCGGTATTGTGTGGGTTAACTGCTGGTTGCTGCGTGACCTGAGAACACCTTTTGGAGGCATGAAAAATTCTGGTGTTGGAAGAGAAGGAGGTTTCGAAGCGCTCCGATTCTTTACAGAACCAAAAAATATTTGTGTCAGATTATAACAGATCGTTCTGGGAATCAACCTTATTACCGTTAGTAAAGTAGATTCCAAACTTATTATTGAACCACTTCTCAAACCGAACGAAAGTAAACTCTATTTTTGTCAGGAGGTCTTTCATGGAGCTGTTTTTAAAGCAGTTTCAAGAAACGTGCAAAGAATAATACATTTTTCGGCACGATTTTTACTTACCACTTTCACTCAAAAAAAACCCAAATGAAAACAACAGCATTAATTATTGCATTCGCGATCGGAACTACAGGAGCTTTCGCGCAGGAATCAAAAACGGTGAACACAACAAGAACAAAGCAGGAAACAAAAACAGAGAAAAAAGATTCTGCAAAAATTGTTACAAAAGAAACCAAGGAAGTTAAGAAAGCTGAAAAAAAAGCCGAAAAGCAGGTAACTAAAGAAGAGAAGAAGAAGCTGAAGGAAGTTAAAAAGAACGATGCTAAGAAGAGCAGCCATGCAGGTGGAGATAAGCACGCAGGCGGCGACAAACATGCGGGCGGTGACAAACACGCTGGTGGTGACAAGCACGCTGGTGGAGAAAAGAACGACCACAAAGGGCATGATCACAGCGACCATGACGGACACAATCACGGTGGCACTAAAACACCTGAAAAGCAGCCAACAGGAACATCTCCTAAGTAATTTGAAAAAGCCCCCTTCACTGGGGGTTTTTTATTTTATATGATTGCCGGATACATGCTCAGTCCTTTTAAGGTAAATTTACCTTGATGCTGATGCGAGGGTGTTTCCGGCTTTTCATTTATAGCTTCCTGCTGTTGGGGGTAATCACTTCATGCAGATCAAAGAAAGAGTTCAGCAGCCAGGAGGTCAATCGGGGAAAGGAAGGGCGAACCTTCAGGCGAAACAATTCAGCTCAAAAGGAGAAGAAAGACAAGCCTTCAACTTTCACATCAAAAAAGAAGCGATCAGAAAAAGGCAAGTCTGAAAAACGATCATCCTTCACCATTCGGAAAAAAAACAAATCCAAAGAGAGCAATGACAGCTTTACATCTGCTGTCAGAAAAGAAAAAAGCCAGAAAAAAGAACGTGGCTTCAGTTCCTCCAGAAAGGAAAGAAGCTATGAAAACAAACCTGGAAGGATAGCAAGGATCTTCAAAAGGAATCCTAAGCCAAATGATGCATTCAGCGGGAGTCATAAAGCAAAGTCCTACGAAACATCACGCAAGAAAACGATTCTGACGCGCATTGGAATAAAGAGAAAGCCAGCTGCAAACGATGCCTTTTCTTCAGGAGTAAAATCTAAATCCTACGAAAAATCAAAACGAAAAACCATCCTGACCAGGATAGGAATTAAGCCCAGAGTTAAAAGTAATGATGCATTTTCTTCAGGCTATTCTGAAAAATCCTATGTGAAGAATAAACGCAAAACCATTTTTACCAGGATGGGCATAAAGCGAAAAGTGAAGGAGAATGATGCCTTTGCATCAGGACATAAAGCCAAAGCTTACGAAGACAACAATGCCGCACCAAAGAAGAAAGGCTTTTTCGGACGCATGGTAGCAAGAATCAGAAAACCGGGACGTCCTGGCGGGGGCAATGATCACTTCTCAGCGGAAAAGAAAAAGACCAAACCCCGAAAGCCTCAGACAGGGCTGTTTCAAAAAGGTATTATGAAGTGATGGCTTCGGAACTGTTGCCGGATTCAGATTGATCGTTCACAGTGCGCACAGTAAGGTTATTGTCCTCAAAGAACTTCTTCTGGAAGATCAGGATAAGAAAGACACCCACAGTGATTGCAGAATCCGCGAGATTAAAGACAGGTCTGAAAAATATAAACTCTTCAGAACCCCAGATAGGAAACCATGCCGGGAAGTGGCCATCAATGATCGGGAAATAGAACATGTCTACAACCTTACCGTGAAGCAATCCACTATATCCACCTGATTCAGGAAACAGCGTAGCGATTTGATTGATCGAATCATTGAAAATGTATCCATAGAATACGCTGTCAATGATGTTACCTATAGCTCCGGCCAGGATGAGTGCAATGCAATACAGGTATCCAGGATGCGCTTTCTTCTTACTTAAAGACCACAAATACCAGCATAGAAAACCAATGGCAATGATCCGGAAGCTGCTCAGGAAGAGCTTTCCATAATCGCCACCGAACTCCATACCGAAGGCCATCCCATTATTCTCAGTAAAGTGTATGATAAACCAGTCGCCAATGACACGTATCTCTTCGCCAAGATACATATGGGTTTTGATCCAGATCTTGATAGCCTGATCAAGAAACAGGATTAGAAAAACAAGAAATAAAGGCTTTTTCAACGGAAAAAAATAAAAGGCGGAAGCTGGTTCCGCCTTAATTATAAACTATCAATTTATCAGGACTGCTCCATTTTAGCTTCGATGCTAAGCGTAGCATGCGGAACGCTTCTCAGACGCTCCTTAGAGATCAGCTTACCTGTTGATCTGCAGATGCCGTATGTTTTATTTTCGATACGGATCAGTGCGTTCTCAAGCGACTGTATGAACTTTTGCTGGCGAGCTGCAAGCTGGGCTGTTTCTTCTTTTGATAAAACATCAGATCCATCTTCAAGCAACTTGAATGTTGGTGATGTATCATCAGTTCCATTGTTGTCTCTGTGTGACAATGTATCTTTAAGAAGTTCGTAATCCTTGTTTGCTTCGTCAAGCTTTTTCATGATCAGCTCCTTAAATTCCTGAAGCTCTGAATCGGAATATCTTGTCTTTTCGTTTGGATCTCTTTTCGTCACTTTTGCTGAGGTCTCCTGCTTTTCAACGGCACGCTCACTCGTCTTGTCTGCTTTTCTCATTTCCTCGTTCTCCCCTTTAGTTTTTACTTCGTTTTTTATAGTTGTAGGTTTACTAATCGCTGCTGGCCTTGGACTTTCCTTGGTTTCCGCAGTTTGCGTTTTCTTTTCAACTACTGTGCCAGCCTTAGGTGCTGCTTTCTTTGCGGCAGGCTGAGGTTTTGGTTCAATTACTTTTTTAATGATCTCTTTTGCCTTGCTGATCACTTTCGCTACAGTACCTTTTTTCGGTTGAACTGGTTTTACTGCAGCCTTCTTTGAAACCGGTTGTACCTTTTTAGCAGCTGGCTTAGCAACAACGGCCTTCTTTGCAGGTGCTGCTTTTTTAACCTGCTTTACAGGTGTAGATTTTTTTGCTGGTTTTGCTGAAGACTTCTTCACTGCTTTAACAGGTGCAGATTTCTTAACAGGAGCAGCTTTCTTAACAGGTTTTTTCGCCGCAACCTTTTTCACTACTTTTTTAGCGACAGGCTTCGCAGCTTTCTTTGCTACTGGCTTAGATGCTTTCTTTGCAACAGGCCTGGTCGCTTTTTTAACTACTGGCTTTGCCGTTTTTTTCACTGGCTTCGCCGGTGCCTTTTTAACTGCCTTTTTAGCAACTGCTTTTGATGCAGGTTTTTTGGCAGCAAGAGGTTTTTTAGCCGCTGCCTTTTTAGCTGTCTTCACAGGAGCTTTTTTAGCAGATTTAACGGGATTGCTTTTCTTAGAAGCATTGGCTTTCTTTGCGGGCTTCACAGCTTTTTTCGCTGCTGGCTTCTTCCCTTTTTGTACTTTTTTTGCCATGACCTGACTTAGTTTTGATTCAGTTTCTTGATACTGATAAGGGTTTTTATATCCTCATCCACCTCTACCAGCGTCCCTTCCTCAGGATCAAGCTCTTTCACCAGTTCCAGCGAGGAAGCCAGTGTTTCAGCGCAAATATAATCCAAATTATTACTTATAGCAGAATTGATCGCTTTGTTCTCTTTGATTCTCACATTGATACGATCAGTCACTTCTAAGTTCTTGTCTTTCCGGATGTTCTGTATCCTGTTCACCACCTCGCGTGCGATGCCTTCCTGGAGTAATTCTTCATCGATCCTTACATCCAGCGCGACAGTTATATTCCCGGAATTCGCCACTTTCCATCCCGGGATGTCGATCGGAATGATCTCAACATCTTCCGGCAAAAGAACAATTTCAAACCCTTCTTCCACAAAATGATACGAGCCTTCCTTTTCAATGGAGCTGATCACGATCTCTCCATGCTCTTCCGCATGCTTCTGGATTGCTTTCATAAACTTTCCATAACGCTTACCAAGTGTTTTGAAGTTCAGCTTCATATTCTTGATAACCTGGACTTCTCCCTCTTTCACAAATTCCAGCGATTTCACGTTCACTTCAGAAAGAATCAGACTTTTCACAACACTGATCTTCTCAATCATCTTTTCATCTGGAACTGCAACCTGGATGCGGCTTAACGGCTGCCTTACACGAATGTTCTCTTTCTTCCTTATCGACAATACCATCGACGAGATCTTCTGCGCAAGCTGCATCTGTTCCTCAAGCGCTTTATTGACATATGCCTTTTCCGCAACAGGGAAATCTGACAAATGCACAGACTCCGCTTTATGCAATCCCGAAACTTCATTGAGATCCATATACAAGCGATCCATAAAGAATGGTGCTATTGGAGCTGAAAGCCGTGCGATCGTTTCAAGGCATTTGTATAGAGTCTGGTAAGCAGAGATCTTATCCGCACTATAATCTCCTTTCCAGAAACGACGTCTGCTCAGTCTTACATACCAGTTGCTCAGGTGCTCATCAACGAACTCTTCGATCGAGCGTGCAGCCCTTGTTGGCTCATACTCTTCATAGGCCGTTTTCACACTTGTGATGAGTGTATTCAGTTCAGACAGGATCCACTTGTCAAGCTCAGGCCGTTTATCAGCAGGCACCTCTTCCTCCTTGTAGGAGAAGCCATCAATGTTCGCGTACAGCGCGAAGAATGCATAGGTATTGAACAGTGTTCCGAAAAATTTACGCTGCACTTCTGAAATGCCGGCAACATCAAACTTCAGGTTATCCCATGGCTGCGCATTGCTGATCATATACCAGCGTGTTGCATCAGGACCGTACTTTGAAAGTGTATCAAACGGATCAACTGCATTGCCCAATCTTTTAGACATCTTGTTTCCCGTCTTATCGAGCACCAGTCCATTAGATACTACATTCTTGAATGCCACTTTATCGAAGCACATCGTGGAGATCGCATGTAGGGTGAAGAACCAACCTCTTGTCTGGTCAACTCCTTCAGCGATAAAATCTGCAGGATAGTATAAACCTTCATCGATCAGCTCCTTGTTTTCGAATGGATAATGAAGCTGCGCATAAGGCATCGAGCCTGAATCAAACCATACATCAATAAGGTCTGTCTCACGCAGCATCTTCTGCCCTGTTGAAGAAACAAGTAAGATGTCATCCACATACGGACGATGCAGATCAAATACCTGGTAGTTTGATTTAGAAAAATCTTCAGGTTTGAAATCAGCAAGCGGATTTGATTTCATCAGGCCTGCCTTTACCGAACGATCGATCTCATTCTTCAACTCTTCCATTGAACCGATACAGATCTCCTCTTTCTGATCTTCAGTTCTCCAGACAGGCAATGGAATTCCCCAAAATCTTGAACGGGAAAGATTCCAGTCAACAAGGTTTTCAAGCCAGTTCCCAAAACGGCCTGTTCCTGTTGCTTCTGGCTTCCAGTTGATCGTTTTGTTCAGGGCGATCATCTTTTCCTTGTACTCGGTTGTTTTGATAAACCATGAATCCAATGGGTAATACAGGATCGGCTTGTCAGTTCTCCAGCAATGCGGATAGCTGTGCTCGTATTTCTCAACACGGAAGGCCTTGTCTTCTTCTTTTAGCTTGATGGCTATTCGCACATCAACGGATCTATAATCCTCAGGAACTTTATCGCCGAGGTATTGCTCTTTAACGTATTCGCCTTTGAAGTCAGTCACTTCTTCAGTGAACTTTCCAGTACGATCAACAAGTGTCAGTGAGCCAATGCCGTTCTGCTTAGCCACACGGAAGTCATCCCCTCCAAAGCTTGGTGCGATATGTACGATGCCTGTACCATCTTCAGTTGTTACGAAGTCACCAGGAATGACACGGAAAGCATCACCATCCTGTGGCTGCGCATACTTCAATAATTGTTCATACTTCAGGCCTATCAGGTCTTTCCCTTTGATCTCGTTTAACAACCTGAACGGAATATTTTTATCGCCTGTTTTATAATCCTCAAAGCTTAACTCTTTGTTCTTCTCTGGAAAATATTTTCCGAAAAGATCTTTGGCAAGGATCACGACTGCTGGCGATCCTGTGTATGGATTAAATGTCTCTACTGCAACATACGTGATCTTCTCACCTATTGCCAGTGCGGTATTTGATGGCAGTGTCCAGGGTGTTGTGGTCCATGCAAGAAAATACACAGGAAGCGGGGTGTCAACAATTTTCCTCTCACCATCCCTGAGCCTGAACTGTGCGATCAGGGTAGTGTCCTTGATCATCTTGTACGTGCCGGGCTGGTTAAGCTCATGTGTGCTCAACCCTGTACCCGCGGCTGGTGAGAACGGCTGGATCGTGTATCCTTTATAAAGCAGTCCTTTGGTATGAAGCTTTTTCAGAAGGTACCATACCGATTCTATGTATGAATTCTCATAAGTCACATACGGATGATCCATATCGACCCAGTAACCCATTTTACGCGTCAGGTCATTCCAGATGCCTGTGTATTTCATGACATCCTTCCTGCAGGCTTCATTGTATTCAGCGATCGAGATTGATTTCCCGATATCTTCCTTCGTAATACCGAGAGCCTTCTCAACACCCAGTTCCACAGGAAGTCCATGTGTATCCCATCCTGCTTTTCGTTTTACCTGGTAACCATCCATCGTTTTAAAGCGACAGAAAATATCCTTGATCGAACGCGCCATGACGTGGTGAATCCCCGGAAGACCGTTTGCCGATGGAGGACCTTCATAAAACACATAAGGTGTCTTGCCTTCACGCTGCTCAACACTTTTCCTGAATGTTTCGTTCCTGTCCCAGCTCTCAAGAACCTGCGAGGTGATCGCAGGCAGATCGAGTTTATATTCTTTGTATTTCTTCATTTCAGATGGTAGCAATTACTTTTAACTCGATGGCTATCGGTGTTGGCAGCGAACCTACTTCCACAGTTGTTCTGCATGGCAGGTTGTCCTTGAAGTACTCCGCGTAAACAGCATTGTACTTTTTAAAATCCGCTTTCATGTTTGTAAGAAAAACCGTGACATCAACGATCTTGTCCCATGATGAACCGGAATCTTCAAGGATCATTCGGATGTTCTTGAACACGCTGTGGCATTGCGCTTCAATGTCATAAGACGTAATGTTTCCCTCTGCATCGAGCTCTACACCCGGGATCTTTTTTGTGCCTCTTTCTCTTGGTCCAACTCCTGATAAAAAAAGCAGGTTGCCAACTCTTCGTGCATGAGGATATAATCCTACTGGTTCCGGAGCTCTCTCCGAGCTAATTTTTTCAGGGTTTTCCATCGGTTTCAAAAGTCCGCAAATATAGGATTCCAAAGAGAGATTTTCAACCTGTAAAGCGTCTTAAAGTTTGCAGAATATCAGGAAGATAGCCCTTTCCGAAAAGGTTGAGATGAACGAGCAGTGGATACAGGTTATGAATTTCAGTACGTTCCATCCATCCATGCTGAAGTGGAAAGCTTTCGTTGTAAGCCTTGTAGAAGTTCGGCGGGAAGCCTCCAAAAAGCTTTGTCATGGCAAGATCCATCTCCCTGTTCCCGTAATAAACAGCAGGATCTATAAAAACCGGCTGACCGGCATGATCAACAAACACATTTCCTGACCACAGATCTCCATGCAGCAAAGATGGAGGTTCATTCGGAATCAATGATTCAAGTTTTCCAAAAAGCCGGTTAAAAAGCGTGACATGCTCATCTGTAAGAAGGTACGTCTGAAAAGCCAGATCTATCAAAGGCTGCAAGCGATTCCATATAAAAAATTCCACCCAGTCATTCTTTGGTTCATTTGACTGCTGAAGGCTTCCGATGAAATTGTTTCCGTGGAGTCCGTACCGTTCCTGCTTATGCTGATGGATCAAGGCAAGCTGCTGTCCCATCATTTCGAATGATAATGATGTAGGTTTACCAGCCTGGATGAATTCAAGAAACAGAAATGCCTGCTTATCAACATGCGTAACTCCAATCACTTCAGGAATTCTTGCCACATTGCACGATGCAAGCAATGCAAGGCCATCCGCTTCTTTCTCAAACATGGCAGGATACAACGAATGATCGTTCCACTTAACAAAAACAAGCTTATCATTTACCCAGATCCTTGCTGCATGGTTTATACTTCCTCCTGAGAGCTCCACGTACTCCCCGATTTCATCATGATCACCCGTGATCTGCCTCCATGCCTTTTCAATCAATGTTCTCATCCGCCTAAAATAAAACGAGGTGACCTTTTATCAGATCACCTCGCGAATAAACTTTGTGCATGCTTACTCCTTCCCTGAGAATTTTGGATACGTATCGGTCATCAGGTTGATGTACAGGTTCAATCTCATCTGCCAGCGAAGAGTGCCAACAATGAAATTATGCCATGACTGCGGAAGCTTCCCTGTGAAGAGGACAGCCCACCATCCCAGGAACACCAGAAATTGTGTCGCGATCATTCTGAATAAAAGACAGAATCCGTGAGGAATGATCACATAGAAAAAACCCAGAAAAGTTTTAAGCAAGAGTATGCCTCTGCTTAAGTTTTCAGGATAGGCGATCTCCATATTGGTTTTATCATCACTTGCGCTGTTTCCAAAGGCAGGATAACCATCCACCAGATTCAGCATTCGCGCGTTGAGTCGAAGCACCCACTTGTTTAATCCAACCTGGTAATTGAAAAAGCTCTGTGGATATTTTCCAGTGATGAGAATGGCCCACCATGCGATGAAGGAGATGATCGCTCCCCAGATGCTTGCAAATACAAGCAAAAATATATGAGGTATTCCCATATATAACCAGCCAAAGAATGTCCTGAGTAACAAATGTCCTCGTGAATACGATTCCTGATGTAAAACTGTAAGCTTCATAGAGATAGGTTTAGAGATTGATACAAAGCAATAATACAACTTCAGGTATATACAAGGCAAGGTTTGGGGAAAACTAATTAAGCTCTTTCACTGATGTGCTCTCACAGTACGAGGAACAGGTATGTCGCAGCCGTGATCATCAGGATTCCAACGATGTCAAGCACGAGTCCGGCACCCATCATACTTTTAACCCTGATCCGTTTGCTCCCGAATACGATCGTATTTGGGGCTGTTGCAACAGGAAGCATGAATCCAAGTGAAGCTGCCAACGTTGCAGGGATCATTAGCAGCAATGGATGAACATCCAGAACTTTCTGCATCGATACGAGAATAGGGATCACCAGCTGGATGCTTGCCACATTCGACGCGAACTCACTGATGACCGCTACTACGATGCAAATACCTAAAATGATCATCACAATGCCTGAACCACTGAGAAATTCCAGCTTGAAAGCCAGCCAGGTGCTCAGGCCTGAAACTTCAAATCCTTTCGCGAGCGCGAACCCGCTTCCGAATAACAGGATAATGTCAAATGGCATTCGTGTAACATCGTCCCAGGTGATCAGTCCCTGGCCTTTTACCTTTTTTGAAGGGATCAGAAAAAGCAGCACAGCCATAAAGATCGCTACGGTGCTGTCGTGAATATATCCTTTGAATTTTCCGAAGAGGTTGCTCCAGCCTTTAAAAATAAACGAACCGAAATCAATATCGTCCCGTGTAAACCAGAAAACAGCTGTAAGCACGAACACGATACCTACAGCCCTTTGTTCATAGCTCATTTTACCGAGCATCCTTTTCTGATCAAGAAAGAAATTTCTGTCGAGCGCCACAGTAATGTCTTTTCTGATGAACATTCGCTGCAGCAGGAAGTAAGCGATCACCAAAAGCACAAGCGCAAGAGGAAAACCGATCACGAACCATTTTGCAAAATTCATATCGTTATGGAGGGGGAACTGATCACGGTAAGTCCTTAGAAAGATCATATTGGTTGGTGTACCTACAAGCGTTGCCATTCCTCCGATTGTCGCTGAATAAGCCAGTCCGATCAATAATGCCGTTGATAACCTTCTCTTCTTCTCCTCATCATCAAGGTGGATCTCAACCTGTGATATGATCGCAAGCACGGCGGAAATAAGCATCATCACCGTGGCAGTGTTTGAAATCCACATGGAAAAGAAGAAGGATGTCAGCATCACGCCCATCAACACATTGGATGGACGGGAACCCACTGCTCCAAGGATCACCAGGGCAGCCCGTTTATGAAGCTCCCATCGTTCAATAGAAAACGCGATGATGAATCCTCCAATAAATAGAAAGATGATCGGATCCATATACTGTGACGCGACGAGCCTGGCATCCGCTATTCCAAGTGCAGGCAGGAAAACAACAGGCAACAGGGATGTGACTGCAAGGCTTACAACTTCCGTCATCCACCATACAGCCATCCACAGTGTAATTGCTGCCATTCCCGTTGCTGCCGGATTACCCGGGACAAGATCAACAAACAGGTAAAGGCATAAAGCGAGCAGCGGGCCACTCATCAGGCCAATGTTGCGGGGACTCATTCAGAATGTATATCGGCGACAATTTACCATTCGCCTTCCACTCATGAAAATCACCTCATTATCCTTTTGAGGAAAACCCAAAAGGAACGATCACCCTGAAGCTTATATTCCTTCCCATGTTGAACACCCCATTCCTACCTGTTGCATAGTTGACCGGCGCATACTTGAGCCTGCTTAAATGGCTTTGATACGCAACATCAGTAATATTGGAAGCTGCGATGTAAACTGAAGCTCTTGTCTTTCCATTAATTACAATATCGCCTCCTGCTCCTGCATTGAACAGGCAATATGAAAGTGTGGATGTTTCGGTGCCATAAGCAGAGAAAATCTTGTCCTGTGAAAAATATACCTGGGCACCAATCTGAACATATGGGTTCCGGATCCATTTACCAGCCTTTCCTGCACTGATGATAATTTCCGGCTGATAACGGGCTGGTGGAATCCCAGGTAAATTACGTGTAGAATCAGGTTGTCCGGGCTGGTATGCGGCTACATAGCTGAATGTATTCTGAATATGCATCCAGTCGAGCGGGTGCGGATGAATATCAATGATGAGTTCTCCACCGTTCAACACGGCATTTCCTGAAATATATTTGAATGTGGAAGATCCTTCCGTGATTGAATCCTGGCCATCAGCACCACTTAGCTTCACAGGGAAAATGAAATTGTTAATGATGTTATTGAACAGACTGATCTCCGCAGTAACGTGACCACCATTTACACCAAATGCGAAGTCCGTCTGCAGGCTGTTCTCAGGCTTCAGCTCCGGATTTCCAATTTCATACCTGAGTGTTCCTTCATGAATTCCATTTGCCCCAAGCTCCGCGATATTGGGCGCTCTGAATCCTCTTGAAAAATTAAGCTTCGAGAACATGGTTTCTGAAAGCTTGTAACTCAGTCCAAAGCTCCCTGATACACCTCTGAAAAGATTATCCGATGAAGCAAACTTCTGAGTGGCATTGCCATCTTCTCCTTGAACACGAACACCATTGCTATCAAGAAAAAGTGCATCCAGTGTCTGGCTTCTCTGATCATATCTTAACCCTCCGCTGAGGTCAAGCTTTTCATACGATTTACGGGCAATTGCGAAAAGACCTGCATCAAACAGGTTGTATTCAGGAACAAGAAATTCTGTTCCGAGGTTTGCTGATGACTGGTACATTCCGTTGATCCCGATGGAACTCTGAATCCCATACTCTTCAGGAAGAATATACTTTACATCATAATTGACAGTTGAAAGATCAAAGAACAGCTCATACTCCTCAGGAAGCGCAGCATCAACAAATTCTTTCCTCTGGTTTCTCTGATAACCGACAGTCGTGGAGATTCTGCCATCACCAACAATGAAGGAGCTTACAGAAACAAGCTTGTAATGACGAACATCCTGGTAAGGCACAACAGGCTTGTATTTGAAATGATCACTGAACAGTACATTGGTACTATAGACTGAATCGTTCAGTGCAACCTGTTTTAAGAATCCACCTGTGAGGCTGTCGCGTTCACCTTCGACAATACCTGGCGTGATGTGGTAACTGCTGGCATGCAGGTGCGTGAATCCCCACTTCCTGTTAATTCCGGTGATCGCGCTTAAGGACGATTCCGAGAAGCCTGAATTATGCACATAACCATCATACCTGTTTTTGTAATCGTGTGCCTGTTTCTGGCTGAAGCGCAGGTTATAGATAAATCCATTCCGGTTGCCGCTTGCATTTCCTGAATATCCGAGCAGTCCATTGTTTGTCTGATAATTGGCAAGAATGCCTCCACCATGCTTACCATCTTCCATAGAAGGCGTCGAGATTAAATGGATCACACCTGCCATTGCATCAGAGCCATAGGAAAGACTTGCAGGCCCTTTGAGGATCTCCACCTGGCTGATGGAATATTCATCCACTTCGATCCCGTGCTCATCACCCCATTGCTGACCTTCCTGCCTGATGCCATCGTTCACAACAAGCACACGGTTGTAACCAAGCCCACGGATCACTGGCTTCGATATTCCTGACCCTGTTGTCACTTGCGAAATACCCGGCTGACTGGAGATCACATCAATGATATTCGTGGAGGATGTTTGTAGCAGCACGGTTTTGGGCACAATTGAAATGGGCGTAGGTGTCCTGTCTTTTTCAGTTGCCTGTGAAACACCAGTCACGATCACTTCTCTCACCTCCACAACAGATTCTTTCAATGTAAAATCTTTTTCTGTCGTTGCATTCAGATCAATCACTTCGGTATGAGTTCCATAACCGATAAGTTTCACCTGGACCAGGAAGCGACCGCCCGGTAAATTTTTGACAACGTATTTTCCATCCGGGTTTGTTGCAGCACCTGTTTTTAGATCCGGGAAATAGACCGTTGCTCCGGGCATAGCTTCACCTGATTTATTGATGACACGGCCTGTTAAAGACTTTTGCGCATGGAGCCATCCTGATGACCCCAGCCATATTAATAAATATAGAATACAATATTTTCCACACATGATTTCTGTATATGAATAAACACATCATCCCCCTTGGGTCAGGAGGAATAAACTAACACGATGTTATTCAGGCAACAGGAGGAGCGCGGCTATCTGTATGGCCTGTGAAGATGGCACACAGAAACGAATCAGAAGATGAATAAAGAAAGAAAACCTCAGCAGAGGAATTCAGTGCTTGATCCGATGTAAGCGCAAGATCTTTAAACATGCATCCGGCACAGACAAAGCAGTCATCATGTACCTGATTATGAAAGTGAGCATCTACCGGATCGTTATGGCGTTCCTTGTTGATGACACTGCATTCAATGGTTTCATGATGGTGAAAAGCAGAAAAAGGCAGCTGTACGAATACGAACGACAGCAGCAACAGCAAGGTAAAATAATGATGTACCCTTTTCTTTTTCATTATGCCATGAGGCAATTAAAGTCCAAAGATAAGCAACGATAGAGGCAGTGAAGAAATAAATCACCCTTAGATTTAAAAAACAACATTGGCTTTGCTTTCTTAACATTGTTTTACATAAGTAGCAGGTGAATCCATTCAGATATGAAACTCTTGCTGGGTGTAATATTAACCACGGCATAAAAGCAACAAAGCCGGATCATCCTGAATGACCCGGCTTTTGCAGCATAGAAGTAAGATACTAGTTTGAAAACTTCAGCTTAAAGTTTCCTTCGGATATCGTGATCTGGCTTCCGGTTGAAGAGGACATGGTGCCTGCGAAGCTTGTCTGGGTAGCAGCAACTTCTCCCCCATTCGTGTAGCCGATCTTAGAAAAGAAAATATGTGTTCCATCGGCATCATACCGTGTTGAATACAGTACACCCGAAGCATCAGTATATTCCATGTAAGTTACAGGGTAGCTTGAACTGCTCATGTTTGAATTCAATCCATCAGTGAACCCGATAAAGGTTTCTTCCATGAAGATCTTGAACTTTGGATTTCCACCACCTGTCGATGCGCCCGTCACTGTCAGAGTTCTCGGAGTTGTCGTGGTCCCTCTTGTTGCCGTGTTCACTGTTCCGTTGAATAACGTTCCATTGATCTTCACTTTGAAATAATGAGGATTCACAATGGTCACCGATCTAGTAGCTGTGTTGGTACCTCCTTCACCTGTTGCAGTTAAAGTAACTGTGTAAGCGCCAGGAGTGCTGTAAAGATGCGCCGGACTAGTTTCTGCCGATGCCTGTGAACCATCTCCGAAATTCCAGCTATAGGTTGTGGCGTTTGTCGAGGTATTGGTGAATGTCACCGTACAAGGTCCGTTGCAATTATCATTCGTCACGTTAAATGCTGCGACCGGTGCAGGTGCAGGCTCTGGCTCTGGTTCCGGATCATCTTCCTTCTTACAGCTATTCACTGTAACAACCAGCAATAAGAATAACATCAGCTTTAACGATTTCATGAATGTGCGTTTAGGTTTCGACAAAGGTACTCGCAATTACAACACAATTCCATCGGGTTGTACAAGTAAATCCACGCTGCATGCCTGGAAAAACATTGCTCATTTCGATACTGATTTCTATGATAACCACAGGTATTTTTCCGGAGTTCAATGACATCATCCTGAGTTATGCTAATACAAAATCGAGTACTTATAATTTCCTATTTACAGTAGTGAATGCCTGTATATCCAGATTTTAAGGGACAACGAACCCACTCACTATCCTGATAGTTAGCGTTGCTTATTTAATTCTGGCGTTGAATTTTGTATGCATTCATCCTCTGATGAAAAAACGGATGGAATTGAAGTCTGGGGAATTTCCGTCAATCATCAAGCAGCATTACTTCAACATCTAACATAATACAGAATTGGCTTATGAGTGTGAAAGGTCAGTTTATCGTGCGCGTGGCAAATACGAAAGACAGTGCATTTGCAGAAATGATCTGCAAGGAGATGGAAGATTCAGCCAAAGCCCGAGGAACCGGAATAGCGAAACGATCCCCCGAATACCTTGCACTTAAAATGCTTGAAGGCAAAGCCGTGATCGCATTCAGCCGTGCAGGAGCATGGGCCGGCTTCTGCTACATTGAGACCTGGAGCCATGGAGAGTATGTTGCCAACAGTGGACTGATCATCGCCCCGCAGTTCAGGAAAAGCGGACTGGCCAAAGAGATCAAGGAAAAGATCTTCAGACTCTCCAGATCAAAATATCCTGCAGCTAAAATCTTTGGTCTCACCACAGGCCTTGCAGTCATGAAGATAAATTCAGACCTGGGATACAAGCCTGTCACCTATTCAGAACTAACCACTGACGAGCAGTTCTGGAAAGGATGCACAAGCTGTGTGAATTATGAGATCTTAAGCAGCAAAGACCGAAAGAACTGCCTTTGCACCGCCATGCTCTTTGATCCTGAACAGGTAAAAAGAAAAAAAGCGGCCACTTCATTCCTGGGATCCTCATACACATTTGCCGATCGAATCCTTTCATTCACTCATAAACTAATCCTTCAATTCAATAATAAATAATCCTATGGAAAAAGTTGTACTCGCCTACAGTGGCGGCCTTGACACAAGCTATTGTGTAAAATACCTCAGGAACGAAAGAAACCTTGAGGTACACTCTGCAATTGTAAATACAGGCGGGTTCACTGCTGATGAACTTTCTCTTATTGAAGAGCGGGCCTATGCGCTTGGAGTCACGAAACATTATACACTGGAAGTGACAGACAAGTATTACAATGAATGCCTTAAATACCTTGTCTTTGGAAATGTTCTGAAAAATCACACCTACCCACTGTCTGTCAGCGCAGAGCGTGTATTTCAGGCAACTGCCATATCAGAGCTTGCCAAAAAACTGGACGCACGTTACCTGGCACATGGAAGCACTGGTGCAGGAAATGACCAGGTGAGATTCGATCTGATCTTTAAAATATTATTCCCGGAAGCGGAGATCATTACACCCATCAGGGATCTTAAATTATCACGCGAAGCAGAGATCGAATACTTAAAGAACTGCGGAGTGAAGATGGACTGGTCCAAAGCCGACTACTCCATCAACAAAGGGATCTGGGGTACATCCGTAGGAGGAAAAGAGACACTGACATCCCATCTTGGATTACCTGAAAGTGCATATCCTACACCAGTAACCAGGCAGCACAATGAAACCATTACACTGTCCTTTACAAAAGGAGAGTTAACATGCATCAATGATTTCAAAGGTTCACCGGTAGCATGCATACACTACCTGAATGAACTGGCAGCGCCTTATGGTGTAGGAAGAGACATGCATGTAGGCGACACGATCATCGGAATCAAAGGACGGGTTGCATTTGAAGCTGCTGCTCCCATGATCATTATTAAAGCGCATCAGACACTTGAAAAGCATGTCTTAACCAAGTGGCAGCAATACTGGAAAGACCAACTCTCCAACTGGTATGGTAACATGCTCCATGAAGGATTGTTCCTTGATCCATTAATGAGAAACATCGAAACGTTCATGACAGAAACACAAAAGCATGTTTCAGGAAACGTGATGATCTCAATTTCACCTTACCGGTTCTCCGTGACAGGTATTGACTCTCCGCACGATATGATGTCAGACAAGTTTGGAAAGTATGGAGAGATGAACACTTCGTGGACAGGAGAAGATGTGAAAGGGTTCTCAAAGATCCTTGGAAACCAGGTCATGATCTATCATAAAGTAAATGAGCTGGCATGAGCAAGATCAGAGTTGGCATTTCAGGAGCGGCAGGCTACACAGGAGGCGAGCTGATCAGGATACTGCTTCATCATCCACATTGTGAAATCGCATTTGCGCACAGCAGAAGCAATGAAGGACGTAAAGTTTATGAAGTGCATGAAGACCTGTATGGCGATACAGACATTGCTTTTTCAGAGACCATTACACATGACATTGATGTTCTGTTTTTATGCAATGGTCATGGAGATTCTAAAAAGTTTCTCGAAAGCTATGATCTCCCTTCATCCATCCGAATTATAGACTTAAGCCAGGATCACCGGGTGCACAATTCATCCGGCACAAGAAGCTTCACCTATGGCTTATGCGAGATGAACAGGCATGAGATCCAGACAGCTACAAACATTGCCAATCCCGGCTGCTTTGCAACAGCGATACATCTTGCATTGCTTCCGCTTGCAGTAAAAGGACATCTCACATCAGACATCCACATCAACGCGATCACAGGAACAACAGGAGCAGGACAGGCGCCATCACAGACAACACATTATTCATGGCGGAATAACAACCATTCCACCTACAAGCCATTTTCACATCAGCACCTTGATGAGCTGAAGGCCACATTAAATAAGCTGACCGGTAACTCATTACCAGACATTCATTTCCTTCCAAACAGAGGCTCATTTGCACGCGGCATACATGCAGCAATTTACCTTGAAAGCGAACTTGGTCTTCAAAAAGCGGAAACACTGTTCCATGAGTTTTACAAGGATCATCCTTTTACACATGTCACCACTGCGATGCCACATGTAAAGCAGGTTGTGAACACAAACAAATGCTACCTCAAAGTTGAAAAGCACCAGGGGAAATTAATGGTGACCTCCGTGATCGACAACCTCCTGAAAGGAGCATCGGGACAGGCCGTTCAGAATCTCAACATCATGTTCGGCATTGATGAAACTGCCGGACTTAAATTAAAAGCCAGTGTATTTTAACCAACGACCATGAAACCACTTGACATCTACCATTTATTTCCCATACAGATCGCAAGAGCTGAAGGGAGCTGGCTGTTCACGCCTGAAGGAGACAAGTACCTTGATCTTTATGGGGGACATGCGGTAATCTCCGTAGGACATGGTCATCCGCATTACAAGCAAAAGATCAGGGATCAGCTTGACCGAATAGGCTTCTATTCCAATTCCGTGATGATCAGGGAGCAACATGAACTTGCAGAAAAGCTCGGAGCATTGAGCGGCTATCCTGATTATTCACTGTTCCTCTCCAACTCAGGAGCAGAAGCCAATGAGAATGCACTGAAAGCAGCGTCATTCGTTACAGGCAGAAGAAAGGTCCTTGCAGTGAATGGCTCCTTCCATGGGCGCACCTCCGCAGCCGTCGAAGCAACAGATGATCATGCGTTAAGTGCCCCAATGAACCAGCATCAGAATGTCACCTTCACACCGATCAATGATCTCCTTAGTCTGGCTTCATATTTAAAGAGGAAAGAATATGCAGCATTCATCATAGAAGGGATCCAGGGTGTGGCAGGAATCAACATCCCTGACCCTGAATATTTAAAGGCTGCTGAAGAAATGTGCAGAGAGACCGGCACTGTATTCATTATTGATGAAGTGCAGAGTGGCTATGGAAGAACAGGAAAGTTTTTCGCGCATCAGCATGCGGGAGTAAAAGGCGACATCATCACCGTTGCCAAAGGAATGGGCAATGGCTTTCCGGTGGCAGGCACCTTGTTTTATCCTTCACTGGAATTAAAGAAAGGCCAGCTCGGAACAACCTTCGGTGGAAATCATCTTGCCTGCGCGGCCGCTCTTGCAGTACTCGACATCATTGAACAGGAAAAGCTTATTGATCATGCTGCTTTCATCGGCAACTATTTTAAACAAGAGCTCAGTAATGTTGAAGGCATAAAATCCATAAAAGGGCAAGGGCTGATGACTGGCATCGAACTTCCCGGGAACGGCAAGGCTGTCCGTGAAGCGTTGCTGCATAAGCACAGGATCTTTACAGGGAACTCTTCGAATAAAGATATCCTGAGAATTCTTCCTGCACTCAATGTTGGCAAGGAGCATATTGACATCTTTCTAAAATCCTTAAAACACGAATTAATCCCAACACTGCAAACACTATGAGAAACTTTACAACTGTCCACGACGTGCCGGACCTGGACAAGCTACTTGACAAAGCATTGAAAGTTAAGAAGGACCCTTTTGCGACATCTGGTCTTGGAAAACACAGGACACTTGGAATGATCTTCCTGAATCCAAGTCTGAGAACACGGATGAGCACACAGAAAGCGGCACAGAACCTCGGGATGAATGTGATCTCAATGAACATTGACCAGGATGGATGGGCACTGGAATTGAATGACGGCACACCTATGAATGGAAAAACTGTTGAACATGTGAGAGAAGCGGCAGCAGTGATGGGTGAGTACTGCGACATCCTTGCGATCCGTTGTTTTCCAAACCTTAAAAACAAGGATGAAGATTATGGTGAGCAGATCCTCATAAAATTCATGAAGTACTGTAAAAAGCCAATCATCAGCCTGGAATCGGCAACGCTGCATCCTTTGCAAAGCATGGCAGACCTCATCACCATAAAGGAACATTCAAGCACCAGAAAGCCAAAGGTTGTACTTTCCTGGGCACCTCACATAAAGCCGCTTCCACAGGCGGTACCTAATTCATTTGCAGAATGGATGAACAGGTCCGATGTAGAATTTGTGATCACACATCCGGAAGGCTATGAACTTCATGAAGATTATGTGAAGCACGCCAGCGTTACGCACGACCAGGATGCCGCATTGAAAGACGCTGATTTCGTGTATGTCAAGAACTGGTCATCATTCAGCGACTATGGCAAAATCCTGAGCAAGGATGAGTCATGGCTGATCAACAATAAAAAGCTTGAACTCACCAATGATGCAAAAGTGATGCATTGCCTTCCTGTACGAAGAGGCATTGAGCTGTCTGATGAAATTCTTGATGGACCATCTTCACTTGTTGTACACCAGGCAGCGAACAGAGTATTTGCGGCACAGACAGTATTAACAGAAATCCTCGAACACAACTTCAACCCTAATGGAACTGCTAAGAATTTTTAAGATCGGAGGTCATGTCATTAATGAACCTGCCTACCTGGACATGTTCCTCAAAGACTTTTCCCTGATCCCCGGAAAGAAGATCATCGTTCATGGAGGAGGTAAAATAGCGAATGAGATCTCTGCCAAGCTTGGGATCAAACCGATCATCGTTGAAGGAAGAAGGATAACAGATACACCATCACTGCATGTGATCACCATGGTATATGGCGGGCTATTAAACAAGCTGATCGTTGGCAAGCTTAATGGCATGGAGCAAAAAAGCATCGGGCTTACCGGAGCAGATGCCATCCTTTACCCGGGAAAGAAACGGCCGACAGGAGAAATTGACTATGGCCACGTAGCTGATCTCGAATCATCCGAGGTGAACACATCATTCATCAGTCAGCTTATTGAACTAGGCATGATACCTGTGCTATCTCCTGTCACTGCGGATCTCGACGGCAACCTTCTGAACATCAATGCAGACACTGTCGCCGCAACGATCGCGTCATCCCTGAGCAGCACCTATAAAACCGAACTCATCCTATGCTTCGAAAAACAGGGTGTTATGGAAGATCCTGATAAGTCAACTTCGGTCATAAGAGAAATTCACACTTCAATGATCCAGACCCTGATTGAATCAAACATCATCAGGGATGGCATGATACCTAAAGTTCAGAATGCCCGCGATGCGATCAGGAAAGGTGTCTCCAAAGTCGTCATTTGCAAGTCATCCGAAATACAACAGCTCATCACATCAGAATTATCTACAGGAACAACGATCTATGCCTGAAATCCTTATCCACCAACCTAAACAGGAATCCCGGCAGCTCAAGGAAACCGTCGGGTTTTTAAAAAACATGATCCGTATTCCTTCATTAAGCGGACAGGAAGATGGTCCTGCACAATTGATTACAGACATTCTTCACGACAAAGGTGTCACTGGAGTACATCGCCTGAAGAACAATGTGTGGGCATACAACAAGCACTTTGATGAATCCAAACCAACACTGCTTTTAAACTCGCACCTGGATACTGTTCCTCCAAATAAAGGCTATACACGAGATCCATATTCTCCCGAACTGACCGATGGTAAGCTGTATGGCCTTGGCAGCAATGATGCCGGTGGAAGTGTCGCATGTCTGCTTTATACATTCCTTGACTTTTATGCTGTAAAAAATTTAAAATTCAATCTCGCTTTTGCTGCAACAGCTGAAGAAGAAGTATCAGGAAAGAATGGCATTGAGCTGATCATACCTGAATTGAAGAACCTTAGCTGTGCCATTGTCGGTGAGCCCACTGAGATGGAAATGGCCATCGCGGAAAAAGGTTTGCTTGTGATCGATTGTGAAACAAAAGGAATATCCGGGCATGCAGCAAGAGATCATGGAACGAACGCGATTTACCTTGCTCTTGAAGACATCCAGTGGATCCGCTCATGCGAATTTCAAAGAACAAGTTCAACGCTTGGCAAAGTGAAAATGTCTGTCACAACGATCGATGCAGGAAAGCAGCATAATATGATTCCCGACAGGTGTGGCTATACTATTGACATAAGAGTCACTGACGAATACACACATGAAGAGATCATCTCATTGTTACAGAAAAATCTGCATGCTGAGATCAGGCCACGCTCATTAAGGATCCGTCCATCATCCATTTCCCCTGAGCATCCCATTGTGGTTGCAGGAAAGAAAGAAGGAATAAAGTTGTTTGCATCGGCTACGACCAGCGATCAGGCACTTATTCCATTTCCATCCGTGAAGATCGGTCCGGGCAGCTCGCTGAGATCACACACATCAGATGAATTCATTTACCTCGAAGATCTCCGGAAAGGACTTGAGGTCTATCATAAACTTTTGAAAAACATCTTACTATGAAACTCTGGGAAAAAGGCATTGAAATTCACGAGCAGGTCGAACGCTTTACAATCGGCAATGACAGGGAACATGATTCCAGGCTTCTTAAAGCAGATATACTTGGTACGATCGCACATACGAAAATGCTTTCAGAACAGGGACTGATGACGGAATCAGAATTCAACTGTGTTAAAGAAGAATTGCTTGCAATCCTTGAGCAGGGAACTTCATTCACGATTGAAGAAGAATATGAAGACATCCACTCAAAGCTTGAAAGCATGCTGATTGCGAAGCTGGGTGATACTGGAAAAAAAGTTCATACTGCGCGGTCAAGGAACGACCAGGTGCTGACTGCGTTGAGAATTTATTTCAGGGATGAGATCGAAGAAATTAAATCGCAGACGGAAACCTTATTCCAAACACTGATCATCAAAAGCGAGAAACACAAGGATGATCTGTTGCCAGGATATACACACATGCAGGTTGCCATGCCATCCTCTTTTGGCTTATGGTTTTCTGCCTATGCTGAAAGTCTGGCTGAAGACTTACTGATGCTGCAGGCGGCTTACCGTTTGTCGAATACAAATCCGTTGGGATCTGCTGCAGGATATGGTTCTTCCTTTCCGGTTAACCGAAGCAGGACCACAGAGCTGCTTGGATTTGAGAGTCTTTCAGTGAACGTGATCACTGCGCAGATGGGAAGAGGAAAGACTGAACGGTTTCTTGCAACGGCCATCTCCGCGATCGCTGCAACCTTATCAAAGCTGAGTATGGATTGCTGCCTCTACCTTTCCCAGAATTACAGGTTCATCACATTGCCTGATGCGTTCACCACCGGCTCGAGCATTATGCCGCATAAAAAGAATCCTGATGTCTTTGAGCTGATCCGAGCGAGATGCAACAGGCTGCAATCCTTACCAAACGAAGTGGCCTTTGTGACCTCGAACTTAACCAGTGGTTATCACCGCGACTTCCAGGAACTCAAGGATGTGATCTTTCCGGCCATTACGACAATAAAGGAATGTCTTGAAATGACGATCAACGCTGTGGAAGCCATCACACCTGTTAAAGACCTGTTGAAAGATCCTAAGTACACGCATGTATTCACAGTGGAGGATGTCAATAAGCTGACGCTTGAAGGTGTACCATTCCGTGATGCTTATCGAAAGATCGCAGATGAAGTCAATAAAGGCAACTACCACTTCGATGGCATGCTGAATCATACACATGAAGGCAGTATAGGAAACCTATGCCTTGATCTGATAACCAGGAAGATGAATGATGTGCTGCAGGGCTTCGGGTATGAAAAAGTCACTAAGGCCATGGCAGCTCTCCTGAAGGCTGAAGAGACTGAATTAACTATATCCAGACAGCAACAATCATGAAGCACCTGTGTTTAATTCTTTTTATTGTTATTCATCAATTAGTATTTGCACAGGATAAGATGGAAGCACTCGGGGCGAACCTTGAGAACTTCAATTATCCTTTCAAGGTAAGTTATATCACACTCAATTTACAAGGCGAGCAATGCAAGATGGCTTATATGGATGTCAAGCCACAAAAAGAAAATGGAAAAGTCATTTTACTCTTACATGGGAAAAATTTTTCAGGTGCTTACTGGGGCCGTACAGCCAAAGAACTTGCCGCATCAGGGTTCAGAATCATCATACCTGATCAGATAGGTTTTGGCAAATCAACCAAACCATATCATCTCCAATATTCATTTCATCTTCTGGCATCGAATACAAAAGCTCTACTGGACACATTGAATATTTCAAAAACAGCTGTACTCGGTCATTCTATGGGTGGCATGCTTGCAGTGCGCTTTGCGCTGATGTACCCCGGCATCACCGAAAAGCTCGTTCTTGAAAATCCGATAGGACTTGAAGATTATAAACTTTTTACTCCATATAAACCAGTTGATTGGTGGTTTCAAAATGAATTGAAGAACACCTATGCGTCGATAAAAAAATATCAGCTTGAAAATTATTATGGCGGAGAATGGAAGCCTGAATATGATCCCTGGGTTGTGATGTTGGCAGGGTGGACCTTAAGCCCTGATTATACAAGAATTGCATGGAATGCCGCACGAACATATGACATGATCATTACACAACCGGTGCTTTATGAATTTTCTCAACTACAGGCTCCTACAATGCTCATTATTGGTCAACGCGACAGAACTGCCCTTTCCAGGAATCTGGCTGATGAAAAAATCAGAGAGACGCTCGGGAATTATCCCCTGTTAGGCAAGCGAACAGCAGAAGCCATTAAAGGATCTGAACTTGTGGAAATTGAACATGTGGGACATCTGCCGCACATTGAAGCCTTCGGGAAATTCATCGCTCCTTTGAAATCATTCCTTTTGAAGTAGTGATTCCGAAAACAAAAGTTAAACCCGAATCATGAAGTTAATATCAACTTTATGAACAGCACCTATTTCAGAAAGGCGAAGCATAACGAAGCTTTGCTCCACCAGCCCCAACACTTAATGAAACTTCAGCACCGATCATGAGGGCCAGGTTGCGGTCGATATGTCCTGCCGGAAAATCGAAACACACCGGATAATTATACTCCTTTACGGAATCGTAAATGATCTCCTCCGCGGCTTTCCCGAAAGGTATGGTGTTGTCTTTCATATCACTCATTCCGCCAACCATAATTCCTGAAAGCCTGGAAAGCACACCCGCTCTTTTAAGGCTGATCATCATCCGGTCAATATGATAGAGGTATTCATCCAGATCTTCAAGAAAAAGGATGCATCCATCCACAAGCGGAAAAGAAGTTGAACCGATCATGGCATACATGAGCGAGAGATTTCCCCCGATCAGCATTCCATGCGCGTTTCCGGGTACATTGAATTTATGTATTGGAGTAGAATATTCCGGAACCATACCGGTGAGCAGGTCATGCAAAGAACGGGTGGCCTCTTCGTTTTTGTGAAAGTTTATCGGCATTGTACCGTGAACCGATGCCATGCCCCAGGCCAGTAAATGGTTATGAAAAACGGTCACATCGCTGTAGCCACAGATCCACTTAGGATCATCCAGGAGAAGATCCCATGCAATATCATCAACGATCCTTAAACATCCATAACCACCGCGTGCAGCGATCACAGCCCTTATTGAATGATCGCCAAGAAAAAAATTCATGTCTTCAGCACGCTGTTCATCAGTGCCTGAGAACTGGTTTGACTGATGATATAAATGGGGTGCAGGGACAGGTTCAAAGCCCCAGCTTTTTATCTGGTCAAATGCGAACGCCATCTCTTCAGAGCTCACTTTTCTTGCAGGAGCGACAATTCCGATACGGTCACCTTTTTTTAAATATGGGGGAATGATCATGTGCCTGATTTTTGCAGGATAGGAGCGGCCAGATTGATTATCTTTGCGCCGCTTGACAGCGAATTAACTCAATAAAGTTGGAATTTAAAAGGCATACAATTACAGCGGCATTGCCCTATGCAAATGGGCCGGTACATATCGGGCATCTTGCAGGATGTTATATCCCTGCAGACATTTATGTACGTTATCTCCGAAGCAATGGAAGAGATGTGAAGTTCGTCTGCGGATCCGATGAACACGGCGTGCCCATCACTATAAAAGCAAAGAAAGAAGGCATCACACCTCAACAGGTCGTTGACAAATATCATGAGATGATGAAGAAGTCGTTTTTAGATTTCGGGATCTCATTCGATATCTATTCACGTACTTCAAGCAAGACACACGCTGAAACTGCGTCCGAATTTTTCAAGACACTGCATGACAAAGGGGTATTTGTTGAGAAGAAGACCATGCAGTATTATGATGAGTCGCAGCAGCAGTTTCTGGCAGACAGGTACATCATTGGAACCTGCCCTAAATGCCATAACGAGAATGCATATGGTGACCAGTGTGAGAAGTGTGGAAGCTCGCTGAGCCCTTCAGAACTGATCAATCCGAGATCCGCGCTTAGTGGAAATCCTCCGGTAATGAAGGAGACAACACACTGGTTCTTCCCACTTGACAAGTACAGCGACCAGCTGAAAGAGTATATCCTGAAAGGACATCCTGAATGGAAGTCGAATGTTTATGGCCAGTGTAAATCATGGCTCGAAAGCGGCGACGGACTTCAGCCGCGCGCGATGACACGTGACCTTGACTGGGGAGTACCTGTTCCACTTGAAGATGCAAAAGGCAAAGTGCTTTATGTTTGGTTCGATGCACCGATCGGATATGTATCAGCAACAAAAGATTTACTGCCTGACGACTGGGAAAAATATTGGAAAGATCCTGAAACCAGGCTGATCCACTTTATTGGAAAAGATAACATTGTATTTCACTGCATTATATTTCCGGCCATCCTGATGGCGCATGGAGGTTATATCCTGCCCGACAATGTGCCGGCCAATGAATTCCTGAACCTTGAAGGAGACAAGATCTCCACCTCAAGGAACTGGGCAGTATGGCTGCACGAATACCTTGATGAATTCAAAGGAAAGCAGGACGTGTTACGGTATGTGCTCACAGCCAATGCACCAGAAACCAAGGACAACGACTTTACCTGGAAAGATTTTCAGGCAAGGAACAACAATGAGCTTGTCGCGATCCTCGGGAACTTTGTGAACCGGACATTGGTGCTTACAAAGAAGTATTACGACGGAAAGGTTCCCTCTCCAAGTGAATACACAGAAGCAGATTTGCATGTATTGAAAGAGCTGTCGGCTTATCCGGACAAGATTGCGGCATCCATTGAACAGTTCAGGTTCAGGGAAGCACTGGGAGAGCTGATGAACCTGGCAAGGCTTGGGAATAAGTTCCTGGCAGACAATGAGCCATGGAAGATCCATCCTCAGCAGGAAGAACGTGTGAAAACGATCATGAATGTTGCCTTGCAGATCTGTACGAACCTGGCAATTGTATGTGAGCCATTCCTTCCAAGAACATCCTACAAGCTTTTCAGGCTGCTTGGTGTACAGAAGTTAGACTGGGCACATGCGAAAGCTACAGACAATATTAAAGACGGGCACATCATTAAGGATGTAGAGCTTTTGTTTACAAAGATTGAAGATGCTGAAGTCGAGGCACAAGTTGAGAAACTGAAAAAAAGCAAACAGGTTGTGATGGAAGAATCGACAGAAAAGCAGAGTACAGTGCAGGTTCAGAAAGCAGAGACAAGCTTTGATGAATTCACAAAGATGGATATCCGCATAGGAACCATCCTTGAAGCAGAAAAAGTTCCGAATACAGACAAGCTGCTGAAACTGTTGATAGACACCGGTTTTGACAAGAGAACAGTGGTTTCTGGAATAGCAGGATTTTATGATCCTTCAAATATCATAGGGAAGAAAGTAAGCATTTTAGTAAATTTGGCTCCCCGAAAGATCAAAGGGATAGAATCGAGAGGGATGATCCTTATGGCAGAAGATGCCGACGGAACCTTGTCTTTTGTATCACCGGAGAATGAAATAGGCAACGGGGGAGTTGTACATTAAGATGTACGTTGCTTAATGAATGGTCTCGTAGTTCAATGGATAGAATAGAAGTTTCCTAAACTTTTGATACAGGTTCGATTCCTGTCGAGACTACAAAAAATCTGAGCGAGAGCGGAGAGCGTCTTACTAAAATCTCCGAAGTAAGTCTTAAAGAAAACTGTTTGACTTTAGTCTTTTAACTTAAGCCCCTGAAAAACTCAGGGGTTTTTTTGTTGCCTTTTGATGCTCATGCATTCAATAATCCCTTCTCTGGCGCGAGACTTCCTGGGTTCGCCTTGAGCGGGTGCGAGTCTTGTGCCTCACGATGACACTTCTTCACTAATAATTCGCTTAAAACTATTTAAATTATGCATTAGAAAAAAGACTAATGCGTAATCGACTAAGAAAATCAGCGCTCTAAGATCATTCTGATTTGATCAAAGGTGTGATTTTCTAAGTCGGGATAAATCAGGTAATGAAAGCATTCGATCAAAACGAAACGATATTCATATGAATTCTGTGACTGCAAGGCTTTTTATCAGGACTGAATTAAAAATTTATTTCAATGCGAATCCTGAAGGGTGAAGTAAAATTCCGAACTATAAAATTTGGAATTTGATTCAGCACAAGTCTCGCTTCCCTACAATCCGCGTTTGAAGACTCGCGCCAGTTGGGGGTAACTCTAATTTATGTACATTGCAGAAATAAATAATTATTAATTAATAAATTAACAATCTATTATGAAACGATTTAGTCTTCTTTTCCTATTACTAACAGTAATTTGTGGAATCTCGGCAAATAGGAGTTATTCCGTTACACATTTATCCAGCCAACAAAGCAAGTTGAGCACTCATGCCTATCACACGCTATATTCCAGTGATGAAACCACTATTCTTATGGAATTGAATGAGGCTGGTAAAATTGAAACCTATAACAGTGACCTTGATAGGATTATCTTCGATATTACAGATTGTTCGCCAGATCAACTAGATAAGTACCGTGACGACCTGGTGGTCACGATACTTACAGGAACATCTGATTTGGGTTTCAACTGGCCCATTAAATGTAGAACGAATCCAAATTGCATAACCCATGGATCATGCTTTAACTGTTGGTTAACTATTTAAGTTTCGTTTATTAGTGATATGCCTAAAAAAGGCATATCACTTTTATATTATAAAATGACTACAAAAACATTTTTACTTCTCAGGGCGGAATATCCATTAGATTTTTTAATATTCTTTTGGTGCTCATTAAGCATTATCATTTCAATACTCTTATACAAAATATTAAAGAAGCTAAATCGAATGTCTGTCACGATTATCAGGGGAAACTTGCTAATAATAACATCCATTTTTACCGGTTCAGCCTTGTCACTGATTTTAACTATGATATTTATGTATTTCTAGTAGCACTTTAAGTATGCTCCTGAATTACTTACTTTAAAATCACAGAATTCATAATTCAAGATAGACTCACCTGGTGCAAGCCTTCTGCCTCGGCATAAAGGCTGGAGAGACTTGTACCATCTTCATATACCAACTATTAATTTAAACCCTGTATGTCTGTAGTGACATATTTATGCTGATGTAATCCCCTCCCTGGCGCGAGACTTCCTGGGTTCGCCTTGAGCGGCTGCGAGTCTTGTGCCTCACGATGACACTTCTTCACTAATAATTCGCTTAAAACTATTTAACCCAAATTATGGGTTATAAAGACTAATGCATAATCGACTAAGAAAATCAGCGCTCTAAGATCATTCTGATTTGATCAAAGGTGTGATTTTCTAAGTCGGGATAACCCCGGATAATGCAAGTAGTCCGTTATTTTCAATAACTCCTATTGCATAATCCGGGTTTAATCGAATAAATCAGGTAATGAAAGCATTCGATCAAAACGAAACGATATTCATATGAATTCTGTGACTGCAAGGCTTTTTATCAGGACTGAATTAAAAATTTATTTTAATGCGAATCCTGAAGGGGTGAAGTAAAATTCCGAACTCCAAAATTTGGAATTTGATTCAGCACAAGTCTCGCTTCCCTACAATCCGCGTTTGAAGACTCGCGCCAGTTGGAGGGATCGAATAATTTTCTATTTTTAACAGTACGCTATTGACACACACGAGTTTACACATGTAACTTAATTACATTATGAAAAAGACGATACTTCTGTTTTTCATTTTTTTAGCAGGCTTTGTTCAAAACCTGTTTGCCTGTCATCCCGTCGCTTTAATAAATTACCAGGTCCAATCTGGTCCTGGATTTATCAAGGTTACAGCAGATTCTGATCCTGTTACATGTGGATGTTCTGCCTATTACATGGATGTTGAAGTCGTGAAGGCGTCTGATCAATTTACAGGTACCGGTTTTACAATTCAGGGAAGTGGGGTTTATCAATACCTTACAGGACCACAATTTTATACTTCAACAGAAATGCTTAAGCCAGATTGTATTGCACAGACGTATCCCTGGGTAACTATAAATTACTCGGATCTCTGTCTTGGAACAACATATAAGTATAGAATGAGAGAGCATCATAATAGTAATTTTGGTCCCTGGTCTCAGGAAATGACATTTACAACCCCTCCTGCCTCAGGCAATAATGGACTTGCCCTTACAGCTCCTAACATAAATGTTTGTTATCCATCACCTGTAACTCTTTCTGCAACAGTGACAGGCTTATGTGGTACACCTGGAACTTATAGCTGGAGTAATGGAGCAGGAAATAGTAGCGAAATTACTGTTACACCCAATGACACCATATCATACATCGTTAGTTACATAACAGCCACTGATACGCTATCTGATACTCTTACATTGTATGTTTCCAATGCAAATGGAGTTTTGAACGGACCTTCAACCGTTTGCAATAATGATCAGATAACACTTACAGCTAACGGATTTACCGGAACCCCTGAATGGCTAACGTCTGAAAACGGTATCAATTGGACAACAATTAATGGATCAGGATTATCTAATACAATTTCAATTTCGCAATCTACATATATTAAAGTTTCTGATTCTAATGGTACAGGTCAATGCTCTGATGAGACAACAGTTCTCTTTGTAAATCATCAAACCACACCAGTAATTACAAGTAGTTCTTCTACTTCTGTGTGTAATAATGAACCTGCAATTCTTAATGTTTCAGGGGCCGATTCATATTCGTGGAGTCCATCTATTGGGCTAGATACTACGTCAGGACCAAGTGTTACTGCTAGTTTAAGTCAAAGCATTACTTATACCATATTAGGTTCAAATGCATGTGGAAGCGATACTGCATATTCCTTTCTTGATGTAAGTCCGGGAAAAATTACAATTGACTCTGTAGCTCATCTATGTTCATATAGTGGTGTTGTAACGTTATTTGGAAACCCTACCGGTGGTATCTTTAATGGGCCTGGCATTATGGGAACAACGTTTAATCCACAATCAGCAGGAATAGGAACCCATAGGATAATTTATACAGTTGATTTGAACAGTTGTACAGATACTACTTCAATTTTTATTCAGGTTAATTCCTGCACTGGTGAGATTGAACACGACGAATCTAAAATTAATTTTTTCCCGAATCCTGTTAACAAAGGGGAGATGGTGCATTTTAATAATGCATCTGTTACAGAAATAAGAATATACTCCGTTGATGGAAAATTTGTCCGTCAACCGCGCTTACAGAATGGTGAAATGTTGATCGATCTTTCACCCGGCTATTATATCGTAAAAGCGCATACCGGTGATAACATCACCCATTTCCGTATGGAAGTTTTAGAATAACCTACTTCTATTCTTCCTCAAAATACTTCAGCATTAGTTCTATGTCACTTTGAAAAATCTTCTCTGACTATTCTTAAACCTACCAAGGTAAATAGAGTTGGTTCTGCCGATTAATTTTGAGTATTCAAACAGGTGAGTTTACATCAAGTGAAAGAAGAAATATTAAACACATCAACTTGGTGAGCACTATCTCACATAAACCAAGGCCACACTGTCCTTTTGGCATCATTTTCAGATCAACTTTTACATGCTGCTAGGTTCTCATTGCTCCATTTCCGGTGGATACATCAACGCGTTGATCGAGGCGAAGAGACTTAACATGGATGCCATTCAGATCTTCACTAAGAATCAGCGTTTCTGGAAGGAAAAGGTGGTGACTCCTGAAGAAGCAGCTGAATTCCGTGCTGCCATGAAACACTACGGTGTAAAGCAGGTGTTCTCTCACGCGATCTACCTCATTAGCCTCGCCGCTGAAAGTGAGGAGATCCGCGAAAAGTCCATTTTATCTCTTGCTGCAGAACTCGAACGATGCCATGCGCTCGGCCTGACGCATACTGTTGTTCATCCAGGCGCAGCTGGCAAGCTTTCAAAGGATGCTGCAATTGAACGGATCTCAACAAGTGTGAAGGAAGCTCTCGCAATCTCTAAAGACACGAATGTTAAAATACTTCTTGAGAACACGGCTGGCCAAGGTTCAAGCATGGGTTCAACGATCGAAGAGCTGGCAGCTTTATTAAACTCCATCGCATCTCCCAGGTTAGGAATATGCATCGATACCTGTCATGCTTTTGCTGCCGGATACGACATCAGGACTACACAAGGGATCAGTGAATTCCTTAAATCGGTCGATGACTTAATCGGCATGAACAAGCTGCTTTGCTTTCACCTCAACGATTCAAAAGGAGCACTTGGATCCCATCTTGATCGCCATACAAACATTGGTGAAGGGAAGATAGGAACTGAACCGTTCAGATACATCATGCAACACTTTCCAGGTATTCCGAAAGTCCTTGAACTTGACCCTTCTGGTGAAGCGGATATCCGCAACCTCACACTCTTACGAAGCTTTGCAGGAGAATGATCAGCAGGAACATTCATTATGGCCATGGTGAGAAGCTGCAAAAGCATATGCTTGATGTGTTTTATGATCCTTCATCAACTGCAAAAAAGCCTGTTGTGATCTTTATTCATGGCGGCAGCTGGATGAGCGGAAGCAAGGACATGTACATTCGACTTGGTGAAAATCTTTCCGCGATGGGATACACCACTGTGATCATCAACTACCGACTCTACCCTTCCGTTAACATTACAGGGATGATCAGCGACTGCCAGGAAGCATTGAACTGGACCTATCATTACATTGAAAAATACAATGGAAATCCCAACGAGATCTTCATTATGGGACATTCAGCCGGAGGACACCTCTCTGCCGTGACTACGCTTAACAACACGGATAAAATAAAAGGGCTTATCCTCGTTGATGCGTTTGGGCTGTCAGCATATTACTTTCTTACCCACCATAAACCATGGATCCCGGAACACCTGGATGACATATTCGGAAATGATCCGGCTGTATGGGAGAAATGTTCACCCGACAAGCTACTTAACGATCGCATCCCTCCTACCTACATACTCACTGGAGGTGAAACGTATCCCTTCCTTCTTGCTGACAATGAAAATTTCATTCAGCTTCTCTGTCAGCAAGGACATCAGGCTCTTCAAAAAGTATATCCAAAAAAAACACACATGCAGATGATACGCATGTTTGAATCAAACAATGCCGAAGCTTATACTGACATTGATTCTTTTATGAAAGCTCAGTTATCATCTTTATAGATAAACACTTTACAGCCATCCTTATTTATAAAGCCACGGTACATGCCTTCGGAGTTGAACTCCATTGCAATATTGCCCTGTGCATCGATGCCGATCATACCACCCTCACCTCCCATGCTTTTAAGTTTTGAGTGAACGACATGCTTCATTGACTCCGTGAGAGAACGCTGTCCGTGTTCCATCATCGCTGAAACATCGTGTGCAGCAACTGCGCGAATAAAATATTCTCCATGACCTGTACATGAAACAGCACAGGTCTTATTATTCGCATACGTGCCCGCACCAATCACAGGAGAGTCACCAATTCTTCCAAATCGTTTGTTTGTCATCCCTCCAGTGGATGTTGCCGCTGCCAGGTTACCATGGATATCAAGAGCAACAGCTCCGACAGTTCCGAATTTTTCATCGGTGAAAATAAAACCGGTGGTATCACTCTTCTTTAACTCAAGAATTCTCTTCACTTTATCCAGCTGTCTGGTTCTCTGTTCAATGATGAAATATGTTGAATCTACAAGCATCACACCTCTTGACTGAACATACGTTTCCGCGCCTTTCCCGCTTAGCATCACATGAGGTGAATTTTCCATCACTACTCTGGCAGCAGCAATTGGATTTTTAATGTGACGTGTTACAGCAACGGCACCCGCTTTCAAATCCTTTCCAGACATGATCGATGCATCCATCTCAGCAAAACCCTCGCTGTTAAGCACTGATCCTTTACCTGCATTAAACAATGGAGAATCTTCAAGCAGTTTTAGAGAAGCTTCCACTGCATCAACAGATGAACCACCATTGAGTAAGATCTTATAACCTGCTTTCAGTGAACTATCCAGTGTTGCACGATAGATGCGATCCAGTTCCGGAGTCAACGATTTCCTTGAGATTGTTCCTGCACCGCCATGGATCACTATGGCAGGCTGCGCATTTGTATTGCTGAAAAGAAACAGCAGCAGTCCTTGCAGGATCAGGTGCCTTGAACAGCTTAGTAACCAGTTAGTGGCTTTCACTGCCTTCTTCTGATGCGTTGCCTTCCCCTTCCATTTCCGCATCTTCCTTGCGTTTTCTTTTCTGCTCAGGAGTGAACTTTTCAACTTCGCTTTTAACCGGCTTCAATGTTTTCAGGTAATCATAGATGGCACCGAGATCATCATCCGTCATGCCTGCATACATTGTCCATGGCATGATCGAATTCATGCTGTTCTTGTTCACTGCCACAGGAATGTAAACGGAATCAGAATAGTATCTGAATCTTTTTATGAATGCTTCTTTAGACCAGGAACCTATCCCGGTTTCTTCATCAGGAGTAAGGTTTGAAGAACGAACGATACCGAAGCCAGGCAAAGGAAAATCATGTCCGCCTGCGAACTCCCTGCCTTCAACCAGTTTGCCTTTTTCCATTGGTGTGTGGCAATCAATGCAGGAAGCCATATTCGTAAGGTACTCACCATAGAGGATCGGATCTGTCGGACGTTTCACAAATTCAGGTTCCTGAGGAATGGTATTCAGAATAAAACTCATTGGAAAATCAGCTTCCGATTCTGGTATGCTTGATCGTAATGGCTTCAATGTCCTGATATAAGCTATGATCGCCTTTACATCCTCCGGGTCCATTTTTCCATAATGCAGGTATGGCATAACAGGAAACAATGCCTTGCCATTTTTATCCACACCTGAGGTGACCGCTCTCATCACTTCTGCATCTGTCCATTCACCTATACCTGCAGGCGTGATGTTCTTCGAAAAGAATTCTCCAGGAAAACCAAACTCACGTCCGAAACGTTCACCACCTCTGCCTTCCGTGCCTTCTACAATGGGGCCAGAGAATTTTGACCAATCCCTGGTTGAATGACAATCGATGCAAACCGCCACGTGTGTTGCAAGGTATTTTCCTCTTTCTAATTGTTCGGGTGTGCCTTCAATTTTTACGTTTTCAGGAAGATCGATATCAGGCAGTGCTTTCTTGATGTAAAGCAAACCTGCACCTGCAATGACCGCCACTACAAGAATGGAAATGAGAATGATCCTGAAAATTTTCATACTTAAAAATTAAGCGCTAAAAGTAAGAAATTGATCTGTTTGAGAATTACTGATTCCAGCTATCATATGCTAAATAAAAAAGGACGTCCAATTGAACGTCCTTTTGAATAGTTATTTGATAGATCAGGATGCCATTCTTTGCCTGTGCGTACCTTCTGCAAACTCCTCGATCATCTTTTTATTAAAGGCCGGGATATCATCCGGCTTCCGGCTCGTAACAATTCCCTGGTCTGTAACGACTTCCTTATCAACCCATTTTCCACCTGCGTTGACCACATCTGTTTTTATTGACTCATAGGACGTCATGTTCAGTCCCTGCACAATATCAGCTTCAACCAGTACCCATGGACCATGACAGATTGAGGCAATGGGCTTTCCTGATTCAAAAAAGTCCTTCACAAACGAAACAGCTTTTTTATCCTTCCTCAGCTTGTCGGGATTCATCACACCGCCAGGGAGCAACAAAGCATCATAGTCATCCGCATTTACTGAACCCACTACGTGATTAACCGGAAAGACATCACCCCATTCTGTGTGATTCCATCCTTTCACTTCACCATCTTTAATTGAGATGATCTCTGTTTGAGCACCTGCATTTTCAAGTGCTTCACGAGGCTCTGTCATTTCAACCTGTTCGAAGCCATCCGCGATAAGGATCGCCACTTTTTTTCCTGATAGATCTTTTTTCATTCAATTTTTTTTTGAGCCCTATGATGGAAATTTCATACCAAAACATCATTCAATGACCACATTTAGAATCCTCCTAATTATTGGAACGAATTTGTGGTATATGCACCTATGCAGACACGCAAAATTCCGGACACTGGTAAGTATAAGTCAACATCCATAATTCCATTAAACATTCAGCCTATGCTTGCGACACTTGTAAACAAGCCTTTTCACGAGCCAGGCTGGTATTATGAAATCAAGTGGGATGGCTTCAGAGCTTTATCGTATGTGCAACATGGCAAAGCGCAGATACGATCAAGGAACAACAAAGTCTTTGATGAAAAATTCTATCCGGTACATGAAGCACTCAGCCAATGGGAAGTGAATGCAGTTGTGGATGGAGAGATTGTCGCATTGAATGACAAAGGCTATCCTGATTTTGAGCGACTGCAGACCTGGAGAAGTGAAGCTGATGGCGACCTTGCCTATTTCATTTTTGACCTGCTCTGGCTTGATGGGAGATCACTGATGAATGAGCCACTGAGCTTCAGAAAAAAAACTTTGTCGGGGATCATTCCTGTTGACGATCCTATCTTGCGGATGAGTGAAAGCTTTGAAGACAGCGGAGAAGACATGTTTCGGATTGCAGATGAGATGCAGCTTGAAGGCATTATTGCAAAGAAAGCTGACAGCAAATACACTCCAGGATTGCGTTCGAAAGAATGGCTGAAGATCAAAACCGTCAAAACACAGGAAGCTGTGATTGCCGGATATACCCGAAATGAAAACAGTCCGAAGAAGTTCAGCGCGCTCCTGCTGGGAATTTATGAGCATGGTGAGCTTATGCCTATCGCCCCTGTAGGAACAGGATTTACAAATAAGCTGCAGGATGAGATCATGGAAAAGCTCAAGCCGCTGCAGACAAAAAAGTGTCCTTTCAGCATTGAGCCTGATTTCAACAAGCCATCGAGGTTCAGGCCTGATCCTCCGAAAGCAGAAGTCACGTGGGTGAAGCCCGAGCTTGTTGCCGAGATCACCTACATGACTGTTTCACCTGACGGCGCATTCAGGCATCCATCTTTCAAAGGCCTGAGAGAAGACAAATCAGCTAAAGAAGTAAAGCGAGAACTTGTGACACCTATACATCGCATTGTTAAGGAAACAAATCAAAGCAGGCTGCTACCCCAAAAGCCTGCAAAGCGTGAACGAAGATCGTTGCTGAATCCGAAAGATGAGACACAGACCCGCGAGGTGAATGATCACATGCTGAAGTTTACAAACCTCAGTAAAGTTTTCTGGCCGGATGATGAGATCACCAAGCGCGACATGATCAACTATTACTACCAGGTAGCGCCATTCATTCTGCCATACCTCAAAGACCGGCCACAAACGTTGAACAGGTTCCCTAATGGAGTGAATGGCAAAAGCTTTTACCAGAAAAATGTAAAAGGCAAAGTGCCTGAGTGGATTGACACTTACGATTACTACAGCGAGACAGATAAACGCGATAAGGAATTCCTGATCTGTACCGATGAAGCAAGCCTGTTATATGTCGCAAATCTTGGATGTATCGAGATCAACCCGTGGAGCAGCAGGAAAGAAACTCCTGATCATCCCGACTGGTGCATCATCGACCTGGATCCTGACACCAACAGCTTTAAGCAAGTGATCACTGCAGCACGGGTAACACATCAAATTCTTGATGAGATCGGTGCATCATCCTTTTGTAAAACATCAGGATCAACAGGAATGCACATCTACATTCCTTTAGGAGCAAAGTACACCTATGAAGAATCCAAAGAGTTCGGCAGGGCGCTCGTTAAAGTGGTTCACAAAGAGATCCCTGATTTTACAAGCATCGAGCGTCTGACATCGAAACGTAAAGGAAAGCTATACCTTGACTTTCTTCAGAACAGGCCACAGGCAACCGTTGCAGCACCATACTCACTGAGGCCGAAGAAATCACCAACAGTATCCATGCCCTTGCATTGGGATGAAGTAAAGAAGGGATTGTCTATGCATGACTTTACTATTCACAACGCTGTAAGCAGGTTAAAAGACACGGGGGATCTTTTTAAAGGTGTACTTGGCAAAGGCATGAATATGGAAAAAGCTTTGAAGAAACTTAACGAACTATGATCGCATATAAAATATCTTAACGATGGCGGAACTTAAAAGAACGCTTGGCTTGCCTGAAGCATCATTTTTCGCGGTGGGTGTTATCCTTGGAGCAGGGATCTATACGATCGTCGGAGAAGTTGCAGGGCAGTCGGGCAACATGATCTGGGCATCGTTCCTGCTCTCATCGGTCACCGCCCTACTTACCTGCTTTGCCTATGCAGAGCTCTGCGCGATGATGCCAAAAGCAGGAGGTGAATTCACCTATGTGAAAGAGACGATAAGTCCTAAGGCCGGATATTCCGTTGGTGTGGCTGTTGCAATGTGCGGCATCCTTGGGGTTGCAACCATTTCTGTCGCCTTTGCAGGATATGCAGGACAACTGCTGGATATCAATTCCAGGCTGCTTGCACTTGGGATCATAACGGCACTTCTGATAATAAACATATCTGGGATACGACATTCCTCGACAACGAACATCATCTTCACGCTCATTGAAATCCTGGGATTGGGAATGGTTGTATGGGGGAGCTGGGACAAGATCGGAAGCATCGACTACCTGGAAGTTCCTGAGAATGGCGTAAAAGCGATCATCTCCGGAGCCGCACTAAGCTTCTTTGCATTTACAGGATTTGAAGACACCGTCAAGCTTGCAGAAGAAACCAGGAAACCGGAGATCAATATACCTCGAGCCTTGTTCCTATCCATATCCCTTGTGATCGTCATTTACCTCATTGTGGTTGTTGCATCAGTGAGTGCAATCCCTGCCGATCAGCTTGGGGGATCCAGCAGTCCACTCGCTATGATCGTTGAATCAGAATTCGGTAAGAAAGGTGCATTGATCATCACAGCGATCGCATTATTCTCTACATCCAACTCCTTACTTTCAAACATGCTCGGAGCTTCACGGATCACTTACGGAATGGCCAAAGAAAAAGAGATTGGCTTTCTATCAAAAGTTTCAGGCAGAACACGAACACCCGTCACGGCTTTGATACTCATTGCACTCATTGCAGGATCACTTTCACTTATCGGAAACATAAAGACCCTGGCATCCATTGCCAACATCTTTGTACTCGTTACCTTTCTAATGGTCAACCTATCGGTCATTTATTACAGAGTAAGCAATCCATCCGTCGATCGGCCATTTAAAATTCCATGGAGCATTAAAAACATTCCTGTCATTCCCATCATCGCGATCCTGCTTATACTGCTTCTGGGAGGCTTCTCTGTTTACAGCCTGATGAGCTGAGATTTGCATTACACATGCTTGTCGTCTACCTGTATCTTACTTTGAAGTAGATCATAATTGAATTCAGTACGCAGGCTACGATGTTTGTAAAGATGATGGGCTTATCATCATTGATGATCCCATAAGCAACCCAAAGCAGCAGGCCAAGCAGCAACACCGTGAACATGAACAGTGAAATATCTTCAACGTTCCTGGTTCTGTATGTTTTAATGATCTGGGGCAGGGTGGCAACTGAAGTGAGAACTCCCGCCGTGATGCCCGTTAACTCTTCAATCATATAACGAGTTATTCAATTATTATACCTCTGGTTTCACCAGGGAGTTGTTTTACATTCAATTAAGATTGCAGGAACCGGGGCGGTATGCTATTTTAGTAAACGCATCATCCCGTGAGACTTAAGGAACTTCTCTTTTATCTTTTCATACTAATATCCGTTTCCTTACCGGCAATGGAAACCAGGGACAGCCTTGAGCTCTTGCTGAAAGGACAGATTCACGACACTGTACGGATCGACCTGCTCAACACGCTTAGTCTCGAGTATAAGAATACAGATATCGACCGATCTGAAAAGCTTGCTCATGAAGCCATTCGCCTTTCACGCAACCTGAAGCATGCACGACTGGAAGCACGTTCCATGCACACGCTCGCCACGATCTACTACCTCACTGCACGCTATCCGGAAGGCCTCAGGTATTACCTGCTTTCAGTGAAGATCAGGGCTGACTTAAAGGACTCATCAAACCTTGCCAAAGGATATAACAACATTGCGCTTATTCATTTCGAGCAAAGGAACTATGATGAGTCTTTACGGTTCCATGAAAAATCCATCGCGATTAAAAAAAGCAGGAATGACCTGAATGGACTTGCATCGTCATATGGTAATGTCGGGAACATTTACCAGCACCTGGGCAGTGAAGCCAACAGCTCAGGCAAGCGTAAAATGGCTGATTCATTATTGAGTATTGCCAGTGAATACCAGGAGAAAGCAAAAGAGATCCAGGAAAAGCTGGTTGCTGAAAACACTTCCGAGGCCCGTTATCAGCTTGGACTGGCAGGCACCTTCAATAACCTTGGAAACATCGCCTATGAACGCAGCATCTTAACTAATGATGAAGCCTTGCTTAATGAAGCCAGGATCTATCATGAAAAGGCCCGCATACTTCAGGAAATGTTCGGAGACCAGCGAGGGCTTTCACACAGTCATATCAACCTTGCATCCATCTTCGAGAAAACAGGAGATCTTGACAAAGTCATCCGTGAATACGAGCAGGCCATTGAGCTGGCGAAGAAGCTTGACTTTCATGAAGAGCTGAAACTATGCTATTACGGTCTTTCCCAGGCTTATGAGAAGAAAGGTGACTTTCAAAAAGGCCTGGATTATTACAAGTTATATACAGCAGAAAAAGACAGCATACTGAACATCGCGAAGCAGGAACAAATTACACTGATGCAGGAAAAGTTCAACGCGAAAGACAAAGAACGGGAGATCCTGCTGCTAAATAACAATCACAAGATCGCGCAGACAGAACTGGAGAAGCAGCGGGTCATCCGAAAATCATTTATCATCGGGCTTGTGCTTGCAGGGATCCTTATCCTGCTGATAGCGGCATTACTGATGATCCTGTGGAACAGGTATAAGCTGAAGACAAAGATCTACAGCAGGCTTGAAACGCAGAACAAGCTGATCGGAAGAAAGAACAAAGAGATCACCGACAGCATCACCTACGCGAAAAGAATCCAGCTTGCCTTACTACCTCCTGAAGCCCAGATCAAGAAAGTCATCCCTGACTCTTTCATTTTTTACAAGCCCAAAGACATTGTCAGCGGAGACTTTTACTGGATTGAAGAATGGGGGAAAAAGATCCTGATCGCTGTGGCAGACTGCACAGGACATGGTGTACCGGGAGCATTCATGAGTGTGGTTGGATACAATCTTCTTAACCAGGCGGTCAACGTTTATGGAATGGATAAGCCGGCTATCATTCTGAACCATATGAACAAATGGCTTTATAAGATCCTGCATCAGAACATTGAAGAGTCATCAGTGAAGGACGGCATGGACATTTGTCTGATCTCTATTGACAAGAAAACCCTGATGCTCGAATATGCGGGCGCGTTCAATCCTTTATGGATACTGCATGAAAACAGGTTCGTGGCTTTGAAAGGAAACAAATTTCCAGTTGGCGCATTCATCGGCGACGACCTGAACATCTTTTCATCGCAGCAAATACAACTCGTTAAAGGCGATCAGCTTTATCTTTTCACTGATGGCTTTGCTGATCAGTTTGGAGGCCCTGATGGAAAGAAGTTCAAGTACAGGCAACTTCGCACCATGATTGAATCATCATCCGTAAAAACCATGGAAGAGCAGGGGAAAGAGATCGAGCAGGTATTCGAAAGCTGGCGAGGCACAGCAGAGCAGGTAGATGATGTCTGCGTTCTGGGCTTTAAGATCTGAGATTCATTTAGTCTAACACGGCGTTGTTTTTGAGCCTGAGGCAAGGTGCGTGAACCTCTGCTTCAATTTACCCCCCGTGGAATCTTTTGTCCTAAAGGCAACTTCTATATCGATCCGTGGAAGCCTGTTGAGAAGGCACTTATTACACATGCGCATGGAGATCATGCACGGAGCGGATCACAGCATTACCTTGCACACCACGATACCTGCGCACTGATAAAAACACGCCTGGGAGAAACCAATCTTCAGGGCATCCGATATAATGAACCAGTAAACATTCAGGGGATCAAAGTATCCTTTCATCCTGCAGGACATGTTGCAGGATCCTCGCAGATCAGGGTTGAACACAAAGGAGAAGTGTGGGTTGCATCGGGCGATTACAAGCTTGAACGAGATCCTGTCGCCAGATCATTCGAGCCAGTAAAGTGCGATGTGTTTATCACTGAATCGACGTTCGGGCTGCCGATATATAACTGGACCGATCCGGAAACTATCAGAGAGAACATGAACCAGTGGTGTGCCTCGAACATCAACGCTGGTCTTAATTCGGTGCTGTTCGGTTATTCATTAGGCAAGGCACAGCGCATCAGTGAATTCATAGACAGAAGTCTTGGTGAAGTGGTTGTTCACGGAGCGATCTATAACATTCACCAGACACTGATCTCCTGTGGCTATGATCTGAAACCGGTCACACGGTATGATCCCAACAGGAAGTATTCAACATGCATCATCATACTTCCTCCATCAGCAGCAGGTGCAACATGGATGAGAAAGTTCAATCCTTACAGAACCGCTGATGCTTCCGGATGGATGGCCTTACGAGGCATCAGAAGAAGAAAAAGTGTTGATAAAGGATTTGTATTAAGTGACCATGCCGACTGGAATTCACTTCTTACAACAATTAAAGAAACAGGGGCACATAAGATCTTCGTTACACATGGTTACACCAGTCAGTTTGCAGCCTATTTAAAAGAACTGGGATATGATGCGGAAGAAGTGAAAACAGCTTACGGCGAAGAGCTCATACAATCAGAATAAGATGAAAGCGTTCGCAAAACTTATTGAAACACTTGATTCCACGAACAAGACAAACGACAAGCTACTTGCATTGGAAGAGTTTTTCTCTTCAGCTCCACCTCAGGATAAAGTATGGGCCATTGCTTTGTTCAGTGGACGAAGGCCAAGGAGATCAGTGAATGTATCCTTGCTATCACAGTGGGCAACAGAGCTGGCAGGAATTCCGCCATGGCTCTTCAGCGAATGTTATCATGCCACGGGCGATCTTTCAGAAGCCATCACCCTGCTATTGCCAATGCCAGATTCCACTTCCGAAAGATCGCTGGATGAATGGATACGCTTTATTATTTCTTTATCATCGAAAGACAACCATGAAAAGGAAAAGCTCCTGAAAGAATCCCTGATTGAGTTAAGCTATTACGAACGATTCATTTTCATCAAGATCATAACGGGGAGCTTCCGGATCGGTGTATCATCGAAGATCATGGTCAAAGCATTATCAAAGGTCACATCGATTGATACAGATCAGCTCAGCCACCGGCTCTCAGGCAACTGGGATCCTTTGTCAATAAGCTGGGAAGAGCTGATCAGTGAAGAGCATGCCGCATCTGAAAGCAAGCCGTATCCATTTTTCCTTGCTCATGCATTAGATGATCCATCAGAGCTTGGAGAACTTTCTGAATGGTCAGCGGAATGGAAGTGGGATGGAATACGTGGTCAGCTCATTATAAGGAATGGCAACGCCTATCTATGGAGCAGAGGGGAAGAAGATGTGAGTGAGCAGTTCCCCGAGATCATTGCAGCTGCAAAATCAATTGAGGGAAGCATGGTGCTTGATGGTGAGATTCTTCCATATAAAGATGACAGGGTGATGTCCTTCTCTTCACTTCAGAGAAGGCTGGGAAGGAAGAAGCAATCAAAGGCACTGCTTGAAGATGTCCCGGTTGTATTTTACTCTTATGATGTGCTGGAGCTGAACGGTGAAGATATCAGGGAACTTCCATACATCCGTAGAAAGAAGCTGCTGAAAGACATCATTGACAGAACTGCATCTCAGACGATCCACTTTGCACCAGTGGTGGAGTTTTCATCACTTGAAGATCTTCGCAATAAAAGACTTCAATCAAGAGAATTTTCAAGTGAAGGGTTGATGCTGAAAAAGCTATCGGGCACCTACGGAACCGGAAGAAAGCGAGGTGAATGGTGGAAATGGAAGATCGATCCGTTAACCATAGACGCTGTGCTGATTTATGCGCAGCCTGGCAGTGGAAGAAGAGCTAGTCTTTACACCGATTATACATTTGGCATCTGGAAAGGAAGTGAGCTCGTTCCGGTCGCCAAAGCGTATTCCGGATTAACGGATGAAGAGATCGGGCAGGTGGATAAATTCATCAGGGCAAACACACTCGAGAAATTCGGTCCTGTAAGAGTGGTGCGCCCCGAGCTTGTTTTTGAATTAGGGTTCGAAGGAATAGCCAGATCGAAAAGACACAAATCAGGAATCGCAGTGCGCTTTCCACGAATTTTACGATGGAGAACAGACAAGCCAGCTTCGGAAGCCGACACAGTCGAGACGGTGTTCGATCTTCTGGAAAAGTATGGACAGGCTTAAGCTTTCCTTTCCAGGATGGCGATATAGAATGTATCAGTCTCTTCTTTATCCGTCCAGAAACGATGATCCCTGATCATGCTGAATTCCTTGTTTGCGGCAAGAAAGTTATCCACCTGCTGTTCGCTCTCTGAAGGGAACGCGCTGCATGTCGAGTAAACGATACGACCACCTTTTTTCACTATTGGCGCATAATTCTGAAGGATCTCCTTCTGAAGCTGATGCAAAGCAGTGATCTCTTCAGGCTTAAGGGTCCACTTGGCATCAGGGTTTCTTCTGAACACTCCGCTGCCGCTGCAAGGCACATCAAGAAGGAGCCTGTCTGCTGTTTCATAAAGCCTTTTAATGACTTTCTGAGAATCAATATGCCTTGTTTCGATGATCTGTGCGCCTGCACGTGAAGCACGTTTTCTCAGATCATCCAGCTTACCATCGATCGTATCGAGCGCAATGATCTTTCCTTTATTATGCATTAGCGAGGCGATATGCAACGTTTTGCCTCCTGTGCCTGCACATGCATCAACCACTCTCATTCCCGGTCTTACATCAAGAAAAACAGACACCATCTGGGAAGCAGGATCCTGCACTTCAAACATCCCTTCCTTAAACCCTTTCAGTCTGAAAACATTCCTGTTATAGCTCAGCTCAACAGCATCCGCAAAACGATGCAGGATGTTGGCTTCTATTTTTTCTTCAGCAAGCATCGCAAGTAAAGACTCCGGATTGTTTTTTATCAGGTTCGCCCGCAGTGCAAGTCTGGGCTGCTCGTTCAATGCCTGGGCAAGAGTGGTCCATTTTTTTCCAAGCTCTTTTGCTCCAAGGTTATACAGCCAGTCAGGATAAGAATCAAGGATCCTTCGATCTCTGATCCTTCTAAAAGCCGTGCCCAGTTTGTCCTTATCGATCTTTTTGAACGGTGCAATAAACGGGATGACCCTTTCCTGCCTGATGAGCGAGGAAGCTATAAATGCAAAGACATTGAGTCTTGTGATCTTTTCTTCACCGGTAACTGTAGAGTATAACCGGAAGTAACGAATGATATCGCTTACAGTATCTGCCACGAAGGAACGCGAGTAATCGTTCCAGCCTGGATTTGTTTTCATCACACGTTGCAGCGCTTTGTCCAGGTAAACACCTTTTTCCATTACTGCTGACACAGCATCCACAATCCCGTCAATCTCATCCCTGCGATATTTCGCCTGTGTGAATCTTTTCTTTCTCATTGATTTAGCTTATCCTTTCGGCAAAGTTCGGGCTTTGTATCGACATTACCTTATCAACCCGTTTTAATACGTCAGTGGCCTAATTCAAACTGATAGAAACTTAAGGATACCACTGCCCTGGAAAACTTATAATAGGTGCCCGGTCAGAATTTATTTGCGACGACAGGTTTTATTGATGAGCCTACACGAATTTCCACCCTTCTGTTCTTTTGATGTTCAGGGTCGGTACATTGAACCTCGTCTTTACACTTGTTCGTCAACTTTGTCTCACCGTAGCGCTGCACTTTGATCTTGCTGCGTGGGATTCCCTTTGATGCTGCGTATTCTGCTGCAGATCTCGCCCTCTTTTCAGACAGGATCATATTATGACCATAGCTTGATCTGCTGTCTGCATGTCCATCGAAATAGACAGTGGTGTATGGTCTTGACTTCAATCCTTCAGCAAGCCTGTCGATGCTCTTCTTCGCTTCATCCGTCAATGTATGCTTTGCATAATCGAAATAGATCACCTCATCCACATTCAATTCTTTGACATTCAGCCTGTCATTTGAAACTTCCATTCCTGCGAGCTCAACTGCATCACTGTTCAGAATTTCAAATGCGAAATAACCATCTTCGCCTGTGGTCGATTCCTTCAGCACAATACCGGACTTACCACCCACTGCAATAAATCGTGTAGGAGCAGGATCATCAAGCAATCCGCTCTTCAGCATTTTACCCATGACAAGATGCTTTGGAAACTTTTTAAGCTGAGGATCATTTTCATCAATGTAAACAATGTAATCCTTGTCTGATTTCAGATTCGCGAACCTGAAGAATCCCTGGTTGTCGGTCCTTACATCTCTTACCCAAACACCATCTTTGGTTTTCAGTGTCACTTTTACCATTCTCACAGGAACCTGCATATCGACACCAGACATGATCTTACCAACGATGGAGATGGTATTTGCAAGGTTCAGATCCGGATCATCTTCAAAAACGAGACCGAGGTACTTTTCATCACTTGGAAGATTTTCAAAATTGAAGAATCCTTTTTTGTCAGCCACAAGCTCCTTCACAACTTCATTCTTTTCATTGACAACAGCCAGCTTCGCTTTTGATCCTGGTTCATTGTCATTATAGCGAAGCCTTCCATAGAATTTGGAAAGCCCGTCACTGCTCAGGCCTGCATCCTTTTCATCTAGCATTACAATGTAGTTCACATCCGGGTTGAGCTTTTCAAACTGAAATTCTCCTTTTTCATCCGTTGTTCCTGTGCCCACAACATTGCCTTTTTCATCCACAAGCTTCACATTTATGTTTGCAGCAGCTTCAGTTTCGCTCTTCATAAGCTTTCCCGAAATGTTGGTCACTTTCAGGTTGGCAAGCCTGGTTTCAGATTCTTCAACAAGTTCAAGGTAACGTTCATCCACAGGAAGGTTCTTATAGTTGAAGAATCCCCTGTTGTCAGCCACCAGTTCACGCACTGGTTGATTTGCCTTGTCTAACACCACGATCTTTGCTTTTGCGCCAGGCAGGTCATTGTTAAATTTCAAACGTCCGAACACATCCGGACCCCCGTCTTCCACATCGATCGTTACCATGTAATTCGCATCCGCAGGGAGCTTATCAAACTTGAAGTTTCCTTTGCTGTCGGTATAACCTTCCTGTACGACTTCACCTTGTTCATTCACAAGCTTAACGGGAATGTTTGCAGCGGCCTCACTTTCATTTTTCATGAATGTTCCTGAGATCGCGTTTATTTTAAGTTTTGATAATGCATCGTCATTCATCTCTTCTAGTGATGAAAGCACCGTCATGTCTGCCTGAAGCTTTGAAAACTTAAAGAAGCCCTTTTCATTTGCTGTCAGTTCACGAACAACAACACGTTCATTATTCATAATAACCAGCCGTGCACGGGAAGCAGGAAGATCCTCGTTGTACCGGATGCTGCCATACATATGCTCTCCTTTGTCTTTGGTTTTTAATGTGATGGCTTCTTCATCAATAACAACAAGATAGTTTTCATCAGGATTCAGGTTTGTGAACTTGAACTCACCTTTTTCATCCGTTGTTCCGGACGCTACCACTTCACCTTTCGAATTCAGGAGCTTCACCGGCATTTCACTTGCGGCATCCAGCTCATTTGCCATAATGGTACCGCTGATCTGCGTAACAGGAGGCATCGTTGAACTGATGCTGTACATGTCATCGTCTCCAATTCCACCTGGCCGGTTACTGGTTACATAGCCTTCTCTCCCTGGTTTGGAAAAGTATATCCCAAAATCATCGTAAGGTGAATTGACAGGTGCATAAAGATTGACAGGTGCAGTCAGTACATTATTGATCCTTTCAGCGAGGAATACATCGAGTCCACCGTATCCGATAAGACCATCAGAAGAGAAGTACAGTGATCCGTTCACATCTACAAAAGGAAACACCTCGGTGCCATTCGTGTTGATCTCCGGACCCAGGTTGACAGGCTTATCCCATACATCTCCATTCTTTTTACACATGTAAATGTCCATACCACCATATCCGCCCGGCATATCCGAAGCGAAATAGAGGGTCGATCCATCCTGAGTGAGTGAGCCATGTGCTGTTGAATACTTCTGGCTGTTGTAAGGGAATCTTTCAATCTGCGTAACCTTGTCTTTGATATAGGCAAAATAAAGCTTCGGTCTATTGATGTCTTTGCCTTCTACAGTGTCTTCATCAAGATCAACGCGGGTAAACGCCACAAAGTTCTGATCCTTATTAAATGACACAGGGCCGTTATGATAATCTGTATTGATCCTTCTTGAGAAGTTTACAGGCGTTTGGTATTCATTTTCATTACCTGCCTTTTTTTCGGTATAGTACACTGAATAGAATGGACGTTTTGTCCAGCCATAGGTGTTATCTTCCAGAAGATCACGGCCACGGTCAGAAACAAACACAAGACCTGCTTTAAATTCAACCGTTGAGAATTCGGAAAACGGTGTGTTAAGGGCCTTAAGATTGTCGACTGTGTATAGCGGAGGCTTCTGGTTCCATTCTTTGATCACATCACATGACTGAAGCAGGTTCTGTGCTTTCCTGTCGCCGGGGTTATCTGCCAGATAAAGCTGGAATTGTTCCTTAGCTTCATCGAGGCGGCCATTGTTTTTTAATACTTCGCCGAAATGATAGTTGATGTTTTTGTCTGAAGCACCCGCCTGGATCGCTTTCCGGTACCATGTTTCAGCCATAATGTAGTTGCGTGTCTGACGAAGACAGTCAGCTAGCTTCGACATAGCCTCAACGTTTCCTTTCCTGGCTTTTTTAAGGTAGAGTGGAATTGCACGGGTGTATTGAAAAGATTCGTAGTATTTGTCAGCTCGTCCCATTTGTGCAACAGCCTGCGGGAATGCAAGGAAGATACAGGCAGCAATTAACAGGAATGAAACGAAACTTTTCTTGAACACGACCAACTAACGTTTAAAAATAACGAGGCGAAAGGATCCGGTTATGTCTTATATCGATATCATAACCGATAAAGATCTCATGTGACCCGCTATTTCTGCTTCTCAACTTATTAAAATTCATATCATAGGAATATCCGGCCCTAAGGTTGGATGTGATGTTGTATTCCACCAGCACCATTGCGCCAAAGTTTGATCTTGCAGCAACTCCCAGCCAGAACGTGTTGTTAAACAGGAAGCTCAGGTTGAGGTCAGCATCTGCCTTGGAAAATCCTGAATTACGGACGATCACTGATGGCCTGAATGTAACATCATCATTGATCACGAATGCTTTTCCAGCGGTGAATGTAAAGTGCATGAAAAGCTTTGTGATGTAAGACGAATCTCTTGAAACAAAACCTCTTGGATTTCCAATATGGCTAAAGGCAAGACCGGCATACTCTTTCTTTGTATAGTAATATGCTCCAAAGTCGAAATTCGGAACGAAATCCCTTGTTGTACCCTGATTGTTATAACGATCTGTATTGTCGCGGTAATCAATAAGATCCCAGTTATACCTGTAATCATAAGCTCCGGCCCTCAAACCAAGGGAAAGCTTGCCACGCTGCAGACGGAATCTGTAGGCATATGTAAGGAAGTAACCCATGGTGTTTTTAGGGCCGATCTCATCATGCATAAGCTGAAGGCCCACCGCGATCTTCTGCCGCTTGAGCGGCATGTGCGTTGAGAAGGTCTGCGTTTTCGGAGCACCATCAAAACCAACCCATTGATGCCTGTATAAAAGCACCGAGCTGATCACTTCTCTTGATCCTGTATAGCCCGGATTGACCATCACAGGGTTGAACATGTACTGGGTGAATAGCGGATCCTGCTGTGCATAGGTTGACATGCCAGCCATCAGAAGAATAAATAATATCAGGATCCTCTTCATCATCTCGTTATTTCAACCCAGCCTTTATATTTTTCAGCAGATGTTTCAACTATGTAAAAATAGGTTCCATCCGTCAGCTTCACACCATTCTGGTTTGTACCGGTCCAGACACGGTCATTGTTATCATAATTTTTAGCAGACCATACCTGGTCACCCCATCTGTTGAACAATGCGACAAAGTTCTCAGGGAAGAGTGAAATGCCATCGATGATCCATGAGTCATTTATTCCATCTCCGTCAGGACTGATACCTGTATAGATCACGAGCTTACAATCGATTTCTTCATTCGCTGTGACAGTAACCGTATCTACAGTGTAGAGTCCGTTAGAAGCAGTTACTCTCACGGTATAAATTCCCGGGGCAAGGAAACGCGCAGTATCATCTGTTCCACCCAGCGGCGCCCATGAATAAGTATATGGTGATTTTCCACCCATCGCGTTTACGACAGCATACCCATCCTTAGAGATGCTGCATGTTGTTTTGAATGATTCAACAGAGACCTGGAGCGCGGCGGCTGATGGCTGCTGGAATCCCTGGGTAAGAATAAGATTGCCACTTCCATCCCGTATGGTTGTGATCGCAACTTCGCCCACGGTAGAAGACAAGCTGTTTCCAGAAGCATCTTTACTGTAGTTGCCGGTTGACCCGATCACCTGGTGACTAAGCTTATATTGGCCAAAGACATTGCCTGTCACTGCAAAAAGCAGCAAAATCACAGCGCATAATCCTTTGACTTTAAACATCTTCATTTTCTTACATTACCCATAACACATACCAGTTCGTGCCGTCAGATATGAATGCAGCGCTTTGTCGTACGCCCGTTGCACCCATGCCATACGTTGCGAGACCATCAATGGAACCACCAAGCGATTGAATGGACGTATTCAAGTTAGCAACTTGTTCTTTAATAATATAGATTCTGCCTTTACTTGTTGGTGCCGCAGGAAGATAGATTGTTGCATTTGAAGCTGCAACGAAGATCATGGATTGATTAGGTCCAAGCGTATAGTTTCCGGCAGCGGTGGCCGTGAACATTCCTGAAATCCCCACAGTTCCTGAAACATCAAGTGTACTTGATGGAGTCAGGGCACTTGTTCCTATTCCAACAAAACCATCATCCCTCACCGCCATATTCACTGCTCCAGAAGAGTTTTCAGATCTTAATCCGTATGAAGCAGTTGTGTTTCCGGAGCTGACAATATGCAGGTAGGCTGAAGGAGCAGACGTTCCAAATCCTGTTTTTGCTCCCATGAAAATAAAACGAGGAGTTGATTCAAAATCAGTATAGAAATAATTTCCAAATGATCCACCGCTAACGTCACCGATCCTGATGCCATTATCAAGAGCAATTGCAGGATTTCCCGGGAGGTTATAAGTAACCAGTTTATACGCAGGGTCAAATGAGCCATTAATACCTGTGAGGCCTCCGGAGCTTACAGAAAGCGCATTGAAACCATTTACATCAACCCGATATTCGGAAGCCGTGGTAACGTATTCTTTTGCCAGTGAGGCACCGTTTCTTTTGTAATCAATACCTGAAAATCCTGCGGTTGTATTGTCTATTGAGATTCCACCACCTAAGTTATCTGAAGAAGTAAATGTTGCAACGTTACCAGACAGACTGAACACATCAAGCGAATTTAAAGGGTTCATGTTCGTGCCGATCGCCACCTTGTTCTCAACAACCATATCACCAGGCCCGAAATAAGCAGCAAGATTTTTTATTCCGAGTGTAGCTTCCGCATAGAGTCCTATGTTGATACCCGGTCCTGATGCAATTGCTGAAACACCCTTTGCTGATGTAACGCTCTGTGTACTGTTCGCTTTGGCAAATACACCAAAAGAGTTGACATCACCGGTTGCTTCAGCCTGGACACCGATCGATGTTCCCGGGTTTGTAGCTGCACCTGCAACACCGATAAATGTTGTCGTACTCGATCCGTTAACTGAACCAATCACACCAATTCCATCAGCTGATGCAATGTTCAGGATGTTATGAGAACCAACATAAGTGGCACCACCTGTACCGTTCACTTCGTTCCTGATGCCTGATATTGTTCCGGTTGCACCACCAGAAGTAAGGTGGAAGATTGAACCATCCTCTATCTGGTTGGTATTGTTTACAAGATGGAATCTGGCTCCCGGATTGAACACTCCGATACCTACACGATTGTCATCCTTCAGGGTCATTGTCAACACACCACTGCCATTCAGCACCTCCATTGTAGAAACTCCGCTTGTTGATCCTTTGCCATATACAGTGAATCTGGAGGTTGGACCATTTGATCCTATAACAACATCACCATTGCTGTGAACAGTCATTCTTTTCTGACTATTTGTTTTCACGACCAGGTCCAGGGAGTCTGTTGTACCAAGGAAATTTGCTCCGGGACTGGTAGCAGTATTTCCGGTAAGACTCCACCCAGCGCCACCAGTTGCGGCAGTGTTTAATCTTCTCCAGACAAAACCATCGAAGTAATAAAAGCCTGAAGGAGGATTGACCTGATAGACAAGCAATCCTTCCGCCGGAGCCGGAATAGCCAAACGTTGGGCTGAATCCATTCTAGGGATCAGCAACCCTCTGTCATTGGCGTTAATATCGAGGATAGAAGAAGGGTGAGGGTTTGGAACACCAATCGAGACACTTCCAGTAGAAGACTTGATATTTACCGCATCAATCGTGTTTGTTGAACCAAAACCTGTTGCTGGCGCTCCTGACTTGAAAACTGAAAGTCTCAGGTCACCACCACTTTCATATATTCCTGTATAGCCATTGTTAGCAGCACCCATTGGTCCCAGGAACAATCTGCTTCCTGAAGAATGAATGTTTCCGTTTACATCAAGCCTGGCAGCAGGTGCTGAAGTTCCAATTCCAACATCAGTTCCGGCGTTATAGAAGTTAGCGCTTGATACGACCCATGCAGACCCATCCCAATAAGGTGTGTTACCTGTCATTGTAGCTGGCAATAACAAACCAGTGGCACCAGTTGGACCGGTTGGACCTGTAGCTCCTGTGCTACCTTGAACACCAGTGGCACCGGTAGCTCCCGTAACACCCTGTAATCCTGTGCTACCTGTAGCGCCCTGAATTCCAGTGGCTCCGTTCAGACCTGTGGCTCCTGTAACACCCATGGTTCCCTGTAACCCTGTGCTTCCAGTTACACCGGTCGTGCCTGTCGCACCCTGGACTCCTGTAGCTCCGGTTATACCGGTAGCTCCTGCAACTCCTGTATTACCTTGTAATCCCGTATTTCCCGTGGCTCCTGTTGCGCCGGTCAGACCTGCCAAGCCTGTATTTCCTTGCGGCCCTGTTGTTCCTGTTTCGCCAGTTGGGCCCGTAAATCCTGTAAGTCCGACCCCGGTAGGACCCACTACTCCTGTTGATCCGGTAGCTCCAGTTGGACCAGTTACACCTGTTGTTCCAATTCCTGTTGGGCCCATTGAACCAGTCGCTCCTGTTGCACCATCGGGGCCAGTTGGACCAATTAATCCGGTTGCACCTGTTGTTCCTGAACCTGTTGGACCAGTCAAGCCCGTTGGCCCTGTTATACCATCAGCTCCTGTTGGACCAGTTACACCTGTTGTTCCAATTCCTGTTGGACCCGTTAAACCAGTCGCTCCTGTTGCACCGTTGAGGCCTGTTGGACCAATCAAACCAGTTGCACCTGTTGTTCCTGAACCTGTTGGACCTGTCAAGCCAGTTGGGCCTGTAGTACCATCAGCTCCTGTTGGACCCGTTATGCCAGTTGATCCAATACCTGTTGGGCCCGTTGAACCAGTCGCTCCTGTTGCACCGTTGAGGCCTGTTGGACCAATCAATCCGGTTGCACCTGTTGTTCCTGAACCTGTTGGACCTGTCAAGCCCGTTGGACCTGTTATACCATCAGCTCCTGTTGGACCCGTTATGCCAGTTGATCCAATACCTGTTGGGCCTACTGAACCAGTCGCTCCTGTTGCGCCGTCGAGGCCGGTTGCTCCGGTCGATCCCTGGGTTCCACCTGCTGAATTAGCATATAAAGCGAACGGTACAGACCACAACTGAGTAGCTCCCATATCGCGGTATCCTGAATTATCAGGATCAATTTCTATCTGCAGATACAGGGAACCGGATGATCCCCAATTTATCGTATTGAATGTTGTGCTTCCGGTGGGAATACCTGTTCCAATGGCGATTGTAAACAGTCCGAATTCATTTGTAACAACCGATGATGAATTGAACGTTTCCTGGTATATTATCGGACCAGTAGCTGATGTTGAATGAATGGTAACACGAACTCCAATGCTGGTATTGGTTAGTTCAAGACCATTTGCATCTCTTGCAACAGCCTGGTAATTGATTCCCTGAGGGATCTGAGCGATCACCTTCCCGCAGAAGAAACAAACCAACAGGAGAAGGTGCTTTAAACTCATGGCTTGAACACGGTAAAGTAAAAGGTACGATCGGTTGCAGTGCCGCTTACGTTAGACGTTTCAACGATCAGATTGCCAGAAAGACTGTTTCCAGTGACGAATCCCGGAACACCCACCAAAGTAAGATTCGTTATGTATGTAGAATAGTTAAATGAAAATCCGGTTATTGTAATTGTATATTCCCCTACAGCTGTTTTCGTGACTGTGAAGTTTCCTGTTCCTGAAAAGATTGTTCCTGTCGAAGAAATACAGCCATAAGCAATCGGAATCAGGTTGGCTGTACCGGAATTTGACCTTCTAATTTCACTTGTTGAACCACCTGTAAGATTGATGCTTCCACTTATGTTTACAAGACCGGTTTCATCGATCAGCATTCGTTCAACTAATGAAGCTCCGTTTCTTGTTGAAAATGATAGTCCGGCATACGTCACATTCGTTCCCCTCCATTCAGCAGCAATTCTCGCAAAGTTGTAATCCTGCCCACTTACTCTATTTGTAAAATCAATCACGCCAATCTCATCTCCTGCAGTGAGTCCTGAACCTTTTAATTCAAGAATAGCAGGAGCATCATCAGCACCTGCCGTGGTGGAAACAGATATAACCCTTTTAGAAAGCCCTGTAACCTGTGCCTGATATAATCCTCCAAATCCTGGATTCGTACTACCTACACCTACGTTACCTTCTACAAGCAAACCATTCGCAGGTGCTGCTGTACTTAAATATCCGTTGCCCACTGAAGCACTTCCTCCAACAGTTAAGGTATTAATAGCGGTGCTAGTGGCAACACCAACATTTCCATTCGGTTTAAGGACCAGGTTTGTAAATGAATTCGTTGATAGGCTGAAGTCTGCATTTTCATGCTGCATCATGAACAATGCATTTGAACCTCCACTTGAAATAGAAAATCCATCGCCTCCAGTTGACCCGGTTACGTTATTAGTTATCCTGAACTGACTTACACCGGAAATTTCATGAACATGTAAGGTTGACGCTGGCGTGGTAGTCTTTATTCCAAAATAGGATGAGTTACTTCCGGTCAGAAACAGAGAATATGCATTCATATTCACTGTGGTGTTTTGCGTAAGCGTTCCGCCAAGATTTACTGTGGTGCCAACCATTGTCAGACCGTTAGAGGCAGTTGGCATTGAGGGAGCAGACCATTGCGGAGGAGATCCTGCTCCTGATGATGTAAGGACTTGTCCTGAGGTGCCCGCATTGTTATTTGGCATAAAAGGACCATCAAGAACAAACTGGCCAGTCGTTCTTACTCTTCCATTAAAATAGCCTGCATATATTTCTGATGATGTCAAGCCTCTGTATGCAAGAGCACCGAAAACCGTAGCGCCGTGGTCACTTCCAATTACAGCTGCGGTATAATCATAATCAGTTAAATAGTTATATCCTGCGATACCAGCTGAATAATTATTACCCCAGCTGGACAATCCTTTGATTGCCGCGTCAACGCCACCATTCCCCCAGTTAGTACCGCTTGTTGCTATACCTGAGTTTCCAGCCCGAAAGGCAAAGATGTTTGAATAACCTGCACCCACAATTCCATTATTCCGATAAACGGTCATCAAATCGTTGCCAATACCAGTCGTTCCAACACCCACCTTACCCTCCACCAACAAGCCATTGGCTGGAGCATTGACATTAGCGTATGTTGATCCGACAGATACACCACCATTCACTGACAATGTACTTCCCGGGGTAGTTGTATTTACTCCGACAGCTGTTCCATTATCATATAAAAGGGATGTAGGAGAAAGCGAAGTCGTGGACGACCATTTAGGGATGTAATTCAATGTTCCGCCATTCAGTGTTCCTGCTGTCATCCACATCGGAGCAGTTCCCGGCCCCTGGGAAAAAAGTAATTCACCCACGTTTCCAGGATTTGACCCTGGCATAAACGCATTAGATAATTGAAGATTTCCAACAATATCAAGAGCGTGTGCAGGTGACGAATTGTTTATCCCGATGTTTCCTGAATTCGTAATAACCATCCTTTCAGAAAAATTCGTAGTGAAGTAAATCGCATATGGTGACCCAACTGTAAGAAAATCACCCGCACCCATATGGCCCGTAAATCCTGTTTCAACATAATTCCCTAAACCATCATCACGTCCAAAACTAAGTATTGAAGATGCAAAACTATTTGACTGCGTACTCTTCATCCTTAAACTAGGATTGGCATTCTCAAGATGCAGAGTTGCCTGAGGACTTGCTGTTCCTATACCAAACTGACCAGGATTCGTTAATCTCATACGTTCAACGGAGCCTGTTTTGAACACCAGGTCAGCACCATCTGTAGTACCTAGGAAGTTTGTTGCAGAGTTGATTCCGGCATTTCCATTTAACGACCATGATGTTGAAGAAGCGCTGGAACCAAGCGTGCTGATCATCTGATATTTTGTACCGTCATAGATCACTTTAACCATTTGTCCTGATACAATATCTCCTGCAGCAAGAGAGACCGAACCATGTTTGGTTATAGATAAGTTACCTGTTGCACTGACATTTAAAGAAGCCGGTCCTGTGTTGGTATGATTTGCTTCGAATGTAAATTCCTGTCCGGCCTTTAGTGAAAAATAACCTGGATAAGTGATCGAATATATTCCTGCGGACCCGGTTGAAATTATTCTTGTTTGTTGCGAAACTAATGGGTTTGTCAGCAATAACAGTATCGCGAAAGATACCAATCGCAACAGAAAACGTTTACTATTTTGCTTTAAAAAGTTCATTTCATTCATTATTTGAGCAGCACTTTTCCTATTGCTCCTCCAGTTGTTTGCGTCAGCCAAACACCTATGCTCGCTCCATTTCCTGGAATTGCGACACTGCCGGCTCTTCCAGCAGTGTTTCCTGTGATTGCATGCTGTCCGCGAAGAGTGTTTACATCTGCAACCACATCAACAACACCAGCTACCGCAACTCGGCAAGGTAACCCTGAAGAAATTCCGGCTTCATACACAACTCCGATAACAGCAGTGTGTCCGGAAGTTGCTGTAGTTGTAAATGAATTATCATTAGCTGCATCAACGATTACAATCTGCCCTTTCACTGAAGCCGCACCAGTTCTGTTTACCAATAAAATGGTAACTGCATCGTTGGTAGCAATTGTTCCGTCATTCAGACCTACATCACCTGCAACCTGAAGTTTGCTTGTGGTTGTAGAAGTTCCGATTCCAACCCTGCCTCCATTATTAAAGAAGATCCCATTAGGTGGCGTTAACGAGGTTGAATTTGTATAGAATCTATACCCATTTCCGAAACGCATCGTCATCTGATCCGAAAGTGTGGAGTTTGTAAATGAAGGTGTGTTTCCAGCATAGTCACCAAGAACAAATGAACCTACATGATCCACTGTAACGTTATTACCAATTGCAAAAGATCTGTTACCATTTGCGATTGCATTTGTACCAAGTGCAAAAGAAGTTACGCCAGTAGCCATACTTGATATACCCATGGAAACACTTTGTGTCGTTGAGAATTTCGCAACCTGGATTGAATTCGTTTTCAACACAACGTCCTGCATATCTGTAGTTCCAATGAAATTTGTTAATGAGTTTGTACCTGCATTACCATTTAAGCTCCACGCAGAACCACCAACAAGTGTTGCAGGGTCAGTCCATGTATTGACACCTCCACCGGCAGAAGTCAGGAAGTAACCGGTTGGTCCGGCATTTCCTCCAGGCATTACTGCACCCATGTATTTAATATTGCCATTAACATCAAGTCTTTCAGAAGGGTTTGTAATTCCAATTCCGACATTGCCTCCAGCTTCTATACGCATCCTTTCAGTTAGTGACCCTGCACCACGAGTATAGAATAGCATTTTACCCTGTTGCGTATTGGCCGTATTAGTTACTTCTATTCTTGCCGTATTCATATCAGTTCCAGTTGAAGTCCTGGAAATAAAATCGATACGTGACTGAACACCGTTTGCATTTGGAGATCCACCCTGAATTTCCAGGCTGGCAGGCATATCAACGCCTGGAATTCCACTATTGGTAGCAGAAATTGTAAAGAATCTTGAAGCTGTACCTGGGAAGAACGGATTAAAGATATCACCTAGCAACATATTACCATCATGGGTAATTGTCATTCTACGGGTATGGCTGATGGTGCCATTTTGAGTTGTCTGGAACTGGAGCATTGATCCGTTACCTGCAGGCGACCAGGTTTCGGTTGAAACGCCTTCCATGCTACTTGATGGTCCGTTAGCAGCATATTCCACACCATCATGTCCACCAAATGAGAAGCTACCCATGGAGGTATTGTTTTGCAAAGCACCACCTAATGTCGACCGTAACGTTATAAAACCAGCATCTGTAGCGCTCGACTGCATAGCAACATACGGCATGGTATCATTCACGATATGAAGGATTGTCATTGGAGTAGTCGTACCGATTCCAATTTTACCATCAGACTTCACTCTAAGCCTTTCAAAGGCAGATGTTGCCCCACCAGTGCGAATTGCAAAATCCTGAACGTCGGTGGTACCAATAAAGTTTGTTGACGGGTTTGTACCAGTGTTTCCTGTAAGAGACCAGGCATTTAGAGCACCATCTGCTCCGGTGGCACCTGTCGCGCCGGTGGCGCCAGTTGCTCCTGTATTTCCCTGCACTCCTGTAGCACCAGTTGACCCTGTGTTACCTTGTACGCCAGTAGCTCCGGTGGCACCAGTATTTCCTTGTGAGCCTGTTGCGCCCGTTATACCTGTGTTTCCTTGAATTCCTGTTGCGCCGGTTGCTCCTGTATTGCCTTGAATACCAGTAGCACCTGTTACACCCGTAGAACCAGTATTACCCTGAACACCGGTTGCTCCAGTTACTCCAGTAGTTCCTGTATTTCCTTGTGCGCCAGTTGCGCCTGTGTTACCCTGAGCACCAGTTGCTCCTGTCGCACCTGTAGAACCCGTAATACCCTGAACACCCGTTACTCCAGTTATTCCAGTAGTTCCTGTACTGCCTTGTGAACCGGTTGCTCCGGTGGCACCTATAGAACCTGTAGCTCCCTGAATTCCTGTGGCTCCAGTAGTTCCTGTGTTACCTTGAACACCTGTAGCTCCTGTGGAACCTTGAATTCCGGTTGATCCTGTTGAACCAGTTGCTCCTGTATTACCTTGAACACCTGTTGCGCCGGTTACTCCAGTAGTTCCTGTACTGCCTTGTGAACCTGTTGCTCCGGTGGAACCTGTAGAACCTGTAGCTCCCTGAATTCCTGTGGCTCCAGTAGTTCCTGTGTTACCTTGAACACCTGTAGCTCCTGTGGAACCTTGAATTCCAGTTGATCCTGTTGTACCAGTTGCTCCTGTTGTTCCAGTTACACCTGTAATTCCTTGTGCTCCAGTGGCACCTGATTCACCTGTAGAACCTGTAGCTCCCTGAATTCCTGTGGCTCCAGTAGTTCCTGTGTTACCTTGAACACCTGTAGCTCCGGTGGAACCTTGAATTCCGGTTGATCCTGTTGAACCAGTTGCTCCTGTATTACCTTGAACACCTGTTGCGCCGGTTACTCCAGTAGTTCCTGTACTGCCTTGTGAACCTGTTGCTCCTGTGGAACCTTGAATTCCGGTTGATCCTGTTGAACCAGTTGCTCCTGTATTACCTTGAACACCGGTTGCGCCGGTTACTCCAGTAGTTCCTGTACTGCCTTGTGAACCTGTTGCTCCTGTGGAACCTTGAATTCCGGTTGATCCTGTTGAACCTGTGGCTCCTGTATTACCTTGAACACCTGTTGCACCGGTTTCA